>NZ_ANFX01000012.1 GCF_000331285.1 Porphyrobacter sp. AAP82 | reverse complement strand
GGGGGGGGGGGGGGGGGGGGGGGGGGGGGGGCGCGAATCGCAAGACTCGCGCGTCACGGGCCCACCCCCTGCCCCTCCCGCGAGCGGGAGGGGAGTTTTCAGAACTTCGCCTCAACGCCAATCACCGCCGAGCGCCCCGGCGAGACGAAGCTGAACACCTGCTCGTAGTCCTCGCCCAGCAGGTTCTCGGCGCGGGCGAAGGCGCTGATCGCTTCGGTCAGCTTCACCCGGGCGTTGAGGTTGACCAGCGTGTAATCGCCAAGCTGTACCCGCACCGGCACGAAGCTCGGATCGGTGAAGGCAACGTCGGGGGTCTGGCCGTTGTAGCGCACCACCAGCGTCGCCGAGGCGGCATCCTCCGGCGCTTCCCAGGTCAGCGCGGCGCTGGCGATGTGCCTGGGGCGGCGCACTTCCTCGACCCCGTTCTCCTCGGCATCGAGGTAGCTGTAGGCCGCATCGAGGCTGAATTGCTCGCCGATGCGGGCGCTGAGTGACACTTCCACCCCGCGCTGCTTGCTCACCGTGGTGCGGTTGGCCGGGGTGGCGATGAAGTTCGGCGGCGGGAAGGTGGTGAAGATTTCGCCGTCCAGCTCGCTATCGAAATAGGTCACCGCCACGCTGGCATTGTCGCCGAGCTGCTGGTCGAGCCCCACTTCCCGGCCTGTCGACTTCTCGGGACGCAAGGCAGCGTTGCCGATGAAACGCCCGTCGACGAAGCCGTAGAGCTCGAAGAAGCCGGGGTTCTTGACGCCGGAGCCGCCCGCCGCGCGGATGCGGGTGGTGCCGGTGATCCGGTACCCCGCGCCCACGCGAAAGGTGGTCGCGTCCTGGAACAGATCGTTGATGTCGTGCCGGATCGCGGCGGCAAGGTCGAAGGCCTCGCCGCTGTAGCGGTATTCGCCGACCAGCCCGACCTGCTCGATCTCGCGCCGCGCGTCGAACACGAAGCCGCCGGGGGTGGCATTGCGGAAGCCTTCGACCTCGTAATCGGCGGCGAAGGTGAGGTTGTGTTCGTCGAGCCGCAAGGACGAGACGTAGGAGGCCTTGAAGCGGTCGCCTTCGCTCGCCGAGGTGATGCCGAAGGGGCTGTCGGTCTCGCGCTCGACGTTGGCGATCTGGGCGGAAAGGTCATGGGTCCAGCGCCCGTCCAGCGTGGCGAGCCTGGCGCCCGCCAGCGCATAGATCGCCTCGTTGGTGAAGGTCACGCCGGGGCTGTCGATGATGAGGCCGAGGGTGGGGCTGGCGGTGTCGAAATCGCTGTCGTTGCTCTGGCCTTCGGTGCGGATGAAGCGGGCGGCGGCGCGCAGGGCGAAGGTGTCCGTCACGTCCACGCTGCCCTTGCCCGCGAGGGTATAGCTGTCGCGGCCGATGTCGCGGGTGCCGCCGCGCGCGTTGGGCTGGCCATCGGTGCTGACGATGACGGCGGAGAGGGCGGCGTCCCAGTTCTTGCCGTTGGCGGCGTAGCGTGCCGCGCCGTTGACGGTGCCTTGCGTGCCGCCCTCGATCCGCGCCGAAAAGCCCGGACTGCTGCGCCCGCTGGCGCTCTGATAGGCGACCACCCCGCCGATCGCGTCCGAGCCGTAGAGCGCCGATTGCGCACCCCGCAGCACCTCGACCCGCGCGCCGGGTTCGGCCTGCAGGGTGCCGATGTCGAACTCGCCAGCAAACGGATCGGAGACCTCGATCCCGTCGACCAGCACGAGGACATGGTTGGCCTCGCTGCCGCGCAGACGGATCTGGGTCTGGCCAGCGACGCCCGCGACCGCCACGCCGGGGACATCACGCAGCACGTCGGCGATGTCGCGGGTCTGGCGCTGGTCGAGCTGGTAGGGGGTAATGACGAGCGCGGAGCCGGGATACTGTTCCGGCGCAATCCTGTTGCCCGAGCGGCTCGCGCTGACGATGATGTCACCGCGCGGCGCATGGCCGGCGCCGATCTCGAGGATTTCCGCCATGGTCAGACCGGCCAGCGGGTCCTCGACCTGCTCCTCGCGCGCCTGATCCTGCGCCCACGCAGGCGCAGCCCAAACCAGCGCCGCCGCAGCGACGCTTCCCAGATATGTAAAATTCTTCACGGATTCCTCCCGTCATCAGCAACATGGTGGCCACGAGGGGAGGTTGCCCGCCCCCCACGGCCCAGCGATGTCGCTCACAACGAAAGTCTGTTTCCGCGCCTGGCCAACCCCTGAACCCGGCAAAGAGCGACACGCCCCGGTCGGTCTCCTGGCTCACGGATCGCCGCATGGGATGCTCGCCTTCCCGGATGGTCGCAAAGACCCCCAGTGGCTGCCCCCCTTTTCAAGGAGGGCGCGCACCCCACGCTCACCGCTTACAGTTGCAGGGACAGCTGCGGAATCGAACCGCATTCCCGTTACCGAAACGCGGGGAGGTGGATAGCGTCAGGCGAGGCTGACGGCAAGCGGTGTAAGGAATAGCAAAGTCGGGACCCCCACGGCGCGAAGCGCCGCAAGCGCGAACGCGCGCCCGAGCCTTTGCGAGGTAAGCCAAGCAGCGCGGACGCGCTGCGTCCGGCGCTTGAGGGCGCAAACAAAAAACCCGCCAGTTAAACGCAAAAGGCCCTCCCCGTGGGGGAGGGCCTTTTGCGTTTAACTGGTGGAGCCGAGGGGGATCGAACCCCTGACCTCGTCATTGCGAACGACGCGCTCTCCCAGCTGAGCTACGGCCCCGTTCCAGTTTTCGCGGCGCCCCCTTGCCTGTCACGGCAGCGGGCGAGCGCGCGCATTAGCGAGAAGCGACAAGGCTTGCAACGCCGATTTTCCCCGTTTCGGGGCTCTGCCCCTACTTGCCCCCCGCGCCTCCGCTGCCCGGCGCGATCGGCTGGATGACGGGCTGCGAGGTGACGCCTTCGGTGACCGGGATGACCGGCACCGGCAGGCCGGTTTCGAAGTCGATCACGGTCTGCGCGGCGCCCGGGCCGGGCTGGGGCGCAAGGCCGGCGCGGTGCTGCTGCACCGCCACCCAGCCGGGCTGCGAGGCGCCGTACATCGTGCCCCACTTCGCGTCCCATTCGGCCGAAGCGCGCTGGTAGGCCTCGTATTCGTCGAAGAACGCGTAGAAGGGCACCATCAGCCCTTCGAAATTGGCTTGCGCGAAGGCGAGCGGGTCGGTCGGCGGGATGATGAGAGCGCGGTTCGCCATATCGAGCGCGGCGCGGCAGAAGCCGGCGCGCGCGGCGGGCTCGGCGAAGAAGTTGTAGACCTGCGTGGTGTAGCCATCGCGCGCGACGATCGCATCGCGGCGGACCTTGAACCGGCTGGTGTAGCTCTTCTCGATACGGTCATTGACCGCCTTCAGGCTGCGCACGTTCTTCGTCAGGAAGGCGCGGTAGCCATCGAGGATCGGCTGGTATTCGGGCGCAAGGCAATTCAATGCCGCGACGTTCCAGGCCGAGCGCAGGTTCCAGACCAGCTGGTCGTTCGACAGGTTCGAATTGACCGTGATGCGCCGCCCGTCTGGCCCCTTGGCAGGCATGGTCATCACGTAATAGGCGCCGCCCGGCGGGAGCGGACGGTAGGGCACGGCCTCGACCACCCGCGGCGGCGGCGGCGGAGGCGGGGGCGGGGGCGGCGGCGGCGGCGCGGGGGTGGCGCAGGCGCCGAGCATCGCCGCGCCAACCGCGAGCGTGGTGATCGCAAGGCCGAAGGGGGTGCGCGTGGTGGTGCGGGACGGTTCGCGGTGCGGTTCACAGGGCGCGTTGGCGGCGGCGGCGCTCATCAGGTGTCTCTCTCTCTCGTGCTGCGGTGTGTGCAAGCCGCTTGGCGCGCAAGGATGCGGCGGCGCGGCTTGCTCCAGCCTGAAGCCTGAGCGATAGCCGCCCCGGCTAACAAAGCAAATGCCCGGGACCTAAGGAAAGGCCCCGGGCATCGCTATTTCAACATCTGTGCGGCGGGCCGGAGCCCGGCAACCTTACTCGCGGTTGCCGAGCAGGCGCAGCAGGTAGATGAACAGGTTGATGAAATCGAGGTAGAGCGACAGCGCCCCGAAGATCACCGCACGCCCGGCTTCCGGGGTTCCGCGCACGTAGCAGTATTCCTGCTTCAGGCGCTGCGTGTCATAGGCGGTAAGCCCGGCGAAGATCAGCACGCCCACCACGCTGATGACGAAGGTCATCGCGCCCGAAGGGAAGAAGGCGTTGATGAGGCTCGCCACGATCAGGCCGATCATGCCCATGATCAGGAAGCTGCCCCAGCCGCTGATGTCCTTCTTGGTGGTGTAGCCCCACAGCGACAGGCCCGCAAACGAGGCCGCCGCCGCGAAGAACGCCGTCGCGATCGAGCTGTCGGTGTAGGAGGTGAACAGCGTCGAGAACGACAGCCCGAACGCCACCGCAAAGGCCCAGAAGGCGACTTGCAGCGTGCCGGCGCTGGCGCGCGCCGCGCCGAACCACCAGAACAGCATGATCGCAAGCGGCGAGAGCATGATCGCAAAGCCGAGGAGGTTGGGCGCAATGCCGGTGCCCTGCGGGGTCACGACCGTCTCGAACGCCAAGCCGAACAGCGGCGAATTGGCGAACAGCAACGCGACGATCGCGGTCAGCAGCACGCCCGAGGTCATGTAGTTGTAGATCGAGAGCATGTGCCTGCGCAGACCCTCGTCATAGCTCACGCGGCCTGAGACATCGCCTCCGGCGCGCGGCACGGAGCCGAAGCGCTGCGCATTGCGCGAGGGGTCATTCCAGTCAGCCATTGTGAAACCCTTAGCCTTTCATGCTGGAGCGCGGGAAAATCCGCGCGCTCTCCATGTGTCGCAATATCGTGGCTTCGCCGGCGCATTTCAAGCGAAACCGGCGTGCAAAGCATGCAATCTGTTCAGATGAACCGATGTTAATATTAACTGCCTTGCGAAAGGGCCGCGCCCTTGTCGCGCGTGGCGGCGAGCGTCGCGGCGAGCAGCCGGCGCAGCGCCGCGCCTTCATCGAGCACGTTCAGCCCCTCGCGGGTCATGCCGCCCGGGCTGGCGACACGGTCGGCAAGCGTGGCGGGCGCAGCGCCCGAGGCTGCGGCGAGCGCGCTCGCGCCCTCCACGGTGGCGAGCGCGAGGGCGGCAGCGGTCGCCTCGTCGAGTCCGAGGTCGATCGCCGCACCCGCCAGCGCGTCGATGAAGCGGTAGACGAAGCCCGGCCCCGATCCGGCGAGCGCGGTGACGAGATCGAACTGCGCTTCGTCTTCGAGCCACACCGCGCTGCCGAGAGCATCGAACAGCGCGAAGGCGGAATCGCGCGCGGCTGCATCGAGGCCGCGCGCGGCGAGGATCACCGGCGATTTGTTGATCCGCGCGGCAAGGTTGGGCATCACGCGCAGGTGCGCAGCCGCCTGCGGAAAGGCCTCCGCGAGCTGATCGAGCGTGATCCCGGCGAGCAGCGAACAGGCCGTCCGGCCCGCAGTCAGCGCCTGCAAGCCCGGCCCGAGCGCCGCAAGCTGCTGCGGCTTGAAGCCGAGCAGCACCGCGTCATGCGTGCCGGGCACCTCGGCGGCATCGCGGTACAGCGCAACGCCTTCGGGAGCGTGTGCCAGGCCCGGATCGAGCACCGCGAACCGCGCTGCGGGCCGGCCTGCCGCGAGCCATCCGGCGAGCATCGCCCCGCCCATGTTGCCGCAGCCGATGATAAGCAGGTGGTCCACCCCGCCCTCCCGCGCTCAGGCCTCGCCCGCCGCGTCGACCATCGCCGCATCGAGCGCGGCGCGCGGGGACTTGCCGCCCCACAGCACGAACTGGAAGGCGGGGTAAAAGCGGTCGCATTCGTCGATCGCGCTCTCGACCAGCGCCTGCGCCATATCGAGGCTCAACCGCCCGTGATCGCCGAGCAGCGCGCCGTGACGGTAAAGCAGCACGTCGCCGTTCGACCAGATGTCGAAATGGCCGAGCCACATCTGTTCGTTGACGAGGCACAGCAATTCGTAAGCCGCCGGCCGCTTGTCGTCGGTGACGCGGATGTCGGGGAGACACAGGAACTGGAGCACGCTGTCTTCCGCGCGCCAGATCGCGCGCAGCTGGTAATTGGCCCAGGAGCCCTGCACCTCGCCGGTCATCTCGTCTTCCGAGACCATCTCGCACGGCCAGCCGCGCGCCGCGAACAGGCTGGCGAGCATGTCGACGGGGGCGGCATCGTCCTCGGCGGAATAGTCCATGTCAGCTGCTCTCATGGCCGGGCCTTCAGGAAGGTGGGCGCAGGGGTAAGGCGGGGTTGTGTCACCATCGCGTGGAGGGATGGACGCGAACCGGGGGGATTGGCAATTGCCCGGCGCGGGCGGGCTGGGGAGAAACGGACAGACCTGTGCAAAGCCTGTGCACGAAAAACCGGGGATGGCCCGCACAAGTCACTTAAGCGGTTGAACCGCCTCGCCTTCGTCGCTCACGAACAGGAAGGTATCGAGGCCCTTCTTCTTGAGTTCGCGCACCAGCGCCTGCGCCTTGTCGCGGCTGTCGATCGGGCCGACGACAAGCCGGTTGGTCTCGCCCCAGCGGGCGGTGTGGGGCTTGAACCTGCCGAAGGCGGCACCGCCCTCGCGGGCAAGGCGCTTCCAGTCGAAGGCGAGCGCGTCGATCTTCCGGCCGGTTGCAACCTGCACCCAGACGCGGCTGGGATGGACGGGCTTGGGGGGCTGCTTGGGTTTGGGCTTTTCGGCGGGCTTGGCGACGGGCGCGGGAAGCGGCGGCGGGGCCTCGCGCTTCACCGCGATTCGCGACAGGTCGACCGCATCGCCCGAAACCCGCGCATCGGCCGTGGGTGCGCCGAGATCGGCGAAGACATCGGCAACCCGCTCGACCGGACGCGGCGGGGGTACGGGGCTGGCGGCGACGGCGTCGGGGGTAACGGTTGCCACCCGCGCCGGTTCGCTCTCCGAAGCCGCGCGCGCATCGAGCGGCGGCCCGGCAGGCGCAAGCCGGCTGTCGGCGCGCTCCTCGGCGGCAAAGCGGGCGAGGCGCGGATCGTCACGCCCGATATCGGCCGAGCGCGGGAAAATCCCGAGATTGGCGGCAGCGGCCTGCTGCTGGCGGGTGAGGCGCGGCATGTAGCCGAGATAGGGCACGAGGCGCGTGGCGATGTCGCGCGGCATGACCTGTTCGACAATCGCGCCCGCCCGGTCGCTCTCGCCCATGATTGCCAGCCCGAAGGCGCGGGCGCGCTGGGCGGCGAGATCGCTGCGGTCGAGCAGCGGGCGAAGGGTATCCTCGAAGCGCGCACGGTTGCCGGCGATGGCATAGCTCACCGCGAGCCGGCGGCGCGCCTCGTCATTGGCGGGATCAAGCTCGAGCGCGCGGGTGTAGGCGGTTTGCGCCGCCGGGCCCTCGCCGACGAGATCGAGGCTGAGCGCGCGGTCGGTCAGCGCCGCGCGCTCGTCGGCACCTGCGGCCAGCGCGCGGTCGAACTGGACCAGCGCCTCGCCCGCACGCCCGGCGCGCAGGTACACCGCGCCGAGGCCGAGCGCGACATCGGGGTGGCCCGGATCGACATCGGCCGCGCGCCCGAAAAAGCCGATTGCCGCTTCGAGATCATCGACACCGAGCGCCGCCTGCCCGGCCTCGACCAGCGCGGTGCGATCGCGCGGGGTCTTGGCGAGCGCCACCAGCGCGCGGTTGAGCCGCTGCACCTCGGGCGAGGGCAAGGCCTGAACCACGGGCTGGGATACCACATCCTGCGCCGCCGCGCCGCCCAGGGGCAGCAGGCCAGCGCCAAGGGCGAGTGCACACAGGACAGGAATGCGCGACACCATCATGCGTGCCCTATCAGGCCCTTCGGCTCGGGAAAGCCGCGCTGCGACAACGCGCGGCAGCCACGCGGTTACTGGTTGTTCTGGCGGCCGAGGAAGCGCGGGATGCTGAGCGCCGGGCTGTCATCGCCCTCCTCTTCCTCTTCCTCGTCACGCGCTGTGCTGCGCGACAGGTTGGCCATGCGCTCGAACAGCGTGCTGCCGGCCCCGGCGCCGCCACCGCCGCTGCTGCCGCCGCCAGCACCGCCGGTATCACCGCCAAGCAGCCCGCGACGCCGCCCCCCGCCGAGCCGCGCTTCGACCGGGCGGCCTTCGGCGGCCAGCCGGTCGGCGCTGGCAAGGAGATCATCCTGCACCGGGCCGTGGTCATCGGCATCGGGATAGGCGGCATAGCCGTCATCGAGTTCGAGCGCTTCGCCATTCTCATCGTCGGCTGCCGCACCGCTCGCGCCGTAGCCGCCATAGCCGCCATAGCCGCCCGTATCTCCGGCACCGCGCAGACCCGCGAGCGGATCGACGATCCCGTCGACATCGTCCTCGTATTCGTCGCCGTAGCTTTCGCCGGCCTGCATGCCGGTCAGTTCGAAGGGCGCGGCCGGGGGGTAATCGGTCTCGGCATCGTCTTCCTCGGCCTCGCCGAGATCGAGCGCGTGGTCCTCGTAATCCTCTGCCGCAGCTGCCGCCGCCGCCGGGCGGCCGAAGCCATAGGGTTCGGGTTCGGGGGTCACAGGAAGGGGAGCGGCGCCGAAGCCTTCATCGTCCGACAGTTCGAGCACCGGCCGCTTGGGCGCCCGCGATCCGCCGAGCGAGACCATCTGGGCGCGGTCGGACTGGCCGATCGCGCTCTGTTCGATGCCGGTGGCGACCACCGAGACGCGGATCTTGCCCTTGAGATCGGGGTTGAAGGCCGAGCCCCAGATGATGTTCGCGTCTTCATCCACCAGCTCGCGGATGTGGTTGGCGGCTTCATCGACTTCGAGCAGGCGCATGTCCTCGCCGCCGATGATCGAGATGATAACGCCCTTGGCGCCGGCCATACTGACCCCGTCGAGCAGCGGATTGGCGATCGCCTGTTCGGCGGCATCGAGCGCGCGGTTCTCGCCCTCGCCCTCGCCGGTGCCCATCATCGCCTTGCCCATCTCGCTCATCACCGAGCGCACGTCGGCAAAGTCGAGGTTGATGAGGCCGGGCATGACCATCAGGTCGGTGATCGAACGCACGCCCTGCTGGAGCACCTCGTCGGCCAGCTGGAAGGCTTCCTTGAAGGTGGTTTCCGCCTTGGCGACCAGGAACAGGTTCTGGTTGGGGATGACAATCAGCGTGTCGACATGGTTCTGGAGTTCCTCGATCCCGGCTTCGGCGGCGCGCATGCGGCGGGTGCCTTCGAACAGGAACGGCTTGGTGACGACGCCCACGGTGAGCACGCCCATGCGGCGCGCGGCTTCGGCGATCACCGGCGCGGCGCCGGTGCCGGTGCCCCCGCCCATCCCCGCGGCGATGAAGCACATGTTGACGCCCTCGAGCGCCTTTTCGATCTCGACGACGGTCTCTTCCGCCGCCGCCTTGCCGACCTCGGGACGCGCCCCCGCACCCAGGCCGCCGGTGATGTCGGGGCCCAACTGGATGCGCTTTTCGGCCGGCGAGGTGCTCAGCGCCTGGGCATCGGTATTGGCGACGATGAACTCGACACCCTCGATCTCGGCCGCGATCATGTTGGCGATCGCGTTGCCGCCGGCCCCGCCGATGCCGATCACAGTGATGCGGGGACGCAGATCGTCGCTCGCTGCGGGTCCGATATTGATGCTCATCAGCTGGTCCTCCAGGCGCAGGGACAGAATTTTTTCATTTTTCCTCGCGCAATTGTCTTATGTGACATAATCATCGTTCATATTTTATAGCGGCAAAACCCTTATCCACAGCATCGGGGCGCACAAACCACCTGATGCCGCGACGTAAAGCGTGCAAGGTGAGCCGCTCAAAAATATTCCCTCAGCGCCCGGAACAGCCGCGCGACCAGCGCCATCAAGCCGGCCTCGCGCGTGAAGGCGCGGTATACCCCGGCACGCTTTGCGCCCACCGCGCGGATATCGACCGGGTCGTCGGCAGCGTAGAGGCACAGCCCGGCCAGTGTCGCAAAGCCGGGCGCATGATGCGCTTCGGGCATGCCGGTGAGCTGCGGCGGACGGCCGAGCCGCACCGGCTGCCCGAGCGCACCCTGCATGAAATCGGCCATCCCGGCAAGCTCGGCTCCCCCGCCGGTGAGCACCACCTGTCCCGCCCTTGGTCCGGCAAAGCCCATGGTGCGCAGCGCCTTGCCGATTTCGCCGGTGAGCATGCCCAGTTGCTGGGTCACGACCGCGATCAGTTCGGCGCGCACGATGCGGTTCTTGTCATCCGCCCCGCGCGCGACCGGCCCGACCGGCGCGCCGCTCTCGCCCCCTTCGCCCGGCCCGTTGACCGGGATCAGCTCGCGGTGGTCCGAAGGGCTGGCAATAGCCGAACCGGCAACGCATTTGAGCCGTTCGGCCTGCGAGCGGCGGATGCCGAAGCTCGAGGCAATCGCATCGGTGATCGAGCCCGAGCCCATCGGCACCGCGTGAAGGCCGAGCAGCATGCCGCCGGCAAACACCGCGACATTGGTGATGTCCGCACCGATCTCGACCAGCGCGACGCCGAGGTCGCGTTCCTCGCCCGTCAGGCAGGCATGGCCCGCAGCGATCGGCGCCGCCACCACGCCCTCGACCTCGAGATGCGCGTTCTGCACGGCTTCGGTGAGATTGCGGACCGGTGCGCCATCAGCCAGCATCACGTGGATATCGACCCCCAACCGCTCGGCATGGAGCCCGCGCGGGTTGGCGACACCGTGGGCGCCATCGAGGGTGTAGTGGGCGGGCTGCGCGTGGAGCACCTTGCGGCCATCGGGCTGGATCATGTCCTGCGCCTCGACCAGCAGCGCCTCGATGTCCTCGTCCTCGATCCGCCGCCCGCCGATCTCGATGTCGACCGCGACCACGTGGCTGGCCAGCCCCGCGCCCGCGCAGGCGATCCACACCGATCGGACCGGAGTGTTCGCGGCCTTCTCGGCGCGCTCGACCGCATCGCGGATCGCGTGGGCGGCAGCCGCCATGTCGGTGACATAGCCGCGCTTGACCCCGGCGCTGGCACGATGCCCGCTGCCGAGCACCTGGAGGTCGCCGCTCTCGGTCTCGCCCATGATCATGGCGCTGATGCGGAAGCTGCCGATATTGACCGCGGCATAGGTCCGCGCGAGGCGGCGGTGGGCGGCGGTGGATGACCTGGAACCGGCGCGCGATGCCATCAGGTGGTCTCCCCGGGGGTCTTGTTGCCGCCCTCTTCGGGCGCGGCAACGACCTTGGGCTCGCCCACGGCCTGCGGCAGCCGCATGTAGAGCCGCGGCGGGGTGCGCATGTCGAAGGCCAGCACCGTGCCGCCGAGCAGCCGGTTCTTGCCATCGAGCCGCGCGAACTTGACCAGCGCCGTCGCCGCCTCGACCTCGCCTTCGGGAAGCGCCAGCAGCTGCCCGGTGGTGAAGGTGAGGTTCCAGCGGCGGTTGCCGACCCATTCGGCGGCCTCGACCTTGGGGGCAAGCGCGGGCGCGGCGGCAAGCAGCGCCTCGAGCGCGCGCGCCTGCTTGCCCGCACCGGGACCTGCCAGCCGCAGCATCCCCTTGGTCTTTTCGGCGGCGACGGGTTCAAGCTCCACGCCGCTCGCGTCGATCAGCATCAGCCGGTCGGGCCGCTCGAGCACCGCATGCGGGGTGCGCTCGACGATGTCGATGGCAAGCGTGTGTGGCAGCTGGATCGAGACCCGCGCGTCCTTGACCCACGGCAGCGCCAGCAATTCGGCGCGCAGGGCGGCGACATCGACATCGGGCATGGCGCGGTTGCGCTGGGCGAGGACGCGGGCATAGACCTGCTGTTCGTCCATGCGGCTCGTGCCGGTGACGCGCACGTGGCGCACCTCGAAGCCCGCGTCGGCAGCGATCGCGGCGACCTGCGCCTGCGCCAGCGCGGGGACGCCTGCAAGGCTGGCGATGACGAAGGCGATCCCCACCCCGCCGCCGATGATCATCGCGAGCCAGATGCGGCTCCACTGTTCTTCGGTGAAGGGCAGGAAGCCCATGATCCGGTCGATCATGCCGCTCGCCTGCCCGCGCGCCTTGCGCACGGTGACCGCCCGGCTCTGCGCCTTGGCGGCGCGGCGCACGCCGCCTGCGGAGCTACGCCGGATCTGCTGCGCCATGCCGGCCTCCCTGTTTCAGAGCGTGGACCCGGAGCGCCTCTGCACAGAGCATCTCGACGAGATCCGCGTAAGGTATCCCGCAGCCCGCCGCCTGTTCGGGGACGAGGCTCAAGGGCGTCATGCCCGGCTGGGTATTGGTTTCGAGCACGAACAAGCCGTCCTCGCCCGCTTCCTCGTCCCAGCGGAAATCGGTGCGGCTGGTGCCGTGACAGCCCAGGACCTGATGCGCCTTTACGGCATAGGCCTCGCACAAGGCGGTGATTTCGGGCGGGAGCTTTGCGGGGAAGATGTGTTCGGTCCGGCCCGCCGTATACTTGTTCTCATAATCGTAGAAGCCGCTCGCCACGATCAGTTCGGTGACGCCAAGCGGGCGCGGGCCATCGGGGCCGTCGAGCACCGCGGCGGTCAGTTCGCGGCCCTTGATGAAGGGCTCGGCGAGAAGTTCGGCGAATTCCTGCCACGGGCCCTTCGCGTCCGGCGAGATCGGGTTGCCGACATTGCTGTTGTCGGTGACGATGGCGACGCCCACCGACGATCCCTCGTTGACCGGCTTCAGCACATAGGGCCGCGGCAGCGGGTCGCGCGCGTGAAGTTCCTCGCGCGTCACGATCCGCCCGCCGGGCATCGGGATGCCGTGCGGCACCAGCGCCTGCTTGGTCAGCTGCTTGTCGATCGCGATCACCGAGGTGGCGAGGCCGGAGTGGGTATAGGCGAGGCCCATCAGGTCGAGCATCCCCTGCACCGTCCCGTCCTCCCCCGGCACGCCGTGGAGCGCGTTGAAGACGACATCGGGCTTGGCCTCGTGCAGCCTGAGCGCAACATCGCGGCCCATGTCGATGCGGGTGACGCGGTGCCCCTTGCTTTCCAGAGCATCGGCCACGCCCGCGCCGCTGGTCAGCGAAACCTGCCGCTCGTTCGCCCAGCCGCCCATCAGGACGGCGACGTGCAAGGGTTTGGCGAAAGTCACGGGCGTCCCACTCTTTGAATTTCCCATTCAAGGCTCACCCCGGTCGCGGCGTAGACCTTGTCGCGCACCATTTCGCCGAGGCCTTCGATGTCGGCGCTGGTGGCGGTGCCGGTGTTGATGAGGAAGTTGGTGTGCTTCTCGGAGACCTGCGCGCCGCCCAGGGTGAGGCCGCGGCAGCCGGCGCGGTCGACCAGTTCCCACGCCTTGTGGCCCTCGGGATTCTTGAAGGTCGATCCGCCGGTCTTGGTGCGCAGCGGTTGGCTCGCCTCGCGCGCGGCGGCGATGCGGTCCATCTCGGCGCCGATCGCGGCAGGCTCGCCCGGGTGCCCGCGCAAGCGCGCGGAGACCACGATAGCGCCTTCGGGCAGGGCCGAGTGGCGGTAGGAATAGTCCAATTCCTCGCCCGTCAGCGTGATGAAGCTGCCGTCATGCAGGATCACCGCGCAGTCGAGCAGCACGTCGGCCACCTCGCGGCCATAGGCGCCGCCGTTCATGCGCACGAAGCCCCCGACCGTGCCGGGGATGCCGCGCAGGAATTCCAGCCCCGCAATGCCGAGGTCGCGCGCACTGGAGGCGACCAGAATGCCGCTCGCCCCGCCGCCGCAGGTGAGTTCCAGCTCACCGGTGTGCGCGACGCCCGCAAAGGCCTTGCCGAGCCGCACCACCACGCCCGGCACCCCGCCGTCGCGCACGATCATGTTCGAGCCGAGGCCCAATGCCATCACCGGAATCTCGCCATCCAGCCGTTCCAGAAAGGCCTTCAAATCCTCCATGTCGGCAGGCTCGAACAGCCAGTCGGCAGGCCCGCCGGTCTTGAACCATGTGTAAGGCGCGAGCGGGGCCTTGCAGGTGAGCTTGCCGCGGATGCCGTCAAGCGGCACGGGCGCGGCAACCGCACCCTCGACCGCGCAGGTGGGCGCCGCGCCATCGTCGAAATTCGAGGTGTCGCCCGGCTGGTTCATGCCGCCCCTCGCCTGGCGGTGATCGCCGGGGCGAGCCCTGCGGCCCACCTGGTGATATCGCCCGCGCCGAGGCACACCACGAGATCGCCCGGCTGGACTTCGCCCGCCAGCGTCTCGGCCAGAGCGTCAGCGCCAGCGATCTCGCGCGCGGCGCGGTGCCCGCGCGCCTTCATGCCCGCCACCAGCGCGGCATGATCGACGCCTTCGATGGGCTCCTCGCCCGCCGGATAGACCGGGGCGACATAGGCGATGTCGGCATCATCGAAGCACGACTGGAAGTCGTTCATCAGGTCGCTGAGGCGCGAATAGCGGTGCGGCTGGGCGACCGCGATGACCCGCCCGCCGCTGCCGCCGACCGCCTCGCGCGCGGCGGCGAGCACGGCGCGGATTTCGACCGGGTGGTGGGCGTAATCATCGATCACCGTGACCTTGCCGCCACCAAGTTCCACCGCGCCGACGCGCGTGAAGCGCCGCCGCACCCCGCCAAAGCGGGCAAAGCCGGTGCGGATCACCTCGTCCGAACAGCCCATCTCGATGGCGACGGCGATCGCCGCGAGCGCGTTCTGGACGTTGTGGCGGCCGGGCATCGGCAGGTGCACGCCTTCGATGCGCCGGTCTTCGAGTCCGCGCTGCCGCACGATCACATCGAAGCGGTTGCCACCATCTTCGCTGCGCACATTGACCCCGCAGATGTCGGCCTGGAGCGAGAAGCCGTAGGTCACGACCTTGCGGTCGCGCACCTCGCCGATCACCGCCTGCACCACCGGGTGATCGACGCACAGCACCGCCGCCCCATAGAAGGGGACGTTGTGGATGAACTCGACGAAGGCGCGCTTCACGCCCGCGAAGCTGCCGTAATGGTCGAGGTGCTCGGGATCGATATTGGTCACGACCGCGATGGTGCCGTCGAGGCGCAGGAAGCTGCCGTCGCTCTCGTCGGCCTCCACGACCATCCAGTCGCTGTCGCCAAGGCGCGCGTTGGACCCGTATTGTTCGATGATCCCGCCGTTGATGACCGTGGGATCGATCCCGCCGGCATCCAGAAGCGTCGCGATCATCGAGGTCGTGGTGGTCTTGCCGTGCGTGCCTGCCACCGCGACGGTGGATTTGAGGCGCATCAGCTCGGCGAGCATTTCCGCGCGGCGCACCACCGGGACGCGGGCTTCAAGCGCGGCGGCGACTTCGGGATTGGTGCGGCGCACGGCGGTAGAGGTGACGACCACCGCGACGCCCGCGACATTTTCGGCGCGGTGCCCGACATGGACGGTGATCCCCCGCGCGCGCAGCCGCTCGACACTCGGCCCTTCGGCGATATCGCTGCCCTGCACCTGATAGCCCAGATTGTGCATCACCTCGGCGATGCCCGACATGCCGATCCCGCCGATGCCGACGAAATGGATGATGCCGATATCGGTGCCGACGCCCTTCATTGTTCCACGCTGTCCCTGGCTGCCTTGCGCGCCGCGCCGGTGGCGGGGCGCGCTGCTGCGGCGGCGGCGGCAGGCGCGCTTTCGCCAACGCGGATCACGTCCATCAGATCGATCCCGCTCATCGTCTCGACCAGATCGGCGAGATCGCGCGCCGCATCGGGCCGGCCGCAGTTGAAGGCGCAATGCGCGGCGTTGGCGAGGCTGGCCGGGTTCATCGCCATCGCCTGGATCTGCTTGGCGAGCTGCTTGGGCTGGAAGGCTTCCTGCCGCACCATCCGCGCGCCGCCGGCCTTGACCATCTCGCGGGTGTTGGCCGCCTGGTGATCGTCAGTGGCGATGGGCAGCGGCACAAGGATCGCCGGGCGGCCCACGGCGGTCAGTTCGGCAATGGTCGATGCGCCCGCGCGGCCGATGAACAGGTGCGCATCGGCGAGGCGTTCGTGCATGTCCTCGAAATAGGTGCCGAGTTCGGCGGGAATGCCGTGTTCGGCATAGCGCTTGCGCACCGCCTCGAGGTCCTCGGGCCGGGCTTGCTGGGTGACCTGCAAGCGCTGGCGCAGCGCCGGCGGGAGCATGGCGAGGCCATCGGGCACCACCTCGGAAAGCACCCGCGCGCCTTGCGATCCGCCGGTGACGAGGATGCGCAGCAGGCTCTCCTCGGTGAAGGCCGGGAAATCCTGATCGCGCAAGCCCAGCACCTCGGCGCGCACCGGATTGCCGACAAGGTGGACCTTGTGCGCGTGCTTGGGCTTGAGGCGGTCGACGCTTTCGTAGGAGGTCGCGATCGCGTTTACCCGCCCTGCCAGGAGCCGGTTGACCCGGCCGAGCACGGCGTTCTGTTCGTGGACGATGCTCGGCAGCCCGGCGGCCGTGGCTGCGAGCAGCGCGGGCAGCGCCGGGTAACCGCCGAAGCCGACAATCGCCGAGGGCTGGAAGTGCTCGAACAGGCGGAGCGCCATCGCCCGGCCTTCGAGCACCGCGCGGATGCCCGCAGGCCAGCCCAGCGGGTTCTTGCCGAAGCGGCCGGCGGGCAGGACGTGGGCGGGGAGGAAATCGGGCTTGCCGGGAATGTTGCTCCCTCGCTCGTCGGTGATCAGCGCGACATGATGGCCGCGCGCGTGCAGCTCGGCGGCGAGCGCGAAGGCGGGGATCAGGTGTCCGCCGGTGCCGCCTGCCGCCAGCACGAAGTGGCGCGATGCCCCTGTGCGCGCGGGGCTGCCGGGTTCGCTCGTCATGGGCGTTCTTCCTTGCGTTCGATCAGGTCGCGCAGGGACCCTCCCTCGCGTGCGAGGAACGGATTGCGCCGCGTGATCGCCAGCAATAGCCCAAGCGTGAAGCACACCGCCAGTGTCGATGAACCGCCATAGGAAATCAGCGGCAGGGTCATCCCCTTGGAGGGGAACAGCTTGAGGTTGACAAGGATGTTGATGAAGGCCTGCCCGCCGAACTGGGTGACGAGCCCGGCCGCGGCGAGCACCGCGAAGAAGTTGTCCTCGCCGGTCAAGCGCAGCAGCGCACGCATCACCAGCGCACAGTAAAGCATCACGATCACCGCGCACATGACGAGGCCGAACTCCTCGCCGATCACCGAGAAAATGTAATCGGTGTGCGCCTCGGGCAGGTTCATCTTGCGGATGCCGAGCCACAGGCCGGTTCCGGTCCACCCGCCCGCGGTGATGGTGCGCTGGGCCAGATCGACCTGGTCAAAGGCGGTGCCGCCCGCAAGGAACCCGTCGATGCGGTTGCGGGCGTTGTCGTAGAGGAAATAGGCGAGCGTCAGGCCGATCAGACCCACCCCGCCGAGCGCCGCGATGCGCTGCCACGGCATCCCGGCGAGCAGCACCATCACCAGCCAGATCCCGCCGAACAGGATCGCATCGCCAAGATTGGGCTGGAGCATCAGCAGCCCCGCGACCAGCACGAAGAAGCCGGTTACGGGCAGGATCACCGGCAGGCCCGGATCGCGCAGCCGCCAGCTCAGCACCCAGGCGCAGATGATCGCGAAGCCGGGCTTGAGGAACTCGGAGGGCTGAAGGCTGATGCCGAGATTGATCCAGCGCCGCGCGCCGTTCACCGTCTCGCCGATGAAGGGCACCACGAACAGCAGGGCCAGCATCACCCCGCCGACCAGGATGCCGAGCCTGCGCGCCTGATCGCGGCTGAGAAAGCTGATCCCGATCATCAGCACAAGGCCCATCGACTGGAACACCAGGTGACGCTTGAAGAACATCAACTCGTCAAGCCTCACGCTGCCTGTCGAAAGGCGCGCGGCGCTGGCCGGGGAGGATGCCGCGACCGCGACAAGGCCGATCGTCATCAACAGGCCGATCAGCAGCAGCAGCAGCTTGTCGATCTCGCGCCACCAGATGCGGATGCTGTCGCGCCAGCGCCGCTGCACCGGAACCGGGGGCAGGTAGGCGCCCGGCCCGCGCGCGGCGGGGGAGGAATAGGCGGGCGCGTTCATGGCAGGAAGCTCCTGTCATCGGCATCGCTGCCGGTCTCGCCGCAGGTCTCGCAGCCGGTGATGACGCCAACCATCTGGCGGAAGTGGTGCCCGCGCTTCTCGTAATCGCGGAACTGGTCGTAGGAGGCGCAGGCCGGGCTCAGCAGCACCACCTCGCCCGGCCGCGCGGCATCGGCGGCGCGGCGCACGGCTTCGCTGATGAGCTCGCATCGCTCGGTGCGGACATGGCCCTCGAGAAGGTCGGCGAACATCGGCCCGGCCTCGCCCACGGTATAGGCCGCGGCAATATTGGCGAGATGATCGGCGCAGGCGCCAAGGCCATCTTCCTTGGGCAAGCCCCCGACGATCCAGTGGATGCGAGGGAGCCCGTCATTGATGGCAGGATCGGGCGGAAAGGCCGCGAGCGCCGGGGCGGCCGAGGCCGCGTTGGTCGCCTTGCTGTCGTTGATGTAGGTGACCCCGCCGGTCTCGCAGACGCGCTCCATGCGGTGCGGCAGGCCGCGATAGGTGGCGAGGCCTTGCGCGATCTGCGCGTCGCTGAGCCCGAGCTGGCGGCAGATCGCGACCGCGACCGCCGCGTTCTGCGCATTGTGCGGCCCCGCCAGCGACGGCGAGCGCCCGGCGGCAAGCCCCGCGGCATCGAGATCGGCGCTCTTCACCCGCACCAGCGGCTTGGCGGAGGTCTCCAGCCCCTCGGCGATGGCGGCGGTCGGCTCGTCCTCGTCGCAGATGATCGCGGTGCCGGTCTGCTGCATCTGAAACAGGCGTTCCTTGGCGGCGGCATAGGCATCGAACCCGGCATAGCGATCGAGGTGATCGGGGGTGATGTTGGTGAGCGCGGCCACATCGCAATCGAGCGTGAAGGTGAGGTCGATCTGGAAGCTCGACAGTTCGAGCACATAGACGCCGCCTTCGGGCAGCGGCGCCTGCCCGAGGACCGGATCGCCGATATTGCCGCCCATCACCGTGGGCACGCCGTTGGTGGCAAGGATGTGGTGAACCAGCGCGGTGGTGGTCGACTTGCCGTTGGTGCCGGTGATGCCGACGACCTTGTGCGGCGGCAGGCTTTCGCGGGCGGCGGCGAAGAGCTCGATATCGCCGATCACCGGCAGGCCGTATTGCCAGGTGTGCGGCCCGATCGGGTGGGAGTTGAGCGGGACGCCGGGCGAGACGACGACGCCCGCAAAGCCGGTAAGGTCAAGCTCCAGCGGGTCGATCAGGCGGCAGCGTCCCTCAAAGGGCTCGCGCGCATGCGGCTGGCGGTCCCAGGCGATCACTTCCGCGCCGCTCGCCAGCAAGGCCTCGGCCGCCGCCGCGCCCGAACGGGCAAGGCCGAGCACCGCATAGCGCTTGCCCTTGAAGGCGGGGGAAGTGATCACGCCTTGACCCCTCCCCTATCTCAGCTTCAGCGTCGACAGCCCGATCAGGGCGAGCACGATGGCGATGATCCAGAAGCGGATCACGACCTTGCTCTCGCTCCAGCCGAGCTGTTCGAAGTGGTGGTGGATGGGGGCCATCTTGAAGACCCGCCTGCCGGTGCGCTTGAACCAGAACACCTGGACGATGACGCTGACCGCCTCGAGCACGAACAGCCCGCCGACGATCCCGAGCACGACCTCGTGGTGCGAGGCGACCGCGATCGCGCCGAGCGCGCCGCCCAGGGCCAGCGAGCCGATGTCGCCCATGAACACCGCGGCAGGCGGCGCGTTGAACCACAGGAAGGCGAGCCCCGCCCCCATGATCGCGGCGCAGAAGATGGCAAGCTCGCCGGCACCCGGCACATGCGGGATGCCGAGATAGGCGCTGAAATCCGCGCGCCCCGCCAGATAGGCGATGATCGCGAAGGTCCCGGCCGCGATGATGACCGGCATGATCGCAAGGCCATCGAGGCCATCGGTGAGGTTCACCGCATTGCCCGCACCCACGATCACGAAGGCGGCAAAGACATAATAGGCCGGGCCCAGCGGGATGCTCACCCCGGTGAGGAAGGGGAGGTAGAGGTTGGTGTTGATCTGGCTGACGATCAGCCAGCTTGCCACCCCTGCCACCGCGAACTCGCCAAGCAGCCGGACCCGCGCGGGGACCCCCGCATGGCTGTTCTTGGCGACCTTGTCGTAATCATCGAGGAAGCCGATGATGCCGAAGCCGATCGTCACTGCAAGGCACGCCCACACGAAGGGGCTGGTCAAATCCATCCAGATCAGCAGCGACAGCGACAGCGCGACGAGGATCATCAGCCCGCCCATCGTCGGGGTGCCGCGCTTGGCGAGGTGCGTCTGGGGGCCGTCCAGACGGATCGGCTGGCCCTTGCCCTGGCGCACGCGCAGGAAATTGATGAAGCGTTCGCCGATCAAGAGGCCGATCACCAGTGCGGTCATCAGCGTCGCACCCGCGCGGAAGCTCTGGTAGCGCACCAGATTGAGGATGCCTTCAAAGCCAAGCCACTCGGCAAGCAGGTAGAGCATTCAGTCGTCCTTTGGTGCCCGTGACCGGGCCTGAGCCTCCGGATGCGCCTCAGGCGCGGGCATTCTCGATAAAATGTGTCACCAGCCTGCCGAGCCCCACCGAGTTGGACCCCTTGACCAGCACCGCATCCCCATTTGCGAGGCCGAACTGCCCGAGGAGCGCAATCGCCTCGGCAGGCCCCCCGCAATGGGCGAAGCTCGGGCCCTTGCCAAGCGAACTTGTCGCAGCTTTCCCCAGTTCCTCGGCCAGAGCGGCCATCTCGGGCCCGACGAGGATCGCATGGGCAACGCCTGCCGCGGTGACCGGTTCGGCCAGCTGGCGGTGGAAAGCATCGCCGAAGTCGCCGAGCTCCTTCATGGAACCCAGCACCGCGATGCGGCGCGCGGCGGGGGTTGCCGCAAGCGCCTTGAGGGTCGCGCGCATCGAGGCGGGGTTGGCGTTGTAGCTCTCGTCGATCAGCACGGCCGTACCGCCCGCCGCCGCGATGGTGTGCCGCGCGCCGCGGCCCTTCAATCCGCCCATCTCCGCAAGCGCGAGGCCGGCGCTCGCCAGATCGCCCCCTGCTGCGCGCACGGCCGCCATGACGCCCAGCGAATTGACGATCCAGTGCTCCCCAGGTTCGGCGATGGTGTAGCAGATCCGCCGGTCGCCGAGATCGGCGGTCACCAGCGAACCGGAGCCGCCCGCAGCCGGGATCGCGTCGAGCAGGCGCACATCGGCACCGGCAGCGCGTCCGAAGGTCACGACATGCGCGCCGCAAGCCCTCGCATGGCCGATCATCCGCTCGGCCCATTCGCTGTCGGCGGGGATGATCGCGACCCCGCCGGGCACGAGGCCGGTGAAGATCTGCGCCTTCTCGTCGGCGATGGCCTCGATGCTGCCGAGGTTCTCGATATGCGCGGGCGCGATGGTGGTGACGAGCGCCACATGCGGGCGCGCATGGGCGGCGAGCGGCGCGATCTCGCCCGCGTGGTTCATCCCCATCTCGAACACGCCGAACTTGGCCCGGGCGGGCATCCGCGCGAGGCTGAGCGGCACGCCGACGTGGTTGTTGTAGCTGCGCACGGAGCGGTGAGCGGCGCCGCGGCTGGCGCGGTCGAGGCAGTTGAAGATCGCCTCCTTCATCCCGGTCTTGCCGACCGATCCGGTGATCGCGATCCGCACCGCATCGGCTGCACGCTCGCGCGCGGCATGGGAGAGCGCGTGGAGCGCGGCGGTGGTGTCCTTGACCAGCACGTGGGGGAAATCCACCGGACGGTCGACGATCGCGGCCACCGCGCCCCTGGCAAAGGCGGCCGCGATGAAGCGGTGCCCGTCCATCGCCTCGCCCTTCAGGGCCACGAAGACATCGCCCGGCTTCACATCGCGCGAATCCATCTCGACGCCGCTGGCCTGGAAATCATGGCTGGCGGTGCCGCCGCAGGCCGCGGCGATCTCGGCCGCGGTCCACAGCGCGAGCGGCAGGCTGTCGCGCGGCGTGACGGGCCATTGGTGGAGCATCGGATGGGCGAGCGGCATATTCATCTAACAGGCCCCTCCGGCGCATTCGCGCGCCACTTCGACATCGTCGAAAGCTTCGATCCGCATGGTCTCTCCCGATCCGAAAATCTGTCCCTGCTCGTGGCCCTTGCCGGCGATGAGCACAATATCGCGCGCGCCCGCTTCCCCGATTGCGGCGGCGATGGCCGCGCGGCGATCACCGATCTCGCGGGTGTTTTCCCCTGCCCCGGCCATGATGTCGGCGCGGATCGCGGCGGGGTCTTCAGAGCGCGGGTTGTCGTCGGTGACGATGGCGATGTCGGCGGCGCGCGCGGCGACTTCGCCCATCTGCGGGCGCTTGCCCGCGTCGCGGTCGCCCCCGGCGCCGAACACCACGATCAGCCTGCCGCCGTCCGCCACATGCGGGCGCAGCGCGGCGATGGCGGCTTCGAGCGCATCGGGGGTGTGGGCATAATCGACATAGGCAGGCGCGCCCGCCGCATTGAGCGCGGCGCGCTCGAGCCGTCCGCGCACGGGTTGCAGGCGGGTGAGCGCATCGAAGACCGACGATGCGGCCACCCCGGTCGCCAGTGCCAGCCCCGCCGAGACCAGCGCGTTGGCCGCCTGATAGGCCCCGATCAGCGGCAGATTGATCTTCCGCGTCTCGCCGTGATGCTCGACCGTCAGCAGCTGCCCCAGCTGCCCGGGTTCGCGCACGGCGAGCCTGAGGAAGCTGCCCCCCTCGCCCACGGTCCGCACGTCGAGACCGCGCGCATGTGCGGCAGCGATCGCCCTGGCGGTCCATTCCGACCCGTCGCCCGCGTCATGGATCACCGCCGGCGATCCGGGCGCGACGACCTCGGTGAACAGCCGCATCTTGGCCGCGAAATAGGCCTCCATCGTGCCGTGATAATCGAGATGGTCGCGGCTGAAATTGGTGAAGGCGGATGCTGCGAGGCTCAGCCCCTCGTTGCGGTATTGCGAGAGGCCGTGGCTCGAAGCCTCGTAAGCGACATGGGTCACGCCCTCGCGCGCCAGCCCGGCCATGTTGGCGAGAAAGGTGACGATGTCAGGGGTGGTGAGGCCGGTCGAGACGCTCCCGTCCGGGGTGGTCACGCCCAGCGTGCCGATGCTCGCCGCGCGCTCGCCGGCCATGCGCCAGATCTGGCGGGTCATCTCGACCGTGGAGGTCTTGCCGTTGGTCCCGGTCACCGCGACGATGAGGCTCGGGTAAGGAGAGAAAAAGCCGGCGGCAAGGCGCGCGAAGGCGCGTCGGGGGTTGACGTCGGCAAGGTGGAGCGCACCCTCGACGCGGGCTTCAGGGCGGGCAACGACGGCAATCGCGCCCGCCTCGATTGCGGCGGGAATGAAATCCTCGCCATTGACTGCGGCGCCCTCGAAGGCGCCGAACACGGTGCCGGGGGCAACCTTGCGGTGATCGATGGCAAAGCCGGTGACAGCGGCCTCGCCGCCGCCCGCCACGCCGGCCGCGTGCAGCAGTTCGCCCAGCTTCATGCCCCGCTGTCCACCAGATAGCGCAGGTCCGAGATGTCGACATCGCGGCTGTCGTCGGGCTGCACGCCCAGCATCGGGCCGATCCGCGGCACCAGCTTGCCGACGATCGGCGCCGAGGTGAAGGCGGCGGTGCGCTGGAAGCTCGAGGCCATGGTGCCCTTGGGCTCGTCGATCACCACCACCACGACATAGCGCGGCGCGTCCATCGGGAAGGCGGCGGCGAAGGAGGAGACCAGCGCGGTCTTGTTGTAGCCGCCCACGCCCGCCTTTTCCGCCGAGCCGGTCTTGCCGCCGACACGGTAGCCGGGCGCATCGGCGCTCTTGCCGGTTCCGTAGAGCGAGATCATGCGCAGCAGCTGGCGCATGCGCGATGAGGTCGATTCCTTGAACACCCGCCGCCCGCGCGGCACGTCCTTGGGTTCGAGCTTCGTCAGCGTCGCCGGGCGCCAGAACCCGCCGTTGACCATCGCCGCATAGGCTGTCGCCAGGTGCAGCGGGGTCACCGCAAGGCCATGGCCGAAGCCGACCGTCATGTTGGTGACGCGGCTCCACGCGCCCTGCGGCCACAGCGGCTTGCCCCGGGCGGGCAGTTCGATGAAGGGACGGCGGTCCATGCCCAGATCAATCATGGAACGGCGCAGGCGTTCCGCGCCCAGTTCATCGGCGACCCGCGCCGTGACGGTGTTCGAGGAACGGACCAGCGCCTGCGGCACGTTGAGGCTTGCGCCCAGATCGTGCGAATCCTTGATCGTGCGGGTTCCCACCCGCACCGGCGCGGCATTCCACTGGCGGGCCAGATCGCGCACCACGCCTGCATCGATCGCCGCGGCGACGGTCAGCGGCTTGAAGGTCGAACCCAGTTCATAGACCCCGTTGGTCGCGCGGTTGAAGACATTGACCGCCCCGCTCGCGCCGGCCGTGTTGGGATCGAATTCGGGCAAGGACGCCATCGCCATGACCTCGCCGGTGTCGACATCGAGCACCAGCCCCGCCGCGCCCAGCGCATTGGCCGCCAGCATCCCGCGGCGCAGCTCGTCCTCGAGCGCGCCCTGGACGCGCACGTCGATCGACAGCGCCACCGGCGCATCGCGCAAGGCAGAGTTGCTGAGCCGCTTGTCGAGCACCTGCTCCATCCCCGTCATGCCGCCCTTTTCCTCGACCACATAGCCCAGCACATGCGCGGCAAGCGTGCCTTGCGGGTAGTAGCGATCGGTCTCGCGCGGGATTTCGAGTGCGATCTCGCCCAGCGCGAAGACGCGGTTGGCCTCTTCGGGCAGCAGGCGGCGGCGCAGGTAGCCGGCCTGACCCGAAGCGAGGCGGCGGGTCATGCGCGCCTCGTCGATGTCGGGGAAGATTTCCTTGAGCGCGCGCGCCACCTCGGCGGGACTGCGCACCAGCGGCGAACCCTTGTCGCCCATCGCCTGCGGGTTGAACCACATGGCATAGGCCGGAAAGGCGCGGGCAAGCGGGGCGCCGGTGCGATCGGTGATCTCTCCGCGCGGGGGCAGCAGGGCTTCCTCCATGCTGGTGCGCTGCGGGGCATTTCCGCCAAGACCCAGCGTGGCGATGCGCAGCAGCGCGACCAGCGCGATGGCGCCGAAGCCGGCAAACAGCCACAGCACCCGGAGGCGCGCCGACCACAGCATCTGCGCGCGCAAGCCAGCGCCCGGCAGGCGGCCGGCGGGGATCACCGGGGTTGCGGCATGGGCGGCGGCAGCGAGCGGGGCGGCAAGACCCGGCAAGACGGGGCGGGCCGCCAGCGCGTTCATTCTGCGCTTCCCTTGGCAGCAGCCTTGGCTGCGCGGGCGGGCGTTTCGGCGCGCGCCGGGCGGATCGGCGAGGCTTCGATCAGGAAGTCCCCGAAGGCATCGGCGAAGACCGAGCCCGCATCACGCTGTGCCGCCGCGCCGCCCACGGCGACCTTCGCGCCCGACACCGGCGAGCGCATCGGCGCATCGGCGGCGCCGGCCTCTGCCGCATCGGCGCTGGCGAGGCGGATCGGCGAAGGCGCATCGGGCCCGCGCACCTCGCCAAGGCTCGCCAGCTGGCGCTCGCCATCGAGGAACTGTCCGGCGCGCGGGGCCGCGTAGCCGAATTCGACCGCGTTCCATTCGGCGAGCTGGCGCTGGCTGGCGCGGGTCTGGAACTCGGTCTCGAGCAGGATCGTCTCGCGCTGGAGCGCGATCAGCTGGCGCTCGGCCAGCAGCACCTCGCTGCGCACTGCATGCACCTTGAAGCTCAGCACCACCAGCGCGGCGAAACACGCGCCGAGGACGGCGGCCCAACCCAGCGAACGGGCCTGAGTGCTGGTCATCATGCGGCGAGACTCCTCGGCGGCGCGCCGGTGCGGACGGCATGGCGCAGGGTGGACGAACGGGCGCGCGGGTTGCGGGCGATCTCGGCCTCCGAGGGTCGGATAGCCTTGGAAACCTGCATGAAGGTTGGCGGGGGGGCGGGGATTTCCCCGGGCAGGTGGCGCGACAGCGCGCGCCCTGCCCCGCTGGCGGACCTCAGAAACTGCTTGACGATGCGGTCCTCGAGGCTGTGGAAGCTGACCACGGCAAGGATCCCGCCCTCGCCCAGCAGCGCCTCGGTGGCGGCAAGGCCGGCCTCCAGCTCGCCCAGCTCGTCGTTCACATGGATGCGCACCGCCTGGAAGGTGCGGGTGGCCGGATCCTTCTTGTCGTGCGGCTTGTAGCCCAGCGCGCGGCGGACCACGCGGGCAAGCTCGCCGGTGGTCGTGAGCGGGCGCGCGGCGACGATCGCGCGGGCGACGCGGCGCGACTGGCGCTCTTCGCCATGACGGTAGAGGACATCGGCGATCGCTTCCTCGTCGGCGGTGTTGAGGAAATCGGCAGCGCTTTCCCCCGCCTGGCTCATCCGCATGTCGAGCGGGCCATCGTGCATGAAGGCAAAGCCCCGCTCGCCCTGGTCGAGCTGCATCGAGGAGACCCCGATATCCATGACCACCGCATCGACACGGGCCACGCCGATCGCGGCCAGCTCGGCGCGCATCGCCGAAAAGCGCGCGGCGTGCAGCGCGAGGCGGCCTGCATAGCGCGCGACCAGCGTCTGGCCTGCGACAATGGCGTCGGGATCGCGGTCGAAGGCGTGCACGGTCGCACCGGCCTCCAGCAGTGCGGTGGTGTATCCGCCCGCGCCGAAGGTTGCGTCGACGATGGTCATGCCCGGGCGCGGCGCGAGGGCGGCGAGGACGTCGTCGAGCAGCACGGGAATGTGCGGGGCATCCTGCGTCATCACGCCGCGCTCCCCTTCTTCGCCGCTGCCATCAGCGTCTCGCAGGCCGCCTGCGCGCCCTTCCATTCGGGGCCCATCTTCCTGAGCTCCCCCGGTGCCCAGACGAAGAAGCGGTCGCCCGCGGCGTGGAAATAGAGCCCGTCGGCGATCTTGCCGAGGCCGCGCAGGTGTTCGGGCATGACGAAGCGGCCGCTCTCGTCGAAGGGCAGCTGCTCGAAGCCGTAGAGCTGGGCTGCGCGCACATCACGGTCGAATTCGGCGATGCCGAGCCGGATCGCACGGTCTTCCTCGCGGTCGAGCTGGGCTTCGAACTTGTCGGCATGCGAGAGGCCGAAGCCGACCAGGCAATCGAAGCGGTCGTGCACGGTCAGGCACAAGGTGCGGTTGCCGCCCGAGCTTTCCTTCACCGCCTTGCGGAAGGCCGGAGGAAGGACAAACCGGCCCTTCTCGCCCGCAGGCGAGTAAGCTTGGCCGTTATATCCCACAGAAGCAGACACTTGCCTGCAATCCCCTCTATCCCCCGCAAGGGCGCCTCGCCGGCCCCCTTGCGCACATGAAACGCCCGAATTCCCCCGGACATGCCTCTCCCGCCCCCGCCGCAAGCATGCGGCAAGGCCGTCCGACCCCCACAGGACGGACGCGAGACATACAGGCATGTCTGATGGACCCCGGTCATATCGGGGAAGGCGCGGGGATGGAAGGGATTTTTCGGGGATTTTGCGGGAAAACTCGTTATCCAGCTGGAATCACGAAGTTTTGATCAATTCCCTAGGTCATGAACCATAGCAGATAATCCCGAGAAACGCCTGATTTTGGCGGAACAAATCGTGTCTCTCCCGCAATTTCCCCGGACAACCCGACTCCGAATCCGGCCCGTCCCGCATTTTCCCCGAAGGGCCCGCTCACCCCAGCACCTCGCGGACCAGCGCGCCGAGGCGCCGGGCATCCCCGCCCGCCAGTTCGCGGTGCTCGAACAGCGCGGCATCGGCGATGAGGGTGACAACCCCCTTGCCGACCTTGCACTGCGCCGCCGCCCCCTGGGCAAGGAGCGCACAATCCGCTGCTGAAGGATCGATCACTGTCACCTCGCCTGCCTGCGCGATGGGGAGCGCGGTCTTGCCCAGCGCCCGCTCGGAAAGCCCTGCGTCCTGCGTCTCGTCGAAGCGCACCGCAAGCCCCCAGCGCGCCACCACCGGCGGGATCAGCGCAGCCTCGGCCGGGCGACGCGGATCGCCGAGCGGAAGGTCGTATTCCCCCGTCAGCGCCGGATCGAGCGCCAGCAGCAGCCGGCCTCCGGCGCGCACCCAAGCGTCAAGCGCGACATTATCGGCAGGCGAAAGCCCGCGCGGCTGGATCACCGCAAGGCGCGCAAGTCCGGCGAGGGGATCAAGGGCGGGCGCACCGGCCCCGAGGCCGGGGACGGGCGCGAGGCTGTCGAGCGGCTCGATCACATGGGCCGCCTCCAGCGCCGCGCGCTGCCACGGCACGGGGGCGCGGCCGGAGGCGATCTCCTCCACCCCGGCCTCGAGCGGCCAGTAGAGCGGCAGGCTGGTCATCAGCCCCAGCTTGTCGCGGGGGGGCGCGCTGTCCGGCGCGGCGGGCGCCGTGTCGCACCCGGCCACCGGCAGCGCGAGCAGCAGCAGCGCCGCCGCGCGCGCGCGGCTATTGCGAGGGCGCGGCATTGCCCGGGGCGCGCTGGCCCGGCGGGGGCAGGTCGAGCGGCTTGACCGAAGGCGAGGGGCTCGGCTGCGCGGCGATATCGGGGACCACCCCGGCATCGGCGAGCGGATTGGCCTGCGCGGGCGCGGCGCTCGGTTCGGTGGTCGGCGCGGCCTCGGGCACGGCAAGCTTGTCGTTGCGCTCTGCCTGACCGCCGATGATGCTCGCAAGGCCCACCAGCAGCACCATCGCGCCGACCCCGAACACGCCGACCTGAAGGCGCTGCATCGCCTCGGCGCGCACGGTGGTGAGGGGCGGCGCATCATCGGACGCGCCGGCCAGCTCGCCGGGGGTGGCTGCGGGACGGAACAGGCTGCGCTGGTTCATGCGCCGCATCCGCTCGCGCCACGACAGCCCGCTCATGCCGCGGCTCCCTTCTCGAGCCAGTCGAACGAGGGCAGGCCCTTCGATGCCAGCCATTCGGGGTTGTAGAGCGTCGAGAGGTAGCGAAAACCGGTGTCGCACAGGATCGTTGCCACCTGGGGCTTGTCGCGGCCCTCGGCGACCAGTTCCTTGCCGAGCATCACCGCGCCCGCCACATTGATGCCCGACGACAGGCCAAGGCACAGGCCCTCCTCGCGCAGCAGGCGCTCGACCCAGACAAGGCCTTCCTCGTCGCTGATGCGGTATTGCGTGTCGATCGCCGCGCCTTCGAGATTGGCGGTGATCCGGCCCTGCCCGATCCCCTCGGCGACCGAAGAGCCTTCGGCCTTCAATTCGCCGTGGGCATAGTAGTTGTAGAGCGCCGCGCCGTGCGGGTCGGTGAGTGCGATGCGGACGTTTTCATCAAGCGCCTTGAGCCCGAGGCCCACGCCCGCGATCGTCCCGCCGGTGCCCGCAGCGCAGGTGAAGCCATCGACCCGCCCGCCCAGCTGCTCCCAGATCTCGGGCGCGGTGCCCTCGATATGGGCGCGGCGGTTGGCGATATTGTCGAACTGGTTGGCCCACACCGCGCCCGGCGTTTCCTGCGCGATGCGGCGCGAGGTGTGGACGAAGTGGCCGCTGTCTGCGAACTTGGTGGGCGGCACCAGCACCAGCTCGGCGCCCAGGGCCCGCAGGGTGTCCATCTTCTCCTTGGACTGGTTGTCAGGCATGACGATGATCGTCCGGTAGCCGCGCGCATTGGCGACCAGCGCGATGCCGATCCCGGTGTTGCCCGCTGTCCCCTCGACCACCGTGCCGCCCGGCTGGAGTTCCCCGCGCACCTCGGCATCGCGGATGATGTAAAGCGCCGCGCGGTCCTTCACCGAGGAGCCGGGGTTGGCGAATTCGCACTTGCCCCAGATGTCGCAGCCGGCGGCAGCGGAGGGGCCGGCGAGGCGGACGATGGGGGTATTGCCGATAAGCGCGAGCGTGTCGCCAAAGGGGCGGGTGATGTTCATGGGGCTGAATTAGGCGCTCGGAGAGCGGGCCGCAACGGCGAAGTCCCTCAGACCAGCGCCAGCCGTGCCTCGACCACCGCTGCCTCGGCGATCTTTTCGGCCTTGCGCACCGCGGCCTTCAGGGGCAGCAGCCACCCACCGTGGGCCTTGGAGGGGAACAGCGACGTGCGCCAGGTGGTGCCGCCGATGGTTGCCTCGATCCGCACCGAACCCCAGGCGTCGGCCTTGGATGCGCCCGCGCGGATCGCCTGCGCGGTCTCGCCGGCAATGGTCAGGAAATACCACGATCCCTTGGCCGGCGCGCCGTCCGCGCCCTGCCACAGCCATACGGGGCCGCTGGCCGTCCAGGGGCCAGCCGCACCGCTTTCGGGTGCGACACCCAGTTCATCGCGCAGGAAACGGGCAAGGTCAGCATCCACCGGCCCCGCCCCTCACCCGCGGCCCATCAATCTTCGGGTGCGATGGTGACGTGGAGGCCATCCAGATCGCTGGTGAAGGGGATCTGACACGACAGGCGGCTGGTGGGCGCGCGGTGATCGGAGGATTCGAGCAGATCGTCCTCGTCTTCGCTGATCTTGGGCAGCTTGTCGGCGAAGGCCGGATCGACCACCACATGGCAGGTCGCGCAGGAACAGCACCCGCCGCACAGCGCCAGCAGCTCGTCAAAGCCATTGTCGCGGATCGCTTCCATCACGGTGAGACCTTCTGCGACCTCGATCTCGCTGGTGGCGCCTTCGCGGTTGGTGACGACCAGTCTGGGCATGGATCGGTGTTCCTTTTCGGCTATTGGGCGCAAGACACTGCGCTGTGAGAGGCTCGTGCGCGCTGCTAAGATAGTCTGGCGACCAGTGCAAGCGGGAGCCTGTCTCACCAAGGTGGGAACGCTTGCACGGAGCCGAATTTGGCCCGGCGCAAGGAACGAGGAGGGAGCCATGCCAAAGCATAGTGACCGACGAGAGACGTCGCGCTGGGCCAAATGCGGCCCGCCCCTTCGGGGTCGCACCAGCAAGCCCGCTGGCTGCGTCACGGCACTGGCAGGGGCAGACAGCCCCTGCTACGTGCCGCTCCTGTCCAGCGGGCTTGCTGGTGAGATGCAAGTGCTCCCACCTTGGTGAGACAGGCTCAGGGGAAAGTGCGAGTGGGGCTGACGGCGGAAAAATTGCGTGAAGACCTCGATGCCTTGGCGGCGCGCGAGCCGCGGCTGGCGGCCGAATTGCAGCGCATCGGATACCCCGAACCGCGGCTGCGCGACCGCGGCTTCGTGACGATGCTGCGCACCATCGTCGGCCAGCAGGTCTCGGTCGCGGCGGCGGCTTCGATGTGGAGAAAGCTCGAGGCGGAGCTGGGGCCGGAGTTCACGCCCGGCTGCCTGCTGAAGCGCGACTTCGACGCCCTGCGCGCCTGCGGCCTCTCGCGCCAGAAGCAGGGCTATGCGCGCTCGTTGTGCGAGCTGGTGGAGGCGCGGGAACTCGATTTTGCAAGCCTGCCCGCCGATGACGAGGAAGCCATCGCGCTGCTCACCCGCATCAAGGGCATCGGCCGCTGGTCGGCGGAGATCTACCTGCTCTTCGCCGAGGGCCGCCCCGACATCTGGCCGGCGGGCGATCTGGCCGTGCAGGAAGGCGTGAAGCGCTTGCTCGGGCTGGAAGAACGCCCGGGGGAGAAGGCGACCCGTGCGCTGGCGGAACCGTGGTCGCCCCAAAGGGGGGCGATGGCGATCTTCACCTGGCACTTCTATGCGAACCCCGCACTCTAGCTGCTGACAAGCATGTCAGTTGGCACTAGACAGGCCCGCAAACAGCAATCGGGAAGAGGGATCCGGGAGTGACACAGCGCAGCATCTTCATCACCGGCGGCGGCTCGGGTATCGGTCGCGCCACCGCGCAGCATTTCGCGGCAAAGGGCTGGTTCGTGGGGGTCGCCGACATCAGCGAGGCGGGGATGGCCGAAACCCTCGCCCTCATCGCCGGCGAGGCCAAGTGGTCAGGCAAGCTCGACGTGCGTGACCGCGCGCGGTGGGACGAGGCGCTCGCCGAATTCGCCGCAGCCGCCGGGGGCCGCATCGACGTGCTGGTCAACAATGCCGGGATCGGCACGGGCGGCTCGCTCTCCGAGCTCGACCCCGAAGAGATCGACCGCTGTCTCGACATCAATCTGAAGGGCGTTCTCTACGGCGCGCAGGCCGCCTATCCGTGGTTGCAGAAGAGCGGTCCGGGATCGGCCTGCATCAACATCGCCAGCGCTGCCGGGATCGTCGGCAGCGCAGGGATGAGCGTCTATTGCGCCACCAAGTTCGGTGTGCGCGCGGTGTCCGAAAGCCTCGATGCCGAATGGGTCGCGGACGGGATCACCGTCGCCTCGGTATGCCCGGGCTTCATCGAGACGCCGCTCCTCAACGGCACCGGCAACCGCAAGTCGAACGAGCCGATCCGCGCGCGGGTGCAGGCCGCAGGGCTGGAGATCACGCCGGTAGAGCACGTCGCGCAGACGATCTGGGACGCGGTGCACGGCGACAAGCTCGATTATTACGTGGGCGCCACTGCCAGGCGCATGGCCTTCGCCAAGCGCTGGATGCCGGGGCGGGTGAGAAAACAGCTGAAAAACAGCCTGCGCCCGCTAGGCCAGTAAGGCCTCGATCGCCGCCGCCATCCGCGCATCGCGCGCGGACAGGCCGCCGGTCTCGCCTGCATCATGCGTCGTCAGCGTCACCTCCACCCGGTTGTAGACGTTGAACCATTCCGGGTGGTGATCCTGCGCCTCGGCGAGCAAGGCGACCCGCGACATGAAGCCCCAGGCCTCGGAGAAATCCCTGAAGCGGAACGTCCGCGCGATCGCCTTGCCCTCGCGCGCCAGTTCCCATGCGGGGTGCGCCGCGAGCAGCGCGGCGGTTTCTTCGGCGGTGAGTTCGGGGACAGACATGACAGGGGCTCCGGTTGCGGGGTCGCTTGTTTAGGCGGGCCCTTTTCCCTAACGCTGCGGCCCAATGCAAGCGCCCTCCCCCTTCCTCGCCGCCGAAAACCTCGCCTGCCGGCGGGGGCAAAGGCTGCTGTTCCGGCGGCTGTCGTTCCGGCTGGAGGCAGGCGCGGCATGCCATGTGACCGGCGCGAACGGCGCAGGGAAAACGACGCTGATCCGCGCGCTGGCGGGCCTCGCGACGCCCTATGCCGGGCAAGTGCGCAGCGCGGGCAGCCTGGGCCTGCTCGACGAGCGCACGGGGCTCGATCCCGACTTGCCGCTTGGCCGCGCGCTGGCCTTCTGGGAACAGGTCGACGGCTGCACCAGTCCGCACGGCGCCATCACGATCCTCGGGCTGGCACCGCTGCTCGAGGTGCCGGTGCGGTTTCTATCGACCGGGCAAAAGAAGCGTGCGGCGCTCGCCGCGCTGCTCAATCGCGGGGTGCCGATCTGGCTGCTCGATGAGCCGCTTTCGGGGCTCGACGCCGAGACGATTGCCAAGGTGACCGCCCTGATCCGGCTCCATGTCGGCGGCGGCGGGATCGCGCTGATCGCCTCGCACCAGGCTTTGGACGTGCCGGGGATGACGAGCTTCGCGATCGAGGATTTCGCGCCCGCTCCTGAAGAGGATGACGCATGATCCTCGCCCTCCTGCGCCGCGACCTCGGACAATTCTTCCCGTTTACAGGCAGTGGTGCCGCACTTCCCGTGGTGTTCTTCGTCGCGGTCGCCATGCTGTTCCCCTTTGCGGTGGGGCCCGACGCCAACCTCTTGGCGAAGACCGGCGGCGGGGTGGTGTGGATCGCGGCGCTGCTGGCGGCGATCCTGCCGCTCGAGAAGCTGGTGGCGCGCGACATCGCACTGGGCTTTTTCGACCAGCTCAAGCTGCGCGGGCTGGCCGAGGAAGCGATGATGGCGGTGCGCCTCCTCGCCCATTGGCTGAGCTTCGGCCCGCCGCTGCTGATCGCGACTTTCCCCGCCGCAGCCCTGCTCAAGATCGAGGGGGAGACCTTCGACATCCTGCTGCTGGGGCTGCTGGCTGGCACGCCGGGCCTTGCCGCCATCGGCTTGATGATCGCCGCGCTGACCGCTTCCTTGCGCGCAGGCGCGGCGCTTTCGGGGCTGCTGCTGATCCCGCTGGCCCTGCCGATCCTGATCTTCGGCGCGGGCGCGCTGGCGCGGCAGGATCCTGTGAGCCTCGGCTTCGTTGGAGCGATAAGTCTCGGGCTGCTGGCCATCGCCCCCTTCGCCGCCGGGGCCGCGATCCGCGCCGCGAGGGAGAACTAGTGAGAGCGCCAGAAAGCCACACCCGCGGGCACCTGCTGATGGGCCGGATTGCGCTCGGTCTCTTGGCGTTCACGCTGTTCGCCTTCGCGCTCAAGGCTGCGGCGCACCCTGAGGTGCAGGCGCGCTACACGCCTATCGTGGTGTTCCACGCCGGGAGCATGATTGCCTGGCTGATCCTGCTGGCGAGCCAGAGCTTCCTCGCCGCCAGATACCGCCTTGCGGCCCACCGCGCGACCGGCCGCGCCTCGATCGCACTCGTCGGCGCCATGCTGGTGAGCGGCGGGGTGATCTCGTGGCGCATCGGGCTGGAACTCGGCCGGCCCGAGGTGACGGTGGTGAACCTCGCCGCTTTCGCGACCTTCGTGCCGCTCTATTTCCTCGCGATCCATTACGCCCGCCGCCGCGACATCGCCGCCCACCGGCAGGCGATGCTGATCGCGACGCTGGCGCTGATGACCCCGGCCTATGCCCGCGTGGTGCAAGTGCTGGGCCTGCCCGATCCGGTCGCAATCGCGGTGCAGGTGCCGATCACGGTGCTCGTCTCGGCCGGATACGACTGGGTGCTGCACGGGCGCGTGACAAAACCGGTGATCGCGATGCTGGGGTTTTCGGTGGGGCTGGTGGTGGTGATGAGCGTAGGTCTGGCAGTGCTTTTCCTGTAGCCACCCCTCACCTCCGCTCCCCCGTCCCGCGTCAAGCCCGGAGAGGCGTGAAGGTCAGATTGTGCCGTCACACATAAGGCGGGCAGTCCCGCCCCGTCGGGCTCTTCGTGAAAATCTCGTTCCCGTCTTCCGTGATCGCGATCGAGTGTTCGAACTGCGCGGAGAGCGATTTGTCGCGCGTCACCGCGGTCCAGCCGTCGCCGAGCACCTTGGCCCAGGGCTTGCCGAGGTTGATCATCGGCTCGATGGTGAAGAACATCCCCGGCTTCAATTCCGGCCCCGTGCCGGCGCGGGCGGCGTGGACCACTTCGGGGGCGTCGTGGAACAGGCGGCCGAGGCCGTGCCCGCAGAATTCGCGCACCACGCCGTAACGGAATTGGTTGGCGTGCGCCTCGATCGCCGCGCCGATATCGCCGAGCCTCGCGCCGGGCTTGGCCGCAGCGATGCCAAGCATCATGCACTCATAGGTCACCTCGACGAGCTTTCTTGCCTTCAGCGAAGGCTCGCCCGCGTAGAACATGCGGCTGGTATCGCCGTGCCAGCCATCGACCAGCGGGGTGACGTCGATGTTGAGGATATCGCCATCCTTGAGCACCTTGTCGCCCGGAATTCCGTGGCAGATCACATGGTTGATCGAAATGCAGGAGGAATGCGCATAGCCGCGGTAGCCCAATGTCGCGGGAATCGCGCCCGCATCGAGCATCATGCCGCGGATCGCATCGTCCAATGCGCCGGTCGTCACTCCCGGCTTGACCATATCGGCCAGCGCATCGAGGATTTCGGCGGCGAGGCGCCCGGCCTTGCGCATCCCTTCGAACCCCGCAGGCGTGTGGAGCTTGATGGAGCCATCGCGGTAGACGGTGGTGTCGCCGTCGACGAGTTGATAATCGTGCATGGCCCCTACATAGCGTGGCCAAGCTCCGATTGCTACTTTCCCACCGCGAAAGCCGCCCGGTATCGGGGTTTTACCGCAGCCAGCACCTTGGGCGTGACCTTGAGCGTCACCTCGTATTCGCCTTCCGCATAGGAGCCGGCCACATAGGGCGCAGCGATCAGACCGATGCGGTTGAAGGATTTGCGGTCGGAGGATCCTACAAGAACGGTCAGATCGGCGATCGGCGGGCAGGGAAAAATGCCGTCATCGGCGTATTCGCCCAGCCGCTTGATCCGCTCGGCTGTCAGGGCCTTGCACCATGCCCCCCCGAGCGCGCCCTGGAGCGCGGCGGGCGAGGTGAACATCGTCTTGGGATCGAAGGCGGTCATCGCCTCGCGGTCCCAGACCAGCGCGTCCCATGCGTAATTGCCGTGCGCCCCGCCCGAATAGGCATTCCACGCCGCCGAGAGCGAGAGGAAGCGCGGCAGATCGGCGACCACGTCCCAGGTCTTTTCGTAGGAACGGTTGGTGCAGGCCCCGCATTCGTCGGCGGCAAGCTCGACCAGCGCCTCCTGCCATTCGGCCTTCTGTTCGGCGAGCAGCCGGTCGCGCTCGGCGGTGAGGTGCGCGGCAAGGACGGGGATCGCGGTGGCCTTGGCGGGCCAGGAATAGGGGAAGTCGCGGGTTGCCTCGCCCTGGCTGGCAGTGTCCTCGAAGGTCACCTTGGAGGGCGCCGGCGCGGGCGGCTTGGGCGGGGCCGGGGGCTTGGCGCTTGCCGCTGTGCCGGTCTTGGCGGCAATTTCCTCGGGCGAGGAACACGCGGCGAGCACCGCCAGCGCCAGCGCAGCTGCCCCTGCGCGGCCGGACAGCCAATGTTTCACGTGGAACATTTCAGGAACTTTCATCCGCACTCTCCCTCGCCCGGCCCGAATCTGCTGGTGACATCGGGGCGCCGGCGATTATGGAACGGCAATGCATGAAGCCAAAGCCCTGATCCGTCCCGACCGCGGCGAGCCCGCGACTGCCATCCATCTCATGAGCAAGGACGGCTTTGAAGCCTTCGCCAAGGCGCTCTTGCCGGTCCAGCGCGCCAGCCTTGCCGCGCAGAAGTTCGAGGGGGTCGGCTTCCAGACCGCGATCCTTCCCGATGGCGATGCGTGGATGGCGGTGGGGGGCGTGGCAAACCCCGAAAGCCTTTCTGCCTGGTGCCTCGCCAAGCTCGCCGAGGAACTGCCCGAGGGCACCTACCGCCTCGCCAATGCCGAGGCGGGCGCGGCGATGTTCGGATGGGTGACGGGGCAATACCGCTTCGCCCGCTACAAGAGCGAGGACAAGGCCTCAGGCCCGCGCGTGCTGCTGACCGGGCAGGTCGGGCAGATTGACGGTTATGTATCTGAAGCAGAAGCAGAACTTCTTCTGCGCGACCTCGTCAACGCGCCCCCTGAGGACATGGGCCCGGCCGCGCTCGAGGCCGAGTGCGAAAGGCTTGCCAAGGCGCACAAGGCCGAACTGACGGTCATTCGCGGCGATGCGCTCGAGCAGGACTATCCGATGATCCATGCGGTCGGGCGCGCCGCCGCGCGGCACCACGCGCCGCGGCTGATGCACCTCGTGTGGGGCGATCCGGCGAACCCCGTTCTGGCGGTGGTCGGCAAGGGCGTGTGCTTCGACAGCGGGGGGCTCGACATCAAGCCGCCGGCGGGGATGCGCCTGATGAAGAAGGACATGGGCGGCGCAGCGCATGCGATCGCGCTTGCCGGGCTGATCATGGCGGCGCGGCTGAAAGTGCGGCTGCACCTCCTCGTCCCCGCGGTCGAGAACGCCATTTCGGGCAATGCCTTCCGCCCGGGCGATATTCTCAAGACCCGCAAGGGGCTGACGGTGGAGATCGACAACACCGATGCCGAAGGCCGCCTGATCCTCGGCGATGCGCTGACCCGCGCCTCGGAGGAGAACCCCGATCTGATTGTCGATTTCGCCACGCTGACCGGGGCGGCGCGCGTGGCGCTGGGGCCGGATCTCCCTGCGCTCTTCGCCCGCCGCGACGAGACCGCCGAGGCCTTCCTTGCCGCGGGCCGCGCCAATGACGACCCCGCCTGGCGCCTGCCGCTGCATGATGCCTACCGCGAATACCTCGCCTCGGACATTGCCGACATGGCGAACTCCGCGCCCAATCCCTTTGCCGGAGCGAGCGTGGCGGGGCTGTTCCTCGACCGCTTCGTCGGCGCGAGGGAAGACGGAACGCCGATCGACTGGGTCCATTTCGACACGTTCGCCTGGATGCCCGCTCCCAAGCCCGGCCGTGCGCGCGGCGGACGCGGCCTCGGCCTGCGCGCATCGTGGCATGCCATCCGCAGCCGTTACGCGGGCTAAGCTTGCCGAGCGGGCCGCTTGCCGCTAACGGGCCTGCCACACCGCGCTTGGGGAGACGCAGCGGCGGCACCAGTATCGGCCAAAATCGGGAAGCCAGAAGCCAGATGAACGGCGCGACGCGCAACGACAGTGACTATGCAGTGCCTGCGGGCGTGCTAGGCCTCGAAGGTCCGGTCGAGCGCCCTGCGCCCGGCAGCCTGCCCCTGCGCGGCGATCTGGCGCACATGGCGCTGGCAGGAACGCATCTCGCCGCGCACTATGTCATCCCCCATGTGCGCACCGTCGGCGCGGCGGGCGCAGGGCTGCGCCTCTCTCCGCGTGCCGATGCCGAGGAGTTCGCCCAGCTTCCCCCCGCCAGCCGCTTCGAGCTGCTCGATGTGGCGGGCGAATGGGTGTGGGGTTGCCCCGGGCCTCAGGGCCCTGCCGGCTGGTGCCGGGCGAGCGACCTCGCCCCCGCTGACGCCTGACGCGCGGTGGCGGTCCGGCTGTTCATAGACGGGGCTGCGGGCACCACGGGCCTCGAAATCCGCGAGCGTTTGCTGGGGCGCGGCGAGTTCGACCTGATCGTCCTGGACGATGCCCAGCGCAAGGACGAGGCCGCCCGCCGCGACGCGCTCCATGCTGCCGACATCGCCATCCTGTGCCTGCCGGACGAGGCCGCGAAGGAGGCGGTGAAGCTGGCCGAGGGCTCCGGCACCCGCATCATCGACGCCTCATCAGCGCACCGGGTGGCCGAGGGGTGGACCTATGGCTTTCCCGAACTGATCGGGCACGAGGCGATCGCCAATGCCCAATTCGTGAGCAACCCCGGGTGCTACCCCACGGGCTTCCTCGCCCTCGTCGCGCCGCTGGTGCGCGCGGGGCTGCTGCCCGCCGACTTTCCCTACACCGTCAACGCGGTAAGCGGCTATTCGGGCGGGGGCAATGCGCTGATCGACCGGTTCGAGGCCGATCCGACTATCTCCTTTCGCGCCTATGGCCTCGCCCTTGGCCACAAGCATTTGCCCGAGATGCAGGCCTATGCGCGCCTTGCCCGCCCGCCGGTGTTTTCGCCCAGCGTGATCCCTGCCCATCGCGGGATGGTGGTCGATGTTCCGCTGGCGCTCGGTGCCATGCCGGATGCCCCGCAGATCGAGGCGATGCGCGAGACGCTGGCGGCCTTCTATTTCGCGGGTCCGGTCATCGCCGTGCACGGCCCGCACGAGGCACCCGGCGAATTGCTCATCAATGCAGACAGCGCCCCGCACGATGGTATGGAACTGTTCGTGTTCGCCAATTCCGACGGCAGTGAGGCCCGCCTGATCGCCCGGCTCGACAACCTCGGCAAGGGCGCTTCGGGGGCCGCGATCCAGAACCTCAACATCATGTGCGGCCTGCCCGAGACAACGGGTCTGCGCTTAGGCTGACGGCAAGGTTTGCTTAAAATATAGGCACGGCGCGATGAGATGCTGTGCACCATTGCGCGGTGCACCATAATGTTGCTAACCGGCCGTGACAGGCGAAAGACATCCGCTCCCTTGAGTCTTCAAGCGGCAAGGATCGTTCAAGGCCGCACCCTGGGCCTGGCACGCAGCTTGGCACGGTTCTTGTTAAGAATCGGTCAGCAATCTGCCAGGCGCGGATGGGCCCAACCGAACGGGGACGACGTGAAAAAGATCGAGGCGATCATCAAACCCTTCAAGCTCGACGAGGTGAAGGAGGCGCTGCACGAAATCGGCGTGTCCGGCATCACCGTCACCGAAGCAAAAGGCTTCGGCCGCCAGAAGGGCCATACCGAACTTTACCGCGGCGCCGAATATGTCGTCGACTTCCTGCCCAAGGTGAAGCTTGAAGTCGTGGTCGCCGACGAGCAGGCCGAACGTGTCGTCGAAGCGATCGCGTCGGCCGCCCAGACCGGGCGCATCGGCGACGGCAAGATCTTCGTGACCGCCATCGAAAGCGCGCTGCGGATCCGCACCGGCGAGACCGACGACGAGGCGATCTGACCCTTTTCCTCTCCAGCCTGCCACGGGGGCGGGCCGGCACCAAATACTTGGAGGCAATACCAAAATGTCGAAAGCAAAAGACGTCCTGAAGAAGATCAAGGACGAGGAAATCGAGTGGGTCGATCTGCGCTTCACCGATCCCAAGGGCAAGTGGCAGCACCTCACCATGGTCGCCGGCGTGATGGGTGAGGACGAGCTCGAGGACGGCCTGATGTTCGACGGCTCGTCGATCGCCGGCTGGAAGGCGATCAACGAATCCGACATGATCCTGAAGCCCGACCTCACCGAAACCTGGGTCGATCCCTTCAGCGCCACGCCGATGCTGATCATCAACTGCGACATCGTCGAGCCTTCGACCGGTGACTGGTATGCGCGCGACCCGCGCACCACCGCCAAGCGCGCCGAAGCCTACCTGAAGTCGACCGGCCTTGGCGACACCGTCTATGTCGGCCCCGAGGCCGAGTTCTTCATGTTCGACGACGTGCGCTTCGAGGACGGCTATGCCGGCTCGGGCTTCTCGATCGACGATATCGAACTGCCGACCAACACCGCCAAGGAATATGACAGCGGCAACCTCGCCCACCGTCCGCGCGCCAAGGGCGGCTACTTCCCCGTCGCGCCGGTCGATTCTGCGGTCGACATCCGCGGCGAGATGGTCTCCACCATGCTCGAAATGGGCCTGCCCTGCGACAAGCACCACCACGAAGTCGCCGCTGCCCAGCACGAGCTCGGCCTGACCTTCGGCACGCTGGTGCAGACCGCCGACCGCATGCAGATCTACAAGTATGTCGTGCACCAGGTCGCCCATGCCTATGGCAAGACCGCGACCTTCATGCCCAAGCCGATCAAGGCCGATAACGGCTCGGGCATGCACACCCACATGTCGATCTGGAAGGACGGCAAGCCGCTGTTTGCGGGCAACGAATATGCCGGCCTGTCGGAAATGTGCCTCTACTACATCGGCGGCGTCATCAAGCACGCCAAGGCCCTGAACGCCTTCACCAACCCGACCACCAACAGCTACAAGCGTCTGGTGCCGGGCTTCGAGGCGCCGGTGCTGCTGGCCTATTCGGCGCGCAACCGTTCGGCCTCGTGCCGTATTCCCTACGGTGCCGGCGAAAAGGCCAAGCGCGTCGAATTCCGCTTCCCCGATGCGCTCGCCAATCCCTACCTTGCCTATTCGGCGCTGCTGATGGCGGGCCTCGACGGGATCGAGAACAAGATCCACCCGGGCGAGGCGATGGACAAGAACCTCTACGATCTGCCCCCGGCCGAACTCGCCGAGGTGCCGACCGTGTGCGGCAGCTTGCGTGAAGCGCTGGACTCGCTGGCTGCCGATCACGAATTCCTGCTCAAGGGCGACGTGTTCACCAAGGACCAGATCGAAGCCTACATGGAACTGAAGTGGGAAGAGGTGATCCGCACCGAAACCACGCCGTGCCCGGTCGAATTCGACATGTACTACTCGATGTAATCCGGCCCGGCCGAATGCGTCACAAGGGGGCGGGAGGAGCGATCCTCCCGCCCCTTTTGCTTGGACTTTCCCGCCCGCCGGGGTTGGCAGGCGTGCGCTGCCGCAGCCGGTCCGCGCGCGCGGCCCCCAGGCGCCAACACCTGCCACGCATCCGGCTGCACATTGCGGCGCTGACACATTATTGCAACAGTGGGACACATTTGCAGCCACAGCTGGCGAACCGCAATTGTCGGAAGCTCTTGTGCGCCGTTAGACTGCCATCAGACGGTCGATCCCACGACCGAATCCCAATGGAGAGAACGCCCATGAAGACGTTGTCCGCTCCGCGCCGCCAGTTTCTGGCGGGCACGGCCCTTGCCGCCCTGTCGATCGCCGCTCTCGCCACCCCGGCCCACGCCGTGGTTCCCAACGAGACCAAGACCCGCGCCGATATCGTCGACACCCCTGACAAGTTCCGCGGCGTCGGCATGTTCTTCCGCGCCGACGGGTTCGTGTGCACCGGCACGCTGATCAACCCGCGCACCGTCATCTTCGCCGCGCACTGCGTCAACGACGTGCCCGAGGAGGCCTACAACGCCGCCAACATCGCCGCCGCCTTCTCGTTCAACGTCAACGCGCTGCCCGGCTTCCAGAACTGGTTCGCCAACAACTTCCGTTCGAACCCGAACCTTGCCGTCTACAACATCAGCCGCGTGTTCTACGACCAGCGCTCGTTGCAGGACGCGGGCGGGCTCGGCTTCATCGAGGCCGACATCGCGCTCGCCGCGCTCGATACCCCGGCGGTCGGCATCCCGACCTGGGCGCTGCTGTTCAGCACCCTGCCGACCCCTGCGACCAGCGATCCGGTGCGCGGCACCGGTTACCACGTCAACATCACCGGCTACGGCGCTTCGGGCAATGCGACCCAGGGCCCCATCAACGGCATCGACTTCCGCCGCCGCGCGGCCGAGAACATGCTCGGCGGGTTCTTCTCGCTCGATGACCAGGACAATGTCCTGTTCGGCCCCGGGCCCGATACCTTCCCGCAGAACCTCTACCAGCTCGACTTCGATTCGCAGAACCGCGTGCCGTCCCGCGACATCAACGTTCACCGCGATAATGCCCTGCCCAACGAAGGCACCACCGCCGGCGGGGATTCGGGCGGTCCGCTGATCCTCGATGCGGCGAACAACCGGCTCTCGAACGAGGATCTGGTGATCGGCGTGCTGTCGGGCGGTTCGCGCTTCTTCGGCGGCCAGGCGTTCAGCTCGATCGGGACGACCAGCTTCTACCAGCCGCTCTCGCTTTACTGGCAGTATATCGCCGCGACCAACCCCTACCGCTATGTCGGCACCACCGCCGGCGACGGTAACTGGGAAGATTCGACCCGCTGGGTGACACTGCTGGACCCGGCCTACCGCGTGATCAACGCGCAAGGCCAGGTCGTCAACGGCCTGCCCACCACGCCCGAGCTCGGCCCGAACGGGACCGGCGGCGATTTCGGCGCGATCTGCGTCGAGTTCGAAGCTCCCGGTGACGGCTGCGTCGACCAGGCGACCGGCAACTTCATCGACACCCGTCCGCCTTCGCAGAACACAGCCGGCAACATGACCAATGGCCGTGCGCAAGTCTCGCTCGAAGATGTCGGCGGGATCGGTGCGACCTTCAATCTCGCCACTGCCGGCACCGGCGAAGGCGCTGCAACCACCACGACCACCGGCCCGCGCACGGCGCTGGTGTCGGAAGTCGCCCCGCAGGCGAACGCCGTCACCCTGCCCGCCCCGACGCTCGCCAACGGCCTGCCCGGCGCGACCGGCTTTGTCGCCAACAACGTCAACGCGGTGACCACGCCGACGACCCGCGTCGACCCGCGCTTCTTCGATGTGACCCTGAGCCAGACCGGCACCACCACCCTGTCCAGCACGGTCACCATCGACCGGCTGACGGTGCGCGGCGCTGCCGGGCTCAGCGTCGCTGCCGCGGGCAACCTCACCTCGCTGATCGACGTCAGCCAGTTCGGCGGGACGGTAAACGTCAATGGCCGGCTTGCCTCGGTCGGCGACTACACCCTGTTCGCCGGCATGCTGGGCGGAACCGGCACGGTCCGCGCGCCGTTCCTGACCAGCGTCACCGGCGTCTTCTCGCCCGCGACGATGGGCACCGCCGGCACGCTGACGATCGATGGCAACCTGGTGATGTCCTCGGGCTCGACCTTCCTCGTCGACCTCGGCACCGGCACCGCCTCCGATCGCCTCGCGGTCACCGGGCAGGCCAGTGTCGGCGGCGTGGTGGGCATCGGCACCGGGGTGAGCTCGCGCGTCAACGGCCTCGGCGAGCGCTACACCATCCTCACCGCCACGGGCGGGGTGAGCGGCACCTTCACCGCGCGCACGATCTCGCCGATCCTCAGCCAGAACTTCATCTACCAGCCCAATGCGGTGCTGATGGAGGTCAACGCGGCGAGCTACAATACGGTGATCAACGCCAATGATCCGGCCCAGGTCGCCTATGCCCAGCTGTTCGACCAGAACCGCGCCAACACCTCGCTGAGCGCGCTCTACGGGCTTGACTTCGCGACGGTCGACACGATCCGCGGCACCTTCGCGCGGCTTGCGCCGGTCAACGAGCAGGCGGTCCGCTCGCTCGCGGCGCAATCGGTCAACCTGCTGCAAAACTTCAACGATGCCCGCCTGCGCGAGGCCGACAAGTCGCGCGCCGGGGGCAAGGTGGCGATCACCGGGCGTCCGCTCGAAATGGCCCAGGCCGGGCTCGCGCCCGCCATGCAGCCGATGGGCGGGGCGCTGATGGGCATGCAGGAAGGCGACGGCGAGACCGAGCTGCACGATGCGGACCTGCCCGACAATGTCGGCCTGTTCCTGTCGGGCGGCTACATCTCGGGCGAGGCAGTTTCGCTTCCGGGCTACGAAGCCGGCAACCAGATCGCCGGGCAGTTCCTCGCCGATCCGACCGAGTATTCGGGCTGGTATCTGGCCGGCGGGGCCGAGTTCTACCCGGGCGACAGCACGATGATCGGCATTTCGGGCCACTACAGCACGATCGACGCCGACGTGCCGCTGGGCCAGAGCATCCAGAGCGACACCTATGCGGCCTCGCTCTACATGCGTCACGATTTCGCCAGCGGCGTTGCAGTCGACGGCCAGTTCAGCATGGGCAGCGTGGGCATCGACACGCGCCGCACCGTGACCTTCCTGAACGCGCCGCAGACGCTCGAATCCAGTTCTGACGACCTGCTGGTCTCGGGCGCGCTTGGCGTCTCCTATGATCTGGAAACCTCGGCCGGCACGATCTCCCCGGGGATCGAGGCGCGCTATGCCAGCATCGCCTTCACCCGCACCAAGGAAAGCGGCGGAACGCTGGCATTGAGCTTCGACCGCGAAACCTACAAGAGCACGCAGCTGCGCGCTGGTTTCGATTGGCAGAAGAAGGGCAAGTCGGTGGTGCTCAATGCCAACGCCCAGCTGGTGCGCGAGCTCGAGCAGGGTCCGAACGTGCTCAACGCCAACTTCACCAGCGGCACGGGCCCGGACGCGGCCTTCGCGCTCGGCACGGCCGACCGGACCTGGGGCGAAGTGGGCGTGAGCGCCACCTTCGGCACAGGGCCGGTGCAGATCAGCGCCGCGCTCGATTCGACGATCGCCCGCGCCGATGCCAATGCGCAGGTGATCCGCGGCACCGCGACCTGGAAGTTCTGAGGCCGCCGGCACACCCAACGAAAAGGGGCGCCTGCCAGCCGGCAGGCGCCCCTTTTTTCTTGCGCGTCCCCGGGGGTCAGCGCGGCATCAGCATCCCGCGGCGGCCGACGGCGATGAAGCTTGCCACCAGCACCACAACATAGAACAGCGACAGCAGGTCGAGCGGCGCGGGCCCGGCGACATAGCCGAGGTGCGCGAACATCGCCCAGCCGCCGGCAAACAGCAGCATCAGCCCGTAGCTTAGCGCGCCCGCCTCGAGGTTGACCGCGCGCATCAGCTCGTCGCTCAGCCGGTAGGCCGGGATCGAGAGCAGCGTGCCGATCACCAGCCCGCCCGCGCCCAGCGCCAGCGCCGCAGCCTGCGGCAGCGGGCCGTCGGGGGCCGCAAAGGCCAGCGCCATCAGCGCCGCACCCCACAGCACCATCGCCGCGCCCGAACCGGTCAGGACCTTCTTCTGTTCGCGCAGTTCGTCCGCATCCTCGACATTGAGGAACCGCGCGCCGACCTTGGGGCTCGCCGTGCCCAGCGCGACGCCGAGGCCGATGATGATGTAGAGCACCGCCACCAGCGCGGCGATGGTCGCCGATTTGCCGAGCCCGCCAACGGCCGAACTGTCGATGAAATGCAGCGCCGCGGCAGCGCCGGCATAGCCCGCAACGCCCCCGATCAGCATCGGGATCAGCAGCTTCCTGACCCATTTCGGGGTCTGGGTGCGCGGGGTCTCGGGGGACTTTTCCTCGGTCATCATTCTACAGGCTCCCAGTGATCGATGAACAGATCCGGCACCGCCACCCCGAACAGGCGCGCCATGCGCAGCGCGAGGGGGAGCGAGGGATCGTACTTGTCGGTCTCGACCGCGTTGATCGTCTGCCGCGACACGCCAAGCCGCCGGGCAAGCTCGCCCTGGCTCCAGCCCTTTTCGTCGCGGTAGTGTTTCAGACGGTTTTCCACGTTCGCTTCCGACATCTGTTGATGGTTCGCATTCCGGCCCCGGAGCAGGGATTGTTCCGAATCGCCCCGTTTCCTGACAAGAGCTCTTTACAGACAAGAACTCTTGTCAGTCAAGAGCTCTTGTCACCCCCGTGCCTCGCGCTGCACGAAACCATTTTCCTACTCGCAAGAAACGTGCTGAATCGTCGGGCCTCACTTCACGCAAGAAGAGGCTCTCCATGACCTACCCGCATTCGACCAAGCTGATCGCCTATCTGCGCGAGCTTGCCGGCCTGCCCGCCAATCTGCGTGCCTCGTCCAGCCGCAATGTCGGCGCGGCGGGCATCGCGCTCATCAAGCGTTTCGAGGGCTGCGCGCGCCTGTGCGGTGACGGCACCGTCGAGGCCTATCCCGATCCCGCCACCGGCGACGAGCCGTGGACGATCGGCTGGGGCGCGACCGGGCGCGATTTCTTCAACGGCTCGTGGATCGGCCCCGGCACGCGCTGGACGCAGGCGCAATGCGATTCGCGCCTTGCTGCCGATCTGGTCCGCTATGCCGCCGATGTCGCCGAGGCGATCGGCCCCGCGCTCACCACCCAGAGCCAGTTCGATGCGATGGTCAGCTTCCACTACAACACCGGCGCGATCCGCACCGCGACGCTGACCCGCAAGCACATCGCGGGCGATTACGCGGGCGCCGCGCACGAATTCTCGCGCTGGACGCGCGCGGGCGGGCGGGTGTTGCAGGGGCTGGTGCGCCGCCGCGCCGCGGAGGCGGAACTGTACATGAGCGAGGGCGGCTAGGGCTGGCGGGGCCGCACCTCCTCAGTAATCCCTACTCACCTGGACCAGCACCGAATCGCGCCCGATGGTCGAGACCGTGCCCAGCAGCGCCAGCCAGCTGGTGATGCGGTATTCGACCTGGGTCGCGCTGTATCCGCGCCCGTCGGTGACCAGTTCGACATAGATCTGCCGGGTGATGTTCTTGCCGATCGCGATCCCTGTCTGCCGCCCGGTCAGCGGGTCGGCGCTGACGATCCGCAGCTGGTCGAGCCCGATCGTGCGCCGCAGCGAGCCGATCGGGTCGGGCCCCCCGCCCCCGCCCTGTAGTGCGGCCAGCGCTGCGGCGAGCTGGACGGCATCGGTTGCCGAGAGCGAGGTGACCGAACCGCCGAACAGCAGCCGCGCGAGGATTTCCTCCTCGGGAAGCGAGGGATCGCTCGAGAAGGTGATGCTCGGCGAGCGGGCATTGCCGGTGATCGCGATATCGACATTGGTGCCGTTCTTGGCGGTTTCGGCGAGGATGTCGAGCCGCGGGTTGATCGCCTCGCCCACGTCGAACAGGATCCGCCCGCGGTTCAGATCGAAGCGCGTGCCGGCGAAGGTGTAATCGCCGCGCACCAGCCGCGCGGTGCCGCCGATGCGCGGGTCGGCGACGGTGCCGCGCAAGGCAATGTCGATGCCCCATTCGCTCTCCAGTCCCAGCCCCTCGACCGTGACGCGCGCCGGGGCGCTGGCGTTGACGAGGTAGCGCCACGCCGCGTCGCGGCCCGAGCCTTGCGCCCGTGTGCGCCCGTCCTCGCCATTGATCTCGCGCGTGGCGATGCGCGGCAGGGCGCGGTCCTCGGCGGCGTTGCCCGGCGCCCAGCGTGCACGATCGACGCTCACGCGGCCGGCGATGGTGCCGCCCATGCCGTTGGAGACGATCCGCAAGGGGCCGGTGATGGTCGCCTCGAGCCCATTGGCATCAAGCAGCCGCGCGTTCCTCACCGCCGCGCGCAGATCCAGCGTGGGGCCGCGCGCACGGCTCATCTGCGCAAGGTCAACCGTGCCGCTGCCGCTCACCGTGCCCCCGCCGCCGGTCTGCCCGGCAAAGCTCGCCAGTTCGAGCCGCGATCCGGCGAACCGTCCGCGCGCCTTGACGCCGGTGATTCGGGTGCCGGTGAGCGCGCTTTGCACGGTGAGATCGTCGCTGGCGACATTGCCGGTGATGCGCGGATCGGCGAGCGTGCCGGTGGCGCGGGCATCGATCCTGACGGGGCCGGCAAGGTCGAAGGCCTCGACCGCGGCGAGGCGCCAGAGGGTCTCGGCCGCGCCATCGAAGGCGAGCCGTGCACCCAGCCGGCCGCGCATCACCCTCTCGCCCAAGGGGCCATCGGGAGCAAGCCCGAGCACCGCCAGCGAGACGTCGCCGCGCCGCTCCTCGCCCTCGAACAGGCGCGCGGCGGCGGTCAGGCGGTCGGCGCCGAGATCGACGACGGCGAGCACGCCCACGGGCTTGGAGGAGAGCACCAGCCCGGCGCGGCTGAACCGCTCGATCCGCCCGCGCGCCTTCGCGGTCGGGGCGTCGCGGCCCGACTGGCGATAGTCGATGATCCCGGTCAGCCGCCCGCCGAGGCCCAAGTCCGCACCCGCCAGATCGAGCAGCCGCAGCGGCATCTTCGACAATTGCAGATTGAGCGCGGTGGTGCCGCCACCGAAGCTGCCTTGGGCGATTGCAAAGCCCCCGCCGAAGCCGACTTGCGTCGGCGCGAGGCTCCAGCCGCCGCCTGCCTCCTGTGCAGTGAGCACCGCGCGGCGCGGCATGGTGATCCGGGCATTGCCATACTGCCCGCGCGCCGCCGCGGCGATCTGGTCCGGAGCGACATTGGCGTCGAAATTGAGCGCGAAGCGGTCCGCGCGCCGGCCGGAGAGCGTGCCGGTGACCTTGCCCCGCCCGTCCGTGATGGCGGCCCTCGCGGTGAGGTTCGCCAGCGACAGCCCACCATATTCGAAGCCGCTCGCGGTGATGTCGGCATCGAGGCTGGTGCTGCCATCAGCGATGCGGCCCGTGGCATCGATATCGGCGCGGGCGATGGTGATCGGGGTCGCCCCGCCGAAGCTCGCATTGCGGGCCGCCAGATCGACCGCAAAGCCGATCACACCCTTGCCCTGCGGCCGGAAGACGAGCGTCCCGTCAACCCCGCCGCCCGCCAGCCGGAGATCGCCCGAGACGCCCGCGTCGAGCAGCATGACCTCGCCGGTGACGGTGGTGCGGTAGACATCGAGCCGGCCCACCGCGATCCGCGTCGGCGCGTTCTCGGGCAGGAACAGCTCGAGCGCGCCGTCGAATGCACCGAGCAGCGACTGGCCTTCGACATCGAGCCCGAAGCGCTCCTTGCTGAGTGCGAGCGCGATGCGCACGTCCTTGAGCCCAGCTGCGGGGTAGGGATCGGCGAGCACCAGCACCGCGCGCGGGCCATCGGCGGCGATCTCGGCATCGAAGCGGAACGGGCCATATTGTGCCTGCCGTCCTTGCCCTGCGAGCACGGTGCGGGTCACGCCGCCGCCGGTGACGACCTTGCTGTCGAGCCGTGCGGTGAGGCGCGGGGCGGTGATGGCGGTGTTCCTGAAGATGATCGGCTGGCCCGCCCCCATGCCGAGCTCGCCCTTGAAGCGCACCTCATTGCCCGCAAGATTGACGATCGTGGCATTGCCGATGCGGCCGAGGACGCCGGCCAGATTGGCACGCAGGCTCCACGGCACGGCGGGGCCGAACTTGGCGAGGATCTTGGCATTGGCGGTGACCTCGCCCGCGCCCTCGACCCTGAGGCGGCTGGCGGTGACGGGCCCGGCGATGGCATAGGCGCCCGCGGGGATGTCACCTTGCAGGGAAAGCTGCGCGCCGAGCCCGGGGAAGGTGATGTCAGCGCGGTCGGCGGCGAGCGCGCCCTTGGCGAAATCGTAAGTGAGAAGGCCGCTTGCCCGCCCCTTCACCAACCGCGGATCGGCCTGGGCAATACCGGTCGTCACAGCTTGCGCGGTGAGCGCAAGGGGCAGGCTCAGCACCGCTCCATCGAGCCGCGCGCGGCCCGTCTGGGCAAGTCCGGTGGCGGTGACGGATTGCACGGCGAGGCGCCCGACCGCGATCTCGTGCTTGATGCCCAGATCGTCGAAGTCGCCGGTCAGATCGGCCACCAGCGCCGCGCGTTCGAGCCTCAGGTTCGGGCCGAACAGATCGGGATTGCGCAAGCCCAGCCGCACACGCGCGCCGTCCACCACCTTGTCGGCAAGGTCGGCAAGGCCGCTGAGGCGCGCATCGAGCCCGGTGGAAACCGCGGCCGCGCGGCCATCGATCACGCTGCCCGAAAGGGTGAAGCTGGCGGCGAGCGCGGTGGTCTCGCCCAGTGCGCGGGCGGCGATGGTCGCATCGCCCAGCCCTGCGCGCAGCTCGCCCAGCACCCCGTAGCGGCCTGCGTCATTGGTGATGCGCAGCGCCGCGACCGGCCGGTCCGCCGCGCTGCCGATCGCCCGCGCGACCGCCGCGCCGCGCCAGCGCGTCCACGTCCCGTCGCCCGCGATCCGCGCGGCATAGCCTGCCTCAAGCTTCGCCAGCCCCGCCAGCACTCCGCCGGCAGGCGCAAGCGCATCGCCCGAAAGCACGAACCTGTCGCCGTCGGGCTCGGCATCGAGCAGCAGTGCGAAACGGTCCCGCGCGCCCAGCCTCCCGCGCGCGTCGATCAGCGCGCGGCCCTGGCGGATATCGACCTTGGCGGAGAGGTTCGCCCGCTCGTCACGCGGCGTGGCGAGGCCCTTGGCGATGGTCAGGTCCTCGACCACCAGCTTGTCGACCCGGATATCGAAATCGGGGAGCAGCGGCGCATCGGGATCGCCGGGGAGCAGTTCGGGCAGCCGCGTCAGCCGGCCGCGCCTTGCGGTCACCTCGCGGATGTCGAGCCCGCTCCACAGCCAGTTCACAGGCCGCCAGTCGAGCCGCACCTCGGGGATGGTGAGGAAGGCGCCCTTGGGGTCGCTCACCGTCACCTGCCGCAGCACCGCCTGCCCGTAGATATCGCCCTCGATCCGCCCGACGGTGAAGCGCAGGCCCGAAGCGGGGGCGACGGCCGCAATCTGGTCGGCGACGAAGCGCTTGCCGATCGGGGTCGCAAGCAACAGGGCGACGAGCAGCACCGGCGCGAGCAGCAGCCCGAACGCCCAGCCCAGCCACCTGCCCCAGCGCCGGCCCGCCTCCCGGCGCGCGCGCGCCGTCGCGGTGCCCTGCGCCCCGTCCGCCATCAGCCCGTCCGCCATCAGAATGCCTGCCCGAGGCTGACATAGACCACCACCGGGCTATCGAATGCGGTCGGATTGAGCGGGGCGGCGACATCGACGCGGATCGGGCCGAAGGTCGTCTTGTAGCGGATACCGACGCCCGCCCCGAAGCGGATCTCGTCGAAATCGGGGGTCGATCCGCGCGCCACCGATCCGCCGTCGATGAAAGGCACGACCTCGATCGCACCGCCGAGCAGCGGGGTCGGCACGCGCGCCTCGAGCGAGAATTCGACCAGCGAGGTGCCGCCGGTGGGATTGCCGAGCGCATCGCGCGGGCCGACGCCTTGGAAGCCGTAACCGCGCACCGAGGCCCCGCCGCCGCCATACAGCCTGCGTGAGGGCGCGATGTCGTCGACGCTTGCCCCCTGGATGGTCGCCGCGCGCACCCGCCCTGCCAGCACCAGATCTCCCAATGACTGGTAATAGCTCGCATCGCCCTGCGCGCGCAGGTAGAAGCTCTGCATCCCGCTACTGCGCGAGACCTCGGGCGCGAGGAACAGGGTCGCGCGCCAGCCCTCGCTCGGATCGAGCAGGTCGTCGCTTTCATCGAGCGTCACGCTGCCGAACAGCCCGCCGATCAGATAGGCCTGGCGCGGCACCAGCACGCCGGGCGCGGTGTGCGCGTTGCGGTTGCGCTCGTCGGTGTAGATCAGCTCGCCGCCCACCTGCCAGCTGACCGGCTTCTGGAACAGGATGTTGGAAATCTTCTCGAAGGTCGCGCGCACCCCGCCCCCGCGCGAATCCACCGCCTGGGTGGTGATGTCGCTGGCGAAGAGGTCCACGGTCAGCACCTGGTCGCGCCCGAGGAAGTTGTTGCGCCGCACGCCGACACTGCCGAGCATCTCGCGCGTGCCGACGATCCCGCGCAGCCGCAGCGCGCCTTCGGGCGGGAAGAGGTTGCGGTGTTCCCAGCGCCCCTCAAGCTTGAAGCCGTCCTCGGTGCCGTAGCCGATCGCACCCGCGATGGTGCGCAACGGCGCGCGCTCCATCGCCACATCGAGCGCGACCTCGCCCGGCTGGCCATCTGCGGGCGCGCGGGTTTCGCGCGGGGTGATGGTGACGCTCGAGACGAGGCCGGTGGCGATGATCGCGCGCCTGAGGTCGGTCTCGAGGCTTTGCTGGAAGGTGTCGCCCGCATCGAAGCGGGCGATGCGCGCAAGATGCCTGCCCGAAAGGAAGCGCGGATCATTGCTGACCACTTGCCCGAACACATATTTGCCGCCCGGGCGCGCGGTGAGGGTGAGATCGCCGGCGATACGCGCATGATCGATCAGCAGCTGCGGCTCTTCGACCCTGGCGAAAGGATAGCCGCTTTCGCCCAATGCGACGCGCAAGTTCAGCTCGCGCTCGACGATGCGGTCGGCATAGAGCGGGTCGCCGGTCTTGATGCCGAAGGCCTCGATCAGGCGGCTGGCATCGGGTTCGGGGAGCGCCGGGATCTCGCCGAGGTCGATCCGCCCGAAGCTGTAGCGCGGACCCGGCAGGATATCGAAGCGCACGCTGGGTTCGCGGGCGGCGGCCTCGGCATCCTCCTCCCCCGCCGCCTCACCCGCGCGCCGCCCGCCCGAAAGCTGGCGCACCACCTCGCCGCTGTAATAGCCGTAAGTGCGCAGGATATCGCCGAGCAGCTCGGCATCCGCGCGGGCGCGGGCGGCGACCTGGGGGGCGGCCTCCACGCCGTCATCGAGCGCGCGCAAGGTCGACAGGTCGCGGAAGCGATCGACGAATTCATCCTTCTCGGGGAAGGCTTCGGGGTCGGCGGGGAGCGCGAGCACCAATGTGCCGCTGACCCGCGTTTCGGCCAGTTCGGGCGCTGCGGCGAGCACCGGGTCGCTGATGCTGGCGAGCGCTTCAAGCTCGGGATCGGGCGGGAGCGGCTGCGGCTCGGGGATGGCGAGTTCGGCGAGCGCGGATGGGCCTTCGGGAAGCGGGGCGCCGCCCGCGGCGGCATCAGGCTCGGCGAAGGCGGCATCGAAGGCCGGATCGGGCACCTCGGAGAGCGGAACGACCGGCTCGCTCACCGCTGCCCGATCGGCAACCCCGCTGGCCGCCCAGCCCTCCGGATCGGCGAGGGCGGATTCGGGGATCAGATCATCGAGCGAGTCCGGCACGGGTGCGGGGGCCGGCGCGGGCGCGGGCGCAGCGGGCGGCGCGCCGGCATCCGGTTGTTCGCTGCGGCCGGCCTGCGCCGGCCCCTCCTGCTGCACGGCCGCCGCCACCGGCGCGCCGTCCAGCGCCAGCGCGGCGTTACCCAATCCTGCGGCAATGGCGAGACCGAGCGAGAGACGCCTTGCCGTCTCAGGTCGCGGGGAACTTGACAGGCTGGCCATCCTTGCCCCGCGCACCGGCGAGGCTTTCGTCCTGCGGGCGGCGCGGCGCTGTGGCTGCGGCGATCAGGCGATGCTGTTCGCCTTTCTCCATCAGCTGCCAGCCTTCGCGCGTGAGCCTCTCGAGCGGGCGATAGCGGACCTTGTATTGCATGCGCGGCGAGCCTTCGACCCAATATCCCAGATAGACATAGGGCAATGCCTCAGCTGCGGCGCGGCGGATATGATCGAGGATAATAAAGTTGCCCAGCCCCGCGCGTTCGGGGTGATCGGGATCGTAGAAGGAGTAGATCATCGACAGGCCATCGCCCTGCCGGTCGGTCAGGCAGGCGCCGACCAGACGGCCGGGTTTGCCGCCCGGCCCGGGCTCGCGATATTCGGTGACGACGCTGGTGACCGGCGTGTGTTCGATCATGTCGGCATAATCGAGTTCGTCCATCGCCGACATCCCGCCATCGGGGTGGCGCTGGCCAAGATAGCGCGAAAGCAGCTCGAACTGTTCATCGGTCGCCCAGGGGCGACATTCGGTGACGATGAGATCGCTGTTGCGCTTGAGTTCGCGCTTCTGCGTGGCCGAGGGCTTGAACCTGCCCGCCACCACCCGCACCGAAACGCAGGCCTGGCAATCGAGGCAGGACGGGCGATAGGCAACCGTCTGGCTGCGGCGGAAGCCGATCCGGCCCAGGGCCTCGTTCAGCTGGTCGGCATGCGGCCCCTTCAGCTCGGTGAACACCTTGCGTTCGCTGCGGCCCGGCAAATAGGGGCACGGCGCGGGGCTCGTCACGAAGAAGCGGGGGAAGCGGATCGGTGCCGTCACGTGCGGGGCCTGTCCTTCGTGCGATGAATCGCGGGTGGGAAAGTGTTAAGAAAATCTTATGCCCACACCTTCGCTCCGGTAAAAGTCCCTCAACCATGAAAATGTCGCGAAAACGACTTGAGAGCGGGGGCGGCGACGGCAAACCGCGCCCGCAATGGTGCAAACCGGGACAAATGCCCCGATCGCGCTCACCGAATTGTCAGAAAAATCAGCCGAGTTCGACCAGCTGCACCGAATAGCCGTTGGCGCGCAGGCCCTCGACCAGCCGTTCGACCTGCTCGGCATCGCGCGCCTCGCATTCGATATCGGTGATCAGGCCCTTGGCCGGCAGCGTGGTGAAGATGCGCTGGTGATAGATCTCGATGATGTTGACGTTGTGCTCGTCGAACAGGCGCATCACCCGGAACAGCGCGCCGGGGCGGTCCTGCAAGGTGATCCGCAGGCGCGCAAGGCGACCCTGCCGGGCAAGATCGCGCAGCAGCACATTGGCGAGCAGGCGCGTGTCGATATTGCCGCCGCACAGCGCGAGGCCGATGGTTTTGCCCGCGAACCGCGCCGGGTTGCGCAGCACCGCCGCCAGCCCCGCCGCGCCCGCGCCCTCAACCACGGTCTTCTCGATCTGGAGCAACAGCGCGACCGCCTTTTCCAGTGCCGGCTCGTCGACCAGCACGATATCGTCCACCCGCTCCGCGATCACCTTGGAGGTGAAGTCGCCGGGCACCTTGACCGCGATGCCCTCGGCCAGCGTGTCGCCCCCGCAAGGCAGGCTTGCACCCTTGATGCGGTCGAACATGCTCGGGAACAGGCCGGCCTGCACGCCGACCACCTCGATAGCGGGGTTGAGCGCCTTGGCGACCGTCGCCATGCCCGAAATGAGCCCGCCCCCGCCGATCGGGGTGACGATGCAATCGAGATCGGGCTTCACGCTGAGCATTTCCAGCGCCACCGTGCCCGCGCCCGCCGCGACATGCGGATCATCGAAGGGGTGGACGAAGGTCAGGCCCAGTTCGCCCTCGAGCTCCCTCGCGTGGGCATAGGCCTCGTCGAAGGTCTCGCCCTCCAGCACCACCTTGCCGCCGACGCTTTCGGTCTGCATCACCTTCACGGTGGGGGTAGGCTTGGGCATGACGATGGTGACGGGCACGCCCAAGCGGGTGCCGTGATAGCTGAGGCCCTGGCTGTGGTTGCCCGCCGAGGCCGCGATCACGCCGCGGGCGCGCTGTTCTTCGGTCAGCAACAGCAGCGCGTTCAGCGCCCCGCGCTCCTTGTAGGCGGCGGTGAACTGGAGGTTCTCGAATTTCAGCCAGATATCCGCGCCAGTAATCTCCGACAGCGTGATCGAATGCATCATCGGCGTGTTGACCACCGCGCCCGCGATCCGCGCGGCGGCGGCGCGGACATCGTCGAGGGTAAGGTCGGCCGGGGACGCGGCGGCGCCCTTGGGGTTCGATGCGGCAAGCTGTGTCGACATGGTGACGAGGCGATTAGAGCCTCGGGCGCGCAAGGGCAATGTCGCTTGGGGCCTGACGCGCGAAAGGATTTCTGTGCGGGGGTGAAAGTTGGCAAGCCGCGCATAAGCCGATAGGCACCACGGGCCTCAGCCCTGCTCAAGGATTGCCATGCGCCGCGTTTGCCTTCTTGCCACCGTTTTTGCCCTCGTGCTCGCCGCGCCCGCTCTGGCCGATACGCTGGTCGACAATGTCGACGGGGTGACGATCGACGCCGCAGGCAAGGTCAGGCGCTTCTCGGGCCTGGTGTTTGGCGACGACGGGACGATCACGCAGGTGCTCGAGCGCTCCGACAAGCGCCCGCGCACCGATTTCCTCGTCGATGGCGGCGGGCGGGTGATGCTGCCCGGGATGATCGACGCCCATGTCCACGTGATGGGCATCGGGTTCGGCGCGCTCACATTGGACCTGTCGGACACCAATTCGCTCGAGGAGGCGCTCGCCAAGATCAAGGCCTTCGCCGCCGAAAACGAGGGCCGCCCGTGGATCCTTGGACGCGGCTGGAACCAGGAGAAGTGGGGCCTCGGCCGCTTCCCGACGGCGGCCGAGCTCGATGCCGTGGTCAGCGACCGGCCGGTGTGGCTCGAACGGGTCGATGGCCACGCGGCCTGGGGCAACAGCCTCGCGATCAGCACCGCCGGCGTCACCGCGAAGACCGCCGATCCGGCAGGCGGCAGGATCATCCGCGACGCCAGGGGCAATCCGGCGGGGGTCTTCGTCGACAATGCGGCTTTGCTGGTGCAGAAGGAAGTCCCCGCCCCGCGCCCCGAAGACCGCGACCTTGCGCTCGCCAAGGCGCAGGAGGTGCTGCTCGGCTACGGCATCACCGCGGTCGCCGACATGGGGACAAGCCTTGCCGACTGGCACACCTTCCGCCGCGCGGGCGACACCGGGCGCCTCGCGATCCGCATCATGTCCTATGCCGACAGCATCGACACTCTCGAGACCGTCGCCGGGCCCGAGCCGACGGTGTGGCTCTATGATGACCGGCTGCGGATGGGCGGGGTCAAGCTCTATCTCGACGGCGCGCTGGGATCGCGCGGCGCGGTGCTCAAGGCGCCCTATCACGATGATCCTGGCGCCAAGGGCCTGCCGCTGCTCAGCCCTTCGCAGCTCAGGAACCTGATGAGCCGCGCGGCGATGGACAATTTCCAGACCGCCGTTCACGCCATCGGGGATGCTGCCAATGCCGAGGTGCTCTCGGCGATCGGCGAGCTTTCGGAAAGCTACAAGGGAGACCGGCGCTGGCGGATCGAGCATGCGCAGATCGTCGATCCGGCCGATATCGCGCTGCTCGGCCGGCATGGCGCGATCGCCTCGATGCAGCCCTTGCACCAGACCTCCGACCGGCTGATGGCCGAAGCGCGGCTCGGGCCGGAGCGGCTCGCGGGCGCCTATCCGTGGCGGAGCGTGCTGAAAGCCGGCGGGCGCCTGGCCTTCGGTTCGGACGCGCCTGTCGAGCCCGCCGATCCCTGGGCCGGGATGGCCGCCGCGATCAGCCGCACCGATGCCCGGGGCGAGCCCTTCGGCGGGTGGTTCCCGCAGGAGAGCGTGACCCGCGAACAGGCCCTTGCCGGGTTCACTGCGGACGCCGCCTTTGCCGGGTTCGCCGATGGCCGCTTCGGCCGCCTCGTCCCGGGCGAGCGCGCCGATTTCCTGATCGTCGACCGCGACCCGCTGTTCGCCTCGCCCCAGGCGCTGCGCGAGACCAGGGTGCTTCAGGTGTGGATCGCCGGCGTGAAGGTGCGCGAGGCGCAGTAGCTACTCGGCCGCCGCCGCTTCCGCCTCGCGCGCGAGCTTGTCGGCCGCCACCGCCTTTTCCTGCAAGCGCATCAGCACCAGCGAGACCTCGAACAGCACCAGCAGCGGCAGCGCAAGGATGATCTGCGAGCCCGGATCGGGCGGGGTCACGATCGCGGCGATGATGAAGATGCCGACGATCACATAGCGCCGCGCCGCCACCATCTGGTCACGGCTGACGATCCCCGCCCGGTGGAGCAGCAGCAGCAGCACCGGCAGAAGGAAGGTCACCCCGAAGCCGAGGATGAACTGCATCACGAGGTTGAGATACTCGCCCGCGCTCGGCAGCGCCTGGACCTGAAGGCCCCCAGCCTCTCCCCCGAAGCCGAGGAAGAACTTGAAGGCGGTCGGCATGACGATGAAATAGGCGAGCGAGGCGCCGGCACCGAACAGCACGGGCGTTGCGAAGAGGAACGGCAGGAAAGCCTTCTTCTCGCGCGCATAGAGGCCCGGGGCAACAAAGGCCCACAGCTGGTTGGCGATCACCGGAAAGCTTACCATGAAGCCGGCAAACAGCGCGACCTTCAGCTCGACGAAGAACACTTCGGGAAGCTTGGTGAAGATCAGCTGACCCTGTCCCTCGGGGAAGGCCTGCTTCAGCGGCCAGACCAGAATGCCGAGGATTGCGTCGGCGAAATAGAGGCACACCGCAAAGCCCGCTCCCAGCGCCAGCAGCGCGCGCACGATGCGGGTGCGCAGCTCGATCAGGTGGTCGAGCAGCGGCGCACGGGTCTCGTCGAGGTCATCGATCTTAAACATCGGCGCTCGTGCCCTTGGTGGACGCGTCGGGAGCGGCGGGCGCTTCAGGCTGCGGCGGTGTGGCGGCAGTCTCGGGCAGCGGCGGCGGGGGGGTATCCACCAGCGACTTGTCCAGCGGAGGCGGGCCGGTCATCACCGGCGCGCCCGCTTCGGCTTCGGTCAGCGCGGCGGAGCGGCGCATGATTTCCTCGTTCTGCGCCTTCCACTTCTTCTCCATTTCCTCCAGCTCGGCCTCGCGCACCATGGCGTCGATCCCGCTGCGGAAATGGGCCGAGATGCGGCGCATCTTGCCGATCCAGCGGCCTGCGGTGCGCATGGCGAGCGGCAGGTCCTTGGGCCCGATCACCACCACGGCGACGATCAGGATGACCAGCAGCTCTCCGGCGCCGACATCGAACATGGAAGGGTGCCTGCGCTGCGGTCAGGGAAAGGTGCGGATCAGGCGCCGGTGCCGTCGGTCTTGTCGAGGCTCGGCGCGGGGGTTTCGGCCGGCGCTGCGGGCGGCTCGATGCGGGCGGCCTTGGCGGCGGTTTCCTCGGTCTCGCTGAGGCCCTTCTTGAAGCTCGCGATGCCCTTGCCGAAATCGCCCATCATCTCGGAGATGCGGCCGCGCCCGAACAGGACCAGCACGATCAGCAAGACGATGATCCAGTGCCACAGCGAACCAATACCCATTATCTCAACTCCTGAACAGCGGCGGGATGCGAGGAAGCTGCGCCGCAAGACCGGGCCCGGCCCGGCGTCTGATGAGGGCCCATTTAGGCCCCTTCCGCGCGAATTGCGAGTCAGTCCGCCAGATTCTCGTCGTCATCGGGATCGGGTGTGTCGTCCTGCGCCTCATCCGCTTCGTCGGGCTCGAACCGCATTGCCGCCTCCATCGCCTCGTCGACCGGATCGAGCAGCCCTGCGGCGCGCAATTCGTCGATGCCGGGCAAGTCGCGGCGGCTGGCGAGTCCGAAATGATCGAGGAAATCGGGGGTGGTGGCGTAGACCACCGGACGCCCCGGCACCTCGCGGCGGCCAGCGGGCTTCACCCAGCCTGCCTCCATCAGCACATCGAGCGTCCCCGCACTGGTCTGCACGCCCCTGATGGATTCGATCTCGGCGCGGCTGACCGGCTCGTGATAGGCGATGATCGCGAGCACTTCGGTCGCGGCGCGGCTGAGACGGCGGACCTGCTCCTTCTCGCGCCTCAGGAGATGCGCCAGATCGGGCGCGGTCTCGAAATGCCAACGCCCGCCGCGCTCCACGAGGTGAACGCCGCGGCTGCGGTAACGTGCTTCGAGCAAGCCCAGCGCCTCGCGAATTTCGCCCGGCGCGAGGCCGCCGAGATGGGCGCAAAGCGCCTCGACACCCATCGGCGTCTCGGCCGCGAACAGCGTGGCCTCGACCGCGCGTTCAAGCGTGCCGGGCTCGTCACTCATGCGCCCGCCGCGTCCCTCAGCCGGCGGATGCGCAAGGGGGCAAAGGCGCCGTCCTGTTCGATCTCGGCCCGCCCGCGCTTGGTGAGTTCGAGCGCGGCGACGAAGCTTGACGCCAGCGCCGAGCGCTTCAATGCGGGCGAGGCATGGGGCGGCAGGAAGTCGCGGATCTCCATCCACTCGAGCGTCACGCCGAGCATCGAGGACACCCGCTCCAGCGCCGAATCGAGGGTCATCACCGGGCGGTTCGCCACATGGTAGATGCGCGGGGCGGTGCGCGCCTTGACCTGCCCGTAGGCCTGGATGACGCTGAACAGGTCCGAACGCCAGACGGTCTTGCGGTCGGTGCGCAGGCCCTCCGGCGCGCCCCGCAGGAACACGTCGCGCCCGATCCGGTCGCGGCCCATCAGCCGTCCGGCCGCCTCGCGCATCGCGCCGAGGCGCTGGAGGCGGAGCTGGAGGCGCAGCGCGAGTTCTTCGGGCGAGGGGTCCTCCTGCTCGGCCTTGGGCAGCAGCATCGCCGATTTGAGGTAGGCGAGCCACGCGGCCATCACCAGGTAATCGGCGGCAAGTTCGAGCTTCAGCGCGCCTGCGCGCTCGATATAGGTGAGGTATTGGTCGACCAGCGCGAGGATCGAGATCTGGCGCAGGTCCACCTTCTGCCGCCGCGCCAGATCGAGCAGCAGGTCGAGTGGGCCTTCCCAGCCGTCAAGCGCGAGATAGAGCGCGTCCGCGTCCTGCCGTCCGGCTTCGGGCGCGAGCATGAAGGGCTGATCGGACGCGTTCATGCGGCAAGCGCCAGCAGCGCGTCGCGCTTGGCGAGAAGTTCGGCCGCCTGCGGAGCGATGGCCTCGGCGACGCGGGTGCCCGCGAGCGCGCGGTCCAGCCTTGCGGCGGTCGCTTCGGACATGGCGGGCAGGACCTCGCAGATGCCGACCATGTCGTCCATCTTCGCCCAGCAATTGAGGATGATGTCGCAGCCTGCCGCATGGGCGCGCGCGGCGCGCTCGGGGATCGCGCCGCCCAAGGCCTCCATGTCGATATCGTCGGTGAGCAGCAGGCCATCAAAGCCTATCGCTCCGCGGATCACGTCGCGGATCACGGTTTCGGACAGGGTCGCGGGGTTCTCGGCATCCCAGGCGGTGAAGACGAGGTGCCCGGTCATCCCGATCGGGGCGTAATTCAAGGTGCGGAACGGAGCGAGGTCATCCTCCAGCTCCGCCGCCGAGGCAGTGACGGTGGGCAGCGCCTTGTGGGTGTCGACATCGGTGCGTCCGTGGCCCGGCATGTGCTTGACGCAGCCCGCCACCCCGCCGGCGGCCAGTCCTTCGAGCACCGCCCGGCCCAGCGCTGCCACCTGCATCGGGTCGCTGCCGAAGGCGCGGTCGCCGATCACGTCGTGCGCGCCGGGGACCCTGAGATCGAGCGGGGGGTGGTAATCGACGGTGATCCCCATCGCCGAGAGTTCGAGCGCCATCGCAGTCGCGTTCGCGCGGGCCGCCTCGATCGCGCTGGCGGGCGCAATGGCGTAGAGCGCCTCGAACGCCGCGCCTGCCGGATAGCCCGCCCAGTGCGGCGGGCGCAGGCGGGCGACGCGGCCGCCTTCCTGGTCGATCGAGACCAGCAGGCGGTCGCGGCCGTGGATGCTGCGCAGATCATCGGTGAGCGCGCGCAGCTGCCCCGGGTCCAGGCAGTTGCGCCCGAACAGGATGTAGCCCGCCGGATCGCACTCGCGGAAGAAGGCGCGCTCGTCCGCGGAGAGCTCGGGGCCCGAAATGCCGAAGATCGCCGGAATCATGCCGCTAACGTCGCACCGCGCGAAAGGGGTAGCAAGGCCGGGAGGGGCCGCCGCCGGGGGAAAGCCCCCGCCAATCCCCAACTACTTGACCTGGCAATCGACCCCGTCGGCCTTCAGCGCGCGGCACAGGCTGTCGGCCTCGCCGCGGCTGCCGACCACGGCCTGCAAGCGGTAGACCGTGCCGATGTCGACCTTGCCCTCGACCACGCGGTACTTGATGCCCTTCAGGGCATCGGTGCGGCGCTGGGCATCGCTCCAGCCCTGTTCGGCGCGGGCGCGGGTGCCATAGGCGGCGAGCTGGACGCCGACACCGCCGGTGGCGGGTGCCTGTCCGGCGGCGGGGGACGCGGCCGCGACCGGCTTGGTCGGCGCGGCCGAAGGCGCAGCGGCAGGCTGGCCGGCCTTGGCCGGACCCGGCGTCCCGCCCGGAAGCGCCGGCATCGGTGTTCCGGCGACCACGCCGGGGCGCGATCCGCCCTCGCCCACCACGGGGGCGACATTGCCGGTGCCGTCGAAGGTCTTGCCGCCCGGGTCCTCGGGCCGCTCCTTGATCGGGCCCTCGGGCGCGGGGATCACGCTGCCATCGGCAACCACCTCGGTGGTCGCGGCGCGGTTGGTGATGTACCACACGCCGGCCACCACCACGCCGAGCAGCGCCACGAGGCCTGCGGCGAAGAGCAGGATCTGGCTGGTGTCGAGCCCGCCTGCGCCTTCTTCCTCGTCATCGGATTCGAGCCAGGGCAGGCTGTCGGTATCGGAAAGGCCGAGTTCGCCGCCGAGTTCCCCGGCGTCGTCGTTCAGCTCTTCATATTCGGCATCGACCATCACGGACCCTGCGCCCCCCTAAGGCGAAACTACATGCTCTCGACCGCCTCAACGCCGAGCACGCCGAGGCCATTGTGGATCACTTGCCCGATTGCGCGGGCAAGGAAAAGCCTTGCGGCCGTCAGCTCTGCATCCTGTTCCACGATGAAGCGCTTTTCCGGGCGGTCATTACCGAGATTCCAGTAGGAATGGAGGTCGGCGGCCAGATCGTAGAGGTAGAAGGCGATCCGGTGCGGTTCACGCGCGCGCGCAGCCGCCTCGATCTCGCGCGGGAATTGTGCTGCGCGGGCGACGAGCGCGAGTTCCTCGGTGCCGAGCTTTGCCAGCGCGCGATCGGAGGGGGTGACCCCGAGATCGGCCGCCTTCCTCAGCGTCGAGCGGATGCGCGCGTGGGCATACTGGACGTAGAAGACCGGATTGTCCTTGCTGGCCTCGACCACCTTGTCGAAGTCGAAATCCATCTGCGCGTCGGGCTTGCGGGTCAGCATGGTGAAGCGCACCACATCCTTGCCGACCATCTCGACGACATCGGCGAGCGTGACGAAATTGCCCGCCCGCTTCGACATCTTGAACGGCTGGCCGCCCTTCATCAGCTGCACCATCTGGACGAGCTTGACCTCGAAAGGCTTGGGCGCCGCCCCGTCGGCACTGGTCAGCGCGGCCACGGCAGCCTTGATCCGCTTGACGGTCCCCGCATGGTCGGCGCCCCAGATATCGACCAGCGCATCGGCGCTCTGGGCTTTCTGGAAATGGTAGGCGAGGTCCGCGCCGAAATAGGTCCATGCGCCCGACGACTTCTTGATCGGACGGTCCTGATCGTCGCCGAACCTGGTCGACCGGAAAAGCGGGAGCGAGACCGGTTCCCAGTCCTCGGGCGGGGCCTTGCCCTTGGGGGCTTCGAGCACGCCATCATAGACGAGGTCATGATCGCGCAGCCATTGCTCGGCTGCATCGACCTTGCCCGAGGCCTGAAGCTCGGCCTCGGAGGAAAACAGGTCATGCGCGATGCCGAGCGTCGCGAGATCCGCGCGGATCATGTCCATCATCGCCGCGACCGCGCGGGTGCGGAACGCGATGAGCCACTCGGTCTCGGGCGCGGCGGCATATTGGTCGCCGAACTCGGCGGCCAGCTGCTCGCCGACAGGAACGAGGTAGTCGCCCGGGTAGAGCCCCTCGGGGATGGTGATCGCCTGCCCCAGGGCCTCGCGGTAGCGCATGTGCACCGAGCGGGCGAGAACATCGACCTGCGCGCCCGCATCGTTGACGTAGTATTCCTTGGTGACGCGGTGGCCCGCGAATTCCAGCAATCCGGCCAGCGCATCGCCCACCACCGCGCCGCGGCAATGGCCCATGTGCATGGGTCCGGTGGGGTTGGCCGAGACATATTCGACGTTGACGATCTTGCCCCCGCCCATTCCCGAGCGGCCGTAATCCGCGCCCAGCTGCGCGATGGCGGCGAGTTCGTCGAGCCAGGCGGCGGGGGCGAGGCGCAGGTTGATGAAGCCCGGCCCGGCAATCTCGGCGCTGGTGATCCCGGGGTGCTGTCCAAGCTTGCCGGCGATCGCCTCGGCCAGTGCGCGGGGGTTGAGGCCCGCAGGCTTGGCGAGCACCATCGCCGCATTGGTCGCAAGGTCGCCATGCGCGGCATCGCGCGGCGGTTCGAGCGTGACATTGGCGAAGGATGTGCCCGCGGGCAGCACCCCTTCGCCGACGAGTTCGGTCAGCACTTGCTCGATCAGGGCCGCGTGGGCGGCATAGAGGGTCTTGGTCATGGCGTTCTCGTGGCGATGGCGCGGAATATCGCGCGCGTGCAAAGAAGGAAGCGGGGTCCCGGGTCAAGCCCGGGATGACGATAAGGGAACGCAAACCAGCACCGGCATGCGGCAATCAACGGTGCCAAAGGCACCGCAAGGCCGAACGGCCGCCCGCAGGCGCTCCGTAGCGAAGCGAAGGAACAGGCCCTCAAGCAGCGAAGCGGGCAACCAAAGACCCGCCGAGGAGGGGGGCGCGGAAGCGCCCCCGCAGCGTCAACGCGTCACATTGTACTTCAGCTGGTCCTCGGTCAGCTGGAAGCCGACCAGCATCTCGAAGCGGGTGCGCGCGATCGCGGCCTTGACCTCGGGATCGGCGAGCGGATCGAGCGCCGCTTCCTGATCGCCCGCGCGTCGCTTCTTGGTGATCTTCTCGCGGATGTCCTCGGGCAGCGCGGCGTCGGCGCGGTTCACATAGCCGCCCGCCTTGGCGGTCCCCTGCGCGCGCTCCTGCCCGTCGGCGAAGGTCAGGGTGACGGTGCCGATGCGCTTGGAGACCACGGCGCTGCCGCCGCGCACCACGGTGACGAAATAGGGCAGCTCCACCGTCCGCGCACCGCGCGTGTCGGTGCGGCGCGCGTTCACGGTGAAGGTCGCCTCGGAATAGATCTTGTCGGCGGTATCGTTGCAGGTCGAGCGCAAGTTGGTCATCGAAGCGCTCATATCGAGGCTGGCGACCGAGGTGTCGGCGGGGTTCCTGAAGGTCGTGACATCGCCGGTGTAGTCGGGGATGCCGACCGACGGGCACAGCGTCAGCACGCTGGCGATGCCGACGCCCTGATCGATCACCAGCTCGCCCTCGTTCGAGCAGGCGGACAGCGCCGCCACGGCGGTAAGGGCAGTAAGGGCGCGCGCGCGAAGCTTCATCAAAGCCGTCCTCGAATTAAACGATCCCGAGCGCCCTAGCGAGGACGCGGCGCTTGCGCTAGAGGGGGCGACATGAACGCGCCCTTTCCCGCCGCTGACGCTCCGGTTGCCGAGCTGCCCCCGCTGAACCTTCTGATCGCCGCCCCGCGCGGCTTCTGCGCCGGGGTCGACCGGGCGATCGAAATCGTCGAGAAGGCGCTCGAACGCTACGGCGCGCCGGTCTTTGTGCGCCACGAGATCGTCCACAACAAATATGTCGTCGAAGGGCTGAAGGCCAAGGGCGCGGTGTTCGTCAAGGAACTGGACGAAGTGCCCGACGATGCGCCGGTCGTGTTCAGCGCCCACGGCGTCCCCAAGACGGTGCCCGCCGAGGCCAAGCGCCGCCAGCTGCTCTATGTCGATGCCACCTGCCCGCTGGTGAGCAAGATCCACCGCCAGGCCGAACGCCAGATCGAAAAGGGCCGCCACATCATCTTCATCGGCCACGAAGGCCACCCGGAAGTGATCGGTACGATGGGCCAGGTCGAGCCCGGGCAGATGACGCTGGTCGAGACGATCGAGGATGTCGACAAGCTGCCCTTCGATTCCGATGAGGAACTTGCCTACCTCACCCAGACGACTCTCTCGGTCGACGACACGCGCGAGGTGATCCAGGCGCTCGAATGGCGCTATCCCAACATCTCCGGGCCGCGCGCCGAGGACATCTGCTATGCCACCTCCAACCGCCAGGCGGCGGTCAAGGAACTGGCGCATGATTGCGATCTGGTGCTGGTGATCGGCGCACCCAATTCCTCGAACTCGCTGCGGCTGGTCGAGGTGTCGGAACGGCTCGGCACCCCCGCCAAGCTGATCCAGCGCGCGTCGGAAATCGACTTTGCGTGGCTCGAAGGCGTGGAGACACTGGGGCTGACCGCCGGGGCATCGGCTCCCGAAATTCTGGTGCGCGAAGTCGTCGCCGCGCTGGCAACGCAGCGCACCATCCACGAGAAGGAAATCACCGCCACCGTCGAGAAGATGGTCTTCAAGCTGCCCCGCCAGCTGACCGAATAGGCGCGTCGCGGAGGAGAGCATGGCGGTCTACACCCATCTGGGCGCGGAGGATCTCGCCCGGCTGATCGGCGAATACGACGTGGGCGAGCTGGTCTCGGCCAAGGGCATCGCCGAGGGCGTGTCCAATTCCAACTGGCTGGTCGAGACCACCGGTTCGGGCGCGCCAAAAGAGCAAGGGGGCGGCACGCGCTTCATCCTGACGCTTTACGAGCGGCGGATCGACTATGCCGACCTGCCCTATTTCCTCGGGCTGCTCGATCATCTGGCGGGCAAGGGCTGTCCGGTGCCGCGCACGATGCATGACCGCAAGGGTGCATCGTGGCGGACGGTCGAGGGCAAGGCGGCCGCGCTGATCGAGTTTCTGCCCGGCGTCTCGCCGACGCAGCCCACCCCGGCACAGGCACGCGCGGTGGGCGCGGTGCTCGCGCAGCTGCATGTGGCGGCGCAGGATTTCCCCCAGACCCGCGCCAATGCGATGGATTTCCCCGCAAGCGCCGCGATCCTCGAGGCCTGCGGGGCCGGGGCGCTGGCGGCAATCGACCCGCAGCTGCCCGCGATGATCGACGCCGCCCGCACCGCCGCAGCGCTCGACCTTGCCGCCCTGCCGCGCTCGCAGACCCACACCGATCTCTTCCCCGACAATGTCCTGATGCTCGGCGACAGGGTGACGGGGCTCATCGATTTCTACTTCGCCTGCACCGGGCCGATGGTGCTCGATCTTGCCGTCACCCATGCCGCGTGGTGCTTCGACGGGGCGAATGCCTACCGCGCGGATTGCGGCGCGGCGCTGGTCGAGGGCTACCAGTCGGTGCGCCGCCTCGATGCGGCCGAGCGCGCGGTGTTTGCCGATGTCGCCAAGGGCGCGTGCCTGCGGTTCGTCGCCAGCCGCGCCGAGGACTGGCTCGACACCCCTGACGATGCGCTCGTCACCCGCAAGGACCCGATGCAGTTCGCGCGGCGCTGGCAGTTTTACGACGCGCATGGCGCGCGGCTGCTTGCAGGCTGAGCCCCCGAGCGCCAAAGCGGCCGCGATGAAACAGGTCGACATCTTCACCGACGGCGCGTGCAAGGGCAATCCGGGCCCGGGCGGCTGGGCGGCGATCCTGCGCAGCGGCGGGCACGAAAAGGAGCTCGTCGGCGGCGAGCCCGAGACGACCAACAACCGCATGGAGATGACCGCAGTGCTGCGCGGTCTCACCGCCCTCAAAGAGCCCTGCGCCGTCACCGTCCATACCGACAGCCGCTATGTCATCGACGGGATGACCCAGTGGATTTTCGGCTGGCAGAAGCGCGGCTGGGTCAATGCACAGAAGAAGCCGGTCGCCAACGAGGACCTGTGGCGCGAGCTGATCGCGGCGGTGCGCCCGCATCAGATGTCGTGGCAATGGGTCAAGGGCCATGCCGGCCACCCCGAAAACGAACGCGCCGACGCGCTGGCGAGCGAGGAAGCGGTGCGGCAGGCCGACCCGAAGTCTGCCTTCGGTCACTAGGCCGTTTTCGTCATTGCGAGGAACCGCAGGCGAGGCGGCAATCGAGGGCCGAGATGCGCCATCGGCGCAAACGTCAGACCATGGATTGCTTCGCCGCCGGCTCGCAACGACGGCGAAGAACTCAGCTGTTGTCGACCACCTCGGCGTCGGGGCCGTTCTTCTTGATCGAATCAATCGCGTTCTGCGCGCTCGCCTTGCTGGCATAGCCTTCGGTCGCGAACATGACTTCCGAATTGTACTTGAACCGCACGCGGAACTCGCCGCCCTTGTCCTTGTAGATCTCGAATGTGTGCGCCATCGCCCTTCCCTCCTGAAGTGGTTAATCCACGTTAGGAAAATGGCAGAAGGCTGCGGGCTTGCCTAGACCGATTGTAGCGCCCTTGCAAAGCGCGCCGGGCTGTAAGGGGTTGCATCGATCCCCGCCGTGACTGCGTCCGGCCCCTGCCCGAGCAGCAGCTGCGCAGCCAGCCGTGCAGCCGCAGGTGCGGTCTGGATGCCGAAGCCGCCCTGCCCTGCGAACCAGAAGAATTCTGCCGCTTCGGGCGCGAAGCCATAGACCGGCATGCGGTCCGGCGCAAAGCTCCTGAGGCCCGCCCAGCGCCGTTCGACTGCGGCGATGCGCCAATCGGTGACATGCTGGAACCGGTCGATGGCGATCGCCACATCAAGCTCCTCGGGCGCGGCGTCGCAGGGCTCGGAGGGGATTTCGTCATGGGGCGAGAGCCACAGGCGGCCTGCATCGGGCTTGAAGTAGAAGCCGCCGCCGATATCGAGCACCAGCGGCAGATCGGCAGGCGCGGGCGGTTCGACGCGCAGCACGGCGACGGTGCGGCGGTAGGGCGAAATGCCGACGGGGCGCACGCCGGCAAGGTGCGCGATCGCGTCCGCCCATGCGCCGGCCGCATTGACGATGGTCGCCGCCCGCCACGTCTCGCCGCGCTCGCCGGTGATCGTCCACGCGCCGCCCTCGCGCAGGAGACCCGTGACCCGCGCGCGGCAAGCGGTCTGGACCCCGTGCCGCCGGCCGAGCGCGAGGTAGTGCTGGTGGAGCCCGGCGACATCGATATCCGCGCAGGCCGGCTGATGCAGCGCCTCGCTCCATTCGGGGCGGATCTGCGGGATCATCGCGCCCAGCGCTGCGGGCGCGAGGCGTTCGATCCGCACCCCCGTGCCCTCGTAGCTCGCGCGGAAATCCGCCATCGCCGCCGCGTCCTCGGCGCGCCCGATATAAAGTGCGCCGCGCGGCGTCAGAAAGCCGTGCTCGGCCAGATAGGCGCCCGAGGCGCGGGTCAGCGGGACAACGCCCGGCCCGCCGTAGCATTCCTCCCAGAACGCCGCCGAACGCCCGGTGGCGTGATAGCCCGGCGCGTCCTCGGCCTCGAGCAGCAGGACGCGGGCCTCAGGGGCAAGCTCGGCGGCAAGGCTTGCGCCCGCCATCCCGGCGCCGATCACGGCGATATCGTGGATCATTGCGCCGGCGGTTCTGGGGGCGCCGCCCGGTCGAGGAAGCCGGCGATCCTCGCCAAGATCGCTGCGCGCACCGCATCGGTCTCGCGCAGCACCTCGTGGTGGGCCTCCTCGCCCAGCACCATGATCTCGCCCTTGGGAAGGCGGGCGGCGGCGCGGACATTGGCGGGGTGGCTGACGAGCTTGTCGATCGCGGTCGAGACGATCAGCACCGGCACGGCGATGCGCTCCAGCGCACCGGGGGCCTCCAGTTCCAGCCACGAGGCATAGGCGCGCTCGACCCAGCGCCAGCTCGCCGGGCCCATGACGAGTTCGGGCCGCGCCCCGCGCCACCACATCTCGTCGGCATAGCGTTCGGCATCATGGGTCAGGAGGTTGACGCGCTTCGACGGCGCCTCGCCCGGCTTCTCGCTCCATTTCCACGCCTGCCGCATCGGATCGCCAAGCGCACACATCACTCCCGCGACGCGGTGGAGGATCGGCAGTGGCAGCGGCGGGCCATTGACCCCGGTCATCGGCGCGCTCAGCACCACCGCATCGGGCGCGAGGCGTGCAGCGGCCAGCGCCCGCAGCACGATATGCCCGCCCATCGAATGCGCGGCGAGGACATGCGGTCCGGGCGTCTCGGCGGTCCAGCGCTGCCACAGGAGCGCCAGATCCTCGATCCACACCGAAAAGTCCTCGACGTGCCCGGTGACATTATCCTTGCCGAGCCGCCCCGATGCGGCCTGCCCGCGCCAGTCCGAGGCGGTGACGCGCCACCCGGCGCGGTGCCATTCCTCAAGCGTTTCGAGATATTTCTCGTAGAAATCCCCGCGCCCGGGGAGGAACAGGATCGAACCGCGTGGCTGCGCGCCCGGCCAGTCGATGCGGCGCACCTTGTGGCCATCGGCAGCGGTCCACGTGCTCTCGCTCGCGGCAGCGGGGATAGCGCGCCGATCGATCGCGCCACCGATCACGCCATCGGTCACGGGGGCGCTCATCGCGCAGGTCCCTTGCGCGGGCCGCGCAAACCGGAAATCGTGGTTACTATTTGGTAAGTCATAACCTGTAGCACGTGTCCCATTGAAGGACGGTCTGCGCATGGCGCGCGGCCATGCTCCGGGGGCAACGCAAGATGAATACCATTTCCTACGGTCTGCTGATCGGCTTGGCAATTGCGCTGGTCATTGCTGCCTATACCGACATGCGTCGGCGCCAGATCGACAACTGGCTGAACGCCGCGATCGCGCTGGCGGCGCCGGCGTTCTGGTGGGCGAGCGGGCTCGAGCTGTGGCCGGGCGTCGCGACGCAGCTCGGCGTGGCGGTGGCCGCGTTCGTCATCCTTGCCGGGCTGTTCGCGATGAAGGTGATGGGCGGCGGCGACGTCAAGCTGCTGACCGCGCTGGCGCTGTGGGTGCCGCCCTTCGTGTTCATGCAATTGCTGCTCATCATGTCGCTTGCCGGCGGCGCGCTGACCATCGTGCTGGCGGGCTGGCACATCATCCGCGGCGAGCGCGACAAGATCAAGATCCCCTACGGTATCGCCATCGCTTTCGGCGGGCTGTGGGTGCTGTGGGCCAACTATCTGCCGGGCGTCTCGTTCGCCGCCCAATCGGTATAACCCGATTTTAACCAGTCAAGCCTTACGCACTGCAACCAAACCTGCCCGCTAACCAACCCACGGGCGATTACGAGGGGGCTATTTGAGCCATGGATAGGAAGAAACTGGTTCTGCTGCTCGGTGCGCTGATCATCGCGATCGGGACGGCCTTTGCCGCGCGCAGCATGTTCGCCGGAGGCGCCGCCCCCGATGCCGAAGCCGCTGCCGTTGCCACCGGGCCGCGCGTGCTGGTTGCCAAGCGGGCGCTGACCGCCGGCACGATCATCACCGCCGATGCGCTCGGCTTCCAGCCCTGGCCCAAGGAACTGGTGCAGGACGCCTACTTCATCGACGGCGAGGCCGACATGAACAAGCTGCTGGGCACCGTGGTCCGCTTCCCGATCACCGCGGGCGAGCCGGTCACCCAGGGTGCGCTGGTCGCGCCGGGCGACCGCGGCTTCCTCGCCGCCGCGCTCGGGCCGGGCATGCGCGCCGTCACCGTGCCGGTGTCGGCCACGACCGGGGTTGCCGGCTTCGTGTTCGCCGGTGACCGCGTCGACCTCGTGCTGACCCAGCAGATCGACGGCGAGAACGGCACCGCGCCGCTGCGCGCGGCCGAAACCGTGCTGCGCAACCTGCGCGTGCTGGCGACCGACCAGACCGTCGAGAAGACCGTGGACGAGAACGGCAAGACCCAGGTCACCGAATTCCGCACCGTCACGCTCGAAGTGACCCCCAAGATCGCCGAGAAGATCGCCGTCGCCCAGACCATCGGCACGATCAGCCTCGCGCTGCGCTCGATCGCCGACAGCCAGTCGGAGCTCGAACGTGCGGTCGCCGCGGGCGATGTGCAGATCCCGGCGGGCGCCACGCCCGAGCAGGAAGAGCGTATCCTCAAGGCCGCCATGGCGCGTCCGCTCGACAAGGGCACGACCTTCGTGACCGGCGGCGACGTGTCGCGCTTCCAGCGCACCACCATGCCGCCCAAGAACGGCGGGCAGCAGCAGGCGGCACCCGCCCCTGCCCCGGCTCCCGCGCCGCGGGCAGCGCGCTCGGAAAGCAGCGGCGAGGCGCCGGTCTACAAGGGCCCGAGCGTGCGCGTCACCCGCGGCAAGGAAACCACCGAAACACCGGTCAGCACCAAGGTCGGTGCCGTCCTCTCCAGCCAATCCAGCGGCGTGCGCCGCGCCGGGCAGACCCTGCCCGGCGCCGGTGCCACCGTGGTCTTCTGAGGACTGCACCAATGTCGTTCAAACCCGAGGGGGGGTCAACCCATGACACGCAAGTTCAAGCTCAAGCTGCTGGTGGCCGCGATGGCTGCGGTGCCGATGGCGGCGATGCCCGCCACCACCGCTATCGCCCAGCAGGTTGTCCGCCCCTCGCAGGAAATCGTCCTGTCGATCGGCAAGGGCGAGCTGGTGACGGTGCCCGGCACGATGGCCGATGTGTTCGTCGCCAACGAGGAAATCGCCGACGTCCAGATCAAGTCGCAGCGCCAGCTCTACGTCTTCGGCAAGTCGGGCGGCGAGACCACCATCTACGCCAGCAACGAACGCGGCGACGTGATCTTTTCGGCCAACATCCGGGTCGGCTCGAACATCGGCAGCATCAGCCAGATGCTGGCGATGGCGATGCCCGATGCCAAGGTGAGCGTGTCGACGATGGGCGTGGACACCGTGCTGCTGACCGGCACTGTCGGCGCCCCCGAGGATGCCGCCGAGGCCGAGCGCCTGGTGCAGGCCTTCCTTGGTGACAAGGCCAACGTGATCAGCCGCCTGCGCACCGCAACCCCGCTCCAGGTCAACCTTCAGGTGAAGGTCGCCGAAGTCAACCGCTCGCTGCTGCGCAGCATCGGCGGCAATCTCCAGACCTTCGACACCACCGGCGGCTTCCGCTTCGGCGTGGGCACCGGCACACGCTCGATGGTGAGCGGCGAATACGGCCTCGGCGGTCCTTTCGCGACCGGCAACAATATCCTCAACCCGACCATCACCGTGCCTGTGATCGGCGCCAACGGCTTGCCGCTCTTCAACAGCGACGGCACGCCGATCACCCGGGACATCCTCGGCACGGCGGTCAACAGCAACAACGGCACGACCCTGTCGGGGCTTGGCCGCCTGTTCGGCATGGACATGCTCGGCGCGCTCGACCTGTCGGAGCGTCTGGGGCTTGTCTCGACCATCACCGAGCCCAACCTCACCGCGCTCTCGGGCGAAACCGCGACCTTCCTGGCCGGCGGCGAGTTTCCGGTGCCGATCTCGCAGGGTCTCGGCCAGGTGTCGGTCGAATTCCGCCAATACGGCGTGAGCCTCGCCTACACCCCGACCGTGCTCTCGAACGGCCGCATCTCGATGCGTGTGCGTCCGGAAGTCTCCGAGCTGTCGAGCCAGGGCTCGGTCACGCTCAACGGCTTCCAGGTCCCCGCGCTCACCACCCGCCGCACCGAAACCACGGTCGAGCTGGGTTCGGGCCAGAGCTTCATGATCGCCGGCCTGATGAGCGCCAACTCGCAGAACACGCTCGACAAGGCGCCGGGTGTGGGTGACGTGCCGATCCTCGGCAACCTGTTCCGCAGCCGGCAGTTCCGCAAGGGCGAGACCGAGCTGGTGATCATCGTTACCCCCTATCTGGTGAAGCCGGTCGACGCCAAGGACATCAAGCTGCCGACCGATGGCTTCCATTCGGCCGACGAATTCCAGCAGCTGCTCGGCTTCCGCGAGAACGCGGGCGTCTCGGGCGAACAGCGCCCGGGCCCGAGCGCGGCACAGCCCGATGCCCCGGCTCCCAAGGTCAGCACGGCCGACCCCGAAGCGATCGTCCCGACCGGCGAGGAAAAGCCGCGCCGCGCCGACAAGAAGAGCCGCCGTCCGGAGCGTGCCGCCAAGGCCGATGCTCCCGCCGCCGCCCCCGGTTTCAGCCTCTAACGCGAGAAAGGTGCCCAACATGCCGAATGCACGATCGAACCGGCCGGCCCGCGCGCCCGCCCACAAGCTCAAGCTCGCTGTCGCGCTGGCGCAGGGCCTTGGCCTTGCCGGCTGCGGCGGGATGGCCGAGAACACCTCGCTCTACAGCATCAAGCAGCCGGTGGTCGAACGCACCAACATGGTGCTCGATGTGAACACCACCTCGGCGGGCCTGCCGATCTCCGAACAGCAGCGTCTCAACGGCTGGTTCGAGACGATGGACCTGCGCTACGGTGATCGCATCGCGATCGAGAACCCGAGCCAGAATCCGGCCGTGACCGCCGCGGTGCGCGATCTTGCCGCGCGCTACGGCCTGATGATCAGCGACACCGCGCCCGTCACCCCCGGCTTCGTCCAGCCCGGCCAGGCGCGCGTCGTCATCACCCGCTCGAGCGCCAGCGTGCCCGGTTGCCCGGACTGGTCGGCCAAGTCCGACATGAAATATTCGAACGGCACGAGCCCCAATTTCGGCTGCGCGGTGAACAGCAATCTGGCCGCGATGGTCGCCGATCCGCAGGACCTGCTCGAAGGCAAGCAGGGTTCGGGCGAGACCGTGATCGCGACCTCGAACAAGGCGATCTCGACCTATCGTGAAATGGACCCGACCGGCAAGGCGGGCCTGAAGGAAGCCGGCGCCTCGGGCTCGGGCGGAGGAGGTAACTAAGCCATGAATGCTCCCTGGAAATCGGGCCTGCCCGGCAACCGCGATCCCTTCTCGGCCTATATCTGCGACGACAACGCGCTGGACGTGCTGCGTCCGGTGGTGATCGAGCTCGGCTGGCAGCCGGAAAAGTGCAACAAGGGCGGCCTGCGCAACGCGGTGCAGTCCCTGTCGGTCAGCGCCTCGCCGGCGATCCTCGTGGTCGACCTGTCGGAAAGCGGCGATCCGCTCAACGATATCAACGCGCTGGCCGAAGTCTGCGAGCCGGGCACGGTGGTGATCGCCATCGGCCAGGTCAACGACGTGCGCCTTTACCGCGATCTCTTGGCCAGCGGGATCCACGACTATCTCCTGAAGCCGCTTTCGCCCCAGCAGGTGCATGATGCCCTGAACCAGGCGCTGGCGGTGTTTATGAGCCCCAAGGCGGGCGATGCCGATGCGGCCAGGCGTCATATCTCGACCGCCGTCGTGGGCACCCGCGGGGGCGTGGGCGCCTCGACGCTGGCGACCTCGCTCGCCTGGCTGTTCTCCGAAGCGCACAAGGCGCCGACCGCGCTGCTCGATCTCGATGTCCATTTCGGGACCGGCGCGCTGGCGCTCGATCTCGAACCGGGCCGCGGCCTGACCGACGCGATCGAGAACCCGAGCCGTATCGACCCCTTGTTCATCGAACGCGCCATGGTGCGGGCCGGCGACAACCTGTCGATCCTGTCGGCCGAGGCCCCGATCAACCAGCCGCTGATGACCGATGGTTCGGCCTTCGTGCAGCTGGAGGACGAGTTCCGCCAGGCCTTCGAGATGACGGTCATCGATCTGCCGCGCAACATGCTCATCAACTTCCCGCAGTTGCTGGCAGACGTGAACCTGGTGGTGCTGACCTGCGAGTTCACCCTCGCCTCGGCGCGCGACACGATCCGCATTCTTTCCTGGCTCAAGTCCAATGCCAGCCATGCGCATCCGATGATCGTCGCCAACAAGGTGCAGCCGAGCTTGTCGGAGATCAGCAAGGCCGATTTCGAGGCCTCGATCGAGCGCAAGGTGGATTTCGTGATCCCTTACGACATCAAGGCGGCCTCCAACGCGGCCAAGCTTGGTCAGGTGTTCGTCGATGCCAACCGTTCGAGCAAGGCGACCGCAGCGATCCGCCAGATCGCCGAGCGCGTGATGGGCGTGAGCGCGGAAGATATCGCGGTGGCCGGCGGCGGCGACAAGAAGTCGCTGCTGGGCAACTTCGACCTGAAGGCGATGCTCGCCAAGAAGCCCAAGGTCGATCTGACCAAGGCGGACTGATCGCCGCGAGGCCGGGGGCGTGCGGGGCACGGCGCGCAGGCGCCCGCCGCCCCGCCCCGGCGCCGCTGCGGCACCATGAGGACAAGGACCCGCCGCGACCCGGCGGAGCGAGGCAGGAAACGACAGTATGGACCTCTTCCAAACCCTGCTCATCACGCTGGTGATCTTCGCCGCGCTTGTCGCGGGCTATGCGGTCATCGCGGGGTCGGGTGCCTCCAAGGCGGTGAAGCGGCGGATGCAGGCGGTGCGCTACCGCCACTCCGAAAGCCTCGATGCCAAGGTTGACGCGCAGTTCAAGCGCGCCATCGCCGCGCGCAAGCCCAAGGCCTACAAGGTCGCGGGCTCCGGCTCGCGCATGGAAGCGCTCCAGGTGCGCCTCAACCGCACCGGCAAGAGCTGGACGGTTTCGCAATATCTCTATATCTCGGTGGGGCTTGCGCTCGGCGTCGCGGTGCTGGTCTTCGCGCTCAGCCGCGCGCCGCTGCTGTCGCTGGGCGTCGGCCTGTTCATGGGCGCGGGGCTCCCGCACATGGTGGTGGGCTTCCTCATCAACCGCCGCACCAACCAGTTCATCAACAAGTTCCCCGACGGCATCGAGCTGCTCGTGCGCGGGCTTCGTTCCGGCCTGCCGGTGACCGAAACGCTCGGGATCGTGTCAAGCGAAGTGCCCGGCCCCGTCGGCTACGAATTCAAGACCGTGATCGACCGCATCAAGGTCGGCAAGACCATGGAGGACGCGCTCCAGGACACCGCCGACAAGCTCGGCATCTCCGAATTCAACTTCTTCACGATCACGCTGGCGATCCAGCGCGAGACGGGGGGCAACCTTGCCGAGACGCTCTCGAACCTTGCCGACGTGCTGCGCAAGCGCGCGCAGATGAAGCTCAAGATCAAGGCGATGAGCTCGGAATCCAAGGCCTCGGCCTATATCGTCGGCTCGCTGCCCTTCCTCGTGTTCGGCGCGATCTTCTACATCAACCCGAACTACATGTATCCCTTCTTCACCGATGATCGCCTGATCGTCGCCGGGCTCGGTGCGGGCGTGTGGATGGGTCTTGGCGTGTTCATCATGGCCAAGATGGTCAACTTCGAGATCTGAGCGCGAAGGGCAGCAGACCATGATCGATCAACCCGCCGGACCCTCGCTGCTCGGTTTCGACGTCATCCTCGTCGGAACGATGCTTGTCGCCATGGCCGCCTTTGCGACCATGCTGGCGATCTATGCCGCGGTCACGATCCGCGATCCGATGGCCAAGCGCGTCAAGGCGCTGGAGGCGCGGCGCGAACAGCTGAAGGCCGGCATCGTCACCGCCGCCACGAAGAAGCGCACCAGCCTGGTCCGCCGCTCCGACACGACCGACAAGGTCAAGTCGGGCCTCGACCGCCTGAACGTGCTTCAGGAAAGCCAGATCAAGACGATCCAGCAGAAGCTGGCGCATGCGGGCTACCGCAACAAGGAACTCGCGGTGCTGATCATCGGCGCGCGCGCGATCCTGCCGATCGTGGTCGGCGCGGTCATGGGCTTGCTCATCTATGTCGTCGAGTACTGGCCTGACTGGGGCCCGATGACCCGGCTGGGTGCCTTCGCAATGTCGGTGTTCCTCGCCTACAAGGGCCCCGAACTCTACCTCAGCAACAAGGCCTCCAAGCGCACCAAGGAGATCCAGAAGGGACTTCCCGACGCGCTCGACCTGCTCGTGATCTGCGCCGAGGCGGGCCTCACCGTCGACGCCGCCTTCAACCGCGTCGCCAAGGAACTGGGCCGCGCCTATCCCGAACTGGGCGACGAATTCGCGCTGACCGCGATCGAACTGAGCTTCCTCAACGAACGGCGCATGGCGTTCAACAACCTTGCTTACCGCGTCAATCTGGAAGCGGTGAAGGGCGTGGTGACCACCATGGTCCAGACCGAACGCTACGGGACCCCGCTCGCTTCGGCACTGCGCGTGCTCTCGGCCGAATTCCGCAACGAGCGCATGATGCGCGCCGAGGAGAAGGCCGCGCGCCTGCCCGCGATCATGACCGTGCCGCTGATCGTGTTCATCCTTCCCACGCTGTTCGTCGTCATTCTCGGCCCCGCAGCCTGTTCGATCAGCGACAACCTCGTCAACTCGAACGTCGGCAAGTAACGGCCCGCGCGACGCCGGAGCACGATCAGTCCTGCTCCGGCCCTTCGCGCATCGGGCCGCCCGCCGCCACCGCCCGCGCCCTCAGCCGCGCCAGCAGATCGCGCAGCGCCGCCTCCTCGGCAGCCGCGAAGCCTTCGAGCAGCTCGCGCTCGGTCGCACGGGCGAGCGGCATCACCTCGGCGTGGATCGCGCGCCCCTCTCCCGTCAGCGCAAGCAGGTGCGAGCGGCCGTCGCCCGGATTGGGCACCCGCGCGATCAGCCCGCGCTCCTCGAGCACCTTGACCGCGCGGTTGACCGCAACCTTGTCCATCACCGTTGCCGCCGTCAGCGCGCGCTGGGTCAGCGCGCGCCCAGCGGCCTCGGCGTCGCCCAGCACCGCCATCACCCGCCATTCGGGGATCTTGAGGCCGAACCGCTTGCGATAGCGTTCGGCGATCAGGCTGCTGACCGCGTTGGAGGTGACCGAGAGCTGGTAGGGCAGGAAGCCAGCCAGCTCGCCTGCCCCCGCACCGGCCCCCTCGCCCGGGCCCGCGTCATTCATAGGGCCGTTCGTCCCACCACGGGTAGAAGTCGGGCATGTCGGCGCTGACCTTGCCGGGATACATGGCGCGGCGCTTCTCGAGGAAGCTCGCGATCCCCTCCCTGGCATCGGCGCCGCGGCTGAGGCGGTAGATGGCGCGGCTGTCGATCTTGTGCGCTTCCATCGGGTGGTCGGCGCCGGCGAGCCGCCACATCATCGCCCGCGTCATCGCCACCGACACGCCCGAGGTGTTTTCGGCGATCTCGCGCGCGAGGGCCTGGGCCGCGTGGAGCAGATCCTCGGGCGCGTGGACCGAGCGCACCAGGCCGCCCGCCCTGGCTTCCTCGGCATCGAAGATGCGGCCCGTGTAGCACCACTCCAGGGCCTGGCTGATGCCGACGATGCGCGGCAGGAACCAGCTCGAGGCGGCCTCGGGCACGATCCCGCGCCGCGCGAAAACGAAGCCGTAGCGCGCGGTGCTGCTGGCAAGGCGGATGTCCATCGCCAACTGCATCGTCGCGCCCACGCCCACCGCCACGCCGTTGCAGGCCGAGATGAGCGGCTTCTTCGCTTCGAACAGCCGCAGCGTCAGCAGGCCCCCGCCGTCGCGCACCCGCGGGTCGGAGAGCGTCTCGACCGCATCCCCGCTCGAGAACACCTGCCCGCCCCCTTCCGGCGTCAGGTCGGCGCCTGCGCAGAACGCCCGCTCGCCGCTGCCGGTGAAGATCACCGCGCGGACCGCATCGTCGGCGTCGATGTCGTCCATCGCCGCCATGATCTCCTCGCCCATGGTGCGGGTGTAGGCGTTCATCTTGTCCGGACGGTTGAGCGTGATCGTGGCGATGCCGTCCGCCTTGGCGAGGGTGATCTGGGTGTATTGCGTCATGTGCGTCTCTCTTCCCGCGACCGGGCTTTGATGCCCGTGTTGGAGACACATGAGACACTGTCCAGAGCATGAAAACAAGCCTTGCGACCTTGCGCGCTTTTGTGAGGCGCAGGGGCGGAAAAGCGGGACCGGAATGACGGCATGGCGGCGACATTACGCCTGCGCAGGCGTGTAGGAACGCGGCAAGGCGGGACGCCCGCCGGCCTTCGGGCGGCGACCGAACCGCCACGCAACCTAACTTTAGTTAGTTTTTTGATTGCGCCTGCCTGCAAACCTGCGAAGGTGGCCCGACAACACGACCGGGCAAGAGGCCGCCCCGACCATGCCAGATACCTCTCCGGAAACGCGCCTGCGCGATCCCGGCTATTTCGGACTGCACTTGCAGGCGGCCGCCGCCATCCGCGAGGTCGGCCAGCTGGGCTGGTACGATTCGCATTTCCTGCGCCGCGTCGCCATCGCGCGGGCCTATCTCGCCAAGGTGCGGCCGGACACGCTGCACGCCTTTGCCGAGGGCCTGGCGCTGCTCGCCCCCGCGCCCGGGTTCCGCGAATTCGTGATCGCGGACGTCTTCGATGCCGCCACCCGCGACGAGATCGCCGCCATCGCCCGCGCCGCACAGCCCGAGCCGGGCGAGCGGCAAGCGCGCGAGAATGCCGATTTCGGGCGCGACGTGCTCTGGGACATTCCCCGCTACCTCGAATTCCAGGAAGCCATCCGCCCGCGCCTCGCCGCGCTCGTCGGGCGGCCGCTGGTGTCGAGCTACAATTTCCTCAGCCGCTACGGGGCGGACGGCAGGTGCGACGTTCACATGGACGATCCGCTCGCCATGTTCACCTTCGACTACTGCATCGAACAGGACGCGGTCTGGCCGATCCATGTCAGCCGCGTGGTCGACTGGATCGGGGGCGAGGTGCCGGCCCAATTCGATCCGGCCGCGATCATCGCCGAACCCGGCCTCGACTTCCGCGAGCACCTGCTCGAACCGGGGCATGCGCTGCTCTTCAACGGCGCATCGCAGTGGCACCACCGCCATCCGAAGAGCCGCGGCGGTTACTGCAACCTGCTGTTCTTTCACTATTATCCGGAAGGCTGCGAGAACCTTGTCGCAGCCCACCGGTGGCCGGCCCATTTCGGCATCCCCGAGCTGGAGCCGCTGTGCGAACTCTTCACTCACCCCGGGCACGACGGTCTGGGGTAAGTGCACGCCGTCCCTCCCCGATCGCCAGCGAACGGGGAGGCGAACGGGGCCGCAAGGCTCCGGTCGGAGGGGTCGGCCGGCTGGGCACGACCTCTCCGACAAACCCGCTGGCACGCCCCTCCCCGCCGTTTGCGCAGGCCGGGAGGGGCACCCTGCCTAGCGCGGAGCCATGCGGATCGCGCCGTCGAGGCGCACGTCCTCGCCGTTGAAATAGCCGGTCTCGATCATGCACATCGCAAGCTTGGCATATTCGGTGGGGATGCCGAGGCGCTTGGGGAACGGCACCGATGCGGCGAGCGCATCGCGCACGTTCTGCGGCGCGGCGGCGAGCAGCGGGGTGTCGAAGATGCCCGGCAGGATGGTGTTGACGCGGATGCCCTCGTTCATCAGGTCGCGCGCGATGGGCAGGGTCATGCCGATCACGCCCGCCTTCGAGGCCGAATAGGCCGCCTGGCCGATCTGGCCGTCCTCGCCCGCGACGCTCGCGGTGTTGACGATCGCCCCGCGCTCGCCGAATTCGTCGAGCGGATCGAGGGTCAGCATGCCGGCCGCCGACTTGGCGATGCAGCGGAAGGTGCCGATCAGATTGACCTGGATGACGAAGTCGAAGGCGCTGATGGGAAAGTGCTTGATCGAGCCGTCTTCCTTGCTGCGGCTGGCGGTCTTGATCGCGTTGCCGATGCCTGCGCAGTTCACAAGGATGCGCTCCTGCCCGTGGGCCGCACGCGCCTTGGCGAAGCCGGCGTCGACGTCCTCGTCCTTGGTCACGTTGACCAGGCAGAACACGCCGCCGATTTCCGCGGCGAGCGCTTCGCCCTTTTCGGCGTTCATGTCGAAGATCGCGACCTTCGCGCCCTTGGCGGCAAGCGCGCGCGCGGTGGCGGCGCCAAGGCCCGAGGCCCCGCCGGTCACGACCGCGGGGGTATTGGCTGAAACTTCCATGGTTCTTCCTCTCAGGCAGGGGGGATCAGTTAAGCCCGCGCGGCGTTTGAGCGAAGCCTTTTCGCGCGCGGAGCTCTGGCGAAAAACGCGTCACAAAGCCTCGATGATGGTGACGTTGGCGACGCCGCCGCCTTCGCACATCGTTTGCAGGCCGTATTTCTTGCGGCGCGCGCGCAGGGCGTGGACGAGGGTCGCCATCAGCTTGGTGCCGCTCGCGCCGAGCGGGTGGCCCAAGGCGATCGCGCCGCCGTTGACGTTGAGGCGTTCGGGGTCCGCGCCGGTGTGCTTGAGCCAGGCCAGCGGGACCGAGGCGAAGGCCTCGTTGACCTCGAACAGGTCGATATCGTCGATGCCGAGGCCGGCACGTTGCAGCGCGCGGTCGGTGGCGAACAGCGGCTCTTCGAGCATGATCACCGGATCGCCCGCGGTGACGGTGAGGTTGTGGATGCGCGCAAGCGGGGTGAGGCCGTGGGCCTTCAATGCCGCCTCGCTCACCACCAGCACCGCCGAGGAGCCGTCGCAGATCTGGCTCGAGGAGGCGGCGGTGATTGCGCCGTCGGGCGAGAGCAGCTTGACCCCGGCGATCCCTTCAAGACTGGCGTCGAAGCGGATGCCTTCATCGACGGTGTGCAAGGCCGCACCGTCCGGCGTCTGGATGGCGACCGGCACGATCTCGCGCTCGAAAGCGCCGGCCTCAGTCGCTGCAATCGCCTTGCGGTGGCTGTCGTAGGCGAACCGGTCGAGATCGTCCTTGGTGAAGCCGTGCTTCTTGACGATCATCTCGGCGCCCATGAACTGGCTGAAATTGATGCCGGGGAACTTCTCTTCGAGGCCGGCCGCCTTCTGGAGCAGCCCTTCCTTCATGTGCAGCGTGACATTCGATCCCATCGGCACGCGGGTCATGCTCTCGACGCCGCTGGCGATCACCACGTCCTGCGTGCCGCTCATCACCGCCTGGGCTGCAAACTGGATCGCCTGCTGGCTGGAGCCGCACTGGCGGTCGATGGTGACGGCCGGGGTCGACTGCGGGAGCAGCTGGCTGGCGAGCACGCCCATGCGGCCCACCTGGAGCGCCTGTTCGCCCGCCTGGCTGACGCAGCCGGTCACCACATCGTCGATCGCCTTGGGGTCGATCCCCGCGCGCTCGACGATCGCATCGAGCGACCTGGCCAGCAGATCGACCGGGTGCACGCCGGCCAGACGCCCGCCGCGGCGACCGCCCGCAGTGCGGACGGCTTCGACAATATATGCAGTGCTCATGATCTCTCCCGAAAACGCCTTCCGTTTGCGTAAACGTTAGCACCCGGGCGGGGCAGGTCAAGCGGGCCGCAAACCCTCCTAGCAAATCCGCAGTGTCGCGGTGTTGCAACATTGACACAGAATTTCGTCAAACGGGGCGGATAAGAGCGTTTTCGTTTGCGAGAATTGCGGCTGATGGAGCATTTCGGTCCCAGACGCAGGGGCGAAGGCCGTTCGAGCGGCCCGTTCACGTGCGATCTATACACCACTTTGCTCCGGCCACCCGCCGGACGGACAGGGGACTGAACCACACATGAGAAAGACTTCGATCCTGAAGGCTGGCACTGCACCGATCGCGCTCGGTCTGATGCTCGCCGCCGTCCCTGCCTTCGCGCAGGACCAGACCGAATCCGAAGAGGCCGCCGAAGACACCGGCGCCATCCTGGTGACCGGTTCGCGCATCGCGCGTCCGGACCTCGAATCGGCGAGCCCGGTTGCCTCGGTTACCGGCGAGACCATCAGCCTCACCGGCACCCTGACCCTGGAAGAGCTGATCAACGATCTGCCCCAGGTCATCCCGGGCAACAACCGCACGTCGAACAACTCGGGCGGTGAAGCCTTCGCGACCCTCGACCTGCGCGGCCTCGGCCCGAACCGCACCCTGATCCTGGTTGACGGCGAGCGTATCGCTCCGTCCTCGACCACCGGTGCGATCGACATCTCGCAGATCCCGACCGCGCTCATCAAGCGCGTCGACGTCGTGACCGGCGGTGCGACCGCGGTGTACGGTTCGGACGCCATCGCCGGCGTCATCAACTTCGTGCTCAAGGACGACTACGAAGGTCTCGAGCTGACCGCGCAGAACGAAATCTCGCAGGATGGCACGGGCTACAACTTCGCGGTCCAGGGCGTGTTCGGCGGCAACTTCGACGAAGGCCGCGGCAACATCGCGGTCGCCGTGCAGTACTACGACCGTGATCCGGTCGGCCAGGGCCGTTACGACTACTCGCGCACCTCGGGCGCGCTCGGCGTGGTCGACGGCGTGCTGCGCGTGATCGACGATCCGGCCGATCTCGGCGCCAGCGGCGCGGTGATCTTCGCCGGCGGTTCGGGCACCAACCCCTTCGGCACCGTGGTCAACAACGCGAACAACCCGTTCCGCAACCTGTCGACCACCCCGGGCGTTGGCACCAACTTCACCAACTTCGACAACGACTGTAACCCGGCCACCGCCGGCACCACCGTCAACGGCGGCAGCCTGTCGTTCGATGCCAACGGCAACCTGCGTCCCAGCAGCACCGGCGGCCGCTGCCAGATCCCGGTCGGCAACTCGTCGCGTTACAGCTTCGCGGATCAGAACTACCTTCTGATTCCGTTCGACCGTCTGAACATCTCGACGATCGGCAGCTACGAGTTCTCGGACAAGACCTCGGCCAAGCTGTTCGCCAGCTACGCCAAGACCACCTCGGTCGTGAACCTCGCGCCGACCCCGGCTGCGGGCGGCACCGGCTTCGTCATTCCGGTGACCTCGCCGCTGATCCCGGCGGACCTCGCCGCGGCTCTCGCCACCCGTCCGAACCCGACTGCGGACTTCTCGTTCAACCGTCGCTTCGGTGAAACCGGTCCGCGTATCGGCACCAACGAATCGCAGCAGGTCCAGCTGCGCGCCATCCTCAACCACGAACTGTCCAAGGACTGGAACGTGAGCGCGGTGGCGAGCTACGGCCGCACCGATTTCGACACCTACTCGGTCGGCAACATCAACAGCGTTGCGGCCAACCAGGGTCTGCGCGGCTGCCGCAATGCCTCGGGCGTTCTGAACGGCCCCGGCATCCTCCCGGGCTGCGTCCCCATCGACATCTTCGGTCGTGACACCCTCACCCCGACGATGGTGAAGTTCCTCCAGACCGACACCTACGACTTCTCGGAATTCGAGCAGATCCGTGCCGCCGTCAACCTGACCGGCACGCTGTTCGAACTGCCCGGCGGTCCGGCCGGGATCGCGGTCGGTGCGGAATACCGCAAGGACACCGGTACCTCGGTGCCCGACGATGCCAAGAAGCGCGGTGAAATCATCGGCTTCAACGCACAGCAGCCGATTGCCGGTTCGATCAACGTCAAGGAAGTCTACGGCGAAATCCGTCTCCCGCTGCTCGGCGGTGACGGCTTCCCCGACCTCCTCGCCGTCGAAGCCGGTGCGCGCTATTCGGACTACTCGTCGGTCGGCAACCTGTTCAACTACAAGTTCGCCGTCGAATTCGCTCCGATCGAGCTGATCCGTTTCCGCGGGACCTACAACAAGGCGGCGCGTGCGCCTTCGGTGTTCGAACTGTTCCAGAACGGTGACCAGGGCTTCCCGGGCTACAGCGATCCCTGCAACCAGATCAACGGTTCGCGCAACACCGCGTTCTGCCAGGCGCAGTTCACCCGCTACGGTGCCAACCCGACCCTGGTGACGGGCTTCGCCCAGAACAACTCGCAGGTTCAGGCCTTCGCCTTCGGCAACCCGAACCTGTCGGAAGAACAGGCCGAAACCTTCACCGTCGGTGCGGTGATCGCTCCCAGCGATTTCCCGATCGGCAACTTCTCGCTGACCGTCGACTACTACGACATCACCCTGTCGAACCGTATTGCCGGTCAGGGCGCGCAGTTCTTCCTTAACCAGTGCTACGGTCAGCAGCTCCTCACGGCCTGCGACCGTATCGTGCGTAGCGCGGTCGATGGCCAGGTGATCTCGGTCAACACCACGCTGGTGAACGGCGACACCGACCTCAAGACCTCGGGTATCGACCTTGGTCTGAACTGGTCGTTCCCGCTGTTCGCAGGCAACCTGAGCATTCAGGAACTGCTGACCTGGGTCGACTCGTACAATGTTGCGGGCACCGAGTTCGTCGACACCGCTGACGCGGGTCTCGGCGCGATCACCTCGGAATGGGCCTCGACCCTCCAGGTCCTCTACCGTCAGGAGCGCTTCAGCGGCCAGGTCCGCTGGGTCTACAAGAGCGGTGGTGACCAGTCGGGCAACCTGTTCGGTAACGAAGCCGACGCCGGCTTCTTCACGCCGCGCGTGCCTGACCTGCATGTGGTCGACCTTTCGCTGCGTTACGACGTCAGCGACAAGTTCTCGCTCACCGGCATCATCAACAACGTGCTGGACGAATATCCGGAACAGACCGCGACCGGCACCTTCGAGCAGGCGAACACCAACGTGTCGTTCTTCTCGCCGCTGATCCTCGGCCGGACCTTCACCGTCCAGGCGACCGTCACGTTCTAAGCGACGGCTGAACAAGCAACGGGGGAAGGGCGGTTGGCTTCGGCCAGCCGCCCTTTTCTTTTGTGCCGTCGGGAAATGAGCGCCCCGCCCGGGGCGCCAGGCAGTCAGCGCCTCAGCGCCTCACCGCCACATCGAAGGCCACCGTCATGCGCTCGGCATGCAGCCTGAAAGGCTTGGTGCCATGCCACATCGATGACGGGAACAGCACCAGCGCGCCCTCGATCGGGGTCACCACGCGCCGCGGGCCCAGGCCAAGGCCAAGCTCGGCCGGCGGTTCGCCCAGCACCAGCGCGCCCGCATCGCGCCCGTCCTCGGCGCCGAGCGGCGGCACGCTGACATGCAGCGCCGAACTGATCGCGCCTGCGGGGTGGATATGGGCAATGTGGAAGCCCTCCCCCATCAGCCGCACCGACCATGACCCCTCGAAGCCGAAGCGCGCGCCGGCATAGCCGGCGCAGGGGTGATCGGCTGCCCCATCGAAGCGGGCAAGATAGGCCGCCACCTGCTCGCGGATCGCCTCGCGCAGACGGCGCAGCACCGGATCGGAGCGGTTGAAGAGATTGCCCTCGGTCTGCGTGCCCCCGCGCAGGCTCTGTTCGGAAGGGTGAGCCTGCGCGCGGTGCAGCCCCCGCAGCGTCTCGCGCAGTTCGTCGAGCGCGCCCGGGTCCGACAGGTAGGCCACCGCACGCTGTTCGACATGCCGGTCGTAATCGTGGAGCCAGAATTCGCGCGGGTCGTCGAGCAGCCGCCAGGCCAGGCCGCGATAGGCCCAGGCGAAGCGGTCGGCGGGATCGGCCCGCGTCGCTTCGGCCGCGAGCGCCTCGGCCTGCGCCGGTTCGCCCCGGCGCAGCGCATTGCGGGCGCGCGGCACCAGCACCGTGCCCCCGAGCCGCGGCGCGGCGCGCGCGAACAGCGCTTCGGCAGCCGTGCCCTCGCCCTGCTCGCTGCGCGCTATCGCCTCGTAGAGGTCGAGCTCAGGAAGTCCGCCCAGCGCACGGCGCGCGCCCGCCACCGCCCCCAGCACCCCGGCATAATCGCGCCGGTCGAGCATCAGCCCGGTCCAGCTATGCCAGATCGCCGCCTCGCCCGGCCAGCGCTCCGCCAGCGCGCGATAGCTGCGGTAGGGATCCTTGCCGGTGCCATACTCATGGGCGAGCCGGGCGAGCCCGCGATGCGCGGGGAAGTAGTCGGGGGACTGTTCCACCGTCCTCTCGAGCAGGGCTTCGGCCTCGGCGACGTGGCCGCATTCGATCAGCGCGCCGGCCATCGCATCGGCGAATTCGGGCGCGCGCGGGAAGCGCCCCGCGAGCGCGCGGAAATGGGCGAGCGCCTCCTCGGCGCGGCCATCCTCGCGCAGCGCCAGGCCGAGCCGGATCGTGGCGGCGAGGTTGCCGGGGACGGCCGCGATCGACTGGCGGTATTGCGCCGCCGCCTTGCCCGGTTCGCCCGCCTCGGCATAAAGCGCGCCGAGCGCGTTGCTGACAGTGACCGCGCCGGGCTGCTCGGCAAGCACCGCGCGCAGCGCCGCCTCCGCCCCCGCCAGATCGCCCTGAGCTGCTGCAAGCCTGGCAGCATTGATCCGCGCCGGCAGGTAGGCCGGATCGCAGGCAAAGGCCTGTTCATAGGCCGCTGCCGCCTCCTCCGCCCTGCCCAGATCCTCGAGCGAGAGGGCGAGGCTGTTGTAGACCTCGGCGCTGCGCACCCCTGCGGCAAGCGCGCGGCCGAAGGCTTCGACCGCGCCGGCGGCATCCTTGGCGCGGCGCCGGATGATGCCCGCCAGCTGCCAGGCCGCGCCGTTGGCCGGTTCGGCGCGCACGACATCGGCGATCGCCCGGGCCGCGCCCGCGACATCGCCCGATTGCAGCCTCGCATGGATCGAGGACAGGACGCTTGCGCCGGTCGTCACGCGGATAGGGCCGGATCAGTTCCGGCGCCTGATCCTGAAGCCGAGCCCGCCCTCGACGCTCGCCATGAAGCTGCCGAGCGCGGCGCGGCGGATGGTGATCGACTTTCCGGCTTGCGGCTTCTTGAGGTAGGTTTCGTCCGACTGCGCCCACACCGACCCGTCATCGAGCGTGAAGACGTAGGTTCCCGCCGATCCCGAGACCGCCTTGATCACCGCGGTGATTTCCTTGATCTCTTCCTTCTCGGCCTCGTCCTCGTCATCGCCGAAGATGCCGAAGCCCGAGCCGACGAAGCCGAACAGGCCGCGGCGGGTGCGGTTCACGTCCTCGCGGCTGACGACGCGCAGTTCCTTGCTCTCCTGCGCCTCGGCAAGAGCGGGCACGGCGGCATCGAAGCACGCGAGGCGCTGCGCCGGATCGGCGATTGCGCGGCAATCGAGAACCTTGGCGAAGACCTCGGGCAGCGGAGGCGCTTCCTTCTTCTGCGCCGCCGCCGGCACCGCTGCCGTCACTGTCGCCACTGCCGCCAGCACTGCGGCCGCCTTTGTCCAATTCGCCATTGTCGCTCTCCCGGATCTGTCCGTGACCGACACCTATAGCCAATCTGGCGGCGAGAGGAACAGGGCGAAGGCGGCGTGCGCCCGCGTCACGCGACGGTCATCGCCAAAGCGCCGTCACCCTCGTCGATCCTGAGCGTGCTGCCATCGGGCAGCCGCCCCTCGAGCAGCATCTCGGCGAGCGGGTCCTGCAAATAGCGCTGCACCGCGCGCTTCAGGGGCCGCGCGCCGTAAACCGGATCATAGCCCACGCGGCCCAGCCAGCGCAGCGCCGCATCGGTGAGATCGAGCGTGATCTTGCGGTCGGCGAGCAGCTTCTGGACGCGCCCCACCTGAATGGTGACGATCGGCGCCATGTGTTCCTGCCCGAGCCGGTGGAAGAGAATGATCTCGTCCAGACGGTTCAGGAACTCAGGCCGGAAATGCCCGCGCACCACGTCCATCACATCCTTCTCGACCGTCTCGACCGCCGCGCCATCGGGCAGGTTGGCGAGATACTGGCTGCCGAGGTTCGAGGTGAGGATGATCAGCGTGTTGGCAAAGTCGACCACGCGGCCCTGCCCGTCGGTAAGGCGCCCGTCGTCGAGCACCTGGAGCAGCACGTTGAAGACATCCTGGTGCGCCTTCTCGACCTCGTCGAACAGCACGACCTGGTAGGGGCGGCGGCGCACGGCCTCGGTCAGCACCCCGCCCTCTTCATAGCCGACATAGCCCGGAGGCGCGCCGATCAGGCGGGCGACGGCGTGCTTCTCCATGAATTCGCTCATGTCGATGCGCACCATCGCGCTGTCGTCGTCGAACAGGAAGCCCGCGAGCGCCTTGGTCAGCTCGGTCTTGCCGACGCCCGTGGGCCCGAGGAACAGGAAGGAGCCCAAGGGCCGGCCCGGATCCTGCAAACCGGCGCGCGCGCGGCGGACAGCCTTGGAGACCGCCTCGATGGCCTGCGACTGGCCGATCACCCGCTTGCCGAGGATGCTCTCCATCGCCAGCAGCTTCTCGCGCTCGCCCTCCATCATCTTGTCGACCGGCACGCCCGTCCAGCGGCTGACCACCCCGGCGATGTCCTCCTCGGTCACCTCCTCGCGCAGCATGGCGTTGGCGGCCTGGCCCTGCGCTTCGGCGAGCTGCTTTTCGAGCTGCGGGATGCGCCCGTAGGACAGCTCCCCGGCCTTGGCGAGATCGCCTTCGCGCTGGGCCTGCTCGAGCTCCAGCCGCGCCGCATCGAGCTGCTCCTTGATCCGCCCTTCGGCCTCGATCTTGTCGCGCTCGTTCTGCCAGCGGGTGGTGAGTTCGGCCGATTGCTGTTCAAGGTTCGCCAGCTCCTCGCGCAAGGCGACAAGGCGGTCCTTCGAATTCGCGTCGGTCTCCTTGCTGAGAGCGCTTTCCTCGATCTTCAACTGGATGATGCGCCGGTCGAGCGCCTCGATTTCCTCGGGCTTGCTCTCCACCTCCATGCGGATGCGGCTCGCCGCCTCGTCCATCAGGTCGATCGCCTTGTCGGGCAGGAAGCGGTTCTGGATGTAGCGGTCGGAGAGCTTCGCCGCGGCGACGATCGCGCCGTCGGTGATCCGCACCCCGTGGTGGAGTTCATACTTGTCCTTGATGCCGCGCAGGATCGAGATCGTGTCCTCGACGCTCGGTTCCTGGATGAACACCGGCTGGAAGCGCCGCTGGAGCGCGGGGTCCTTTTCGACATATTTCTGATATTCGTCGAGCGTGGTCGCGCCGATGCAGTGGAGTTCCCCGCGCGACAGGGCCGGCTTCAGCAGGTTGGAGGCATCCATCGAACCCTCGCTCGCCCCCGCCCCGATCAGCGTGTGCATTTCATCGATGAACAGGATGATCTGGCCCTCGGCGTGCTTGACCTCGTCGAGCACCGACTTCAGCCGCTCCTCGAACTCGCCGCGATACTTCGCGCCCGCGATCAGCGACCCCATGTCGAGGCTCATCAGGGTGCGGCCCTTGAGGCTATCGGGCACGTCGCCATTGGCGATGCGCAGCGCAAGGCCTTCGGCAATCGCGGTCTTGCCGGTGCCGGGTTCGCCGATCAGTGCGGGGTTGTTCTTGGTGCGCCGCGCGAGGATCTGGATGGTGCGGCGGATTTCCTCGTCACGGCCGATGACGGGATCGAGCTTGCCGTCGCGCGCGGCCTGGGTGAGGTCGCGGGCGAATTTCTGCATCGCATCATAGGTGCTCTCGGCCCCGGCGCTGTCCGCGCGCTTGCCGCCGCGCAGGGCCTCGATCGCGGTATTGAGCGATTGCGGCGTGATGCCCGCCGCCTTCAGCGCCTCGCCCGCCGGGGTCGGGGAAAGCGCGAGCGCGGTCAGCATCCGTTCGACCGTGACGTAGCTGTCGCCCGCCTTGTCGGCGAGCTGTTCGGCAGCATCGAGCAGGCGCACCGCGTCATTATCAAGGCCCGGGGTCGCCTGCGCGCCGCCGCCGGTCACCGCCGGGATCCTGGAAAGCCCCGCATCGACCGCCGTCGCCGCCAGCGGTGCCTGACCGCCGGCGCGCTGGATCAGCCCGGCAGCCATCCCCTCGCTGTCTTCCAGCAAGGCCTTGGCGATGTGCAGCGGAGTGATGCGCTGGTGATTGAGGCGGATCGCGACCGTTTGCGCGGCTTGCAGAAAGCCCTTGGCGCGGTCGGTGAACTTTTCGAGATTCATGATCGTCTAACCCCTCCAAAGGTTACCGTCAGCAGATAGTGTTGCACATTGGCAACACAAGCCCCGCCCCGTAAAAAGCCTCGGCGAGGTGTATTAGCCGACTAGGTGGGTTCATTCCGCGCCCATGGCAAGGGGGCGCGCGCGTGCTTGACCTCGTCCCTTGCCCAAGCGATGAGGAACCCCGCGCGATTTGGGAGAGAAATCCGTCATGATCTGGGTGAAGCGCGGCGGTTTTGCGCTGCTGGGGGTGCTCGTGCTGGCGGTGGCGGTGCTCGCCACATGGGAGCCGATGATGGCAAGCGCGGCTTCGGCCGGCGGGGCGGCGCGCATCTACACGGCCGAGATCATCCGCGACGAATGGGGCGTGCCGCACATCACCGGCAAGACCGATGCCGACACGGCTTACGGCGTCGCCATCGCCCATGCCGAGGATGATTTCTTCACGCTACAGGATGTGGTCGCCATGTCGCGGGGCCGCTATGGCGCGATCGCCGGGGCCGAGGGCGCGCAGATCGATTATGTCTACCACCTGATCGACGCGCGCGGCACGGCGGAGCGCGAATATCCGGGGCTCCCGGCCGATACCCGCGCGCTGTTCGAAGCCTATGCCGCAGGGCTCAACCAGTACGCCGAGGAGCATCCGGGCGAGGTCAAGCTCGCCAATCTCTTCCCTGTCGCCGGGATCGACGTTGCCGCAGGCTTCGCGCTGCGCCAGCCGTTCTTCTTCGGCCTCGACGGTGTGATCGGCCCGCTGGTGGCAGGCGAACCGCTGCGCCGCGAGCACGGCCCCGACATCCCCGGCTTCCCCCGCCCGCCGCTCGGCGATGCGGCCGAGGCCAAGGCCGCCGCGCCGAGGCAGGCGCGCACGCTGGTTCTCCCCTTGGGCGAGGATGCCGAAGCCCTCGGCTCCAACGCCTTTGCGGTCGCCCCCAGGCGCGCGGGCGGCACCACCACCCTCATATCCAATTCGCACCAGCCCCTGCGCGGCGGGGTGGCGTGGTACGAACTGGTGGTCGAGAGCGGCGAGGGCTGGCATTTCGCGGGCGCGAATTTCCCGGGTTCGCCCTTCCCCTTCCTCGGCCACAACGAGCATCTGGGCTGGACCAACACGGTCAACACCCCCGACATGATCGACGTCTACCAGCTCGAGCTCGACGAGGGTGGCATGCGCTACAAGCTCGATGGCCAGTGGCGCGATCTCGAGAGCGAATGGGTGACGCTGCCGGTCAGGATGGGCCCGGTGGTGCTGCCGGTGCGCAAGGAGGTGCTGCGCTCGGTCCACGGCCCGGTCATCAAGAACGCCAAAGGAGCCTTCGCGGTGCGCTATGGCGGGATCGGGCAGTTGCAGCAGCTCGATGCCTATTACCGGCTGAACAAGGCCCGGACCTTCGCCGAATGGGAGGGCCAGCTCGCGCGCCTTGCGATCCCTTCGACCAATTTCATCTATGCCGACGAGACCGGCACGATCGGCTATTTCTACAATGCGGCGATCCCCAACCGGCCCGCCAATGTGAAGGCCGACTGGCGCTCTGTGCTGCCCGGCAACCGCTCTGACCTGATCTGGCAGGGCGCGGTGCCGTTCAGCGCGGTCCCCAGGATCGTCAATCCGGCGAGCGGATGGGTCTACAACTCCAACAACACCCCCTTCACGGCGGCGGGCGCGGGGAGCGATCTCGACCCCGAGGCCTTCTCGCCCACGCTGGGGATCGAGCTGAAGCAGACCAACCGCTCGCGCCGCGCCCACAAGCTGCTGAGCGAGGCGGGCGTGCTCGACCGCGCGGCGCTCGAGGCGATCAAATACGACACCGGCTACGAACGCGACGGCTATGTCGCCCGCCTGTTCGAGGCGCTGGAAGCGATGCCGGCAGGCGGCGACCTCGCCCGGCCACGCGACCTGCTGCTGTCGTGGGACTTCGCCTCGGACGGCAAGGGCCCGGCCGATGCCATCGCGATGCTGATGATCCGCGACTTCATGGCCGCCGATTACAACAACAAGCCCTTCCCTGCTGTCGCCGAAAAGCTGAAGGCCGCGCGCGACCACCTGATGAAGCACTTCGGCCGGCTCGACCCGCCGCTGAGCGATCTGGTGCGCCTCAGACAGGGCAAGATGGACCTGCCTGTCGATGGCGGATCGGACACCTTGCGCGCCGCCACCACCTGGGACGTGGCCGATGACGGGCGGCTCAGCCTCAAGCACGGCGACAGCTTCATCATGTGGATCGAATGGCAACCGGGCCAGAAGGTCAGCTCGCGTTCGGTGCAGCCCTTCGGCGCGGCGACCACGCGGCCCGAAAGCCCGCATTACACCGACCAGATGAAGCTGTTCGTCGAACACCGGCTGAAACCGGTCCACTTCTGGCGCGATGATCTGCTGACAAGCGTCAGCAGCCGCCGCCACAGCATCAGGACCGTCACCAACGCGCGCTGACCTGCGCCCGAGACCCCCCGTTCCCCTACCGGAGCCCACGTCCATGACCCATCGTTTTGCTGCCGCCAGCCTCACCGCGCTCGCCCTTGCGCTGGCCGCGCCGCTGACCCCCGCGCTCGCCGAAAGCACCGCGCCCGCCGCTGATGCTGCTCCTGCCGCCCCCGCGGGTCCGCAGCCGGTCGCCGACCTGCCCTCGCTGGTGAAGCAGATCGCCATACCCTACGAGCGCTTCCAGCTCGAGAACGGCCTCACCGTGCTGGTCCACGAGGACCGCAAGGCGCCGATCGTCAATGTCACGGTGTGGTACAATGTCGGCTCGAAGGACGAGCCCGAGGGCAAGACCGGCTTTGCCCACCTGTTCGAACACCTGATGTTCAACGGCTCGGAAAATGCGCCCGAGGACTACTTCCAGTACCTCGCCGAAATCGGCGCGACCGACGAGAACGGGACGACCTGGTTCGACCGCACCAACTATTTCCAGACCGTGCCCCGCCCCGCCCTCGAACGCGCGCTGTGGCTGGAGAGCGACCGCATGGGCTACCTGCTGGGCGCGATCACCCAGGGCAAGCTCGATAACCAGCGCGGCGTGGTGCAGAACGAGAAGCGCGAGGGCGACAACCAGCCGGGCGGCCTTGTCTATTACGAGGTGCTCAAGACCCTCTTCCCGGACGGCCACCCCTACCAGCACGAGGCAATCGGTTCGATGGCCGACCTCGATTCGGCCTCGATGGAGGACGTGAAGGCCTGGTTCCGCGACAAGTACGGCCCCAACAACGCGACCCTCGTGATTGCCGGTGACGTCTCGGCCGCCGAGGCCCGGCCGCTGGTCGAGAAGTATTTCGGCGCCATCGCGCGCGGGCCGGTGAACGTGCCTGCGGCCGCCGATGTGCCGACCCTCGCCGCGCCCGTGCGGATGACCATGAAGGACCAGGTCGCCGCGACCAGCGTGACCCGCTACTGGGCGGTCGAAGGGATCGCGGGCAAGGACCGCATCGCGCTCGATGTCGGCGCCGCGATCCTCGGCGGGCTCGCCTCGAGCCGGCTCGACAATGTGCTGGTGCGCGACGAACAGCTCGCCGTGAATGTCTCGGCCAGCAACGGTACGTTCCAGCGCATCGGCATCCTTGAAGTCGAAGCGACCGCCAAGGCCGGCGTCGATATCGCCGCGCTCGAATCCCGGATGGATGCGGTCGTCAGCCGCCTCATCACCGAAGGCCCGACCGAGGACGAGGTGCGCCGCGCGGTCACCAGCAGCATGGCGCGCACGATCCGCGGGCTGGAACAGGTCGGCGGCTTCTCGGGCAAGGCCCAGACCCTTGCCGAAGGCGGCGTGCTGGCCGGGGACCCGGCGTTCTACCAGCACGAGCTTGACACCCTCGCCCGCACCACCCCGGCCGACGTCAAGGCAGCGATGGCGCGGTGGATGAGCCGCCCGGCGCTGACCATCGTGCTTGAACCCGGCCCGCGCGATGCCAGCTACGAGGAAGCCGCCTCGGTCGCCGCCGCGGGCGGGAACGCCTCGGCCCGCGACCGCGCGGCCGAGACCATCACGGTCTCGGTGGAGCGCCCCAAGCCGCCGGTGACGTCGGTCGCCGAACTCGATTTCCCGGCGGTGGAGCGGGCCACGCTCAGGAACGGAATGAAGGTCACCTATGCCCGCCGCACCGCGGTGCCCGCGACCTACGTGGCGATGAGCTTCAATGCGGGCGACGCCGCCGACCCTGCCGGCAAGCGCGGCCTTGAAAACCTCACCATGGCGCTGTTCGACGAGGGCACCGCCAAGCTCACCGCCCAGCAGATCGCCGAGGCGGGCGAGCGGCTGGGGGCCAATGTCTCGGTCGGCGGGGGCGATGACCGTTCGACCTTCACGCTCTCGGCGCTGACCGCGAACCTCGCGCCGAGCCTCGATCTGATGCGCCAGGTGATGCGCGAGCCGGCCTTCAACCCGGCCGATCTCGAGCGCGTGCGCAACCAGACCTTGACCGGCCTGCGCCAACAGATGAAGTCGCCCCAGGGGATGGCCCTGCGCACCATGGCGCCCGAGCTTTACGGCCCCGACAGCCCCTATGGCCGCGTGCCGACCCTGGCCAGCGTTTCGGGCATCACCCGCGATGATCTCGTCGCCTTCAAGGACGGCTGGATCCGCCCCGACAATGGCGAGGTCTTCGTCATCTCCGACAAGCCGCTCGCCGAGATCGTCAAGTCGCTCGATGCTGCCTTCGGCGACTGGAAGGCACCCGAGGCACCCAAGGGCACCAAGAACTTCGCCGCCAATCAGGTCGGCCAAGGCGGGCGCATCATCCTCGTCAACCGCCCGAACTCGCCGCAAAGCGTGATCGTCGGCGCGCAGATCACCCCGCTCAAGGCGGGCGAGGAGGCCTTCGTCAACTTCAACAGCGCCAACAACGCGCTGGGCGGCACCTTCCTCGCGCGCCTCAACATGAACCTGCGCGAGACCAAGGGCTGGAGCTACGGCGTGTTCGGCGGCGCGCAGCCGCGCGAGAAATCGGTGACTTACGCCGTCTCGGGCGGGGTGCAGGCCGACCGCACCGGCGAATCCCTTGCCGAGATGATCCGCGAGACCAGGGAATTCCTGACCGTGAAGGGCGTCACGGATGCCGAGCTTGCGCGCAGCACTTCGGCCGATATCGGCGCGCTGCCAGGCTCCTTCGAAACCTCGCCCGCGGTGCTCGGCGCGCTCCAGCAGAACGCGCTGTTCGGCCGGGCCGACGACTATCAGGAAAAGCTCGCCGCAATCTATCGCGGGCAAACCACGGCGAGCCTCGATGCGGCGGCGCGCGCGGCGATCAGCCCCGACAAGTTCGTGTGGGTCGTGGTCGGCGATGCGGCCAAGGTCCGCGCCCAGATCGAACCGCTCGGCCTGCCGATCGAGCAGCGCGAGCCCGAGGGCGAATAAAGCGGAAGACCTCGGCGCGCTTCGGCCGGAAACCGGTTGAAGCGCGCTGACATGGGTGTAAATAGCGACGCCAGTTGAGCCGGGTCACCGATGGTCCGGACCTTTAGGAGGAGATGGATCATGTCCGTTGCAGGTACCTACAAGACCACTGTCAAGAGCCCGATGGGCGACCAGAGCGGTACCCTCACCGTGGTGCCCGATGGCGACACCTTCAGCGGCTCGCTGGTCGGCAGCCTCGGCTCGATGGACATCGCCGGCGGCACGATCGAAGGCAACACCATCAAGTGGAAGATGAACATGGTCGTCCCCATGCCGATGACGCTCGATTGCGAAGCGACCATCGACGGCGACACCCTGACCGGCTCGGTCAATGCCGGCGCTTTCGGCGCGATGCCGCTGTCGGGCACCCGCGAGGGCTGATTGGCTCCCGCCACGGGTTTTCGAAAGCCGCCGGGGTTCGTGCCCCGGCGGCTTTTTCGTGCCCGTCCCCTCCGCCCCCATCCGACCAAGGTCTAGCTATCCCCGCGCGGCATTACGCGCGACTTTGCACGCCTCGGCTGTTGCGGCATGATTGCTGCTGCGGACCGGGCGCACAAGCGGGAGAGCAGGCATGGCAACGACATATGAAGGCGCGCTGCCCAAGCACCACGAGGCCACGGGGACCGAAAAGCGGGTCATCCTCGCCTCGTCGCTGGGGACGGTGTTCGAGTGGTACGATTTCTACCTCTACGGCCTTCTGGCCACGATCATCTCGGCGCAGTTCTTTTCGGGGGTGAACGAGACCACCGGCTTCATCTTCGCGCTGGCGGCCTTTGCGGCCGGGTTCGCGGTGCGGCCCTTTGGCGCGCTGGTGTTCGGGCGGCTGGGCGATCTGGTCGGGCGCAAATACACCTTCCTGGTGACGATGGGCCTGATGGGCGCATCGACCTTCACCGTCGGCGTGCTGCCCTCCTATGCGAGCATCGGCGTTGCCGCGCCGATCATGCTGGTGCTGCTGCGGCTGATGCAGGGTCTGGCGCTGGGCGGCGAATATGGCGGGGCTGCGACCTATGTTGCCGAACACGCGCCCGACAACAAGCGCGGGCTCTATACAAGCTTCATCCAGACCACCGCCACCCTCGGCCTGTTCGCGGCGCTGCTGGTGGTGATCGGCACGCGCACCGCAATCGGCGAGGACGCCTTCAAGGAGTGGGGCTGGCGCGTGCCGTTCCTCGTCTCGGCGATCCTCCTGGGGGTGTCGATGTGGATCCGCATGCAGCTTCAGGAAAGCCCGGTCTTCCAGAAGATGAAGGAGGAAGGCACCAATTCCAAGGCGCCGATCTCGGAAGCCTTCGGCAACTGGAAGAACGGCAAGTGGGCGCTCGTCGCGCTGCTCGGCGCGGTCGCGGGGCAGGCAGTGGTGTGGTACACCGGCCAGTTCTACGCGCTGTTCTTCCTCGAGAAAATGCTGCTCGTCGACGGGGCGACGACCAATATCCTGATCGCCGTCGCGCTCGCCATCGGCACACCGTTCTTCGTGTTCTTCGGCTGGCTGTCGGACCGCATCGGAAGGAAGAAGATCATCCTTGCAGGCTGCGCGCTGGCGGCGGTGACCTACTTCCCCGCCTTCCACCTGCTCGCCGAAGCCGCCAACCCGGCGCTCGCCAGGGCGCAGGTCGCGGCCCCCGTCAGCGTGGTCGTCGACAATGCCGAATGCTCGGTCCAGTTCGACCCCATCGGCAAGAACAAGTTTGACGCCAGGAGCTGCGACATCGCCAAGTCGTTCCTCGCCAAGAGCGCGGTCAGCTATACCAATGTGGACGCCGCCGCAGGGGCCATCGCCGTGGTCAGGGTCGGCAATGCCACCTTCACCGCGCCCGATCCGGCCAAGGTCACAGGCGATCAGCGCAAGGCCGCCATCGACGCCTTCCAGGGCGAGGTGAAGGCCGCGCTCGCCGCCGCCGGCTACCCCGCCAAGGCCGATCCCGAGGCGATGAACACCGGCCTCGTCGTGGCGGTGCTGACCTACCTCGTGCTGCTGGTGACGATGGTCTACGGCCCGATCGCCGCGCTGCTGGTGGAGCTGTTCCCGACCCGCATCCGCTACACCGCGATGAGCCTGCCCTACCACATCGGCAACGGCTGGTTCGGCGGGTTCCTGCCGACCACCGCCTTCGCGATGGTCGCGGCGACGGGGGATATCTACTACGGCCTCTGGTACCCTATCGGGATCTGCGCCCTCACCGTGGTCGTGGGTCTGGTGTTCCTGCCCGAAACACACCGCCGCAACATCGACGCGTAAAACCAGCCCGCAAGGGTCGCAAGGAAGGGGCGGCGTCCGCAGGGGCGCGGCCCCTTTGCTTATCCCCGGCCTTGCAGTAGTTTCGTCGCGAGGGGGAGAACGCAGGTGATGATGCTCGGCGCGGCACTGGCGGCCGCGACACTTTATCTGGGGGCGCTGTTCTGGCTCGCTGCGTGGCGCGACCGGCAGGAGACGCCCGGTGGCTGGCTCCAACGCCGCGCCGGCGTGATCTACGGCCTCAGCCTTGCGGTCTATTGTTCGAGCTGGACCTTCTTCGGCGGGGTGGGCACCGCGGCCACGACGGGGCTCGATTACCTCGCGATCTACCTCGGCCCGATCCTCGTCTTCACGCTCGGCTTCGGGCTGGTCCGCAAGATCCTCGCGCAGGTCAAGGCCCAGCATTCGACCTCGATCGCCGACTTCCTATCGGCCCGCTACGGCAAGAGCGCCAGCCTCGCCGCGCTGGTTACCGTGATCGCGAGCGCGGGGACGCTCCCCTATATGGCGTTGCAGCTGCAATCGGTGGGCACGAGCCTGCTGCTGTTGGCGCCGGACCTGCGCACCCGGGTGGCGGCCGACCAGCTGGTGCTGATCGTTGCCGCGCTGATGGGGCTGTTTGCGATCCTGTTCGGTTCGCGCCGTGCAGACCGGCCGGGGGAAAATGCCGGGCTGGTCCTCACCATCGCGCTCGAGGCGGTGGTCAAGCTTGCCGCGCTGCTCGCGGTGGCAGCGCTCGCGGTGTGGTGGCTGGCGACGGGCGGCGGCGCTCCGCTGCCGGCGCGGCCGATGCTGCTGGCACCCGGCCAGCTCGACGCGCGCTTTGCGGTCCTCACCGGAATCGCGGCGGCCGCAATCCTGTGCCTGCCGCGCCAGTTCCACATGGCCTTCATCGAGGCCCCGGGCGAGCGCGCCGGGCGGGCGATGCGCTGGGTGTTCCCGGCCTATCTCGCAGCGACCGCGGCGGTGATCGTCCCGATTGTGCTTGCCGGCCTCGCGCTGCTGCCGGCGGGGACCGATCCCGACACCATCGTGCTTGCCCTGCCCTTGGCACGCGAGGCGCCGTGGCTCGCGGTGCTGGTGTTCCTCGGCGGGTTTTCGGCGGCGACCGGCATGATCGTGATCGCCTGCGTGGCGCTGTCGATCATGATCACCAACGACCTTGTCGCCCCCCTGCTGCTGCGCCGCGCGCTGGCCGGACGCGGCGACCGCAGCCGCATCGCAGGGCGGTTGCTGCTGGTCCGCCGCGTGGTCATCGCAGGCCTGCTCGCGGCGGCATATGCCTTCTACCGCGGCTTTGCCGGGATCACCAACCTTGCCGGGATGGGCACCCTCGCCTTTGCCGCCGCCGCCCAGTTCGCGCCGGGCCTCGTGCTCGGCATGGTGAGCCAGCACGGCAACCGCGCCGGAATGCTGACCGGCCTTGCGACCGGCTTTGTCCTGTGGCTCGCGCTCCTCATCTGGCCCGCGGCGAGCGACACCGCGCCGCTCGTCAGCATCCACCCCGACCCGCTGGTCTCGGGCGTCATCCTCAGCCTCGGGATCAATGCCGCCCTTTACTGGCTGGTCTCGGCAGTGGTGCGGCCCTCGCTGCTCGACCAGGCGCAAGCGGCGGCCTTCGTGGGCACGCCGATGCCCGGAGATCTGCCCCGCCACGCCACCGCCAAGCGGGTGGGCGATGTGCGCGCGCTGCTCGCCCAGTTCGTCGGGCGCGAACGGGCCGATGCCGCGCTCGCCCCGCTTGGCCTGCGCAACGGCGATACGGCAGGCGCGGCGGCGCTGGAGCTGGCCGAGCGGGTGATCGCGGGGGTGATCGGCACCTCTTCGGCGCGGATGCTGGTGGGGTCTTGGGCGGGGGGCGATCCGATCCCGCTGCCCGAGGTCGTCGCCATGTTCGACGAGACCCAGCGCCGCCTGTCCTTCTCCGCCGAGCTGCTCCAGACCGCGATCGAGAGCATTGACCAGGGCATTGCGCTGGTCGATAGCGAGATGCGGCTGGTGGCGTGGAACAGCCGCTACCAGCAGCTCTTCGACCTGCCTGACCATCTCGTCAGCGTCGGCACGCCGATTGCCGATCTGATCCGCTTCAATCTGGCGCGCGGGCACCTTTCCGGAGCCGAGATCGACGCGCAGGTCGCGCGCCGCCTCGCCTATATGCGCGCGGGCACCGAGCACCGCATCGAGCGCGTGCAGCACGATGGCCGCGTGCTGAGGATCGTCGGGGCGCCCACGCCGGGCGGCGGCTACACCACCTCCTACACCGACATTACGCTGGATCGCCGGGCCGAGCAAGCGCTCGAAAGCAAGGTTGCCGAGCGCACCCGCCAGCTTTCCGAGGCGAACGCGCTGCTGGCGCAGGCGACGCAGTCCAAGACCCGCTTCCTTGCCGCCGCCAGCCACGATCTCATCCAGCCCCTCAACGCGGCGCGCCTGTTCGCCTCGGCGCTGGGCGAGGAAGTGCAAGGGCAGGCCGCGCTGGAGCGGCTGGTCGCCGATCTCGACGGGTCGATCGTCGCGGCCGACCGCCTGATCCGGGTCCTGCTGGAAATCTCCAAGCTCGACAGCGGCGGGGTGGTGCCCAAGCCCGAACCGATCGCGCTCGACCAGCTGTTCGAGGATGTGGCGCGCGAGTTCACGCTTCAGGCGCAGGCGAAGGGGCTGAGACTGAAGCGCGCGCGAACGAGCGTCTGGGTGATGGCCGACCGCGCGTTGCTGACTGCCGCCTTGCGCAACCTCCTCGGCAACGCGGTGCGCTATACCGCCAGGGGCGGCGTCCTGATCGGAGTGCGGCGCCGCGGGGGCGAGGCGGTGATCGCGATCCACGACACCGGCCGGGGGATCGCGCCTGAGGATATCGAGCGTATCTTCGGCGAGTTCGAACGCGGTGCCTCGACCGACCGCGAGGGGCTGGGATTGGGCCTTGCCATCGTCCGGCGCGCGGGCCGGCTGCTGGAGGTGGAGGTCGAGACCACCTCGACGCCGGGGCGCGGCAGCCGCTTTGCGCTGGCCCTGCCGGTGCTGCGTCGCGAGGCCGCGCCTGCCCTGCGGATCGTGCCGCAGCGCAGGGCGTCGGGGCTGGGCGAGGCGCGGGTGCTGGTGGTCGACAATGATCCCGCCGCGCTCGCCGCCACCGCTGCGCTGCTCGCCCGCTGGGGGCTGTCCGTGACGACCGCGGCGAGTCCCGCTGAAGCACGCGCCGCCATGCCGCAGGCGCCCGATGCGGCGATCATGGACTACCGGCTCGATGATGCCGAACGCGGCGATGCGGCCTTCGCGCTGCTGTGCGAGGGATGGGGCGCGCGCTGTCCGGCGATCCTGCTGACTGCGGAAGCCTCGGCAGAAACCGAAGCGGCCGCCGCGCGGATGGGCGCGAACCGCCTGCTCAAGCCCGCCGCCCCTGCCGCCCTGCGCGCCCTCGTCGCGACCGCGCTGGCTGAGGGCCGCGAGGCTGCCGGTCAGGCCCTTGCGGGATCGGCGACCGGCTGATCGACGTCGAGCTTGGCCGCGAGCAGCACCGCCTGCGTGCGGCTGCCGACGCCGAGCTTCCGCAGGATCGCGGTGATATGCGCCTTCACCGTCGCCTCGGATATGGCGAGTTCATAGGCAATCTGCTTGTTCAAAAACCCCTGCCGGATGCCCGCCAGAATGCGCCGCTGGGCGGGCGTCAGGCTGGCGATGCGGGCGAGGTCATTGTCCTCGCCGGCGGCGCTTTGGGGGAACCACGCGTCGCCGCCCTGCACCGCCGCGAGCCCCTCGCGCATCGCCTCGAGGCTTGCCGACTTGGGGATGAACCCTGCCGCCCCCAGCTGCGCCGCCGCGGCCGCCACGCGCGGCTCTTCCGAAGCCGAGACGATGACGATCGGCAGCGCGGGGTAATCCTGGCGCAGGTCCATCAGCACCGAGAGCCCCGAGGAATCCGCCATGTGCAGGTCGAGCAGCAGCGCCTCGGCCTCGCCCGCTTCGAGCGCGGCGCGGGCCTCGGCGGCGGTGCTGGCCTCGATGATCGCGGCCCGCTCCCACACCTTGCCCACCGCATGGGCGAGCGCGCTGCGGAACAGCGGGTGGTCATCGGCGATGACGATACGCCCCGTCATGCGCGCCTCAACGGTTCTGCCTGCCCTCGATCAGCCGTTCGACCAGCGAGGGATCGGCGAGGGTCGAGGTGTCGCCCAGCGATCCGAACTCGTTCTCGGCGATCTTGCGCAGGATCCGGCGCATGATCTTGCCCGAGCGGGTCTTGGGCAGGCCATCGGTGAAGTGGATCACGTCCGGGGTTGCGATCGGGCCGATCTCCTTGCGTACATGGGCCTTCAATTCGGCGAGCAGCGCATCGGTGCCCTCCTCGCCCGCGTTGAGGGTGACATAGCAATAGATGCCCTGCCCCTTGATGTCGTGGGGATAGCCGACCACCGCGGCCTCGGCGACCTTGGGGTGGAGCACCAGCGCGCTCTCGACCTCGGCCGTGCCCATGCGGTGGCCCGAGACGTTGATCACATCATCCACCCGGCCGGTGATCCAGTAATAGCCATCCGCGTCGCGCTTGCAGCCGTCGCCGGTGAAATACTTGGCCTTGTAGGTGCTGAAATAGGTCTGCACGAAGCGCTCGTGATCGCCGTAGACGGTGCGCGCCTGCCCCGGCCAGCTATGCGTGATGCACAGGTTGCCCTCGGCCGCGCCTTCCAGAACGCCGCCCTCGTTGTCGACCAGTTGCGGACGGATGCCGAAGAAGGGGAGGCCCGCGCTGCCCGGCTTCATGTCGTGTGCGCCCGGCAGCGTGGTGATCATGCAGCCGCCGGTTTCGGTCTGCCACCAGGTGTCGATCACCGGGCAGCGGCCCTCGCCCACGACATCGAAATACCAGCGCCAGGCTTCGGGATTGATCGGCTCGCCGACCGACCCGAGCAGCCGCAGCGACGCGCGCGAGCGGCTCGTCACGTGGTGATCACCCTCGCGCATCAGCGCGCGGATCGCGGTGGGGGCGGTGTAGATGATGTTGACGCCGTGCTTGTCGACCACGTCCCAGAAGCGCCCGTGATCGGGGTAATTGGGCACGCCTTCGAACACCACGGCGGTCGCGGCGTTGAACAGCGGGCCGTAAACGACGTAGCTGTGCCCCGTCACCCAGCCGATATCGGCGGTGCACCAGAACACTTCGCCGGGCTGGTAATCGAAGATGTAGTGGAAGGTCGTCGCCGTCCACACGCCGTAGCCGCCGGTGGTGTGGAGCACCCCCTTGGGCTTGCCGGTCGAACCCGAGGTGTAGAGGATGAACAGCGGGTCTTCCGCGTTCATCACCTCGCAGGGGCAATCATCGTCGCTGGCAAGGTCGGCAAGCCAGTGGTCGCGGCCGGGGGTCATGGCGATGGCGCCGCCGGTGTGGGGAATGACCAGCACGCCTGCGACATGGGTCGCGTGGGCGGCGAGGTTCAGGGCCGCGTCGACATTGGCCTTGAGCGACACGTGCTTGCCGCCGCGCAGGCCTTCATCGGCGGTGACCACGAAGCGGCTGCCGCAATCCTCGATGCGGCCTGCGAGCGCCTCGGGCGAGAAGCCGCCGAACACCACCGAATGCACCGCACCGAGCCTTGCACAGGCGAGCATCGCGACCACCCCTTCGAGGATCATCGGCATGTAGATCGTCACCCGCTCGCCCCGCGTCACGCCGAGCTTCTTCAGCGCATTGGCCATGCGCACGACCTCGGCATGAAGCTCGCCATAGGTGAGCTTGCGCGAAGGGGTCGCCGGATCGTCGGGCTCGAAGATCAGCGCGGTGCGATCGGCGTGGTCGGCAAGGTGCCGGTCGACCGCATTGTGGCACAGGTTCAATGCGCCATCCTCGAACCACGTTATCGCGACCGGATCATAGGCCCAGTCGCCGCCCCGCGTCGGCACCTTCACCCAGTCGAGCCGCTGCGCCTGCTCCAGCCAGAAGGCATCGGGTGTCTCCACCGAGGCGCGATACATCGCGGCGTATTCCTCGGGGGTGCAATGGGTCGGCGTGTGCGGCTTCGGCCGCTCGACGGCGTGGATCATCTCGACTCTCCCTTGTTCTGACCCCGTTCTACATCAGGCTACACGCCGCGCCCCATCAGACAAAGGTCTTACGACCATCCGCTAGCTGTCCGCCGCCCGCGCTTGGGCGCAGATTCGCGGGAGAAAAGAGAGGATGGGAAAGTCACATGGTCCTATCGGGAATGGCCCGTGCCTTGCGCGCGGCACTGCTGGCAGCAAGCGTGCTGACGTCCGCTCCGGCGCTGGCGCAGGAACAGAGCGTCAATGCACGGCTCGACCGGCTCGAGAAGCTGGTCGAGGGGCTGATCGCGCGGCTCGATGCCGACCAGTCCAGCCAGGCCGAGGGCGATGCGGCGATCCGCGCCGAGCAGGCGGCGGTACGCGAGCAGAGCACCGCGCTGCTCGCTGCGACCCGCGATCTCAAGGATCGCCAGGCCGAACTCGCCGCGCAAATCGCGGTGCCCCAAGCCCAGGAAGACAAGGGCTTCCGCATCGGCAAGACCACAGTCGGCTATGCCGGCTACGTCAAGCTCGATGCGCTGGTGCAGGCGACCAGCGGCGGGCAGATCCCCGACAATTCGATCGGGCGCGACTTCCTGATCCCGGCGCTGATCCCGGTGGGAGGCACGGATTCGGGATATGACACCGACTATTCGGCGCGCCAGACCCGCTTCATCCTCAAGACCGCCACCGATGTCGGCGCCGGGCATACGCTCAATTCGCATATCGAGATGGATTTCAACGTCACCGACGGGGGCGACGAGCGGACCACCAATTCCTATGTCCCGCGCCTGCGCCAGGCCTTCATCACCTATGATGACTGGCTTTTCGGTCAGGCATGGTCGACCTTCCAGAACATCGCCGCTTTGCCGGATAGCCTTGATTTCATTGGCGTAACACCGGGAACTGTGTTCGATCGGCAGCCGATGATCCGCTACAGCAAGAACGGTTGGCAGATCGCGCTCGAACAGCCCGAGACCACCGTCACCACCCGCAGCGGGGCGCGGATCATGGCGGGCGATGATACCATCCCCGATGTGGTGGTGCGTTACAATCTTGCCAAGCCCTGGGGCTCGCTGTCGCTGGCGGGGATCGGGCGGACCCTCAAGGTCTCGGACGACGATTTCGGGACGGGCAGCGACAGCGCGCTGGGCTATGGGCTCAGCCTGTCGGGCAAGATCATTGTCGGTGCGCATGACGACCTGCGCTTCATGGCGACGGCAGGCGATGGCCTCGGGCGCTATATCGGGCTCAACATCGTCAACGACGCGGCGGTGACCGCCACCGGCAAGCTCGATCCGATCTTCACCTGGTCGGGCTTTGCCGCTTACCAGCACGGCTGGAGCACGCGGCTGCGATCGAGCGTGGCGGCCTCCTATTTCAAGGCCGATAACCCGGTCATGCTGACGACCCGGCAGGTCACCGACGAGAGCTGGAACGCGCTCGTCAACCTCATCTGGACCCCGGTCGACCCGCTCGATATCGGGATCGAACTGCTCTATGCCGAGCGCTCTCTGGAAGACGGGCGGACGGGGGATCTCAGGCGGATGATGATTTCGACCCGCTACAATTTCTGAGCGCCCCCTCCGGCACTGATAACCAAAATGGCAATGTTTCACGTGAAACATTGCCATTTTGTCTTCGTAACCGAGACTCGTCTCAGAAGCGGTAGGCGATCCCTGCGCTGATCACCCAGGGATCGAGCTGGTGTTCGGTCTCGATCGCCAGCGTGTTGCCAACGTACCAGCGCGCGGTGGTGTCGATGAAATAGCGCTTCACATCGAGGCTGAGGCCGAAGCCCTTGTCGCCGACCGGCACATCGATCCCCGCCTGTAGCGCGAGGCCGAGTTCATTCGACAGGTTGGTCTCGGTCACGCCCAGCGGCACGGTCGCCGCACCCGGATCATCGCCGACCCACAGGAACAGCGCCGGCCCTGCGCCGACATAGGGCTTGACGCCGCCGAGGTCGAAGTGAACCTTCGCGGTCACCGTGGCCGGGATCAGCTTGGCGTCCGAGACCAGCTCGGCCCCTGCGGCAAGCCCGGCGGTCGCATCGACATCGTGCTGGGTGATCCCGGCGATGGTCTCGATCGAGACATTGTCGGTCACGAACCATTCGATCGCGATTGTGGGCGTCACATTGTCGTTGGCCTTGGTCTGGGTCGTGGCAGGCAGGCCCGGCAGATTGACGGTGATGTCGGTGATCGCCCCGTCGGGCGCGACATAGGTGCCGAGCACCTTGATCTGGATATCGCCGGCACGATCGCTCTCGTTGCCGTCATCAGCCATGGCAGGCGTCGCGGCGAGCGCCAGCAAGGCGCCGCCAAGCATCAGAATTCGCTTCATTTTCATGTCCTCACCGGCAGCAGTGGCCGCCCTCCGCGGCCCAGGATGGTTGCTGCCTGTGGGGGCCGGATAGGCCGCTTCCCGCCCGCGCCTCATTGATCGGAATCAAAGACCATTGCGGGAAGTCCGGCCATTGCGGCATCCATCATGGCGACACTCAGCCCCCCGCCCCGATCCTCTCCGGCTCCCGACCCGGGGCTTGCCGCATTCCGCGCCGCACTGCCGGCCGGAACGGGCGAGGGACGCGTGGCCGACGGTCTGTGCGCGCTCGGGCGGACCGCCGCGCTCGTCCGCGGCGAGGAGCTCGCGCCCGACCCCGGGTCCGACCGGCTGGTGTGGCTGGCAAGCGGCGCGGCCAAGCTCGTCGCGCGTCCGCCGGCCTCGAACCTGGCCGCGCCGCCCCCCGGCGGACAGGTGCTCGCCTTCCACTTTGCAGGCGATCTGGTCTCGGTGCTGCGCCAGAAGGATGGCGACTTCCGGCTGGTCGCGCTCACCGCGTGCGATCTGGTGATCTTCCCCTCGGACGCGTTCCTCGATGCAGCACAGGGCGATCCCGCCGTGCTGCGATCGGTGCTGACGCGCAGCCTTCAGGCGCTGCACCGCAGCCGCACGCGGATGATGCAGCTGGGCCACAAGTCGGCCGCGGCGCGGATTGCCGATTTCCTCGTCTCGATGGCCGAGCGGCTGGCCGGTTGCACCACCGGCACCTGCGCCTTCGCGCTGCCGATGAGCCGCCGCGACATCGGTGATTCGCTCGGCCTGACGATCGAGACCGTCAGTCGCCAGCTCACCGAGCTGCGCGAGGCCGGGCTGGTCGAGACCGAGGGCCGCTCCGGGGTATCGCTCACCGATGTCGGCGCGCTCGCGCGGATCGCGGGCCGCACCGGGGAGCCGAAAAACTGAACCATTTTTGATTTCGGTCAAACACACGAGGCAACCGGGCGCGGTAGGGATCGCTCCGACGGAAGGGATAAATCAACATGGAAACAGTCGTTAAGCGGCTGGGCGTGTGGGCGTGCGTCCTCATGGCCAGTATCGCTGCCATCGCGCTCACCCCTGACAAGGGCTTTGCGATCCACATGGGGATCGTCGGCCTTGTGGCGGTGATCCTGATTATCGCCACGGCCACCAGCTATGATCCGCTGGCGAGGGCACAGGGCATCTTCCGCATGCCCCCGGGCGCGGGCCGCTATGATGACGACCCGATCCGCTGGGGCGTGATCGCGACGATGTTCTGGGGTATCGCAGGGCTGCTTGCGGGCGTGTTCATCGCCGCGCAGATGGCCTTTCCCGAGCTCAATATCGAGCCCTGGCTCAACTTCGGCCGGCTGCGCCCGCTGCACACCAGCGCGGTGATCTTCGCCTTCGGCGGCAATGCGCTGCTCGCCACCAGCTTCTATGTCGTGCAGCGCACCTGCCGCACCACACTGGCGCTGCCGGGCGTCGCGCGCTTCGTGTTCTGGGGCTACCAGCTGTTCATCGTGCTGGCCGCGACCGGCTACCTGCTCGGCATCAGCCAGGGCAAGGAATATGCCGAGCCGGAATGGTATGTCGATCTGTGGCTGACCGTGGTGTGGCTGGCCTATCTCGCGGTGTTCGTCGGCACGATCCTCAACCGGCGCGAACCGCACATCTATGTCGCCAACTGGTTCTACCTCGCCTTCATCATCACCGTGGCGATGCTGCACGTGGTCAACAACCTGTCGCTGCCGGTCTCGCTGCTCGGCACCAAGAGCTACAGCGCCTTTGCCGGCGTGCAGGATGCGCTGACCCAGTGGTGGTATGGCCATAATGCGGTCGGCTTCTTCCTGACCGCCGGCTTCCTCGCGATGATGTATTACTTCGTGCCCAAGCAGGCCGGGCGGCCCGTCTATTCCTACCGCCTGTCGATCATCCACTTCTGGTCGCTGATCTTCCTCTACATCTGGGCCGGGCCCCACCACCTCCACTACACCGCGCTGCCCGACTGGGCCCAGACACTGGGCATGGTGTTTTCGGTGATGCTGTGGATGCCCAGCTGGGGCGGGATGATCAACGGGCTGATGACCCTGAACGGCGCGTGGGACAAGGTGCGCACCGATCCGATCATCCGCATGATGGTGCTGGCGCTCGCCTTCTACGGGATGAGCACCTTCGAGGGGCCGATGCTGTCGATCAAGGCCGTCAACTCGCTCTCTCACTACACCGACTGGACCATCGGCCATGTCCACTCCGGCGCGCTGGGGTGGAACGGGATGATCACCTTCGCCTGCATCTACTATCTCACCCCCCGCCTGTGGCAGCGCGAGCGGCTCTATTCGCTGCGCATGATCAACTGGCACTTCTGGCTCGCGACGCTGGGGATCGTGTTCTACGCCTCCTCGATGTGGGTGGCAGGGATCACCCAGGGGCTGATGTGGCGCGAATACGGCGCGGACGGCTACCTCGTGAACAGCTTCGTCGACACCGTCGCGGCGCTCCACCCGATGTATGTCCTGCGCATGGGCGGAGGCCTCATGTACCTCGCCGGCGCGCTCATCATGGTCTTCAACATCGCCATGACCATCGCCGGCCGTTCACGCGACGAGGCACCGCTGGGCGAGACCCGGCACGACGATGCCGCCGACCGGCCGCTGCCGCCCCTTACCGCCGAACCGGCCGAATGATCGTCAGACAGGGAGCCTGACACCATGAACACAACCACCACCGGAGCCTTCGAGGGCCACAAGAAGCTCGAACGCAACGTCACCCTTCTCGCCGCGCTGACATTGGGCGTGGTGACGATCGGCGGGATCGTCGAGATTGCCCCGCTGTTCTGGATCGACAACACCATCGAGAAGGTCGCCGGGATGCGGCCCTACACCCCATTGGAGCAGGCGGGTCGCGACATCTACATCCGCGAGGGCTGCTACGTCTGCCACAGCCAGATGATCCGGCCCTTCCGCGACGAGGTCGAACGCTACGGCCATTACAGCCTCGCCGCCGAGAGCATGTATGACCACCCCTTCCAGTGGGGCAGCAAGCGCACCGGGCCCGATCTGGCGCGGGTCGGGGGCAAGTATTCGGATGCCTGGCACGTCGAGCACCTCAAGGCCCCGCGCAGCGTGGTGCCCGAAAGCATCATGCCGAGCTACGCGTTCCTCGCCGAGACCGAACTGCGCGTGCCCGATGTGGCCGCGAACCTCGCCGCGCTACGCCAAGTGGGCGTGCCCTACTCCGATGCCGATCTTGCCAGGGCCGAGGCCGACCTCGAGGCGCAGGCCAATCCCCAGGCGCAAGCGGGCGATCTCGCGGCGCGCTATCCCAAGGCGCAGATCCGCGATTTCGACGGCGATCCGGCGCGCGTGACCGAGATGGATGCGCTGGTCGCCTATCTCCAGATGCTCGGCACGCTGGTCGATGTGAACAGTGCGGCCGCGCAGGAAGAGCTGACCAAGGCGGAGGCCGGGCGATGACCCTCTACACGCTCCTGCGCCACATGGCCGACAGCTACGGCCTCGCCGCGCTCCTCGCGCTCTATCTGATGCTGTGCCTGTGGCACTTGCGCCCGGGCGCGCGGCGCTTCGTGGCCGATGCCAAGCACTCGATCTTCAGGGATGACGACAATGACTAACAGGATTGACGAGCCCACCGGCACCGAATTCGTCGGCCATGAATGGGACGGGATCAAGGAACTCAACACCCCTCTCCCGCGCTGGTGGCTCTACACCTTCTACGCGACGATCCTGTTCGCGGCTGTCTACGTCGTGCTCTACCCCGCCTGGCCGCTGATCGACCGGGCGACGGCGGGCACGCTGGGCTGGTCGAGCAGGGGCGATCTTGCCGCCGAGCTGCGCGCCGCCGATGCCGCGCGGGCCGGGGTGGTGGCGAAGATCGCCGCAACCCCGATCGAAGCCCTGCCGTCCGATCCCGCGCTGATGCAGGCCGCGGTCGCAGGCGGGGCGGCGGCGTTCAAGGTCAACTGCGTCCAGTGCCACGGCGCGGGCGCGGCGGGATCGCCGGGCTACCCCAACCTCAACGATGACGACTGGATCTGGGGCGGCACTCTCACCGACATCGAATACACCCTCACCCACGGCATCCGCTGGGACAGCGCGGCCGAGACGCGCAGCAACTTCATGCCTGCCTTTCAGGGCAGCTTCGATGCCATGCAGGTGAGCGCGCTTGCCGGCCACGTGCTCTCGCTCTCGGGCAAGGCCAAGCCCAGTGCGGCCGGCGCGCAGATGTTCGCCGACAATTGCGCGGCCTGCCACGGCGCGGGCGGCGAGGGGCTGCCCGCGGTCGGCGGCCCGGCGCTCAACGATGCCATCTGGCTCTACGGCGGCAGCGCGGCCGAGATCGGCAAGCAGATCCTCGCCCCCCGCCACGGCGTGATGCCCGCATGGCAGGGGCGGCTCGATCCGGTGACGATCAAGATGCTCGCCGCCTATGTCCACGCCCGCGGCGGCGGGCAGGCTTCTGCGCCCGCCGCCGCCCAACCGGAAGCGGCGCAAGTCGCCGCCAAGTAGGACACCGCAAAATGGCGCAAGCCGACGAACTCGATCGCCCTGTTCCGGACGCGCAAAAGCCCAGGCGCGACTGGGCAGGCGCGCTCGGGGCCGAGGGGGCCAAGGCGCCCCCGCCTGCTCTCGAGGAGAGCGCGGGCTTGATGGGCGCGGGCCTCTACGAGGCCGGGCGCACGGTCCACAACAAGCGGATCGACGGCCCCTTCCGGCGCTTCAAGTGGGCGATCATGGCGATCACCCTCACGGTCTATTACGCCACCCCGTGGATCCGGTGGGACCGCGGGCCCTATGCCCCCGACCAGGCGGTGCTGGTCGATCTGGCGCACCGCCGCTTCTACATGTTCGACATCGAGATCTGGCCGCACGAATTCTACTTCGTGGCGGGCCTCCTCATCATGGCGGGGATCGGTCTGTTCCTCGTCACCTCCGCCGTGGGCCGCGCGTGGTGCGGCTATGCCTGCCCCCAGACGGTGTGGACCGATCTGTTCCAGCATGTCGACCGCTTCTTCGACGGCGACCGCAACGCCCGCGCGCGGCTCGACAAGGCGCCGTGGGGCGCGGCCAAGACCCTAAGGCGGCTCGCCAAATGGGCCGTCTACCTTGCCATCGCCTTCTGGACCGGTGGCGCGTGGATCATGTATTTCGCCGACGCGCCGACGCTGACCTACGATTTCTGGCACGGGACCGCCGATCCGATCGCCTATGCCTGCGTGGCGGTGCTGACCGGCACGACCTTCTGGCTTGGCGGGTTCATGCGCGAACAGGTGTGCATCTATATGTGCCCCTGGCCGCGCATCCAGGCCGCGATGCTCGACGAGAAGTCGCTGATCGTCACCTACAAGGACTGGCGCGGCGAACAGCGCGGCAGCGTCAAGAAGGCAGCCAAGAACCCCGACAAATACGGCGACTGCATCGATTGCCGGCTGTGCGTGGCGGTGTGTCCGACCGGGGTCGACATCCGCGATGGGCAGCAGATCGGCTGCATCACCTGCGGGCTGTGCATCGATGCCTGCGACCGGGTGATGAAGGAGACCGGCCGGGCGCGGGGCCTCATCGACTATGCAACGCTCGAACAATGCGATGCCGAACGCGCCGGCGCTCCGGCGAGCCCGGCATGGAAGGCCCTGCTGCGGCCGCGCGTGTTCATCTATTTCGGCGTCTGGGCGGCCATCGGCGCCGGCCTGCTGTTCGCGCTCGGCACCCGCACCCACACCGACCTCACCGTCGCCCCCGATCGCAATCCGCCGTTCATGCTCTTGAAGGACGGCTCGGTCAGGAACGCCTACACACTGCGCCTCAGGAACATGGAGGCCCGCCCGCGCACCATGGTGGTCTCGCTCGAAGGCCTGCCTGCCGGAGCGGTGATGTGGACCGAGGCGGTCCGCCTCGAGAACGCGGGCCCGACCCAGACCGTCACCGTCGCCGCCAACGCCACGAAGGTGCTGCGCGCCTATGTGATGCTGCCGCCGGGCATCCGTGGCGATGATGATGGCCTCGCCTTCGCCTTCCGCCTCACCAGCAGCGACGAACAGCACGAAAGCGACGTTGCTCCCACCACCTTCTCGATGCCGGAGGACGACTGATGGCCCGCGCAGGCAGCAGCTTCACCGGCAAGCACATGGCCGGCATCTTCGTCGGCGGCTTTGCCATCGTCATCGCGGTCAATATGCTGATGGCGAGCATCGCGGTCGGGAGCTTCCACGGCACGGTGGTCGACAATTCCTATGTCGCCAGCCAGAACTACAACGGCTGGCTCAAGCAGGCTGCCGCCTCCAAGGCCCTGGGCTGGCAGGCCGTGCCGCATCGCCGGGCCGATGGGCGGGTGGTGGTGGAGACGCTCGCCGTGCCGGCCGGCGCGCGCATCACCGGCACCGCCGAACACCCCCTGGGCACGCGCGCCGATACGCCGCTGACCTTCGCCCCTGCCGGGCAGGGCCGCTGGCTCTCCGACGAGACGCTGGCACCGGGCCGCTGGCGGTTACGCCTCGCGGTCCGCGCCGGGAATCAGGCCTGGGCGGGCGAGGCCGACCTCAGGTGAACGCGCCCTCCCCCCTCCTTGCCGGGCACACCCCGCTCGTCACCACGCGGCTGACCGTGCCGGGCATGAAATGCGCCGGCTGCATCGGCAAGATCGAGCGCGAGCTGGCCAAGACCCCCGGCATCGCCACCGCCCGCGCGAACCTTTCGGCCAAGCGCGTCGCGATCAGCCACGATCCGGGCCTTGATGAGGGGGCGCTCGCAGATGCCCTGCTCGCGCTCGGCTTCGAATCTCAGCCCGTGGCGGACAATCCCCTCGCCAGCGACGATGCCGAACGTCGCCGCCTGACCCGCGCCTTGGGGGTCGCGGGGTTCGGGATGATGAACATCATGCTGCTCTCGGTCAGCGTCTGGTCGGGCGCCGAGGGGGCGACGCGGGCGCTGTTCCACTGGCTTTCGGCCGCGATCGCCCTGCCGGTGGTCGCCTATGCCGGCCGCCCATTCTTTGCCAGCGCATGGATGGCCCTGAAGCACAGGCGCACCAACATGGACGTGCCGATCTCCATCGGCGTGATCCTGGCGACGTGCATGTCGCTTTACGAGACCGTGACCGGCGGGGCGCATGCCTTTTTCGATTCGGCGGTGATGCTGCTGTTCTTCCTCCTCGCCGGTCGCGCGCTCGATGCCGAGATGCGCACCCGCACCCGCGCCGGGATCGGCGCGCTGCTCGGGCGGATGGGCAAGAGCGCAAGCGTGATCGGCCCCGATGGCACCGCGCGGCGCGTCGCGGCCAGGGACCTTGCGCCCGGCATGCTGGTGCTGGTCGCGGCCGGCGAGGCGCTGGCGGCGGACGGCGAGGTGGTGGAGGGCCGCTCGGCGATCGACAATGCCATGCTCACCGGGGAAAGCGCGCCCGAACCGGTCACCCCCGGATCGCTGGTGTACGCGGGCGCGATCAACCTTGGCGCGGCATTGCGGGTGCGGCTCACCCGCGTGGCCGAGGACACTGCGCTGGCCGAGATCGCGCGGGCGATGGACGAGGCGGGGCAATCGCGCTCGGCCTATGTGCGGATCGCCGACCGCGCCTCGCAGGCATATGCGCCGGTGGTCCACGCGCTGGCGCTCGCCGCCTTTGCGGGGTGGATGATCGCAGGCGCGGGCTGGCACGCCTCGATCACCATCGCGATTGCCGTCCTCATCATCACCTGCCCCTGCGCGATGGGGCTGGCGGTGCCGGCCGCACAGGTCGTCGCCGCGGGCGCGCTGATGCGGCGGGGGCTGATGGTGAAGGACGGGAGCGCATTGGAGCGCCTTGCCGAATGCGATGTCGCGGTGCTCGACAAGACCGGCACGCTGACGCTCGGCACCCCGCGCGCCGATATCGCCGCGCTGGGTCCGGCGGCGCGCGCCATCGCGCTCGCGCTCGCCCAGACCAGCCGCCATCCGCTGAGCCGCGGCCTTGCCGCTGCGGCCCTGCGCGAGGGCGTCACCCCGGCCGAGGTTGCGGATATCCGAGAGACCGGCGGCACGGGCCTCGAAGGGCGCTGGCAGGGGGTGACGGTGGCGCTCGAAAAGCCCGATGGCGGCGGGGACGGCGCGCTCCTCGCCACGATGCTGCGGATCGGCGAGACCCGCCGGACGATCCCCTTCAGCGACCCGCTGCGCGCCGATGCCGCCGCGACCATCGCCGCGCTCGCGCGGGAGGGCCTGCCGGCCCGCATCCTCTCGGGCGACCGTGCCGCGCCGGTCGCGGCGATGGCCCGCGCGCTCGGCATCCCTGCCGAGGCCGAGGCCGATCCGCGCGGAAAACTCGCCGCACTCGAAGCCCTCAAGGCACGGGGGCACCGCCCGCTGATGGTCGGCGACGGGCTCAACGATGGCCCCGCGCTCGCCGCCGCCCACGCCTCGATCGCGCCCGGCACCGCCTCCGACGCCAGCCAGCAGGCCGCCGATGCCGTGTTCATCGGCGACAGCCTGATGCCGGTCGCGCTCGCAGTGCGGGTGGCCAGGGCAACGATGCGGATCGTGCGCCAGAATTTCGGCTTTTCGATTGTCTACAACGCGCTCGCCGTGCCGCTCGCGCTGACCGGACAGGTCACCCCGCTGGTCGCGGCCATCGCCATGTCGGCATCCTCGCTGGTGGTGATCGCCAATTCGTTGCGGCTGGCAGGAGCGACACGATGACCGGCCTTGCGCTCCTCATCCCCATTGCATTGGGCATGGGCCTGCTCGGCCTTTGCGCCTTCCTGTGGTCGATGCGCGCCGGGCAATATGACGACATGGACGGTGCCGCAGCCCGCATCCTCATCGACGAGGAGGACGCGCCATGAAGCTTCTCGCTCTCGGCCTTGGGGCGCTGCTGCCGGTGATGATCGGTCCGCTCCCCGCTGCGCCCGGCAAGACGCTGACGATGCACCTGTGTGGCGGCGGCGCAATCACCATTCCGGTCGGCGGCGGCACGCCCGCGCCCGACCGCGACTGCCACCCCAAGGGCTGCCACGCGGGCACCTGCCGGGCAAAGGACGAGGCAAAACATCCCAAACGGGCAAATTGATCTCGCGCAAAGACGGTCTGCGGCGGGAGCGCTTTAAGCGCCTCATGTGGACCTATCACCCAACGCTGCTCGCGACCCCCGTGCCGCGCTACACCAGCTACCCCACCGCGGCCGATTTCGGCCCGCTCGAGCCCGGCACCATCGAGCGCGCCGTCGCCTCGGCAGAGGGCGACATTTCGCTGTACCTGCATATCCCGTTCTGCGAGGCGATCTGCTTCTACTGCGGCTGCAACACCGCGGTTTCGGGCAAGCGCGCGCGGGTCGCAGCCTATCTGGCCGCGCTCCATCAGGAAATCGCCACGGTCGGCAGCCTGTTGCCGCAGGGCACGAAGGTGCGGCGCATCGCCTTTGGCGGAGGCAGCCCCAATGCGATCCTGACCGGCGAGTTCCTCGGCCTGGTCGATGCGCTCCACGCGCACCTGCCGCTCGCCGCGCCCGAATGGTCGATCGAGCTCGATCCGCGCAGCCTCACCGCCGAATGGAGCGGCGTGCTCGCCAGCGCCGGCATCACCCGGGCGAGCATGGGAGTGCAGACCTTCGCCGCGCACTGCCAGAAGGCGATCGGGCGCGAGCAATCGCTGACCATGATCTGCCGCAGCACCGACTGGCTGAGGAAGGGCGGCGTCACCTCGCTGAACTTCGACCTGATGTATGGCCTGCCCCACCAGAGCGAGGCCGATCTGGAAGACAGTCTCGAGATGACCCGCAAGCTGGGTGCGGACCGGATCGCGGTGTTCGGCTATGCCCACGTGCCCCACCTCGTGCCGCGCCAGACGATGATCCGCGAGGCCGATCTGCCGGGCGCTGCGGCGCGTTTCACGATGGCGGGCGAAGCGCACCGGATCCTCACCGCAGGCGGCTATCGGGCGATCGGCTTCGATCACTTCGCCCTGCCCCACGATTCCATGGCGCTCGCCGCGCGGGCCGGGCGGCTGCGGCGCAATTTCCAGGGCTTCACCGATGACCCCTCCGAGGTGCTGATCGGCATGGGGGCGAGCGCGATCAGCGGCTTTCCCGGGCTCCACGCCCAGAACGAGAAGCACACCGCCACCTATCGCCAGCTGAGCGAGGTCGGGCGGCTTTCGGCAAGCCACGGCATCGCCCGTTCGGCCGAGGACCAGCGGCGCGGCGCGCTCATCGAAGCGCTGCTGTGCCAGGGCGAAGCGGTGGTGCCCGATGACCTCCTCGCACAGGTTGCCGGCCGCCTTGCCGCCTTCACCGACGAGGGCCTTGCCCAGTTGCGCGGCAATCACCTCGCCATCCCGCCGCACGGCCTGCCCTATGCCCGCGTCATCGCCGCGCTGTTCGACGCCTACCGCGCCGCTACCCCGCGCACGTTCTCCTCGGCGATCTGAAAGCGCCCGCTTGCGATCACGCTTGCCATGGAAGTGCCATTATTTGAGAAGATGTATCTGCCGCAAATCGACAAGCGAGGCGCATCAGGGGCGCCTATAGTCGAATGCGAATGGGGGGAATACATCATGGCAGTTACCGATCACGTTGACCTCAACGGCTTCATGGAGGGCGTGAAGAAGCGCAATCCCTACCAGCCGGAATTCGTCCAGGCGGTCCAGGAAGTGGCCGAGGACATCTTTGAATTCATGCAGGATAAGGAGGAATACCACTCCCAGCAGATCCTGCGCCGCATCGCCGAGCCCGACCGCGTGGTGAGCTTCCGCGTGTGCTGGGAAGACGATGCCGGCAACATCCGCGTGCAGCGCGGCTGGCGCGTCCAGAACAACAACGCGATCGGCCCCTACAAGGGCGGGATCCGCTTCCACCCGAGCGTGACCGAATCGGTGCTGAAGTTCCTGGCCTTCGAACAGACCTTCAAGAACGCGCTGACGGGCCTGCCGATGGGCGGCGGCAAGGGCGGCTCGAACTTCAATCCCAAGGGCAAGAGCGTGCGCGAAATCATGCGCTTCTGCCAGTCCTTCATGACCGAGCTTTACCGCCACATCGGCGCCGACATCGACGTGCCGGCGGGCGACATCGGCGTGGGCGGGCGCGAGATCGGCTTCATGTTCGGCCAGTACAAGCGCATCACCAACAACTTCACCGGCGTCTTGACCGGCAAGGGCCTCGAATGGGGCGGCTCGCTGATCCGCACCGAGGCGACCGGCTATGGCGCGGTCTATTTCCTCGAGAACATGCTCGCCACCAAGGGCGAGAACCTCGAAGGCAAGACCGCCGTCATATCGGGCTCGGGCAACGTTGCGACCCATGCGGCGGAGAAGATCGTGCAGCTGGGCGGCAAGGTGCTGACCCTGTCGGATTCGGGCGGCTTCATCCATGATCCCGATGGCATCGATCAGGAAAAGATCTACTGGGTGAAGACCCACAAGACCCACCGCCGCGGGCGCATCGAAGAATATGTCGAGGCCTTCCCGAACGCGACCTTCCATGCCGGCAAGACTCCGTGGGGCGTGCCCTGCGACGTGGCCCTGCCCTGTGCGACCCAGAACGAACTGCTCGGCGAAGACGCGAAAACCCTCGTTGCCAACGGCTGCAAGGCAGTGTCGGAAGGCGCCAACATGCCGACCGATCTGGATGGCGTGCACACCTTCAAGCACGCCAAGATCCTCTATGCGCCGGGCAAGGCGAGCAACGCGGGCGGGGTTGCGGTTTCGGGCCTCGAGATGAGCCAGAACTCCGAGCGCCGTTCGTGGAAGGAGGAGGAACTCCAGCAGATGCTCAAGGACATCATGTCGGGCATCCACAATTCCTGCATCCAGTACGGCAACCAGGGCGGCGGCTACATCGACTATGTGAAGGGCGCGAATATCGCGGGCTTCAAGAAGGTCGCCGACGCGATGTTGGCCTTCGGCGTGGTGTAAGCCTGGAACCGGCCCGCCAAAAGGGCCCCGCACCCGGCCGGGTGCGGGGCCCCTTTTTCATGCGGGCGCGAGGAACGGGCGCAGCGCAGCCTGTGCCGCAGCGCGCAGGGCCTCGGGCGGATCGGCAGCATGGACGGCGCGGTGGCCGATGCCCCTCAGGATCGCCGAGAAGGCCGCAACCAGCGAGGCGGTCGGCACCTGCCCGCCCATGAGCTGGGTGAGCGCCCAGGTCCCGCTCGGATCCTCCATCGCCCGCACCACACCGCGCAACGGGGCATGATCGGCACCATTGTAAATCGCCCGCTCGATCTCGTGATAGGCCGCGAGCACCGGCTGGCTCCCGGCGAGGACCGCCTCGAGCACCATCGCGAGCATGGCCTGCGGCGCGAAGCGCTGGGCCTGGAACTGTTCCGGATCGCCCCCCAGCGCCTCGCGCTCGTAGAGCCGGTGGAGCGCGAGGGCGAGCAACTGGCTCTTGGTGCCGACGAGGTGGACGACCTTGCCCAGCGTCACCCCGGCGCGCGCGGCGACGGCGCGGAAGGTTACCCCTGCGTGCCCCTGCGCGGCCAGCAAATGGGCCGCCGCCTCGGCTATTCCCGCACGCTCGCCCGCGCCCGGATGCAGCGGCTCGCGGTAGTCGGCGCGGGCCAGCGTGCGGTGCACCATGCGCACGCCCTCGTCCCCGAAGCGCCTTGCGGCGAGCCAGGTGACGAGCGCGGCGGTGGTCTCCTCCAGCAGTGCGCGGTCGAGCACCGGATTCCAGACGAGAAGGTGCCGCGCCCCCTCGCCATGCGCGTAGCAGGCGAGCGTATCGGCATGATCGCCGAGGCCGATCAGAGCGGCGAGCCGGGTCCAGAACGCGCGGTGGCTGCGCTCCCATTGCGGCCCCGGCGCATGGCGCGCGGCCATGGCGAGAGGGCGCTGGAACACGGCCCAATCGGCGATGGTGGCGCTGATGACCGCGCACTGCAAGGCGGGCGTGACTGCCACCTGCGCGAGCGGCGCAAGCGCTGCCAGCCGTTCTGCCATCCACCCCTCTGCCTGGGTCAGTGCCGCTGCCGATGCGGCCGCATACAAACGTTCCATATCGCCAAAGTGATAATGGATCGCCGCCTGCGCCGAATGCGCCTCGTGCACCAGCGCGCGGGCGGAGATCTGGTCGATCGGCATTCCGGCCCACATGTCGAGCAATGCGTCAATCAGGCGTAATTCTGTCGATTTCATGGCAGTTTCACGTCGGTAATCTGATCGTACTGCGACAATTTCCTGCGACTTGCTCATGGAAAGGCAACACCTTCGCTCACCTCGGCACGCATCAAGCCGCTGCCAGGCCTTTGTCATATCGCTTACTTACAAGCGTTCTAACGCGGCCCCAAATCCGATCAAGGGGGCGCTTGCCGATGTTTACCGATACCACCCGTTTCCCGCGCAATTTCTGGCTCGCCGGCGCAGGCCTGGCGGCTTTTGCAATCGCCGCACCCTTGCAGGCGCAGGACACCGCCACGGCAGAGCCCGCCGCCGAGGAAGGGGACGAAATCATCGTCACCGGGTCGATCCGCGACTCGCTCGACAACGCGACCGAAACCAAGCGTCAGGCGGTCAATCTCGTCGATGTCGCCACCGCCGATTCCGTCGGACGCTTCCCCGATGAAAACGTCGCCGCCGCCCTCGCCCGCCTGCCGGGCGTCGCGGTGCAGCTCGACCAGGGCCAGGCGCGCTACATCCAGGTGCGCGGTGCGCCCAACCGCTGGACCTCGGTGAGCATCGACGGCCTGCCCCAGACCGGCACCGATGAAGGCGGCGGCGAGCGCGCCTTCCGCTTCGATGCCGTGCCTGCGGTGCTGCTCCAGCAGCTGGTGGTCAACAAGACCCTCACCCCCGACATCACCGCCGAGGCGATCACCGCGCTGGTCGACCTCCAGACCTTCTCGCCGATCGATGACGGCAAGGCCGGCTTCGGCGTTACCGGCGATGCGGGTTACGGGTTGATGAGCCTTGGCGAAGGTCAGCAGCGCTCGGGCTCGCTGCGCGTCTCGTGGACCAATGACCGCATCGGCTTTGCGCTCGGCGGCTCGCACTACCTGCGCGAACAGGTCACCGACAACCGCGAGGCGGGGTATGACGCCAACGGCATCCCGATCGACATCGACATCCGCAATTACGAGCTGACCCGCCAGAACAACGGCCTGTTCGGCGCCTTCGAGTTCCGTCTGAGCAACGACCTCAAGTTCTTCGTGACCGGCATCTTCACCGAATTCCGCGACCGCGAGGAACGCCACGCCTACGAGATCGAGATCGGCGAAGCCGCCGCGCGCGGCACCCGCGGGCTGCTGACCGGCAGCCTCGACAACGTCTCGATCACCACCAATTACAACGACGGGCTCTACATCAACCAGAACTACATCGGTTCGGCCGGCTTCGACTGGCAGACCGACGAAGGCGGGCTGAAGGGCATCGTCGGCTACACCCGCACCGAGAACACCACCGATCTGCCGCTGATCCAGTCCTCGATCCGGGGTATCAGCGTCGACTATGACCGCACCAACGATGCGCGCTTCCCGGTCGTGCGCCTGTTCCGCACCGTCAACACTGCCGGCGTCCTCTCGCGCGGGGCCGAACTCACGTCGATCCCGGTCAACGAGCAGAACCTGCCGCGCACCCTGCTCATCCCGATCATCCAGGGCGTGACCTCGGATGCCTGGTCGGGGCGGCTCGATGGCTGGAAGCAGCTCGGCGACCTCAAGGTGAGCGGCGGGCTCTATGCAACGACGCGCGACATCTCGGGCAACAATATCGGCATCGGCGGCGTTGTGCCGCTCGCCGCGACAGGTTTCACCACCAACGGCTTTGCCACGGACCGCACCTGGGACACCCAGTTCCCGCTCGGCGTGAGCATCAACTATGTCGACACGCGGGCGATGAACCGCTCGCTCCAGGAAGCGTTGACGCGAGCCAACATCAACCCGGCCAACTTCGTGCTGCCGACCTCGTTCTACGCTCAGGAAGAGCGGATCTACGCCGGCTACGTCATGGCGCAGTGGAATTCGGGCCCGCTCCAGATCGTCGCCGGGGTGCGCGCCGAGCAGTACGAGATCGAGAACGCCGGCACGGTGCTGGTCGGCGCCGCGCCCGCGCCGCTTGCCGTCTCGCAGGATTTCTTCGACCTCTTCCCCAGCCTCAACATCCGCTACGAGGCGACCGAGAACCTCGTGCTGCGCCTCGGCGGCCAGCGCGGCGTGTCGCGCCCCGCCTATGCCGCGATCCGCGTCGGCGCCTCGATCAGCGATACCGCCGCGACGATCAACGGCGGCAACCCCTTCCTTGCCCCTGAATATACCTGGGGCCTCGATGTCTCGGCCGAATACTACTTCGCCAGCAACGGCATCGCCTCGGTCACGGGCTTCCACCGCTGGGTCGAGGACGTGCTCTACCAGAGCCAGCAGCGGGTCGGCTCGGACCTTTATGACAGCAATGAGATCGATCGTTCCAACTACCTGCTCGGCTCGACCTTCAACGGCGAGAGCGGCAAGCTCTACGGGGTCGAATTCAATATCGAGACCCAGTTCGATTTCCTCCCCGGGGCGCTCGCAGGGCTGGGCGTGCAGGGCAATCTCACCCTGCTGGGCGGGGATTTCGACGCGAGGAACGCCGCTGGCGCGCTCCAGACCTTCGACTTCCAGGGCCTGTCGGACACCGTGCTCAATGCCTCGGTGTTCTATGAATATGCCGGGCTGTCGCTGCGGGTCGCCTACCAGAAGCGTTCGGACTTCCTCGACACCCTCGGCGGCCTTGGCGCAGGCGAGTTCCGGCAGGGCTTCGAGAACCTCGATGTGACCGCGCGCTATGCCATCACGCCGAACATCACCCTGTTCGCCGATCTCGCCAACCTCACCGACGAGACCTATGTGGCATACGAAGGCTCGCCCGCGACGCCTTCGGAAGTCGAACGGATCGGCGAACGCTACCTGTTCGGCGTGCGTTTCAACTTCTGATCTTTCGAGAGGACCCGGCATGGCAATCCGTACCACCCTGCTCGCGGCCGCCACCTGTCTTGCGCTCGCCGCCACCTCTGCCGAGGCGCGCAACATCGTCCTCACCAACGACGATGGCCTCACCAGCAATGTGGTTGCGCTCTACGAGGCGCTGAAGGCGGCGGGGCACGACGTGGTGGTCTCGGTGCCGTGCCAGAACCAGTCGGGGCAAGGTGCGGCGCTCGGGATCGCGCGGCCGATCGCGCCCTTGAAGGCGCCCTGCCTCAACGGTGCCGCCGATGCCGGCGCGCCGGGGGCCGGACCGATGACCCGCAAGGGCCTGCCCGGCGAGGGCCGCGATTTCCACTATGTCGACGGCACCCCGGTCGCATCGCTGCTCCACGGGATCGAGGTGGTCGCCATGGCGCGCTGGGGCAAGGCGCCCGATCTGGTGCTCTCCGGCCCCAACGAGGGGCAGAACGTGGGCGCGATCATCCTGTCATCGGGCACGGTCAGCGCGGCCCAGGTGGCAGCCGTGCTCGGCATTCCGGCGATTGCGCTGAGCGCCGGGGCGGGGACCGAAGCGGCGAGCCTCGACAATCCGCAGTCCGATGAGGTCGCCCGCCGCTCGGTCGAACTTCTCGCCCATCTCGACGCCCGCGCCGAAGGGGCCGCGCTGCTGCCCGCCGGCCTCGCGCTCAACGTCAATTTCCCCGACCGGCTGGATGGCGCGCGCTGGCAGATGTCCGAAATCGGCACCTATAACGCCTACAAGGTCGGGTTTGTCGCCAACATTGCTGCCAGCGCCTCGCCGGTGATGCAGATGATGGCCAAATCGCGCGGGGGCGAGCTTCCGCCTTATCCCGGCGTGAGCTTCGACATCGGCACCGCCGCGCCCACGCCGGAGCAGATGGACGATGAAAGCGTGGTCTACCGCAAGGCGATCGCGGTGAGCCCGATGCAGGCGGGCTATGCCTATCCGGCAGGGGCGAGCGTGCTGACCCGTGAACAGCTGGCCGCGCTGCTGCCGGCAGAGGGGGAATAGACGATGCGCGCACCCGCCCTGCTGCTGCCGCTTGCCGCTCTTGCCCTTCTTCCGGGCTGCAAGGACGTCGGCACACCCGGCGCTGCGGCCACCGCCAGCCGCGATCCCGTTGCCGCCAATGCGGCCGCAATCAAGGACCCGCGCCGCGTGCTTCCGCTTGAAGGCGGGGTCAATTTCCGCGACCTCGGCGGCTACATGACCGCCGATGGCCGGGTGACAAAATGGGACGTGCTCTACCGCGCCGGGAACCCTGCGGGCCTGACGGCGAAGGACCAGGCCGAACTCGCCCGGCGCGGCATCCGCACCGTTTGCGACCTGCGGGCGAGCGAAGAGCGCAAGGCCGAACCCAACCCCTATGTCGCTGCCAACGCCGATGTCACCTACTGGACGCGCGACTATGCCGCCGATGCCGGGGACCTGATGAAGGTGCTGGGCGGACCCGATGCGAGCGCGCAGAAATCGCGCGCGGCGATGACCGGCTTCTACCGCGCGCTGCCCGAACAGCATGCGCCCGCCTTCCGCCAGATGTTCGCCTTCCTTGCCGAGGGCAAGGTGCCGCTCGCCTTCAACTGTTCGGCCGGCAAGGACCGCACCGGCACGGCTGCGGCGCTGGTGCTGACGCTGCTCGGCGTGCCGCGCGAGACGGTGGTGGCCGATTACGCCCTGTCGGACGATCTGGTCGATTACATGGGCAAGCTCTCGCAAGGCCCCAAGGACGGCCCCTATGCAGCGCTCGCCCGGCTGCCGCGCGAGGTGGTTGCCCCGCTGCTCGCCTCCGACCCGGCCTATATCGAGGCGGCGCTCGGCGCGATCGAGGCGAAGCACGGTTCGGTCGACGCCTTCATCGAGAAGGAGCTTGGCGTCACGCCGGCCATGAAGCAGGCGATCATCGCCAACCTCACCGATCCGGCCTGAACGGCGCGGCCTTCGCAGGCGAATCGCAAGCGGACCAGCTGGCGCTGATCGCCCGGCCGGGCCGCGCTCAGGTCACCCCGAGCTGCGCCGCCGCCTCGCGCAGCCGCGATGCCGCGCCCGGGTTGGCCTTGACCGCCGCATCGAGCGCCGCCTTCGCCTTGGCCGGTTCGCCCAGTGTCATGCGGCTGCGCATCAGCATGATCCAGCCGTCGATATTCGCCGGCTCCTTGGCGAGCCGCCCTTCGAGCTGTTCGACCATGCCTTCGGCCATGGTGCGCTGTTCGGAGGGCTTCATGGCGCCCGCCGCGGCAACGTCGGCCGCGGTCGGCCCGCGCAGGTTGTCCGAGGCGCCGGCGCCCGCCACCGCGCCCGATCCCGGTGCGATCATCGCCGGCTTGCGGCCTTCCTGCGCCTTGGCAATGCGCGGCGCGACATCGATCTTGTTGATCTGCCCGACCTGTTCGATGGTGCGCACCAGATCCGCCTCCCACGGCGCGCCCTGCGGCGAATCGGCGAGCAGATCGAGCCATGCCGCAATCGCGCCCTCGTGGTCCTTGTCGAGGTCCTTCTTGGCGGCGAGGAAATAGCGCGCGCGCGGGTCTTCGGCATCGAGAGCCAGCGCCTTTTCGAAGGCCTGCAATGCCTCTGCGGGGAGCGGCTCGCGCTTGCTTGCCAGCACCAGCGTCTCGCCCAGTGCCGACCACAGCACCGCCTCGCCCGGCGCGATTGCGACCGCGCGGCGATAGGCGGCGGCGGCCTCGTCATACTGGCCCTGGTTGAAATAGGCGAAGGCCAGATCGCCCCATGGGCCGGCATCGTCGGTGGACGCCTCGGCTGCGGCGCGCAGTTGCTCGATCGAGGCATCGCCGCTCGCCGCCGCTGCCGGCTCGCCCGCACCGCCGGAACCCTGGTAGATGTTGAACCCGATCGAGCCTGCCGCGAGCAGCAATGCCGCCCCCAGCAACACCCACCCCGCCTTCGATGATCCGCCCTGAGGCAGCTTTTCGCCCTGTCCCATGCCCGCTTCGCTAGCACTGCGGGCATGACGGGGCAATTCGCTCTGGCATCGGAGCCGGTTTTGGTTATTGTGCATCACAGGGGGCGATCTATCCGCGAGGGGGGGGGGGATAGGTGAGCGGGATTTTTAAAGTCGCAATCATCGGTTCGGGCCCGGCAGGGCTCAGTGCGGCTGCGCGGGCGGCGGCGCTGGGCTTGAGCCATGTGCTGCTCGAAAAGACCGACCACTTGTCGGACACGATCTACAAGTACCAGAAGGGCAAGCACGTCATGGCGACGCCCAGCAATCTGGTGCTGCGCAGCGACATCGATTTCGACGCGGGCAAGCGCGAGACGATCCTCGGGATCTGGGACGACCAGATCGCGGGCCACAAGGTCAACGTGAAGTATCACGCCGAAGCCAGGGCGATCCGCGGCACCGGCGAGGCGATTGCCGGGAGTATCCAGCAGATCGTCACCCGCGCGCGTGACGGCACCAAGAATATCAAGGAGTTGCAGCGCCACGCCCCGCCCTATGCCATCGAACTGACGAATGGCGAGACGGTGATGGCGGAAAACGTCATCCTTGCCATCGGCACGCAGGGCAACCCCAACCTGATGCGCTGCCCGGGCGCGGACCTGCCGCATGTGCAATACCAGCTCGACGACCCCACCGAATATGTCGACGAGCACATCATCATCGTCGGCACCGGGGACGCAGGCATCGAGAACGCGCGCGGCCTTGCCGAGGACCCGGCGCAGCGCAACACCGTGTCGATCCTCAACCGCGGCACCGAATTCCCGACCGCCAAGGCCGCCAACGTCAGCGCGCTGATGGCCGATCACGAAGCGGGCAAGCTTACCGTCAGGAACGAAAGCGAGACCAAGGCGATCGAGCCCGGCTGGATCACGCTGGCCACGCGCGACGGGGAGATTCGCATCCCCTGCGACCGGATCATCGCCCGCATCGGCTCGGCCCCGCCGCGCGCCTTTGTCGAGGAATGCGGGATCGAGTTCACCAGCGAGGACCGCGGCGCCTTCCCGCGCCTGTCGCCGGTGTTCGAATCGACCGCGCCCGGCATCTTCGTGATCGGCGCGCTGGCGGGCTACCCGCTGATCAAGCACTGCATGAACCAGGGCCACGACGTCATCGAGTTCATCAACGGCAACACCGCATTGAAGCCTGCCGACGAGCCGATCATCGCCGCCAAGTTCGCCAAGCTCCCGGGCAACCGTTCGACCGAGGAATGGCTCGAATTCCTGCGCGCCAATGTCTCGATCCTCAATGGCATGAACCCGCTGCAAATGCGCGAATTCATGCTCGATTCGGAGGCGAAGTTCTTCGCGCCGGGCGAAGTGATCTTCGAGCGCAATGCCCCCGGGTCATCGCTGTTCGGGATCGCCAGCGGTTCGGTGGCGGTGGAAGTGAACCCGGCCGACCCCTCGATCACCATTCCCATCGAAGCCGGATCGATCTTCGGCGAGGTCGGCCTCATTTCGGGCCGCCGGCGCGGGGCGACGATCCGCGCGGCAGAGGACACCATCGTCGTCGAGATCTCGCGTCTTGCCGCGCTGAAGCTGCAATCGCAGGTGCCGAGCGCCAAGACGGCGATTCAGCGCATCTCGATCGAGCGGCAATTGCTCCAGATGTTCGGATCGGGCCTGACCCGCGAGGATGTCGCCCCTCTGGTCGAGGCTGCGCGCGTCGAGGAAAAGCGTGCGGGCGAGGTGGTCGTCACCGAGGGCGCGGACGACAAGGACATCTTCATCATCCGCCGCGGCTCGATGATCGTCGAGAAGGCGATCGGCGAAAAGCCGGTGTTCCTCTCCTACCTGCCGGCGGGCTCCTATTTCGGCGAGATGGCGGTGATCGACGGATCGGCGCGCACCGCGACCGTCAAGGCCGCGATCAAGTCCGAGGTGATCCGCCTGCCGGGCGAAGGCTTCCTCGCGCTGCTCGACCGCAACCCCGCGCTGCGCGAGCGCGCCCTGAAGGACATGTCGGGCCGGCGCGCCACCAATTCCTTCATCGAAAGCCGCAAGGACGAGTTTTCGGGCGCGGTCGATCTCTATTCGCAGACCGCGCAGTTCCTCGTCGACAACGGCATCGGCGAGGCGACCGACGTGCTGCTCATCGACGAGAAGCTGTGCATCGGCTGCGACAATTGCGAGAAAGCCTGCGCCGACAGCCATGACGGCCTGTCGCGATTGGATCGCGAGGCGGGCAAGACCTACGCGCACCTCCACGTGCCTACATCCTGCCGCCACTGCGAACACCCGCACTGCATGGCCGACTGTCCGCCCAACGCGATCAAGCGCGGGCCCGACGGCGAGGTGTTCATCGACGAGACCTGCATCGGCTGCGGCAATTGCCAGAGGAACTGCCCCTACGGCGTGATCCGCATGGACGCCAAGCCCCCCAAGAAGCCGAGCCTCCTCCAGTGGATGCTGTTCGGCACGGGCCCCGGGCCCGGCGAGGCGTCCTATAGCTGGCGCAAGAAGGCGGCCGAGAAGGACGGCGGGCAGAAGGCCAAGCAGGCGATCAAGTGCGACATGTGCTCCGGCATCGACGGGGGCCCTGCCTGCGTGCGCGCCTGCCCGACAGGCGCCGCGATCCGCGTCAGCCCCGACAAGTTCCTGACCTTCGCCAAGCTTACCGAGGACGTCGAATAATGGCGACCAAAGCGGGGGCAAAGGCGGGCGGCACGGGACGTTTCAGCCAGGACGAGCGGCGGCGCGACAGCGACCATGTGAGCTTCCTGAAGCACAAGGGCTTCCGCTGGCTGTGGATCGCGCTTGCCCTGTGCGCGGCCTCGATCGCGGGCTATCTGATGATCGACCAGGACCCGCGCCCCAATGGCGGCACGTGGTACGGCTATACGCTCGGCACCATCGGCTTCGGGCTCATCCTGTGGCTTTCGCTGCTCGGCGTGAGGAAGCGGCGCATCAATCCCGGCGTGTGGAGCCTCAAAGCGTGGACCAGCGCCCACGTCTACCTCGGCCTTGCGCTGATCGTGGTGGGCACGCTTCACACCGGCTTCCAGATCGGCTGGAACGTCCACACGCTCGCCTATGTCCTGATGCTGCTGGTGATCGCGACCGGCATCTATGGCGTGATCGTCTATGCGACCTTGCCGCAGAGCCTCAGCGCCAATCGCAAGGAAATGACCCGCGCGCAGATGCTCGACGCGCTGACCGCGCTCGACCGCCAGTTGGAGAGCGCCGCGCAGCCGCTGGCGCGCGCCGAATCCGATCTGGTGATCGCCGCGCTCGGCCAGGACGTGTTCTACGGCAGCGCGCTGGCGCGGCTCACGGGGAGCTATCCCGGCTGCAAGACCGCTCGCGCGCTGGCGGGCATGGGCACCGGCAGCGAGGCCGAGGCGCGGGTGGCGAGCCTGCTCGAAAAACGCCGCGAACAGCTCGCCCAGATCCGCGGCGCGCTGCGCATCCGCGCGCTGCTGGAGATCTGGCTGTTCATCCACATCCCGCTGACAATCGCCCTGATCGCCGCGCTTACCGCGCATGTGATCAGCGTGTTCTACTACTGGTGAGGGGGCGGCGATGGCTTTCCTGATCCGCACCATCGACTTCACCGCCGCCGGCCGCGAGATCGTGCGCGACCGCGTGGTCGACCAGCCGCGCCTCACCGTGGGCCGTGCGGCCGAGAACGACATCCACCTGCCCGACCTTGCGGTGGAGCAGCGCCATGTCGGCATCGATCTTGCCGCGGACGGCACGCTTGGCGTCAGGGCGCTCGGCACATTGGGCTTCGGGCTCGATGGCCGGGTGGTCACCGAAGGCACCATCGACCCGCGCACCGGCGGCGAGATCGCGCTGGGCGCGGCGCGGCTCGCTGTCACGCGCGAGGCGGATGGCAATATCGCCATCACCATCCGCCAGGTGATCGCCGACGAGGGCAAGATGGACGCGCTGCGCGGCTTTGCGCTCGCCTCCAAGCTGCCCAGCAAGCGCGCGATGAGCTGGATTTTTGCCGCGGCGATCGTCCTGCTGCTGCTGGCCCTGCCGATCGCCTCGCACCTGCTGTGCACCCCCGCCAAGCCCGATCCGACCGGCAAGACCGAGGGCGCGGTGCTGATGGACAGCGCCTGGTCATCGGGCGAGCTGTCGCTGAAGCACCACAGCCTCGAGAACAATTGCGAAAGCTGCCACGTCGCGGCTTTTGAAAGCGTCCAGGACGAGACCTGCCTGTCGTGCCACAAGGACATCGCCGATCATGCGCAAAAGCCGCGTCTTGCCAAGGGCATGCCGCCGCTCTCGCAAGGCGATGCGCTGCAATGGTCCATCGCCGAGGGTTTCGGCAAGGAAGGCCCCTTGGGCTGCGTCGCCTGCCATTCCGAGCACGAAGGGCCGGTGCGCACCCAGGCGGCGAGCGAGGCCTTCTGCGGCGATTGCCACAAGGATCTCAAGACCCGCCTCGCCGACACCGACCTCGCCAATGCGCATGATTTCGGCAAGGATCACCCGCAGTTCCGCCCGCTCTATTTCGCAAGCTTCGGCGCGGCCAAGCCCGTGCGGGCGAGCGCCGGGACCATGCCTCTCGAGCGTTCGGGCCTGGTCTTCCCGCATGATGTCCACATGAACCCGCGCGGCGGGGCGGCGCGCATGGCGGTGAGCCTCGCGCAATACGGAGCCCCGCTCGAATGCAAGGACTGCCACGCGCCAACCGCCGACAAGGTGACCTTCAAGCCGGTCGAGATGGAGCAGGCCTGCGAGGCGTGCCACAGCCTGGTCTCGGGCCGCACGGCCGGTGGCGGGTTCGGGAAACTGCGCCACGGCAGCGTCAAGAACCTTGCCGAGGATCTCGCGCGGATCACCTCGGGCCCGCGCCCCGCACTCGCACCCAGCCGCCAGCGTCCCGGACAGATCGGCAGCGCATCGCCCTACCGCGCCGATTTCGGCCGGCCGGTGCGCGCCTATATCGGGATCTCGAACGCGCTCTCCACCGGGGGCGTGTGCACCGAATGCCACCTGCCGACCCGCGGGCCGACGGGGCAGGCCGACCTCATGCCGGTCAATTTCCCCGAGCGCTTCCTCACTGGCGGCTATTTCAGCCACGCTGCGCACACCAAGCAGAAGTGCTCGGACTGCCACGCGGCCGAGACCTCGAAGCTGGCGAGCGATCTCTTGATGCCCGATCTCAAGAGCTGCCGGACGTGCCACCTGGGCGCGAGCGCGGTCAAGACCGCCAAGATCGTGCCGAGCGACTGCGCGATGTGCCACGCCTACCACGTGCCCTCGGGCCAATGGCAGGGTCTGAAGTTGATCCAGCCTGCCGCCCCGCACTACAAGCCGCCGCCGCCTGAAAAATCAAAGGTTGCGGCAAAGATCGCACGGGCTAGACCATAGCAATCGGCGGGGGGATTTCATGACGGGCAAGGCGGTTCTGATCGCGCAGATGACCGACATCCATGTCGGATTCGCCCCTGATGAAAAGCCCGAGGAGCTGAACCTCACCCGCTTCCGCGCCACTCTCAAGCGCCTGATCGAAGGGCCCAACCGCCCCGATCTGCTGGTGCTTTCGGGCGACATCACCGATCACGGCGATGCGGAGAGCTTTTCCAAGACGGTCGCACTGCTCGCCGATTGCCCGATCCCGATCCTGCCGATGGTCGGCAACCACGACAGCCGCGAAGGCCTGCTTGGCGCCTTTCCGCAGGTCGTGCCGGCCGAAGGCGGCTTTCTCCACTATGTCGTCGATGCCGGACTGGGCCTAAGGATCATCTGCCTCGACACGCTGGAAGACGGCCGCCACGGTGGAGCCTTCTGCGAGGCGCGCGCCGCATGGCTTGCCGCGCGGCTGGCCGAGGCGCCCGATACGCCGACGCTGATCTTCATGCATCACCCGCCGGTGGTCGCCGGAATCGACTGGATGGACCCTGCCCCGGGCGAAGACTGGATCACCCGGCTGCACACGGTGCTCGAGGGGCAATCACAGGTGCTGGCGATCCATTGCGGGCATCTCCACCGCCAGATCAGCACCAGCTTCGCCGGCATTCCGCTCGGGGTCACCCCCTCGGTCGCGCCGCTGGTGGCGATGGACCTGACGCCGATCGACCAGCATGTGCCCGACGAGCGCGAGCTCATCACGACCGAGCCGCCGACCTATGCGATCCACCGCTGGGACGGCGAGGCCCTCGTCTCGCACTACGAGCGGGCCGGCGACTGGCAGGTGCTGGCGCGCTTCACGCCCGCCTTGCAGGGCATGATCGAGGGCATGTTCGCCGAGCGCGAGTAAGGTTTCCCTTTTTTGCGTGCCCGCCTTGCGCGGGCACGTCCTCGGCGCTGCTTCTCCGCTTCGCTCCGGGCGCCTGCGGGCGGGCGTTCGCCCTTGCGGCCCGTCCTGCGGCGGGCCGATTCCCTGCAAGCATGAGGCGCCGGTTTTTACTTCCGCGCGCTCGCCCGCTGCGCTCCTGTCGGTGCCAGCCCGACCCAGCGCTTCATGTCAACATCGTCCGTAACCTTCCACGGCACGCCGCTGCGGGTCATGAACATCCGCTCCATCTCATCGCGGGTGAAGGGGCGTGAGCCCAAGCGGCCGAAGACCGCCATCTGCCCGCCGGTCTCGTCCACCGCACGGTCGCGGTCGAGGCCCTTCGACATGGCGATCGCCGGCGTCGGAGTCCTGGCCCAGGCGACCAGTTCGGGCTTGGGCGCCGGGCTGAAACCGTAGAAGCCGCGCTGGCTTTCGGGGCTGGTGAGCTGGAGCACCTTCACCCCGTTCTTCCCGTCCGCGACATAGGCGAACAGCGAGGCGTTGGTGGTGCCGACGATCACGTCCTCGGCATCGTTCAGCGCCCCGTCCAGCGTCACCTTCTGGTAGACCTTGGGACTGCGCGGGTTGGTCACATTGAGGATGACGAGGCCATCGCCCTTGGCCGCGACATAGGCATAGGTGCGCGCGATATACGTGCGCCGCGCATCGGCCAGCGGCACGGTCGCCTCGGGCACGGCGACCGGATTGCGCAGGCTCGTGATGTCGAACAGCTTCACCCCGTCGGCGTCGGTCACCCAAAGGTAGCGGAACTGCACCGCGCTCGCCCGCGCATCGCGCAGCTCGCGGACCGCCGCCAGTCTGGGTGTGTCGGGGTCGCTGAGGTCGACCACCACCAGCCCCTTGGCCGCGGTGATATAGGCGACCTCGCCCGCCAGCACGATGTGCCGCGCGCCGTTCAGCACGCCGCCCGGGTTCCATGCGTTCGAGCCGTCGGCATAGGTGTGGCGGCGCAGCTTATTGTTGCGGAATTCGCCGTCGGCCAGCGTGTTGACGTTGACGAGGATCAGGCCCTCCGAAGCATCGGTCACTGCGGCAAAATTGTAGATCGGCTTGAAGGCCTGTTCCTGATTGGCCTCGCGCATCGCTTCGGTGTTGCGGGTCGGCGCGATCGGCTGGTTGGTGGCGAGCGCCATGCAGGTTGCGTTGGCGGTCTTGACCTGCGTGTCGTGGCCGAGCGCGGAGAACGGTCCCTTGAGAATCCGCTCGGAAGTGCCCTTGTTGGCGATGCTGGCGACGTCATAGACCGCAAACCCGCCCTTGCCCTCGGCGACGAACATGTATTCGCCGCGCAGCTGGAGACAGCCGACGCGGCCCGGCGTGCCTTCGTGGACATTGAGGAACTGTTCGAGCGGGTGAGTCTCGCCCGACATCTCCCCATCGAAGGTGCGCCCACGTGTCCAGTTCTTCAGCTCGCGGCCGTTCTGGTTGACGTGGAGACCCCAGTAATCGGGATAGGCATAGCGGTGAAGGTAGGAGCCGATCACCGCCTGGGGCTCGTCATACTCGGTCACCCGCGTCGCCTGGAAGCCGCCCTCCAGCCCGCTCCACGCGTTGAGACCGACGAAGTTGACGTAGTTGGTGCCCAGCAGGAACAGCTGCGCCATGATCGCGTTGTTGTCTTCCTTGGCGGACAAGTGGCAATCGGTGCAGGTCTTGGTCTCGGTCAGGCGCACGGTGTGCGGGAAGTGCGGCGCGAAGGCCTGGCTGGAGAAACCGATCGCGCTGATCGGCGGCTGCTGCACATAGATCCGCTCGCGGTTGATGTTGGTCGAGGACAGCACCAGCGCCGAGGACGACCGGACCGGGGCGACCTGGTTGCCCTTGGTGGTCATGTGCTTGCCGAGCTGGAACATCTCATCGCGCGCGACCTGCGGGTTGTAGGTCGCAAAGTTGCGCGTCTCGCCGCCTTCATAGCGGTGGACGGGGGTCTTCCAGTTGGCCTCGATCGGCAGGTGACACCCGCCGCAACTTGTCGTCCATGACAGGTGGCAGGTGAAGCAGGCCATCTCCGGCTCGCGGTGCGCGCGGTCGCCCTCGGAGATGCCGGTGCCGAATTCGAAATTGCCGGTCTCCGCGCCGTAACGGCTGACGAGCTTGGCGCGCGCGGCCTTGGCGTTGAAGGTCGGGGTGGCGGGATCGACCGAATCCTTGACGAGGCTCATCTCCCACTGGAGGTTCGGGTCGACGATCGAGCGCTGGATCAGACGTTGCCTGCCGTCCGGACCCTCGAGCCATTCGAAGCGGCGCTTGCCGTCCGGGTTGCGCAGCAGGGCGAGGTTATGCCCCTCGGGCGGCGCGGCCGGGCCGCTGGTGCGCAAGGTGGGGTAGGCGTCGGCCGTGCCGTGGCAATCCTTGCAGGTGATCTCGATCGCGTTCGCCACCTCGCCATAGATCAGGCCATTGCCGTGGCTGTCCTGCTCGAAGTGGCAATCGGCGCACTGCATGCCCTTCTCGGCATGGATATCCATGAGGTGGACCGCCTTGCCGGGGTTGACGCCGGCAGGCACGAACTTGCCCTCGCCCTCGCGGCGCCACTTCTCCGGATCGTCGGGGTCGACGATCTGCCCTTGCGCATCGAGCAGATTGCCCTCGCGGTCGCGCTTGAAGATCGCGCGGAAGTTCCAGCCGTGGCCGTGATAGTCGGCGAACTGGGTGTCCTTCAGCTGCGGGTTGAGATCGTAGACATTGCGCAGGAAATCGAGGTCGGCCCAGTTCCCGCGCGGCGCGGCGCCTTCGGGGTTGCGGTCGGTGACAGCGCGCACTTCCTCGGCGGTCGGGTACTTCTGCTGCTTGGGCCACATGAAGGGCGCGTCGCTCTCGTAGTCCCACATGGTGTATCCGAGGAACGAATTCAGGAAGATGTTCGGCTGGTGCATGTGGCAGTTCATGCACTGAGCTGTAGGGATCGCGCGGGTGAAGACGTGCTGGAGCGGGTGGCCGCTTTCCTTGACCTCGCCCGAGGCCGTGCGCAGCGCTCCGTCAGAGTCCTTGTCTGCGCTACCGCTTTGCTGCCTGAGCGCATCAGCATGGTGGTCATCGCCCGGCTGCTTGACCGCGCCGTGGCCGCCGTGGCCGTCATCCGCACCGGCCAGATGTGCGATCTTCTCGGCGATGGTGGGATCGGCGGTGATCGACTGCCCGTCGCGCCCGAACTGCGCATAGGTCAGCGAATGGCGCGGCTCGCGGTCGTTGGCATAGACCACGTGGCAGCTCGCGCAGCCCGAATGGCGGTAGTCGCCCGGCTGGTCGTTGGTGCCCATGAACCAGGTGAAGGGATCGTTGAGGCGGGTCTTGTGGATGTTAAGCGCGGGGATCGCCACGCGCAGGCCGGTGCCCGGGCCGCGGTTCGATTGCTTCAAATCGGGCCGCCCGGGCTCGTCGAGGCGCTGGATCGAGCCCGAAGGGTTGGGCAGGCCGATTTCCGGGAACTGCGAGTTGATCGTGCGCCCGCCGCGCTCGAACACGCGGAACACATCGCCCGGCGGGATCACGTGCCAGGTCGGCAGCGGATACATCTCGGCAAGCACGCCGCGCGCGACCTGATCGCCGGACAGCTTGCCCCCCGGCCCCGCGCCCGGCGTCGTGATATGCGCCGGATCGCCCTCGCGCGTGTAGGCCTCGCCAAGGAGGTAGTTCTTGAAGGGCAGGATGCCGTTATTGTAGCTCGCCCCGCCCCACAGCATCGCGCCGGTCGCCATGATCGAGCGTTCGGCGCTCTCGATCGACTGGATGTGGCACGCCCCGCAGGCATCGCGCGCGACGCGGTAGTCGGACGGGTTGATGAACTTCACGAACTCCGGCGATTCCTTGTTGAGCAGCGCGTAGGAGCGCTTGGGGTTCGCCGAGGAAGGGAAGTGCCAGGAATTGGGGTACTTGGGCAGCACATGCGCGGCATCGCGCGCGGCGACGTAATCGGGGTGATCGTGCGGCAGTTCGGAATTGCCGCGCACGGCCTCATTGCCGCCATGGCAATCGGTGCAGCCCAATCGCACCGCAGGCGAGACGTGCATCGTCGGCGCATCGGTCTTGACGTGACAGGTGAGGCAGCCTGCGGATTTGGCGTCCATCTCGGCGACCGATTGCCGCTGCGGCGCGGGGGCCGCGATGACGAGGCTGTAGTCGCGCTTGACCGGTTTCTCCTCGTCCGAGGCCATCGGGCTGCCTGCGAACATCGTCGCGGCGATCACGAAGGCGGCGGCAAGCAGCGCGAAGTGGCGGGCGAAAGGCTGGGTGAGCGCGCGCATCAGTAGGTCAGCACCACGTTGGCGAGGATCGAGACGAATTCCTTTCCACCCCCGCGGGAAGTGAACAGGTCGCGGAAGCCGTCGCCCGCCAGCAGGGTCGCGGCGGACAGGCGGAAGACGAGGTTCTGGTTGGCATGGGGCCGCCAGATCGCCGAAGCCGAAAGGTCGAAGCCGATCTCCTTGGGGATCGAGCCCTCGTTGCGCAGCACCTCGAGCACCGAGGTGTTCTCGAACCACAGGTGGTTGGCGTTGGCGGTCAGCCGGAACTCGGGCGTCAGATCGAAATCCGCGCCCGCGCCGACCAGCATCAGGCCGGGGTTGTTGAAATTGCTCTGCCCCTGCTCTTTCGAGCTTCGCAGCGAGTTGAGGAGCCCGTTGCGGCCATTGACGCTGATGACCCGCCCGCCGCCTGCAAAGGGAATGGTCTGGCGGATCCAGTAGGAGGTGTCGGCGCCTGCGAACACCGGGTTCTCGAAAATCGCATCGAACCCGCCCTCGGTGTCGTCATAGGGGTCCTCGTCGCCGCTGGCATAGGCGGCCGAGAGCCGGAAGCGCATCCAGTCGCGGTCATAGCTCGCTTCCACCGCGGCGAACTGCGCATTGATGTCCGCCGGACGATCGGTGAGGAAGCTGTTGCGGTCCTTGCCGAGCGCCCAGTAGAAGCTCCCCGTCAGGTTCACGCGGCCGATGCGGCCATCGAGGTTGTAGCCGAGGTAGAAAGCGTCGTATTCGCGGCCCCGCAAGGTGCCGAGCAGCGCCGGGCGCACCGGGAAGCCGTTGTCGTCGATCTCGATATCGCCCGACTCGCGGTTGCGGTTGTAGACGACGGTGATCTGGCTGGTGAGGGCCGGGATCAGGAAATCCTGCCGGTAGGCGTTGGCGACGAACACGAAATCGTCGCGCGGGGCCTGCGTCACATCGTTGAGGCCCGAGTTGGTATCCTTCTCCAGCCGCCAGAAGGCGCCCAGGTTGAACTGGAAGCGGTTGTTGTCGCGCGACCCGAACAACCGCACGCCAAGCTGCTGGTCGTTGAACAGAAAGCCGCGGAAGTCCGACTGGAAGGGCTGGATCCCGGCGCGCAGCGAGATGAAATCGAACCGGTCATTGTCGAACCGCGCGAGGTGATAGTCGACGAAAGCCTCCTGCACCCCGAGGAAATGGTCGAGGCGATGGCTGGGCCGCGTCGGCTCGACAAACAGCACGCGGCGCTCGGGCACATCGACATAGTTGACGTTGTAGGCCAGCGTCAGGCGGTATTCGACGACCGGCGGCTTGAAGGTGGTCGACCCCTTGAGCAGCGCAAAGCCGGCGATGAAGGTCTGGCTGAAGACCTGGCTGAAGGCGTTGCCGAACACGTCGTTGCGGTCCGGATCCTCGGTGGTCTGGACGCCGACAGGGATCGGGAAACTGCGCGGCTCGTAAACGGTGTCGCTGATCAGGTTGGCGACGAAAAACCAATCGTCCTCCTTGATCGGCAGCCACGGCACCTTGGCGCGGTCGATCGGGCGGTCGCCCTTGAGCGTGTTCTGATTGTAGGGATCGAGCAGGTTTTCCTTCACCAACCCGAGGCTCTGGATGAGCCGCCAGCGATCGGGGATTGGCACCTGTTCGGCCGGGAAGGCCTGCGGAGGCGGCGCGCGCACGGCGCCTTGGTTGTTCTGCTCGATCTTGTCAGGCAGCGGCGCGGTGTAGCCCGGGCGCTCGCGGCCCTCGATGATCTGCGGATCGACAGGAGGCGCGTCCTGCTCCCAGTCCTGCGCGGCGGGCGCCTCGCCGGGCGGCACGACCGGGGGTGTCGCCTCTTCGGGAGGGGCAGCCTGGAGCAGCAGCAGGGCGGGGATGAGCGGGGTCATGCGCTACAGCCCCTGACACACGTTTTGTTCGCTGCTGCCGATGAACGGCGCGAAGGGGCAATTGACGTAGCGCAGCCGCACCTGGCGGCTGCCGACCTGCACCACGATCCGGTCCGCGCGGATCGCGGCGGGCGCATTGCCGAGGCCCCCGCCGGCGCGCGCGGCGCCGTTGTGGAGACCCAGAAAGCTGATCATGTCGTCCTGGTCGATCCCATCGCCCGAAACGCCGATGCCGCCGACCAGTACGTTGCCGCGATAGACCGGGACCGAGCCGGGGAAGATCTGGATGCCGTTGGCGAGCCGCGGCGTGCCGCCGGCCGAATTGGGCAGGCTCGTGCAGGCGCGCGGGGTATCCGTCCCGCTCGCACCCGTCACAAAGCCGAGGTGCTGCGCGAGGTTGCCGACCACCAGCGCGCTCTGCAAGCCGGTCGAGAAGGGGCTGAACTGCCCGATCGGGCGCGAGAAGGGCCCGTTGGGCTGGCCGACCTCGCCATCGGGGAAATAGGGCCGCGAAAGGTTGCCGTGGGCACGGTCGGACAGCGCGAAGGCCCCCGTCAGCGCGGTCGGATCGCCAAGGAAGGTGCGCAGCCTCGTGACGAATTGCGGCACCTCGCCGCTCGCCGCGGAAAGCTCGGCGGCGGCGAAGGGGGCGGAGAAGAAATTGGCGGTGCGCGCCTTCTGCAAGCTCACGTCGATCCCGAAGATCGGCGCATCGGGCGAGCGCACCATGCCGAGCACCGCGCCGCGCGTGTCGACGAGGCTGATCGTCACCTGCGCGCGGCTGTCGAGCGGCTGGCGGATCTGCGCGCGGGCGCGGCTCATCACGAGGAAGGCTTCCTCGAGGATCGCGCGGGCCTCGGTTGCGGTCAGCGGCGCGGCGATATCGCCCCCGTCGGTGCCGCTGCGCACCGGATAGCGGTTCGCGCCCGCGCCGTTGGTGAGCACGAAGGCATCGCGGTTGGCGAACTCGGCCGCGCTCGAGGCGCGGATGCCCGAGGCCTCGGTGCCATAGGTCGCGCCCGGCAGCAGGCCCGCGCCGGCATAATAGCCGGTGACCGGCACCAGCGCGCCCGCAGTCGCCGCGAAGCTCGCACCCGCCACTGCGCCGAGTTGCGGATATTCGACATCGGTGTAGCGCAGGCTCGTGCCGTCGGCGGTGATGCGGTCGGCACGGATGCTGACTGGCGCCTCGAAGCCGACCGTCCCGGCGAGCGCGATCGCCTCGTCGACGTCATTGTCGCGGTCGAGGACATTGGTGTCGAGGCCGTAGACCCCGTCGGCGATCACCCCGATGCCGCCGACGACCACGCCGTTCTGGTAAAGCGGGAAGCCCCCCGGGTCCGCGGCGAGCCCGAGGGGCGAGCGCTTGGGACCGATCAATCCGTCGCCGGCGCGCGCGGCGAGGTCCGAACACGGCAGCTGGCTGAACTGCACCCCGTAGAGCGGGCCGCTCTCCAGCCCCACCGTGGTCGGCGCGGGCGGGAAATGTTCCTGGACGATGAAGCTTGCGGTGCGGCTCGAAAAGGCATTGCCGCCGCTCGAGAGATAGGCGCCGGTGATCGCCTTGGCGATGGCCGCGCCGGCAGCCGGGATGGTCAGGCCCTGCGCGTCGCGGCTGGTGCCGTCGGGGGCGGCCGGGACGCGCGCGGTGGCACCTGCGCCCGGCATGGCGAACACGCCAAGGACATTGCCGACCCGGTCGGTGACCGCGATGGTCGCCGCCACGCCCCGCCCGCGCGCCTCGGCGGCGGCCTGGGCGATGATCGTGCCGACCTCGGCGCTCGACAGGCTTTCGGCGGCGGGCACCGCGAACACCTGTCCGGACGGCGGCGGGGTGGGGGTGGGTGTCGGCCCGGTGCCGCCGGTCGCGCCGCCGCTGGTCGAAGGCCCTCCGCCCCCGCAGGAAGCCAGCACCAACGCGCTCGCGGCCAGCCAGAACGTCGTGATCCCCCCGCGCATCGCTATTTCAGCCGTGCAATCGCGGTCGAGGCCGATTTGAGCGCCGTGCGGAAATCGGCCGGGCGATAGGCATTGGGCTCCTCGACGGCCTTGTAGGCGCGGGAGATATCGCCGCGGATGCCCGCCGCCGCGCCCTGCGTGACCCGGCCCTCGCGCACCAGCGCGTTGAGCAGCGTGTCGACCGCCATCACCGCCTGCACCGACCCGGCATAGTCGGTAAAGCGCGGGGCGGTCGCCTCGCCGGCGATGATCGCGATGATCTTGAAGGCGTCGGCATCGGCATAGGCGCGGCCCGACAGGCTTTCAGCCAGCGCCCCCGCCCGCGCCGAGAGCGCCTGCGCGGCCGCGCGCGCTTCGGCAGGGCCGGCGCCGAACGCCTTGTGGAAGTCGCGCGCGGCGGTCTGGAATGCGCCCGCCTCGCCCGGCACCAGCGCGCCTGCGACCGCCGACAGCATGATCATGTTCTCGTCGTTGAAGGGCGGGTTGCCGAAGGGGATCGGGCGGCCCGGATTGGTCTCGAAGGTGAGCTTGCGGTTCGGGCCATCGGCGATGGTGCGGTGGCAGGAATGGCAATCGAGGAAATAGAACTGCGGGAAGGCGCCCTCGTAGCCGAGCTTGGGCTGGGCGAAGAGTTGGCCCGCGCGCCGCACCGCCTCGGCCTGGCCGACCGCCCAGAACCGTACCGAACTGGGCGCGCCCTTCCTGGCGATGTAATCGCCGTCGATTTGGTGGTGCTGCTGAAGCGCGCTGAACAGGTCGAGCTCGAAAGACACGCGCGGGTGACCCGCGGCCATCATCGCGTGGGTGACGAACTGGCCGGGCTTGCTCGATCCGTAGTGGCAATCGAGGCACACGCCCGCCCGCGCGCGCGGATTGTCGAGCGGGGTCAGGCCAGCGGCGATGTTCGAGGCATGGGTGGCGGGCAGCGCATAGTGCTCGGCAAGCCAGGTGCCACCGCTCGCGCCGTGGCAGCTTTCGCAGCCGACCCCGTCGGTCAGGGTAAACTTCGCGCCGCGCTGGCCGGCGGGTGCGTTTGTCGCGTGGCAGCCGAGGCAGGCGGGGGCGGATTGCGCATTGCCGAGCCCGAGGCTCGCCGCGATCTGCTGGCCCCTGCGCCCGCCGAGCACGGCATAGGCGCGGCTATGCGCGCCCGAGGGCGAGGACGGTTCCTGCCAGGTCGCGATCTCGTCCTGCCTGACAACCGCGCCATTGCCTTCGGCGCGGCCGTGGCAGGTCGATCCGGCGCAGGTCGCAACGCCTTCGAAGGTGCCGCCGCCGAGCGCTGTGGAGACCGGGTAGAGCGCGGCCAGTGCCAGCACGGCGGCCACGCGCGCCAACACGCGCCGCGGCCCCGAAGGTGCCGCGCGGCCAGCGATCATATCCGCCAGAATTCGTATCATCCCATCCCCCCCGAGATGCTCGTCACCCGATCCTAGCGGCCCCTTGCCACGCCTTCAAGACGCCCCCGCGCCCCGATGGTGCAATCCGGCAAAAGTCCCGCCATGTGCCGCGTGCCGATTCCCCCCGTCAGGCTGACCCTGTCACCCCTTCTCCCAAGCTTGGGGCTGCGATGCAACAGGCAATCGGCAACAGGCCGGCAGCGCGCGCCTATTTAGCCGCCGCTCGCCGCAGCCTCGTCATCGAGGCCCGCTGCCAGCATGTCGACCTGCACGGTGCAGCCCTTGTCGAGCAGCGCCGCGGCGAGCGCGTCGGGCGCTTCGAAATCGCCTTCGAGCAGCACGAAGCTCACCTGCGCGCTGGTGGAATTGTCCGGGCCGGTGATCGAATAGGTCGCGCCCTCGACGATCGGCAGGCGGATCGGATCAAGCGCGGCGACGGTCACCGTCTCGTCGAAGGTGACATCGACGGCGGCACCGTTCTCGCGGTTGAACATCCGGTAGGTGATGGTGTCGGGCGCGCCCGGGCGCCACAGGCGCACCGAGGCAAGATCATAGAGACACACCGTGCCCGAACGCGTCACGTCGACATACCACAGGCTGGGATTGGTCGGGTTGCCTTCGAGATCGCCGCGCACCGCCCCGGTGCGCACGCGGGTGGCGGCGCGCTTGCGGGTGAGCGAGGCGAAGCGGTCGGCGGCGACCTGCGGACGGTCACCGATGCGGAAGGTGCCGGCGCCCTTGATGACGCGGGTGCCCTGCGCGGTCAGCACGGTCACCACATCGCCCGGCTTCAAGGTGATGGTGGCATTGTCGTCGATCTTCGCGCCGACCGGATAGCGCGTCGCCGAAGGACCGGTGGACTTCACCACCACGCCCGCCATCGCCGCGGCCGGCAGCGCCAGCGCCGCACCTGCCAGCGCCAGCGCGCCGAGCCTTGCCTTCATTCTAACCGAGAACATAGGTTCCTCCCTCGTCCATCTCTGCCATGCGCCTTGCAAGATTGCGTAGCGCTGAATCATCCGGGTGGCGAGCCGCCACCGCTTGCGCCATGCGCAGCGCCGCGCCGGGATCGGTGAGGGCGAGCGCGCTCGCCGCGGCCAGTTCGGCGCGGTCGTCTGCCGGAAAATCGGGCGCCGGTTCAAACAGATCGACCGGCCGCGCCCGGCCGCGCAGCACCACCCGGCCCATCTGCCGCCACCAGTCGAGGCCCGACGCCTCGGCGAATTCGCGGCTCGCCATGACCGATGAGTCGAGCGCCTTGTTGGCGGATTCAAGGCGCGCGGCGGTGTTCATCGAATCGCCCAGTGCGGTGTACTGGATGCGGGTTGCCCCGCCGAAATTGCCGATCACCGCATCGCCATAGTGGAGGCCGACACGGGTCTTGCCGATCTTGGGCAGATCGGAGTCCATCGCGGCGACCTCGGCACGGAACGCCTCGCCCGCCTGCCACATCGCATAGCCCGCCCGTGCAGCGCGCATCCCGTCGTCGGGCCGGCTGATCGGCGCGCCCCAGAAGGCGACCACCGCATCGCCCACGAACTTGTCGATCACCCCGCCATGATCGAGCACCACCTGGCTGAGCATGTCGAGATAGCGGTTCAACAGCTTGGCGACCATTTCGGGCGGGATCGCGTGGCTCATCTTGGTGAAGCCTTCAAGGTCGCTGAACAGCACGAAGATCGCGCGCTTCTCGCCCCCGAGGCTGAGCAGCTCGGGCTTGTCGATGATCGCCTGGGCAATGTCGCGCGGGATGTATTTGCCGAGCGCGCCGGTCGCGAAGTTGCGCTGCTTGGCCCCCGATGCGCGCGCAGTCACGGTGACGGCGGTGAACACCAGGATCCACCCGATCAGCCAGCCGACCGCCGGCAGGCCGTAGGTATCGACATCGCGGACTTGCAGGAACACCGGAAGGCCCTGGAAGATGAACAGCTGCGCGATGCCGAACAGCGCAAGCCAGCGCGCGGGCCATTCCAGGAGCGCGGTCAGGACCGCGATGAGCACGACCAGGATCGCCATCGCCCACAGCACCCATTCCGGAATCGGCTGCAACACGCGGTTATCGAGCATCTGGGCGATGATTTCGGCATGGACCGCGATCCCCGCCGGCACTTCGCCGTTGATCGAGGTGAAGGTCGTCTCGACGCGGTCGTAATCGACGATATCGCCGCCGATCAGGATATACTTGCCCGCGAACTGTTCCTTGAGGAACGGCAGGATTTCCGGATCGGGATCGACGAAAAGGTCGATCTGGGCGGGCGGGTAGAGCACCGAATCATCGAACTTGGCGCGCCGGTAATCGATTGCCCCCTCGTAGCCTTCGAAGCCGTGCGCCGGCTCGCCCGCCTCGACCAGCATCACCCGGCCGAGCAGCGGCGGCAGGCCCTCGCGGATGTCGGGCCACACCCGGGTCGCGCCGAAGGTGTTGTCGAGCCGGATGCTCGCGGGCCGGGCATTGCTGCCCTCGAGCCGCGCCATGAACGCCTCGAGGAACTGCTGCTGCTCGTATTCGATATCGTCGGGGTTGGTGGCCTTGGCGGCATAGGCGACCGCGACCGGGGTCTTCATCCCGCGCAGCGCCGCGACAAGCTCCTCGTCCTCATCCTGCGGCTGGTCGAACAGGATGTCGATCCCGATCGCCTTGGGCGCGAAGGTGTCGAGCGTTTGCAGGGTCTTGGCCAGCAGGCCGCGATCGAGCGGCGAGCGCTTGCGCGCGGCGATCAGGGTCTGGTCGGTATAGACCACCAGCACCACCCGCTTGTCTTCCTCGACCAGATCGGCGGCATAATAGGCCCTGAGGTCATAAAGCGCGCGCTCGGCCTCGCTGATCAGCGGGGTGGGCACCGCGGCACCGGGCAGGATCCAGCCGTAGCGCGCGATGAACACCGCAAGGCACATCAGCATCAGGGTCAGGCCGAGCTGCACCCCTCCCGCCGTGCGGACATTGCGCCAGGTGCGCGCGAGCTGGCCGAACAGCGTCTTGCCGGAGCGGGCCTCAACGGTCTGGTCCATTTCCTGCCCCCCGGCCAGCGTTCAGCGCGACAGCCGCGCCGTCGCCGACCACCGCGAAGGCCGACCAGTAGAAGGGATGCGAGGTTTCCGCATCGTCCATCAGTGCGACCTGCGAGGTGCGCAGCGCCTCGGCGGTGCTGCGCCCGTCCTCGGCGAACAGGCCGCCGACGAGGCGTCCGGTCGCGTCGAAATCGTCAGGCACCGGCCAGTGGCTGGCGAGCACCGTGCGCCCGCCCGCGCCGACGAAGGCGCGCACCAGGCCATCGAGCGCGAATTCGCCGCCGCTCCGCACCCCCGCCTCGCGCGCGGCGCCGACGGTGGCGCTGCCGGCGGTGTCGCAGGCCGAAAGGATCACGAGGTCGGCATCGATCCTGAGGTCGAAGATCTCGGCAAAGCTCAAGAGCCCGTCGGAGTTCGTATCCTTGTCGAAGCTGGTCAGCAGCGCCGGACGCGGCGGGCAGCCGGGCTGGGGCGCGGTGACGAGGCCGTGGGTGGCGAAGTGGAGGATGCGGAATTCCGAAAGGTCCGGCAGGCGCGCGATGCCGGTGTCGGTGAAGTCCGTACCGGTCAGGACCTGCGCGGTGCCGCCGAACTTGGCCGCCGCGCCGCGCAATTCGTCGGCCCTGATCGGGTTTGCCCAGATATTGGGCGACCAGGTGCAGCGCTCGCCCGCCTCGAGCGCGGCGCGCACCCGCGATGCGCCCGGGCTGGCGGTGCCGATCGGAGTGTTCTCCCCGAGCCCGAGATAGGCGCGCTTTCCGTCCGACGGGCGCGCGGCGCGCACATCGCGGAACGCCAAGGGGCCGACCGAGGTGCTCACCTGCGTGCTGCGCCCGAGCCACTTCGTGCCGCGGAAATCATATTCGTCCGCGCCCTTGGCCTTCATCCGCGCCTGATAGGCGGCAACGCTCGCATCGTCGGTGACGAGCAGGTTGACCGGCAGCTTGAGCAGCGCGCCATCGGGTTCGAACACCAGATGCCTCAAGCCGGGCAACTCGCCTGCGACCGGGCCGAACAGACGCACGTAAAGCTCGCGCGCGTGGACGAGGTCGAAGGGATAGGTATTGACCTGCCCGCCCTCGATCACCGCGATGCTCTCGCGGATCTGGGTGACGAGCGTTTCCAGCTGGCGCGGCGTCGCATCGGCGCGCCACACCCTCGCGGCATCGCGCGTGGCGTAGACGACATAGGTATCGCGATCGAGCGTCACCAGCTTCACATAGGCCTCTCCCTCGCCGAGCACCGCCTGGAGTTCGGCAAGGCCGATCGCGTCGCCGGCAACCGCGCGGTAACGCGGGTATTCGGCAAGCCGCACAAGCACTTCGGCCTGCTGCTGTTCAAGCTGGCCGAGCCGTGTGCGCCGCTCGGCGATCTGGCTGGCGAGGCGGGTACTGGCTTCGGGCTGGCTTTCAAGCTCGAGCAGCGAGACGCGCTGCTGTTCGATCCCGCGGCCGAGATTGGTGGCGGTGCGGAACAATTGCGATGCCTCGTCCGATCCGCCCGAAAGCTCGCGGGCGAGCGCGGCCTGGGTCTGTGCGAGGCCCGGGCGCTGGAACAGCTGGCTGGCGGCGAACACATCGGCCGCCGCACCCGCCGTGCCGCCGCCCGCCGTGGTATCGGTCAGCAGCGCAAAATAGGGCGTCATCACCGAACGCAACGAAGGCAGCGGGCGCCCGTCCGCATCGCCGATGATGCCGCGATAGATCGCCAGCGCATCATCGCGCCGGCCGGTGCGGGCAAAGAGCCCGGCGAGCTGCGCGCGGGCGCTGCCGAGCGCGGGCGAATCCGGGTAGACCCCTTCGAGCAAGCCGATCGCCTGCTTGTGGAACCGCTCGGCCTCGGCGCTCTGGCCGGCGCGTTCGGCGTTCTCGGCGAGCTCGCCCAGCACTTGCGCGCGCAGCCACGCGACCGAGACCACGCGGCCTCCGCGCACGTCGGCAAAGGCGCGTTCGGCAGCAGCGAGCAGCGCCGGGGCCTCGCTGCCGCGGCCCAGCTGGCGCAGCGCGGCGGCCTTGAGATAGGCGTTCTGGCCATCGAGCAGCCGCGCGCGTTCGAGCGGGGTCAGGTTGGAGGAATATTCGGCGATGATCCGCCCGCTCTCGCTCGCCAGCTGGCCGGCGAGCGCCGCACCGATGGTGAGCGCGCGGACGTCCTCGGCATCGCCGAACTCGCTCGAAAGCGGCGCATCGAGCACCGCCAGCGCGCGCGCGGGCTGGCGCTGGTTGAGGGCGTCCATCCCTTCATAATTGCGCTGCATGCGGGCCAGCACGGGGCTGCCCGAACTGCCGGAACGGGCGGCGGCGAACAGCCGGCGGGCTTCGGTGAAGCTGCCGAGGTTCGATTGCTGGAGCGCGGAGTTGAGCTGCGCCTCGGCAGCGCCGGGGCCCGAGAGCGCGGCGGCCGAGACCGCGAAGAATTCTGCGGCTTCGGCATAGTCGCCGGCATTGCTGCGGCGGTAGGCTTCGACCAGCGCCTGATCGGCGGCGATCGCTTCGGCCTGCTGGCGCGCGAAGGCGGCGGCATCGGTGGTGCTGGTGAGCGGAATCTCGACCGTGCCGGGCACCACCGCGTCGCTGGCGAGCGAGGCGATGCCGAGCTCGAGGGCCTTGGCATAGGCAGCAAGGCCCGTTGCGGCATAGGTGCGGCCCGCGCGGCTGCCGATCAAGAGGTCGGTCGCCAGGATGCTGCCCGCGCGCTTGCACCCGAGCCGCTCGACCGCGGCAAGGCCGGGGAGCGCACCGGGCGCCCGCGCGGCATCGCCGCGGCAATCGGCATCGGCGCCCGCAAAGCGCGCCGGCCCGGCGGTCTCGCCGCTCTTGGGCTTGACCACCCACAGCGTGCCGACCGGCGCGGCGGCATCGCGGCAGATCACCGAATAGCGCCGGTCGAACAGTCCGGCGCCCGGTTCGGGCGGGAGGATCTGCGCCTCGCACAGCCCGTTCGAGCCGATCGGGAAGGTGTCGCGCAGCGCGAGGCTGGCGCGTGCTTCGGTGCGGGCCGCGCCCGGCCCTGCGGCAAGGCTTGCACCCAGCGTGCCGAGGGCTGCGAGCGAGAGCGCGGAGCGCAGCAGGCGATGACGACGCACGATCATGTCACTGGCCTCCCGTGGTGGAGGCGGCGCCCGCGCCGTTACCATAGAGCGAGCTGTCGCCGCCGCTTGCCACCGGATCATCGAGCAGCGGATCCTCGCCGATCAGCCGCGCATCGGGCCGTTCGGGGAAGTCGATGCCGAAGCGCTCCTCCTCCTCGCTCTCGACCGGCGGGGGGGTCTCGGCGCCGACCAGCGCCGGCTCGATCGTGGTCGGATTGTTGATATCGGGCGAGACCGGCGGCGGGTCGATGGTGAAGGTGCCGGGCACGTAGGTGAGCGCGTAATTCGCGCCCGCCGTGAGCGTCCCCTGGCGGATCACTAAGTTGCCGATCGTCTCGCCGGGATCGCGCGCGAGCAGGCCGGTCAACTGGTCGCCGTTGACCAGATCGCCGCCGGTGACGAGGAACGTCAGCACCGGATCGGCAAAGCCCAGCGTCTTCGACTGGTTGTTGGCCGCCACGGTCAGCGGGCGCGGGGTGATGGTGAGCACGCCAGCGTTGTAGGTCACCGCATAATTGGCGCTGGCCGCGAGCGTGCCTTGCGTGATCGCGACCCCGCCGACACCCGTGGTCACCCCGGCGGTGGTCGCCAGCGCGCCGCTGAGCTGGTCGCCGTTGACGAGGCCCTGGCCGCCGACCGTGAAGGTCAGCGCCGGGTTGGCATCGCCATAGACCCGCGACAGATCGCTCGCGGTGATGGTGATCGGGCGCGGCGTCACCGTCAGCTGGCCGCCCACGAAGGTCAGGTCGTAATTGCTGCTCGCGACCAGCGAACCTTGCGTGATCGCATAATTGCCGATCCCGCTGGTGAGCCCGGCGGTGGTGGCAAGGCTGCCGCCCAGCTGGTCGCCGTTGACGAGGCCCTGCCCGCCGACCGTGAAGGTCAGCGCAGGATTGGCGTTGCCATAGATGCGCGAGAGGATGTCCGCCGTCACCGTGATCGGGCGCGGGGTAACCGCCAGCTGGCCATCGACGAAGCTGAGCGTGTAATTGGCGCTCGCCGCCAGCGTGCCTTGGGTGATCGCGTAGCTGCCGATGCCGCTCGTCTGGTCCGCCAGCGTCGCCAGGAGACCGGTCAGCTGGTCGCCGTTCACCAGACCCAGCCCGCCCACGACGTAAGTCAGCGCCGGATTGGCATTGCCGTAGAGGCGCGAGAGGTTGTCCGCAGTCACCGTGATCGCGCGCGGGGTAATGGCCAGCTGGCCGCCGGTGTAGGTGATGGAGTAGTTGCCGCCCGCCGTCAGCGTGCCTTGCGTGATCGCATAACTGCCGATCCCGGTGGTAACGCCCGCTACCGTGGTGAGGGCGCCGGTCAGCTGGTCGCCGTTGACGAGGCCCTGCCCGCCCACGACATAGGTCAGCGCCGGGTTGGCATCGCCATAGGCCCGCGACAGATTGCTCGCGTCGATGGTGATCGGGCGCGGCGTGATCGTCAGTTGGCCGCCGACGAAGGTGAGGTCGTAGTTGCTGCTCGCGATCAGCGTGCCTTGCGTGATCGCGTAATTGCCGATGCCGCTGGTGCTCACCGCAGTGGTGGCGAGGCTGCCGCCCAGCTGGTCGCCGTTCACCAGCCCCGGCCCGCCGACCGTAAAGGTCAGCGCCGGGTTGGGGTTGCCGTAGAAGCGCGACAGGTTATCGGCGGTGACCGTGATCGGACGCGGGGTGACGGTCAGCGTGCCGGGCACGAAGCTGAAGGTGTAGCCCTGCGCGCTCGTCAGCGTGCCCTGCGACACATTGAGCGCATATTGTCCGATCGGCGAGGTGCCGTCGGCGGCGGTGAGATATTGCAACAGCCCGCTGAGGTCGCTCAACCCGTCGCCCGGCAGGAAGCCGGAAATGGTCGAGCTGAAGGTCGGGTTGGCGCTGCCGTAGAAGCGCGCCACATCATCGGCGGTGACGGTCAGCACCGGCGTGATGCGGAAGGCGGCGTAGTTGCTGCCGGGGCTGGCCGCGAGGTAGGCGGCCTCGGTCTGCACGTTGTAGAAGCGTGCATAATTGGTGACTGTGCCGATCTGCGATCCGGTGGGGGTCGCAGCGAAGATCGAATAATAGCCCGTGCCGGTCAGATCGAGGCCGGCATCGCCATGGAGGTTGATGACCTCGCCATTCAACGAGGCAAGGTCGATCGCGCGCGCGCTGCCCGATGCACTCAGCACGCCATCGGCCAGCACGCGGATGTTGCTGCCCGCGCTCGATCCGGCATTGCGCACGGTAATGGTGCTCGCCGTGATGTTTGCCAGCGTGACTTCGCCGGTCTGGCGCTGCGGATCGCTACCGCCGTCGATCAGAGCGATGCTGACGTTGCCGGTGCCGGCATTGATGTTCGCGCCCTGCCGCATGTCGATGACCGCGGGATTGGGCTGCGCGAGGGGCTGACCGCCGCCATGGTTCGCGCTCAGGTTGATCGGGCCGTTACTGGTGGCGATGTTCCCGTCGACAATGATCGAGCGCCCCGCGAGCAGATCGACCGAACCGCCGCTCAGCGCGCCGGTGGAACCGGCCGCGCTCCCGCCGCCGCCGCCGCCGCCGCCGACAATGCCCAACACCCGCAGCGTGCCGCGCGCGCCCATCTGGATCGCGGTTGTCCCGGTGACGACATTGGAACCGATGATCCCGTTCTCGCCGTGCTCGACGTTGAGATCGCCAAAGGTAAAGGCGGTGAGCTGATTGGCCACATTGAGATTGCCTACAACCGCCGAGATGCGCGAAGCGACCGGGTCAGCGTCGAGCTGGTCGCCGCTCGCCGAGGCGTCAAGGGTCAGCAGGTTGGCGTTGCCGCCTGCAACCTCTATATTGAAAACGCCGGCGGTATTGGCAAGGTCAGTCGGATCGCCGCCGGTCCCGTCGGCCAGCACGGACATCAGATCGGCGGTGAGCGAGCCGGTGCTGCCGGTCGCCATCGCGAATTCCGCCGTCCCGCCGAAAGACGTTCCGCCCAGGCTGGTATTGGCGTTGCTGTTGATCGTGATGTTGGTCGCGGCAAGGGTGGCGGTGCCGGCCAGGCCCAGCCGGGCCGCGCCGCCGAACGCCGCGCCGCCGATCTGCCCGGTCTGTCCGACCGCGAAGGCCTGCGCATCGATCAGCACGTCGCTTGCGCTGATCGAACCGCCTGAGGCGGTGAGGCTCGCCGTGCCGCCCCTTGCGCTGCCGACCTGGGGGCCGAGCCCGGCAGAGCCGGTGGTGACGACCTCGATATTGCCGGGCCTGCCGAGACTGTCGGTGACGAGCGTGAGCCCGGTGCCGTTGAGCGCCACCGACACCGAGCCGCCGGTGCCGCTCCCGCCGCTGCCCGTATCCGGACCGCCATCGCCGCCGATCGCGCTGCTGCTGACCAGCAGCGTGCCGCGCAGGCCGAGCGTGGAGTTGGTCGCGCCCAAGCTGACCGCACCGGCCGTGGCATTGCCGCCGGAGCTGCCTGCATCGGTTGCCGCGCCGCCGCGCGCGAAGCTGTCGATCGAGAACCCGCCGCCGGTCAGCGAGGTGCCGGTGATGCTGACGTTGACCAGCGCCGAGGCGGCATCGCCGCCAAAGCCGAGACCGGTCCCGCCGACCACGATGGATTCAAGGCTCAGCCTGCCCGGCCCGCTTACGCCATCGGAGAGATTGATCGTCGCGTTGTTGGCATTGAAGGTGATCAGGGCGGCATCGGCAAAGCCGCCCTGCAAGCCGTTGCCGCCGGTGGCGTTGTTGAACAGGGCGAAACCGCCCCGCAGGTTCGCGGTCGAACCCAGCACCTCGAACAGCACCGCGCCGCCGCGCGCGCTGCCGCCGTTGCCGGTGCCCGAACCATTGCCGCCCTGCGCGCCCGCGCCGCCGCCCTTGGTCTCGATGGTCAGGATGCCGCCATTGATCACCCGGATCGAGCGCGCCCCGCCGGTGGCGTTGCCGCCCGCGATATTGAGCAGCGGATTGCCCGAGCTGCCGCCCTGCGTGAAGGTCGACATGGTCGTCGGGCCGGCCACCAGCGTCCCGCCGTCGACCAGCATGGTAGCCGTGCCGCCAACCGCCGAGCCGCCCGCGCCGCCATCGACCGAACTGCTGCCGCCGAAGCCGCGCGAAACCATGAACATCGAATCCGCCGCCCGGTTGGGATCGGCAAGGATGTTGACCGGCAGATTGATGGTCCCGCCCTCGGCGGCGTTGACCAGCAAGGTCCCGCCCTGGCCGAATCCGCCGACGCCGTCGCCGCCATTGGCGCTCTCGCCGATGCCGTTGGCGTTGAGCATGTTGAAGCCAGCGGGCGAGCGTCCCGTCGCTGCCGCCGGGACGTTGCGCAGCACGGTCAGCGTGCTGTTGCTGCCGCGCGCGCGCAGCCGCACAGTGCCGCCGGTGCCGTTGCCGCCATTGTGCGTGGCCGCTATCCCGCCGCGCCCGATCGAGGCGGCTTGCACCGAGCCCAGCGTCACCGTGCCGCCGGTTGCCTCGACCGAGGCGATCCCGCCCAGCCCGTCGCCCGCCTTGAAGGTGGTCAGGGTGTTGCCGCCCTGGCCAAAGGCGAAGACTGCGGCATGGCCGGAGATGTTGATGGTGCCGCCCACGGTTGAGGTGTTGACCGCGATATAGGCCGATCCTCCGGAGCCGTTCCCGCCCAGCCCGTCGTTCGATTGGCCGCCGCTGCCACTGGCCGATGCCAGCACGTCGCCGTTGATGGTGACGCTCACCCCGTTGGCGAGAATGCCCGACGAGCCGCCAAAGCCCGCGCCGCCGGTGCCCCCGTCCGAGAGACCGCCGATCCCGTTGGCGGTCATCGCCAGACCGGTTGCCACCAGTGTCCCGCTGAGGCTGCCGAGCACGGCGGTCTCGCCCCCGCTGCCAGTCCCGGCCGCGGCGCCCGCACCGCCGGTGCCGTTGGCGTTGAGTGTCATCCCTGCTGCGGTCACATCGCCTGCGCGCAGGCTCACTACGGCAAGACCGCCGGTGCCGTTCCCCCCCGTGCCGTCGGCAAGGTCGGCGCCGTTGAGGCCGCTGCGCCCGCCGTAGCCCTGCGCGCTGGCGTTGACAGCTCCCAGGTTTGCCAGGCCCAGCCCGACCGAACCGTCAAGCCCAAGCAGCGCAAGGCCGGTCTGGGCAAGGCCGCCGAACCCGTTGCCGCCCGTGCCGCCGACAAACGTGCCGGCACTGCTCCCGCCATTGCCACCGACGCCGTCGACGTTGATCGTGACGCCCGCGATCGCGAGCGTGCCATTGTCCCCGCCTGCCAGCGCGAAGGCGCCGCTGCCGAAATTCGGGTCGGCCTGGTTGGGCACGCCCAGATCGCCGCCATAGCCGTCCCCGCCGCGCCCGGCGGCGATGGAGACGCCGTCCGATCCGCCGCCAGTGCCGCCGGTGCCGCTGGCCCGTGCCGTCAGCGCGCCGTTCACCGTGACCGTCGCGGTGTCCGTGAGCGTGCCATCGGCCTGCACGTAGGCATTGCCCCCGCGCCCGGTTCCGCCCGTGCCGCCAAAGTCGAATGTCGCGCTGCCGCCAAAGCCGTTTGCTGTCACGGAGGCGTCATTGGTGACCGAAATGCTGCCGACCCGCGCACCGGCGCCGGCGATGCCGCCCAGCCCGTTGCCGCCGTTCACCCCGTCGCCGCCGATCCCGCTGGCGTCGGCAAACAACGAGCCGGTCAGCTGGACCGTGCCGCCGTTCACCGTGTTGATCGAGGCCCGCCCGCCCAGCCCGGTCCCGCCGGTTCCCCCGGCATTGATCCCGCCGGTGCCCGATGCATCGAGGAACAGGCTGCTGCCCAGCGTGATGAGGCCGGAATCGAGGATCGAGACCGTCGCCTCGCCGCCGTCGCCGACCGATCCGGTGCCCGCTGCCCTGGCCGCACCGCCAAAGGCGGCCGCGTCAAGCTGCGTGCTGGCCCCGATATTGATCGTCCCGCCGCCATCGAGCACCGCGATCCGCGCGGTGCCGCCATAGGCGTTCGAGAGCGTCGACGCGGTGCTGAGCGAGCCGGCCGATCCGCCCGCTCCGGCAAACACATTCGCCTGTTGCCCGATGCCCACGGTGCCGCCCGCGCGGGCGCGGATCTCGGCGCTGCCGCCGCGCACTTCGGCGCCGGTGATGATGTCGGGTGTGCCGGTGCCGAACCCGCGGGCGGAGACGAATCCCACGCCGCCCACCGAGATCGCGCCGCCATTGGCGCTGATCGCGGCCGTCCCGCCCGTGGCGGTGCCGGCGATGCTCTGCCCGAAATCGGCGCCCGCGAAGGCATCGGCGAGCACCTGCGCCGAACCGTTGACGGTAATGACGCTGCCCGCTCCGGCGTCGATCAGCGCATTGCCGCCGGTCGCATCGACCACGGCGAGCGCTTGCACGAAGGAACCGCTCGCGGCGAAATCGCGCGCATCGACCAGCACGTCGCCCGATATGAGCATGTCAAAGCCGGCGCTCGCGGAAACGGTCGCGGTTTCGCGGCCCACCACCAGCAGGTTGCCCTGAACCGAGCTGTTGGTGCCGGCCGCCGAGACCGTGGCCGCGTGCGTGCTGATCGCCAGAAGGCTGCTCGACGCATTGAAATCCTGGACCACGATGTCCGCGCGCGGTCCGAAGAACCCGGTATTGCCGCTGAAGGTCGCGGCCAGGCCCTGCGAGATCGAGCTGCCATCAACCACGCGCCCGGACACGTCGTAATTGGCCGCAAGGATGATCTCGCCGTTGATCACGCCCGCGGTCTGCGCCGGATCGAAGCCGAGATTGCCGCTGAACAGCATGCTGATCGGATCTTTCGACGCGCGAGCCACGCCGTAGATCATGTGGTTGTCGCCCACGCCAAGGCTCGACGGGCCGCCGACCGTGCCATCGACGGTCAGCACCTGCCCGGTCGCCGCAGTGCCGGTCGGCACCTCGATGTTGAACAGCCCGTTGCTGAAGGTGAGATTGACGACCTCGCCCGCGACGAAGGCCGAGCTGCCGTTGACCCGCGCGGTCCCGCTCATCCGGACGTCGGCGGCAACCGCAGCGAAAAAGGCGTTGTCGCGCGTGGCGGTGATCTGCGCGCCGGGATCGATCCGGATCTGCGCGAGCGTGTCAATCGCCCCCACCAGCGTCAGCGCGGCGCCGGATTCGACGAAGCTCTGGAATTCCTCGTTGCTGGGCACATCGAGGGTTGTCAGCAGCAGCTGGCCGACATCGAAGGTTGCGGTGCTGCCGATGACGATCCCGGTCGGCGAATAGAAGGCGACAAACCCGCCGATCGAGGAACCGCCGGCCGCATCGAAGAGCTGCGAGACGACGCTGCCGTTGATGACCGCGGCATTGCCCCCGGTCGAGGGCAGGATGCGGTTGAGCACCGCGAACTGGCCGGTGAACGAGGCGGTCGGAGAGTTCTGGTAGATGGCGGTGGTGCCGTTGGGGAGGAAGACCAGCGCGTTACCCGCAGCGTCCTGAAACGGCTGCCAATCGACCACCACGGTCTGGGTGAACACCTCGACGGTGGTCTGGTTGGGCACCGACTGATCGATCTCGGCCGCCCCGAAATTGACGTTGCCGCTGGCCTGGATGGCCTGCGCGGCCGCCGGCGCGGCGGGGAGGAGCAGACCCAGGGCCAGCGCTGCGCAGCCGCAGCCGGTCAGCAGGGAGGTTCGCTTGCTGGTGGCTTTGCTCATCTCGAAAATCTCCACGGAAACAGGCGGGCGGTGAGCGAGAACAGGAACCTGACGTCGCCCCGGCGCTGGGCGAGGTCGGGGGTAGAAAGCGGGACGGCGATGGCCAGATCGCTCTGGATGCCGCGGCCCCAGGACACGCGCACCCCGGCCCCGGCCGACCACAGCCGGTCGGGGTTGCCGGCGCTGCGGCTCGGGTCCTCGTTCCAGACGAAGGCGATGTCGGAGAACATGTAGGGCTGCCAGGCGAGGCCATCGGCGGTCGGCGGGCTCATCGATCCGACGCGCATCTCGAAGGAATTGAGGATGCCGCTATCGCCGAGCACCGCGCCCGGATCATAGCCACGCCCGATCGAGAAGGAACCGGCGGCCAGTTCCTCGAAGGCGGGCAGCGGGTCCTTGGTGTATTGCCCCTGGGTATTGAGCACCAGCGTCAGCCTGGGCACCGGACGATATTCGACTGCGGTGTTGAGACGCACCAGCAGCGGGGTGGGATCGGCCTCGATCCGGCTTGGCGCGGCGGCGCCGCCGGCAAGGCATCCGACGAGGTTGGGGCGGCAATCCGCGCTCGCCGAAAACACGTCGAGCCCCTGGCGCAGCTCTGCCCCGTAACGCAGGCGCAGGCGCGGCTCGTAGGGTGAATAGCCCGCCGAACGCTGCAACGAGCCAAGGTCGGTGATATCGCCCGAGAGGCGCAGATAGGCCACCCGCACCCGGTCGCGCGTCAGGTTGAAGCCGTTCAGCACCACGTCCTGATCGACATAGTCGAACCCGGCATCGGCATAGATGCTGTGCGCGCGGGTGCGCAGCAGCGGATAGCTGGCAAAGGCGGATGCGAAGATCGTCTCGGATTCGACGTTGAACCCGGCGATCCCCGTATCGGGGTTGGTGGTGCTCCAGGTGAACTGGCCGCCCAGCCGCAGCCCTTCGCTGCCGACCCGGAAATCGTGGCCGATCTGGACCGTCTGCTGCTCGACGAAATCGAGCGTGGTGAACACCGCCATCGAGGTGCGGTCGCCCATCCCGGTAAGATCATAGACCTCGCCGCGCAGCACCCCGCCGTAGCGGCCGATCGCGCGGCTGGCGAGGTTCTGGAGGTTGAGATCGACCATCGCGCGCTGGCGCAGCACCGCGACCTCGCCGACCAGATCGCCGGGCGCCCCGCCCGCCGCCGGACGCAGCGACAGGCGCACGTCGAACCCGGGCAGATCGTCGGCAAGCAGCAGGTAGCGCTCGGCGCGGTTGATGTTGAACACCTCGTCGGCCGTGAGCTTTTCGAGATAGCGCGCGACCAGCGCCTCCGAAGCTCCCGCCTGGCCGCGCACCCGCACCGTGGTCAGGCGGCCGAACACGACCTTGAAATCGGGGGTGCCGTCCGCCAGGCTCTGCTCGGGAATCTCGACAGTGGCGAGATAGCCGGCGCGGCGCAGGATCGCGTTGGCCTCGGCGCGGATGTCGCACAGCACCGAAACCGGCAACTCGCGCCCGACATAACCGGCATAGGCGCTATCGAGCGAGAGGCCGGGCACGCGGGCGAGGCCATCGAAGGCGGCGCCCTTCACGGTGAACTTGATGCCGGCATATTCGGGCCGGTCGAGCTCGCAGGGCGGGCGCTCGAAATCGCCGTCGACGGTGAGCGTCGTGGTGCGCGCGGGCTCGCGCTGGTCGGGGGGCACGAGATCGCTGCGGTTGGGCGGGATGACGCCTGCGGCCGGCGGCGGTCCGGCCTGCGCCAGAAGCGGCGCGGGCAGGACGGCAAGCGCGGCGGCCGCCACGGCGGTGACGCTGGCACAGGAACGCAGCTGCGCGCGCGGCCGGCTGGTGTGAGATTGCAACAAAGTCCCCCCCGAAAAACTCTTGGTCCGCTCCCCGCGTGGCCTGCCTGTGCGGCGAAACCTGCGCGGTCACGGGCCCTGCATACGCGACCGAGCCTTGACACCCATCAGTGTCAATCCAGCGACCGGCGACCCCCATTGTGATGCAAAACTACTCCGGCGCGCCGCAAAGGCAAGCGCGCTGCGGCCCGATTGCGGCTGCTGCGGCAAGATTGTCGCGTTTGGACAACGATGCTCGGGAATCTGCGCCTTTCAAAGCGGGAACCGCCGCCGCCGGGCGCGCAGAATCACCCCCCTGCGGCGAGCATCACCTTGGCCGAAGCGCCCGACAGCGCGCCCGGATCGGCCGGGAGCCTGGCCGGACGGGCCGCGCCGGGATAGGCCTTGGAGAGCAGCGCCAGCGCCGCTGTGATGCTGGCGTGGAGCGCGGGGTTCTCGGCCTTGATCGCACCGCCCGAGGCGGCAAAGGCGCCCGCCGCGACGCGGGCAAAGCCGTAGCCGTCGAGATAGGGCTCGTAGCTGTCGTTCGCGGGGAGCTGCCGGTACATCGCGCTGGAGCGCTCGATCATGTCGGCGATCACCCCGGCGGAGACCTTGGCCGCGCTGGCTTCGCCCTTGGGTGCCTTGCCCGCCGCACCGCGCAGCGCGGCGATGATCGCGTCATGGGCCTTGCTGACTTCCGCAACCGGCTTGCCCGCCAGCGCCGCATCCGAGGCCGCGGTGAACAGCGGCTTCATATCGGCAACGCCGAGCTTGGCGAAGACCGGGTCCATGTCGAGCAGCACCTCGCTGACCGGGTGCGCGAACATCTCGCCCGCGGCCTCCTTCTTGCCGGCCGCATAGGCATCGCGCGCGGCGGTGACGTGGGCTTCGGCAACGGCGAGCGCGATGCCGTAGGCGACCGGGTCGCTGGCCGCATCGGCGACCGCAACGCCGCCTTCGCCTTCGCCGCCCATGGCCGCCGCTTCGCCCTCGCCCGCGCCGCCCTCGCCTTCGCCAGCAGTGGCGGCAGTGGTCGCAGCGCCCGCCTCGCCGCTCGCCGCGCCCTCGCCGCCCGCCTCGCCCCCGCAGGCCGCCAGCAAGCCGCCGGCAAGCGCCGTTCCGAGGCCAAGCTGGGTCCAGAGTTTGAGCGTGCTGTTCATGGGGGGCAGGTCCTTGGCGTCAGATGGTGTCCGCCCCAGCCTCATGGATTAAATGATAATCATTCGCAAGAGCCCTTTTGCGCGCAGCCCTCCCCCCTGCCCTGCCGCGGCCCTTGCGCAAAGTCGCCCGCCGGATGCGGTGCGCGGTTCGTCGATGGGGCACGATGCCCCTTTTCAGCCCGCCGCGCTTTGTCCTAACAGCGCCGCCTTCGGCCCGCCGCCCGTCGTGGCGGCGCGGCGCGATCTTCGAGAGGATGCACATGACCAAGACCATTCTGCGCGCCGGGGCCAGCGCTCTGCTGCTCGCCGCACCCGCTATCGCCCAAGCCGATGAAGGCATGTGGCTGCCGAGCCAGACCGGCGCGATCGCCGAGGAGATGAAGGCTGCCGGGCTCGAGCTTGACGCGAAGACGCTGGGCGACCTGCAACGCCCGCCGCTCACCGCCATCGCCTCGCTGGGCGGCTGCTCGGCCGCGTTCCTCTCGCCCGAGGGTCTGGTCGCCACCAACCACCACTGCGTCGCGGGATCGCTCCAGTACAACTCCTCGCCCGAGAACGATTACCTCACCAACGGCTTCCTTGCGAAGGCGCTTGGCGATGAACTCCCCGCCGCGCCCGGCAGCCGCATCTACGTGATTGAGGACCTGCGCGACGTGACCGCAGCGATGCTCAAGGGCGCCGAGAAGCTCGATGGCCGCGCGCGCTATGACCGGTTGCAGGCCAATCGCGCCGCGCTGATCGAGGCCTGCGAGCGCCAAGCCAACCGCCGCTGCGACGTGCGCGCCTATTTCGGCGGCGCGCAATACTGGCTCCAGCAGCAGCTCGAAATCCAGGACGTGCGCCTTGTCTATGCGCCCGCCCGCGGCGTCGGCAATTTCGGCGGCGAGAAGGACAACTGGATGTGGCCGCGCCACACCGGCGATTTCTCCTTCTACCGCGCCTATGTGGCGCCCGACGGTTCCTCGGTGCCGTTCAGCAAGGACAACGTGCCCTTCCAGCCCAAGGCATGGCTGCCCATCGCCAAGGAAGGCGTCAAGGAAGGCGATTTCGTGATGGTTGCAGGCTTCCCGGGCACCACCGAACGCCTGCGCACCGCTGACGAAGCGCGCTTCTATTACGAGGAGCTCTACCCCTACCAGCAGCGCATGCTCGCCGGATATGGCGACCGCATCGACGAGCTGACCGCAGGCAACCAGGCCGCGACAATCGCCTATGCCGCGACGCTCCAGGGCGTGGAGAACTACGAGAAGAAGATCGCCGGCCAGCTGGCAGGCGCCGACGCGATTTCGCTGACCGGCAAGAAGGCCGCCGAGGAAGCGCTTTTCCGCGCATGGATCAAGGCCGATCCTAAGCGCGAGGCGCAATATGGCGCGGCGCTCGCCGAACTCGACAAGCTGGTGGCCGAAACCAACGCGGCCTCGCTCGCCGATGCCAAGCGTGGGCTGCTGGGACGCGGGCAGCTCTACGGCGCGGCGCGCACGCTCTACCGCTGGGCGAACGAGCAGGCCAAGCCCGACGCGGCCCGCGAACCCGGCTTCCAGGCGCGCGACAAGGCCTTCATGACGCAGCGCATGGCGATCATCGAGCGCCGCTATGTCGAGGCGATCGACAAGGCGCTGTTCGCCGATGCCATCGCCGAATACCGCACCCTGCCCGCCGACCAGCGCATCAAGAGCTTCGATGCCTTCATGGAAGGCAAGGACCTCGCGTCGCTCTATGCCACCAGTGAACTTGGCACCACGGCCAAGCGCATGGAGTGGATGGGCAAGACCCCCGCCGACTTCAAGGCGTCGAGCGATCCCTTCATCCAGCTCGCGGTCGCAACCTATGACGAGGCGATGGCTGCCGAAGCCGCCGACAAGGAACGCGCCGGGCTTGTCCAGAAGGCGCGCTCGGCAGTGATGGCCGCGCGGCTCGCCTATGCGACCAGTCAGGGCAAGACCATGTATCCCGATGCCAACGGCTCGCTGCGCTTCACCTATGGCAAGGTCACCGGCAAGGCGGTCGACGGGCAGGTCTGGACCGCCTTCACCACCGCCGAGGGCCTCCTTGCCAAGCACACCGGGCGCGGCGAATTCGATGCGCCCGACACCATGATCGATCTCATCAAGGCAAAGGACTACGCCGGCTACACCGCGCCCGCATTGGGCACGCTTCCGGTCGACTTCATGTCGACGGTCGACATCACCAACGGCAATTCGGGCTCCTCGACGCTGAATGCGCGCGGCGAGTTCGTCGGCCTTGCCTTCGACGGCACGATCGAGGGCGTGGTCAGCGACTGGATGTATGATCCGGCGATCAACCGCACGATCCACGTCGACAGCCGCTTCATGATGTGGACCATGGACAAGGTCGACGGTGCGGACCGTCTGCTTGCGGAAATGGGCGTCAAGTAGGAGGCGGGCACGAGGGGGCGGAAGGACGAAGCCCGGCGGCCGCGCACCTGGCCGTTGGCCGGGGAGCCCCCTTCCCCCTTCCCCCTCCCCCCTCCCCGAGCGGAGGGGGAACACGGCGCGCCCGCGAAATCTGAATAAGTATGCGGCGCGTGGGAATCCTGCGCAGCCCCTGCTACACCCTCGCCCTGACGCGGCGGGACAGGGACACGAATGATGCGCGATGTGGTGGTGGTCGATATCGGCGGGACCCATGCCCGTTTCGCGATTGCCTCGATCGGCGCCGACGGGGCGATCACTCTCGACGCGCCCGAAACGCTCCACACCGCCGATCACGCGAGTTTCCAGACCGCGTGGGAAGCCTTCCGCGACCGCAAGGGCGGCACGCTCCCCCCGGCGGTGAGCATCGCCATCGCCGGGCCGGTCGGCAGCCCGGGCAAGCCCAATCCGGTGATCCGCTTCACCAACAACCCGTGGATCATCCGGCCTGCGCTGATCCCCGAAAAGCTGGGCGCGGCCGACTACACCATCGTCAATGATTTCGCGGCCGTCGCCCATGCGGTCGCGCGCGCCGACGACAGCCAGTTCCTGCACCTTGCCGGACCCGATGCGCCGCTCGGGCGCGAGGGCACGATCTCCGTGCTCGGGCCGGGCACCGGTCTTGGCGTGGCGCATCTCTACCGCTCGGGCCAGCACTACCGCGTGCAGGCGACCGAGGGCGGGCATATCGACTTCGCCCCGCTCGATTCCATCGAGGACGCAATTCTCGCCCGCCTGCGCCGCCGCCACAACCGCGTCTCGGTGGAACGGGTGGTTGCAGGGCCCGGGATCGTCGACATCTACCAGGCCTTGGCCGCGCTCGAACACCGCTCCGAGCCCGAGCGCGACGCGATCGAGATCTGGAACCTCGGCACCTCCGGCGAAGACAGCCTCGCGGCCGCTGCGGTCGACCGCTTCTGCCTTGCGCTGGGATCGGTCGCGGGGGATCTGGCGCTGGCGCAGGGCGGCTTTGCCGGCGTGGTGATTGCCGGCGGCCTCGGCTACCGCATCCGCGAAACGCTGCTCACCTCGGGCTTTGCCGCGCGCTTCAAGGCCAAGGGGCGGTTCGAAAGCCTGATGGCCTCGATTCCCGTCAAGCTGATCGTCCATCCGCAACCCGGCCTGTTCGGCGCCGCTGCCGCCTTCGCCTCGGACCACGGAAACGCAGCGTGAGGACGCTCGCAGCGCTCGAAGCGCGGCTCGGCGAGCTCCACCAGCGCACCCGCGAGACACCGCTGTTCAACCCGGTGTTCCAGCTCTCGCTCGATCTGTCGCGGGCGCTGGAGGGGGGCGAGATCAGCCTCGATGATGTGGACGCGCTGGTCGCCGAGCTGGAATGCGATGGCCTTAAGGCGCGCGCCAACAGGCTGCGCAGGCTGCTCGCCCCGCCCGCCGCGCCTGCCACTGGGCCGGACGAGGCAGAGGATTTCGCGAGCTTCGCCGCGCGCTGGCAGAACCCGCAGCTCCACGCCGTCTTCACCGCCCATCCCACCTTCCTGCTCTCGCCCGCGCAAAGTGCGGCGGTGGCGATCGCCGCCTCGGCGCCGCAGGATGTGGACGACACGGTCTGCGCCGTCCCCGCGACCCGCACGGCGGTAACGCTCGAGCATGAACACCGCGCGGCGATGGATGCGATGGCCCGCGCGCAGGACGCCCGCGACGTGATCGTGGCGCGCGCGCTGGGCGAGGCCCGCGCGAAATGGCCGGGCGAATGGCGATCCTTGCGCCCCATGCCGTTCCGCTTTGCCAGCTGGGTCGGCTACGACATGGACGGGCGCACCGACATCGGTTGGCACACCTCGATCGCCTTCCGCCTTCAGGAAAAGGCCGAGCGGCTGGCGCGCTATACCGCCAGCCTCGAAAGCCTCGATGCGGCCCACCCGCTGCTCGAAACCCTGCGCCCCGCCAGCGCCTTCGCCGCCGCGCGGGCCGTGGATTTCGCGGGCAACCTTGCGAGCGCGGAGGCGCTGGCCGCCGCCGCCAACCGGCTGACCACGCACAGCCCCGACAACCTCCTCAGCCTCGCGCCGCTGATCGCCGCGCTTGAGGACGAAGCCGCCGCGGCGCCCGATGCGCGCGCCGCCGCGTTGCTCACGCTTGCCGCCAGCATGCGCGCCGACGGGCTCGGCATGGGCTGGATCCACTTCCGGGTGAACGCCAAGCAGCTCCACAACGCGGTGCGCCGGAGGCTCGGCGGGGACGACGAGGGCATCGACCTTGCCAGCAAGGGCGCGCTCGCCACGCTGCGCCGCATGGTGGACGAGGCTGCGCCCCTGCGCACCAATTTTGCCGCCCTCGCCACCGAAAGCTCGACCGCGATCCGCCAGTTCCTCGCCATGGCGCAGATCCTCAAGCACATCGATGCCGACGCGCCGATCCGCATGCTGGTCGCCGAATGCGAGCAGCCCGCCACGGTCCTTGCCGCGCTCTATTTCGCCAAGCTGTTCGGCGTGGAAGGCAAGGTCGATGTCTCACCCCTGTTCGAGACCGAGACCGCGCTGGAGCATGGCGGCCGCTTCCTCGATGCGCTGCTCGCCGAGCCCGCCTACCGTGCCTATGCGCGGGCGCGGGGCCGCGTCGCGGTGCAGACCGGCTTCTCGGACGCCGGGCGCTTTGTCGGGCAGGTGCCGGCCGCGCTCGCGATCGAACGGTTGCAGGGCCGCCTTGCCGAAGCGATGGCCGCAAACGGCCTGTCGGACATCGCCGCGCTGGTGTTCAACACCCACGGCGAGAGCATGGGCCGCGGCGCGCATCCCGCTTCCCTGCAAGACCGCATCGAATGGCCGCTCTCGCCATGGGCGCGCCGCCGCTTTGCGCGGGCGGGCATCCGGCTCGAGCCCGAGGTGAGCTTCCAGGGCGGCGACGGCTACCTGTTCTTCGCGACCCCCGAACTGGCGCTTGCCACGCTCTCGCGGATCGCCGAGCTGCGCCCCGCCGAAGCCGACCTCGCCGCGCCCGCCGATCCCTTCTACCACCGCACCGATCTGAGCCTCGATTTCTACCGCGCGGTAAAGGATCACCAGGGCGATCACCTCGCCAGCCGCACCTATGCGCGCGCGGTGACCGCCTTCGGCCTCGGGCTATTGAATCCCACCGGCAGCCGCGTCTCGCGCCGCCAGAGCGACATCAACGCCGACCGCGAGATGAGCTTGCGCCAGATCCGCGCGATCCCGCACAACGCGATCCTCCAGCAATTGGGCTACCCGGTCAACGTCATCGCCGGGATCGGCTCGGCAGCGGACGGCAACCGCGAGGAAATCGCCGCGCTGCTCGCCGATTCCCCGCGCGGGCGCCAGATCATGCGGCTGGTGCGCGCTGCCAATGCGCTCGCCAGCATCAAGACGGTCGCTGCCTATGGCGAGCTGTTCAACTCGGCCTATTGGGCAAGCCGCACCTATCGCGGGACCGAGGATCACCTCGCCGCCTCCTGTGCGGCGCTCGCCGAATATCTGGTCGGCGATGACCGCACGGGGGTGTTCCGCCGCTTGGCCTCGCGCCTCAGGATCGACGCGCTGAAGTTCCACCGCCTCACCGACCTCTTGCCCGATGACACCGCCGACACCGAGGCCCGCGAACATGTGCGCCGCCGCATCGGCGTGCTCCAGGCGCTGCGGCTGGCGCTGCTCCAGCACATGTTCCTCAAGGTCGTCGCCGTCCCCGCCTTCAGCCGCGCCAACGACATCAGCCGCCGCGACGTGATCGACATGGTGCTGACCCTGCGCATCGACGACGCGCTCGCGCAGCTGCGCCGCGCCTTCCCCGTCAGGGTGCCCGGCCCGCGCGACTTTCCCTTGGACGAGCCGAGCGACTACCCCGATGGCGGCGAGGAAGGCTACGGCGCCTATGAACGCGACTTCATGACGCCAATCGCAAGGGCGCAGGAGCTGAGCCTGCGCATCTCCACGGCCGTCGCCAACGAATTCGGCGCCCACGGATAAAGTCGGGGACTGCACTTTCTTCTCCCCTCCCTTGAGGGAGGGGTCGGGGGGTGGGTGCTCCACGTCAGATCGATGGCGACACCCCCACCCCCAACCCCTCCCCAAGGGGAGGGGAGTTGAAGAGCCTCACCCGTCTTACTTCACCGTGCTCTCGCGCACGATCAGCTTCACCGGCACGCGGCGGCGGGTTTCTGCGGCATCGTCGAGCACCGCTTCGACCAGCGCCGCGCCGGCCTCGGCGGGATCGGGGGCGATGGTTGTGAGCGGCGGGCGGCTGAAGCGGCCGGCGACGAGATCATCGAAACCCATCACGCCCACCTGCTGCGGCACCGCCATGTCGGCGGCGGCGAAAGCCTCGAGCGCGCCCAGCGCCATCGCGTCGCAGGCGGCGAAGACCGCGTCGATATCTTCCCCCCGCTCGATCAGGCGGCGCGCGGCGCGGCGGCCTTCCTCCTCGCGGGTGGCGGCGTTGACGGTGGGGGCAAGGCACGGCTCGAGGCCGGCTGCGCGCATCGCTTCGGCATAGCCTTCGTAGCGTTCGGTGAACTGCACCTGCGGGGTGCCCAGCGCCCCGAGGAAACACGGGCGCCGGTAGCCCTGCGCCAGCAGATGCTGGGTCGCAAGGCGGCCCGCGGCGCGGTTGTCCGAGCGCACCCAGTCAAGCTCGTCGAAGGGCGATCCCCAATAGGCGACCCGGCGCGTCGCTGCATCGAGCCCGCGGAAATGCTCCCATGCGGCAGCATTGGTGGTGGTGCCGATCACCACGAGGCCATCGGCGCGGCCCTGTTCCTGGTAATGCCCGAAGAAATCCTGCGGCCGCGCCTGGAAGCTCACCAGCGTCTCGAACCCCTTTTCCGAGGCTGCGACGCACACGCTGCCGAGCAGGGCATAGGCGAAAGGGTTGATGGAGGAGGCGCTGTCCCCCTCGCGGCAGATCACCACCACCGCGAGCGTGCCGGTCGAACCGCGCCTGAGCCGCGCGGCGCGCTCGTCGACGAAATAGCCCAGCGCCTCGGCGGCTTCGATGACCTTGCGGCGGGTCGCCTCGGCGATCGCGGGGCTGCCCGAGAGGGCACGGCTGACCGTCGGCTGGCTGACGCCTGCCCGTTCCGCGACATCGAAGGATGTCGGCCGCCTCTTTGATCCCCCGTTCATGGGATTATTCTCTAGGGCGCGATGTCATCCCCGCGCAAGGGTCCGGGTTCTTTGGCCTGCATTCCTATTCGCACTGGAAATGCGGCGGCGCTTCTTGCAGGTTGACAGCGATGCGCGGATTGTGAACGTTCGCAACAGACAGCGCTTGGGGAGACAGCAGCGATGGCAATGGCACCGGGCGGCACGGCCGCGGGGGATTTCGGGCATGCGAGCGGCAATGCGCCGCAGGTCGACGCGCCGGGCCTCAACTACTTCGTCTTTGCGCTGTTCTTCATCTTCGGCGGGATCACCAGCCTCAACGATATCATCATCCCCAAACTCAAGGAGCTGTTCACGCTCAACTTCTTCGAGGCGAGCCTGGTGCAGTTCTGCTTCTTCATCGCTTACGCGATTGTCGGCATCCCGGGCGCGCGGCTGGTCAAAAGGCTCGGCTACATGCGCGGCGCGGCGGCGGGGCTTGTCACCATGATGGGCGGCTGCCTCTTGTTCATCCCGGCGAGCCAGACCGCGCTCTTCCCGATGTTCCTGTTCGCCTACTTCATCCTCGCGACCGGCGTGGTGCTGGTGCAGATCGTTTCCAACCCGCTGATCAGCCTGCTGGGGCCGGAACGCACCACGCATAGCCGCTTGACCTTTGCACAGGCGTTCAATTCGCTGGGCACCACGGTCTTTCCGATCGTGGGCGCGGGCATCATCCTCGGCAGCATCGCCAATGTCAGCGCCGCCGATCTTTCGGGCGAGGCCTTGCAGACCTATCGCCAGACCGAAAGCGCAATCATCACCAGCACCTATCTCGGCCTTGCCGCCGCGCTGGCGCTGGTGGCGGGCGCGGTGTGGCTGTTCCGCAACCGGTTGAAGGGCGAGACGCACGAACAGACCAGTCTCGCCGAAGGCCTCGCCCTGCTGAAGCGCCCGCGCTTCGGCTACGGCGCAGCGTGCATCTTCCTTTACGTCGGCGCGGAAGTCGCGATCGGCAGCTTCATCATCAATTACCTCGCGCAGGCCGATATCCTCGGCCAGCCGGAAAGCGTGATCGGCTGGATGGTTTCGCTCTACTGGTTCGGCGCGCTGGTGGGCCGCTTCATCGGTTCGGCGGTGCTGCGGCTCGTCAGCCCCGGCCTGACGCTGGCGGCAGTGGCCGCTGGGGCGATCACGCTGATCGCGGTCTCGGCAAACACCACCGGCGTGGTCGCGGGCTATGCGCTGCTCGCGGTGGGCCTGATGAACGCGATCATGTTCCCGACGATCTTCAGCCTCGCCTGCGAGAAGCTCGGCCCGCGCGCGGCGGACGGATCGGGGATCATCAACGTCGCGATCGCCGGGGGTGCGATCATCCCGCCGATGTACGGCGCGCTCGCCGATGCGACGAGCCTCGCCTTTGCACTGGTGCTGCCCGCGGCGTGCTACGCGATCATCGCCGGCTTCGGGATTTTCGCGAGGAAGCCGGCGGTCGGCCCGGACGCCTCGGGCGTTGCCGACATATTTGAATAAGTATGCGCCCACTGGCGGATAATCCCCCACGCGCCTAGGTAGGGCGCGACAAGAAGGGGGCTATCCGCCATGAGCTTCACCGCTGACCGCTTGCTGCTGTTCGGAGCCACCGGCGACCTTGCCCAGCGCATGCTGTTGCCGAGCCTGTTCGCGCTCGATGCCGACGGGCTGCTCGCGCCCGACCTCAAGATCATCGGCACCGCCCGTTCCGAGCTGGGCGACAGCGAATACAGGAACTTCGCCCGCGCGGCGCTCGAGAAATACCTCCCGGCCGAACGCCGCGGGCAGATGGCGGGGTTTCTCAATCGCCTCGCCTACCAGACCTTGGATGCGACCGCGCTGGAAGGCTACGCCGCGCTCGCTGCCAAGGTCGGCACCCCCGAACGCGGCCTTGCCATCTTCCTCTCGACCGCGCCAAGCCTGTTCGAGCCGACCATCAAGGGGCTGCAATCGGCCGGGCTGACCGGCGATACCGTGCGCATGTGCCTCGAAAAGCCGCTCGGCACCAACCTTGCCACCAGCCGCGAGATCAACGACGCGGTCGCCGCCGCCTTCCCCGAAAACCGCATCTTCCGCATCGACCACTATCTCGGCAAGGAGACGGTGCAGAACCTCCTCGCGCTGCGGTTTGCCAACCTGATGTTCGAGCCGCTGTGGAACGCGGCCCATATCGAGCATGTGCAGATCACCGTTGCCGAGACCGTCGGCCTCGAAGGCCGCGTCGCCTTCTACGACGATGCCGGCGCGATCCGCGACATGGTGCAGAACCACATGCTCCAGTTGCTCGCGCTCGTGGCGATGGAGCCGCCCGCGCACTTCGATGCAACCGCGGTGCGTGACGAGAAGGTCAAGGTGCTGCGCGCGCTGCGCCGGGTCGCCTCGAACGAGACCGTCACCGGCCAGTACCGCGCGGGCGCGATCCAGGGCCAGGCGGTGCCGGGCTATGACGAGGAACTCGGCAAGCCATCTGACACCGAAACCTTCGTCGCGATCAAGGGCCATGTCGATAACTGGCGCTGGAAGGGCGTGCCCTTCTACCTGCGCACGGGCAAGCGCATGCCCAAGCGCGTCACCGAGATCGTCATCCAGTTCCGCTGCGTGCCGCATTCGATCTTCGCCGGAAAGGGCGCCACGATGCAGCCCAACCGCCTCGTCATCGGCATCCAGCCCGAAGAGAACATCACCCTCTCGCTGATGGCCAAGGTCCCGGGCCTCGACCGCGAGGGCATCCGCCTGCGCCAGGTGCCGCTCAACATCGCCATGCCCGATGCCTTCTCGGGCGCGGTGCGGCGCATCGCCTACGAACGCCTGCTGCTTGATCTGGTTGAAGGCGACCAGACGCTGTTCGTGCGCAGGGACGAGGTCGAGGCGCAGTGGGAATGGGTCGATGCGATCCGCAGCCAGTGGGACGCCGATGGCCTGACCCCCAAGACCTATACCGCGGGCAGCTGGGGGCCGTCTGCCGCGATCGCGCTGGCCGAGCGGGACGGAGTGACCTGGCATGAGTAAGCCCCTTCATGACACCCTCCACCGCGTCACCCAGCGCGTCATCGCCAACTCCCGCGAAGCCCGCGCCGCCTATCTCGACCTGATCCGCCGCGAGGGCGACAACATGGGCGAGCGTTCGGCCGTGTCCTGCTCCAACCTCGCCCACGCCTATGCCGGGATGGAGGAGGACAAGCCCGCGCTGGTCGCCGCGCGCGGCGCCAATATCGGCATCGTCAGCGCCTATAACGACATGCTCAGCGCCCATGCGCCCTATTACCGCTACCCCGAACGCCTCAAGCTCTACGCCCGCGAAATCGGCGCCACCGCGCAGGTCGCAGGCGGCGTTCCGGCGATGTGCGACGGGGTGACGCAGGGCGAGACGGGGATGGAGCTGTCGCTGTTCAGCCGCGACGTGATCGCGCTTTCGACTGCGGTCGCGCTCTCCCACGCGATGTTCGACGGGGCGCTGATGCTCGGCATCTGCGACAAGATCGTGCCCGGCCTGTTGATGGGCGCATTGCGGTTCGGCCACCTGCCGATGATCTTCGTCCCCGGCGGGCCGATGCCGACCGGCATTGCCAACAAGGAAAAGCAGCGGGTCCGCCAGCTCTATGCCGAAGGCAAGGCGACCCGCGCCGAACTGCTGGCAAGCGAGATGGGCAGCTACCATTCGCAGGGCACCTGCACCTTCTTCGGCACCGCCAATTCCAACCAGATGATGATGGAGATGATGGGGCTGCACGTCCCCAACTCCGCCTTTGTCAACCCCGGCACCAAGCTGCGCCAGGCGCTGGACCGCGCGGCGGTGCACCGGGTGGCTCAGATCGGCCGCAAGACCGGCGATTACCGCCCCTTGGGCCTCGTCGTCGACGAGAAGGCGATCGTCAACGCGGCGGTCGGCCTGCTCGCCACCGGCGGCTCGACCAACCACGCGATCCACCTGCCCGCGATGGCGCGCGCGGCCGGCGTGTTCTTCGACTGGAACGACCTTTCCGAGCTGTCCAGCGCCGTCCCGCTGATTGCGCAGGTCTATCCCAATGGCGCGGGCGACGTGAACCATTTCCACAATGCGGGCGGCATGGGTTTTGTCATCGGCGAACTGCTCGAGGCGGGCCTCGCGCATGGCGACATCCTCACCGTCGCGCGCGGGGGCTTTGCCGACTACGCCAAGGAGCCGGGGCTCGAGGGCGATGACCTCGTCTGGCGCGAGGTCGGGCCGAGCGGCGACGACACCATGCTGCGCCCGGTCGCCAGCCCCTTCAAGGCCGATGGCGGCATTCGCCTCATCCAAGGCAATCTCGGGCGCGCCTGCTTCAAGACCTCGGCGGTCGATGAAGCGCGCTGGACCATCGAGGCCCCGGCCCGCGTGTTCGAGGACCAGGCCGCCGTCGCCGCCGCCTTCAAGGCGGGCGAGCTTGACCGCGACGTGGTGGTGGTGGTGCGCTTCCAGGGCCCGCGCGCCAACGGGATGCCGGAACTCCACAAGCTCACCCCGCCCTTGGGCGTGCTCCAGGACCGCGGCTTCAAGGTCGCGCTGGTCACCGATGGCCGCATGTCGGGCGCGAGCGGCAAGGTGCCCGCGGCCATCCACTGCACGCCCGAGGCGCTCGGCGGCGGCCCGCTCGCCCGTCTGCGCGATGGCGACATCGTGCGCGTGTGCGCGGTCACCGGCGAGCTTTCGACCACCGCCGATCTCGCCGCGCGCGACCCCGCCCCCGATCCGCGCGCAGATCAGGGCGTGGGCCGCGAGCTGTTCGGCATGCTGCGCCGCTTCGCCGACGGGGCGGAACAAGGGGCCAGCGCGATGCTGGCGACCGGAGGAATGTGAAAATGAATATCGACGCCATCATGCGCACCGCGCCGGTGATCCCGGTGATCGTGATCGAGGACGAGGCCCACGCCGTGCCGCTTGCCGAAGCGCTGGTTGCAGGCGGGCTTCGCGTGCTCGAAGTCACGCTGCGCACGCCTGCCGCGCTGGCTGCGATCCGGGCGATGAAAGCGGTTCCGGGCGCCATCGTCGGCGCTGGCACGGTCACCAATCCGCGCGAGCTTGATGCGGCGCTGGAAGCGGGGAGCGAATTTATCGTCTCCCCCGGCCTGACCGAGACGCTCGGGCGTGCGGCGGTGGCGAGCGGCGTGCCCTTCCTCCCCGGCATCGCCAATGCGGGCGACATCATGCGCGGGCTCGACCTCGGGCTTGACCGCTTCAAGTTCTTCCCGGCGATGGCGGCAGGGGGCCTGCCCGCACTGAAGGCGCTCGCCGCGCCTTTCGGAAGCGTCCGGTTCTGCCCGACTGGCGGGATCAGCCTTGCAAACGCGCCTGAATGGCTCGCCTTTGATCCAGTGCTGTGCGTGGGCGGCAGCTGGGTCTCGCCCAAGGGCGCGCCTGACAAGCCGGCGATCGAGGCACTGGCGAGACAGGCTTTCGCCCTGCGCTAATCCTTCGCCAGCAACCACCCGAACACCTCGGGAAGCCGCGCGGCCCAGGCGTTCTCCTCGTGCTCGGCGCCCTCGTAGATCCGGCTCTCCCAGTCGCGGCCCCTCTGCCAGCCTGCCTTGGCGAACCGCGCGTCGACGACCTGCTGGTAGGGCGCGTAGAAGGCATCGAGCGTGGCGGTGCCGTGGTCCATCCACACCCGCCGGCCATCGGGCGCGCCGAGGCGCGCGGCGAACCAGCCGTCCCACAGCGCCTTGAGCTCGCCCGCGTCAATGGCGCGCGGATCGACCGCCGGCCAGTGCGAGGAGACGCAGCCCGCGCGGCCAAACACGGTGGGCGCTTCGAGAAAGGCATAGCAGCTCATCAGCCCGCCCATGCTCGATCCCACGATCGCGGTGTCGTCGCGGCCCGGGCGGGTGCGGAAGGAGGTGTCGACCCAGCTCTTCAAGGGCCCGGCAATCCACGCCAGATAGGCTTGCGAGATCACCCCGCCCTTCGTCATCCCGTCCATCTGCGCGCGCAGGTTGCCGCTGGTCATGTCGTAGAGACTGCGGGGCAGGTATTGCCGGTGCCGGTCGCTCCCCGGCGCCCAGATGCCGACGATGATGTGCGGTTCGACCTTGCCGCTCGCCATCGCCGCCAGCATCGCGGCATCGGCGGCCCAGATCTTGTTGAAGTTGCTGTTCTTGACATCGAACAGGTTGTGCCCGTCATGCATGTAGAGCACCGGGTAGCGGCGCTCGCCCGCGTCGTAGCCGGGCGGCAGCCAGATCGAGAGGCGCTGGGCGGGCAGGCCCGCGGCGGCGACCTCGCGGTATTCGACGAGGCGGCCGGTGTCGGCGGCGGCAAGCGGCATGGCAAACCCGATCAGAGCGGCCAGCATCGCGATGAAGCGGAACATCAGTATCTCTCCCTTGCCCCCCTTATCGCGGGAGCCGGAGGCCGGTTCAAGCCTCGGCAGCGGCCCTTGCGGCGAGCAGCATCGCGCCGGTGATGCCGCTGTCGGTGCCGAGGCGCGGGGCGATGATGCGGTGGCGCGCGCCGCCGGGGAGGTAGCCTGCGTCCAGCTCGCGGGCGCGCGCGGCGATGCGCTCGACCAGGCCGGGGGTCTGCGCGACCCCGCCGCCGATCACCACCTCTTCGACCGCGACGCTCGCGAAGAGGGTGTGGCAGGCCTGCGCGACATAATCGGCGATGATCGCGTGGGCGGGGTGGCCTTCGCCAAGCTCGGAGAGCGAGGCGCCCCAGCGGGCCATCACCGCAGGCCCGGCGGCGAGGCCTTCGAGGCAGTCGCCGTGATGCGGGCAGACGCCGGGAAAGTCGCTGTCCCCGGGCGCCCGGCGCGGGTAGATGTGGCCGACTTCCGGGTGGGCGATGCCGTGGACGGGCCTGCCGTCCACCACCAGCCCCCCGCCGATGCCGGTGCCGCTGGTGAGGTAGGCGAGGCTCCCGGCTCCCGCGCCCGCCCCGCCCCGCGCGGCGTGTTCGGCGAGCGCGGCGGCGTTGACATCGGTGTCGAAGCCGACCGGCACTCCGCCGAGCGCGCCTGCCAGGCGGCGCGCGACATCGGTGTGCGCCCAGCCGGGCTTGGGGGTGGTGGTGATGAAGCCCCAGTTCGCAGCGGCGCGGTCCAGTTCGACCGGGCCAAAGCTGCCGATCCCGAGCGCGGTCAAGGGCCCCTGCGCGGCGAACCACGCCGCCGCCTCGGCAAGCGTCGCCTGCGGATCGCGGGTCGGGATGGTGTGGCGGGCGGTGATGGTGTCAGGCGACGGGCCGACCGCGAGGACAAACTTGGTGCCCCCCGCCTCGATCGCAGCCAGCATCAGACGGCACGCTCCAGCGCGAGCCCTGCGGTCTCGCCGTCGAGCGTCAGGCGCAGCAGCGCGGCCGGGACGCCGCCGAAGCTGTCGTTGGGAAGCACATCGACGAAGCTGCACACGGTGAAGTCTGCATCGACATACCAGCTGTATGTCTGCTGCGCGGCATCCTCGGGGTTGGCGAGCACGAGGCCCGTCCCGTTGAGGGGCCTCCACGGCCCTTCCATGCTGCCAGCCACCATCCCGTAAAGCCCTCCCGGTGCGTGGCCCAGACCATCGGCGAAGGTCGATGTCTGGGTCGACCAGAAGGCGTAGTAGGAACCGGCGTGGAATACCAGATGGGCGCGTTCAAGCTCGTTGTTGACGCCCTCTGCGTGGATCGCAGGGGGGAGCAGCTCCCAGCTGGCGTCGGCGCGCTTGCGGGCGAGGCCGAAGGCGCCGTTGAAGGCGCTGGCAGAGCCTGCAAGGCTGGCGGTGAAGGCGAGGTATTCGGCGCCGTCGGCCGGGTCGCGGAACCATGCCGGGTCGCGGAAGGCCTTGATCGTTCCGGGCGCGCCCTCGTGGGCATCGGCGGGCATGTAATGGGGGCCGTAGCCGGTCACGAGCGGCGCGGGCGCGGACCAGAAGGCGGGCCAGCCATCCGCGCCGACCGGCGCGCTCGCGGCCCACAGCTCCTGCTGGTAGCCGCCGCTGCGCGCGGCGGTGCCGGCGGCGGTGAAGAACAGGGTGACGATGCCGTTACGGTAGAGCGCCGAGCCCGCCCACTCGCGTTCGTAGGGGCCCGGCCTATCGGGAAGGACGGGCCCGTGATCGAACCAATCGTCCCCGCGCCGTTCGAGCCAGTGGATCTTTGCCTCGAAGTGCCTGAGCGCGGGATCGCCGCGGTCGGGCGCGGTCAGCGCCATCCACAGCTCGCGCCCGGCAAGCACCGTGCGGTGGCCGTCCGCGTCCTGCAACGGCCACATGTCCCAGTAAAGCCGCCCCGCATCGAGAGACCCGCGCGCAGCACCCTCCACCGCCGGGATCAGCGCCGCAGCTGGTGGCCCAGCAGCGATCCCGCGCACCTGTTCGGCAGTCCACACGCTGGTCATGCGAGGCGTCATCCCGTCACGTCACTTCAGGAAAACAAGTGGGCTGGCCGCCGGGGAGAGTTGGCGGCCAGCCCCTTTTGCACGCGGTCCGGTTGTCAGAAGTCAAACCGGATCGAGGCAAGCACGGTGCGCCCGGCGATCGAGCGGGCGCGCACGATCCCGTTCGCCGGGATCGAGCCTTCTTCCGCTTCGGTGTAGCCGACGGCGTTGAACAGGTTGGACGCATTGAGGCCGACCTCGATCCGATCGATCGGGCGGAAGGCGACGAAGGCGTTGACCTGCGTGTAGGCGGGCAGCTTCAGCTGGTTGCTATCCTGCGTGTAGCTGTCGGTGGTGCCGACCAGGTTGGCGCCGAGCGTGAACTGGTCGGTCTCGTACTGCGCGGTGGCTTGGTAGACGAGATCGGCCTGGCGGCGCGGGGTGTTGCCGATGGTGGTCGCATCGAGCGCGTCCTTGATCTCCGAATCCGTCCAGGTCGCGCCCGCCGTCAGGCTGAAGGGGCCGGTGCGGTAGGAGCCTTCAAGCTCGATCCCGAAGGCCTCGTAGGTGCTGTCGAACAGTTCGAGCGGGGCGAGCTCGACATTAGTTTCCTCGGTCTTGGCGAAGAAGCCGGTGGCGTAGAAGCCGATGCCGCCCGACTGGTACTTGGCGCCCACTTCGATCTGGTTGACCTTCGCGATCACCCCGGCGTCACCGCCCGGCAGGCTGCCGTCGGTGGTGCTGACCGCAGGCGAGAACAGCGAGCGGTCGGCGGTGTGACGCCCGCCGCGGCTGATGCGGGCGAACACGCCGAGATCATCCGAGACGAGGTAGTTCGCCCCCAGCGAATAGCTGAAGTAGTCGAAGTCGTAATTGACCGGACGGGCATTGCCGAGCGGCAGCACGCTGGTCTGCGCCTCGGCGGTGCTGATCGTGCCGTTGCGGTCGAAATCGAAGCTGCCAAGGCCCGTGCCGAAGCCCGTGTCCGAACCGGTGATCGTGCCGCTCGCATCGCCGAAATCGTAGCGGATCGAAGCATCGAGCGTGAGGCGGCCGGTCTCGAACGAGAGCGAGGCGAAGGGCGCGTAGGTCGAGTAGTCGACATCATAGGACCGGCGACAGCAATTGCCGAAGAAGGTCGCGCCGAAGCCGACGGTGCCGTTCTGCGTGACGACCTGCCCGGCAGCGTTGCGGATGTTGACGAGCACCGCCTCGCCATCACCCTGCACGGTCTGGACATGGCTGGTCCACAGCCAGTCGGTATCGACCGTCTGGCGCGAGAGGTAGAAGCCGGTGGTGAAGTTGGCCGTGCCGCCGCCGACATCGAAGCTCTTGTTGACGCGGAAGTCGTTGGTGACGTTGTCGAGGCTGTTGAGGCGGGTGTTGAAGACCACCACGTTGGTCAGCAGCCCGTTGCCGCCGATCGTGCCGGCATTGGCGACCTGCCCGGCATTGGGGCCGGTGGCAAACAGGATGGTCGAGCCCGCGCCGCCGATGGAATTGGCGACATTCTGCGCGCTGTCGGCACCGGCCGGGAAGGGCGACATGAAGCCGCCCGAATTGTCGGCGAAGCGGAAGCGGTTGGTCAGCGTCCAGCCGCCGCCCACATCGACCTCGGCCTCGACCCCGAAGGCCTTGGACTGGACCGAAAGCCCGTCACGGAAGTCGTAGGTGGCCGGGTTGTTGTTGCCGTCAAGGCTCACCGCAGGGGTGAGGTAGGGGCTGTAGAGCGAATCCGTGCGCGGATCGAAGCCGGCGATCGCCTGGTAATCGGGCGAGCCGTTCGAACCCGTCACCCGCACCGGCTGGGGCAGGATGGTCGGGGTCTTGTCGTCGAGATACTTGGCCGAGAAGCGGATGTAGCCGCCTTCGAATTCCTTGGTGATGTTGGCCTTGATCTGGCCGCCGTCATAGCCGTTGTAGCCGATGTCGCGCGGGCCTTCGCCGGTGCGGTAGAAGCCGCCGACGTGGAAATAGAGATCCTCGGCGAGCGGGGCGCCGTAATCGAAATCGAGGCGATAGGTCTCGAAATCGAGGCCGACGCTGCCCTGGATCGCGCCGCCTTCCTCCTTGCCGTCCTTCGAGATGAAGTTGATCACCGCGCCCGGCGCGTTCGAGGCGAAGGTCGAGGCCGAACCGCCGCGCACCGCTTCGACGCGGGCGACCGAGCGGTCGGCGCGCAGGAAGTTGTCGGCGTTGCCGAAGATGATGTCGCCGAATTCGAGGATCGGCAGGCCGTCTTCCTGAAGCTGGATATAGCGCGCACCGCCGGTCGAGACGGGGATGCCGCGGACCGCGATGTTGGCATTGCCTTCACCGCCCGATGCTTCCGAGCGGATGCCCGGGATCTGGCGGATGAGATCGGCCGAGGACGGCGCGTTGAGCTTGGTGATGGCTTCGGCACCGATGGCGCTGACCGAGACCGAGCTTTCGAGGCGGTTCTGGCCGCGGGCGACCGCGGTGACGATGATTTCCTCGCCCTCGACCGTCTCGTCGGCCGAATCCTGCGCGAAGGCGGGAGTGGCGGCGATGAAGGCCGACACGGCGGCACCGGCGCAAAGCGCGTAACGCAATTTCATAGGTCTTCTCCTCTCGGTTCGCGCATCTTCGGGCGCTGACGATGCGAGGCCTAAACATCTTGCAAACGTTTGCAACAGGAATCTTGCAATCGTTTGCAAATGGCGCGGATTCATGTCACCTCCCAGCCACAGCGTCGGTTATAAGGCGCAAGGACACAATTGGGATGAGGCCTCACATGTCGGAAAAGCCGCGGCTTTCGCTGCTCAGAATCATCGAGATGAACATCGGCTTCTTCGGCCTGCAATTCTCTTTCGGATTGCAGCAGGCGAACATGGGGCCGATCTATGGCTTCCTCGGCGCGGACGAGGCTGCGATGCCGCTGCTGTGGCTGGCAGGGCCGATGACCGGGCTTCTGATCCAGCCGATCGTGGGCGCGATGAGCGACCGCACCGACACGCGCATCGGCCGCCGCACGCCCTATTTCCTGGTCGGCGCGGTGATCTGTTCGCTCAGCCTCTTTGCCATGCCCTATTCGTCCGCCTTGTGGATGGCTGCATCGCTGCTGTGGATCCTCGATGCCGGCAACAACATCACCATGGAGCCCTACCGCGCCTATGTCGCCGATCGGCTCGCGCCCGAACAGCGCTCGGTCGGCTTCCTCACGCAGAGCGCGTTCACCGGACTTGCCCAGACCCTGTCCTACCTCGCGCCCTCGCTGCTCACCGCGTTCGTGGCGCGCGACGTGCTCGATGCCAACGGCATTCCGGTGATCGTGCGGATCGCCTTCGTGATCGGCGCGGTGCTTTCGCTTTCGACGATCCTGTGGTCGGTGCTGCGGGTGCGCGAGCTGCCGCTGGATGCCGCCGCCAGGGCCGGGCTGGCCGAAAAGCCGCTGACCGCGCGCGGCACCCTTGCCGAGATCCGCGACGCGCTTGCCGAAATGCCGCGCCCGATGCGCCAGCTGGCGGGCGCGATGCTGTGCCAGTGGTACGCGATGTTCGCTTACTGGCAGTATGTCACCTTCGCGGTCGGCCGCAGCCTCTACGACACCAGCGATCCGGCCAGCACCGCCTTCCGCGAGGCGACGCTGACCACCCAGCAGGCGGGCGCGCTCTACAATTTCGTCGCCTTTCTCGGCGCGCTGGCGCTGATCCCGATCGTCCGCCGCTTCGGCGCGCGGCCCACCCATGCGGCTTGCCTTGCCGCATCGGGGGCGGCGATGCTGCTGATCCCGGGCGTCTCGAGCGTGCCGGGCCTCATGGTGCTGATGATTGGCATCGGCATCGGCTGGGCAGGGATGATGGGCAACACCTATGTGATGCTCGCCGATTGCATCCCGCCGGCACGCAACGGCATCTACATGGGCATCTTCAACCTGTTCATCGTCGTGCCGATGCTGATCCAGACCCTGACCATGCCGCTGATCTACGAGCCGCTGCTGGGCGGCGATCCGCGCAATGTGCTGATGCTGGGGGGTATCTTGATGCTGGCGGGCGCCATCGCTACGCTGCTGGTCGATGCGGGCCATCGCAGCCCCCGGGAACAGGGGCTCGCGGCCGGCTGAGAGGAGAGACATGGCCGCCGGCGACGACAGGACTGCGCGCACCAGCGTGCGCACCATCACCGATCTGGCGCGCCTTGCCGGGGTCTCGCCCGGCACGGTCAGCCGCGCGCTTGCCGGCAAGAGCCTCGTCAACACCCGCACCCGCGAGAAGATCGAGGCGCTCGCCCGCGAACACGGCTTTCGCCCCAACCAGATGGCGAGCGGATTGCGCCGCCAGAAGACCGGGGTGATCGGGGTCGTCATCCCGCTCGGCCATGATATCCGCCAGCAGATTTCCGACAGCTTCTTCATGACCCTGCTCGGCTTCCTCGCCGACGAACTCACCACCCACGGCTATGACCTGATGCTGCGCCGCGTGGTGCCTGACAGCGATCCCGACTGGCTCGACCGCTTCATCGGTTCGGGCATGATCGACGGGGTGATCGTGATCGGCCAGTCCGACCAGTTCGAGCGGATCGAGGAGGTCGCCGACGGTTACCGCGCGATGGTGGTGTGGGGGAACCACACCGAAGGCCAGCGGCATTGCGTGGTCGGCACCGACAACCGGCTGGGGGGCCGGCTCGCGGCCGAGCGCCTGGTTGCGGCCGGCGCGCGCCGGCTGGCGTTTCTCGGCGATACCGGCCCGATGGAATTTGCCGCGCGCTTTGCCGGCGCGCAGGATGTTGCCGCGCGGATGGGGCTGCCGGCGGTGCGGGCGCTTGCCACCCACCTCTCTCCCGACCGCGCGAGCGAGGAGATCGCGGGCCATCTGGCGGCCTGCGCGGGCGCGATCGACGGCATCTTCGCCGCCACCGACACCCTCGCCGCGCTGTGCCTTGCCGAACTGCGCGCGCAAGGCCTGTCGGTGCCCGAGGACATCAAGCTGGTCGGTTTCGACGATCTGCCGATCGCCCGCCAGACCATCCCGCCGCTGTCCACCGTAAGGCAGGATATCGCGGTTGGCGCGCGCGGGCTCGTCGATCTGCTGCTGCGGCGGCTGGCGGGAGAGACCACCGAGAGCCTGGTGCTGCCGCCCGAACTGGTGATGCGCGCGACCGCCTGAAGCCGCTCACCAGCGCCTGAACCCGCTCACCAGCGGATGAGGCGCGGCACCAGCGCGCGGCCCGCAAGCCCGGTCACCGCGACCACCGCGCTGTGCCACAGGCCGATGTGGACGATGTCGTTGTCGCCGCAGTGGAGCGAGGCGGCGAAGATCCCGAAGGCCCCCGCCGCCACCCCGGCCACCAGCCCGGCGCGTTCGGGCGCGGTCGGCGCGCCGCGCCGCAGCCACGCCGTCAGCAGCGCGAAGACCAGCAGCGAGGCCGCGCTGCCGCCCGCCAGGCACTCGGCCCCGTGGCGCATCAGTTCGGGCGACAGGCCCGAAGCGCCGCGCGCCAGCGCCACGATCACGCCCGCCAGCGGCAGCAGCCCCGCCATTGCCGCCGCCCAGCGCCAGCCCGAATGATCGCTGCCCACCTGCGGGCGGCTCATCACCACCACCGCCACGCTCGCCGCGAGCGCCAGGCCGAGGAACAGCAGCGTCGAGACCAGTTGCATCGGATCGAGGTGGCCCGCCAGCCACTCGGCGCGCAGCCCGAAGGCGGCGACCACCGCCACCGCCGTGACCGCCGCCGCGCCCAGCGCCAGCGCCACGCCCTCGGCAAAGTGTAGCGGCCTCACCGGTTCCAGACCGTCCACCAGTTCGGCAATCAGGGCATCGGAACGCTGCGGCATTGTCATTCTTTCTCGATGATGGCCGCGAGCCTTTTCAGCCCGCGGTGGATGTTGACCTTGACCAGGCTCTCGCTCTGCCCGGTCGCGGCGGACGCCTCGGCGATGGAGAGGCCCTCGATCTTGACGAGCGCGATGGCGCGCTCCTGCGCGGGCGGGAGCAGGCCGAGCAGCCGATCGAGGCTGATGCGCGCGGCGATGCCGGGTTCATCATCGGTGCCGATCAGCTCCTCGTGCAATTCGTGCTCGTCGGCGCGGTAGAGGCGGCGCAGGTGATCGACCCAGCGGTAGCGCGCGATCGCCGCGAGCCACGGCAGGAACGGCCGCGAGGCATCCCACGAGGCGCGCTTGGTGTGGAGCGCGATCAGCGTCTCCTACACCAGATCATCGAGACTGGAGGGCGCGACGCGGCGGGCGTAATAGCTCCGCAGCCAGCGCTGGCAGCTTTCCAGCAAGGTCGCATAGGCCTGCTTGTCGCCCGCTTGCGAGAGGCGCATCAGCCGCGCAAGGGTCGGTTCGTCCGCTCTCATGCCGCCCGGTTCGCCGGCGCGCGGCAGACGGTTACAGCGCCATAAGAAAACCCCGCCCCCGGGGCTGCCGGGCGCGGGGTTTGCGGTGCCATGGCGCGCGCCTCAACTCAGCGCGACGTGGCGCTTCAGGTGGTGGTCGACATTGCCGAACTCGCTGTCGAAGATCGTCAGGCGCTTGAAGTAGTGGCCGATGGCATATTCATCCGTGACGCCGTTGCCGCCGTGGATCTGCACCGCTTCCTGCCCGATCAGCCGCGCCGACTGGCCGACGCCGACCTTCGCGGCCGAGACCGCGAGCTTGCGGGTCCGCTCGTCGCTGCCCAGCCGCAGCGTGGCGAGATAGGTGAGCGAGACCGCGGTTTCATAGGCCGTGTACATGTCGACCATGCGGTGCTGGAGCACCTGGAAGCTGCCGATCGGCACGCCGAACTGCTTGCGCTGGCGAGAATATTCCACGGTCATCGCATGGGCGACCTTCATCGCCCCGCAGGCCTCGGCGCACAGCGCGGCGATGGCTTCGTCGGTGACGCGCTCGATCAGCGCCAGCCCCTCGCCCTCGGCCCCGATCAGGGCTTCGGCGCCGACAGCGGCATTCTCGAAGAAGACTTCCGAGGCGCGGCGCCCATCGACCGTCACATAGTCGCGGGTGGTGACGCCGGGCGTGTCCTTGGCGAGGACGAAGACCGAAACCCCGCCCCGGTCCCGCCGCTCGCCGCCGGTGCTCGCGGTGACGACAAGGTGGCTCGCCCACGGCGCGCCGATGACGACCGCCTTGTGGCCGTTGAGCACGTAAGCCCCGCCGTCCTTCCTGGCGGTGGTTTCGAGGTCGGCATAGTCATAGCGGCCCCTGGGCTCGGCATAGGCGAAGGCGAACACCGCGGTCCCTGAGACGATCGCGCCGATATGCTCTTCCTTCTGCGCCGCCGTCCCGCCGTGCTTCAGGAAGCCGCCGGCGCAGACCACGGTGGGCAGGAAAGGCTCGATCACCAGACCCTTGCCGAACTCCTCCATGATCACCATCGCATCGACCGCGTCGCCGCCAAAGCCGCCGTCGGCTTCCGAGAAGGGCATCCCGAGAATGCCGAGCTCGGCGAGCTGCGCCCACACTTCGGGCCGCCAGCCATCGGCGCTGGCGATCGCCTTGCGGCGCTCCTCGAAGCCATATTGCTCGCGCACCAGCCGCGAGAGGCTGTCGCGCACCATGCCCTGTTCTTCGGTGAAGTTAAAATCCACGAATTCTCTCCCGTCGCTCGCGCTGTTAAAGGCCGAGGATCATCTTGGTGATGATGTTGCGCTGGATCTCGTTCGATCCGCCGTAGATGCTGGTCTTGCGCATGTTGAAATAGGTCGCCGCGGCATGGGCTGCGTAGTCGGGGCCGACCGGGTGCTCGTTCGAGCCGTTGTCGTTCGACACCCCGCCCATGTAGGGCGCGGAATAGGTGCCGACCGCTTCCAGCGTCAGTTCGGTCAGGCGCTGCTGGATTTCGGTGCCCTTGATCTTGAGGATCGAGCTTTCCGGTCCCGGACCCTTGCCCGCCTGCTCGCCCGCCAGCGTGCGCAGTTCGGTGATCTCGAGCGCGGCGAGATCGATCTCCAGCTGGCTCACCTTCTTGGCGAAGTCGAAATCCTTGATCAGCGGCGCGCCATCGAGCGTCTCGTGCGCTGCGATCTCGCGCAGCTTCTCGACGCCGCGCTTGCTGCGCGCCACGCCCGCAATCCCCGAGCGTTCATGCGCGAGCAGGAACTTTGCATAGGTCCAGCCCTTGTTTTCAACCCCCACAAGATTCTCGACCGGCACGCGCACGTCGGTGAGCCAGGTCTCGTTGACCTCGTAGCCGCCGTCCAGCAGCTTGATCGGCTTCACTTCCACCCCCGGCGTCTTCATGTCGACGAGGATGAAGCTGATCCCTTCCTGCTGCTTGGCGGCGGGATCGGTGCGGCACAGGAAGAAGCCCCAGTCGGCATGCTGGGCAAGCGTCGTCCAGGTCTTCTGGCCGTTGATGACGTAATGGTCGCCGTCGCGCACCGCGGTGGTCTTGAGGCTGGCAAGGTCCGAGCCCGCGCCCGGTTCCGAATAGCCCTGGCACCACCACACCTCGCCGCTGCGGATGCCGGGGAGGTGCTTGGCCTTCTGCTCTTCCGAACCGAAGGTGTAGATGACGGGGCCGACCATCGACACGCCGAAGGGCAGCGGCATCAGCGCGTTGACGCGGGCGTTCTCTTCCGACCAGATGTAGCGCTGGGTCGGGCTCCAGCCGGTGCCGCCATATTGGGTCGGCCATGCCGGAACCGACCAGCCCTTCGCCCCGAGGATCTTGTGCCAGGCGACGAAATCCTCGCGCGCCATATCCTCGCGCATGCCGAAATCGGCGAGGTGCTTGGGATAGTTTTCGGCGATGAAGCTGCGGACTTCCTCGCGGAAGGCCTGTTCTTCGGGGGTGAATTCGAGGTTCATGGGGTCTCTCTCCGAGTTGCGTTTTGCCGCGTTGAGATACGCTTTGTCACGGCGCGCGGACGCGGAAAAGAGGCTTTCGCGCAAGGGCGCGGCGCCGTAGCGGCAAGGGGCTTGGCCAGCAGGGCCTGACCGCCGCGAATCGGGGCGGGCAGCGCGCGGATTTTCCTACAGGCGCGCCGCGCGCTATAGGGCAGGAGCGCTCTTTCGCATTGTCCGCCCGCAACCCGTCACCGCCCCTGCGCGGATGCAACCGCAAGGCCGCATGCCAGCTTCGGCTTTACCCACCATCTCTCTGAATCGAAAGGACGAATTCTGTAGGAACGCGACGTTTGCAGTGGCAGCTTTGCAAACTTCGCCCTGGCAACGGCCGCCGCCCGTAGCGCAGCGCGCGGCGAACATGTGTGAACTTCGGATTTGCCGCACAATATTCTGAAATCACACCGAAATTCCTGTAGGAATGCAGAATTTGCAATGTGAACTTCGTGAACTTTGCCCTCTACATCTCCAGTGGGCCGTGCTGGATATGCGGCAGCACATGGCGCGCGAACAGATCGGCTTCAGCCGCGTGCGGGTAGCCCGACAGGATGAAGGCCTCGATCCCTTCGGCCTGGTAGGCGCGCAGCTTGGCGAGCACCTGATCGGGCGTGCCGACGATCGCCGCCCCGCAGCCCGAGCGTGCGCGGCCGATGCCGGTCCACAGGTTCTCCTCGACGAAGCCGTCGCCATCGGCCGCGCCGCGCAGTTCCTGCTGGCGCTGGACGCCGTAGTTCTTGGCATCGAGGCTTTTTTCGCGGATCGCGCGGCCCGCCTCGTCATCGAGCTTGGAGAGCAGCCGGTCGGCATAGCGGCGCGCCTCGTCCTCGGTCTCGCGCACGATCACGTGGACGCGGTAGCCGAACCTGAGGGTGCGGCCATACTTCGCCGCGCGTTCCTTGAGATCGGCGATGTTCTCGCGCACCTTGTCCATCGTATCGGGCCACATCAGGTAAACGTCCGCCGCCTCGGCTGCGCATTCGCGGGCTTCGTGGCTGAGGCCGCCGAAGTAGAACGGCGGGCACTTGCCGCTGAGCGTCGTGATGCGCGGCGGATCGAGCTTCAGCTTGTAGAACTCGCCGTCGAAATCGAGGTGCTCGCCGTTCAGCAAGGTGCGCACGATTGTCATGATCTCGGTGCCGCGGCGGTAGCGCGGGCCGCTCTCGATGGTTTCGCCCGGCATGTCCGAGGAGATGATGTTGACGTTCAATCGCCCGCCCGTCCCGCTCGCGTTCGGCCCGAGGATACGGTCGAGGGTCGCGATCCGGCGCGCGAGCTGCGGCGGCCAGTCCTCGCCCATGCGGGTCGCCCACAAGAGCTTGATCCGCTTGACCTGCGTGGCGACGGCAGCGGCGAAGATCGTGGTATCGACGCCCAGCTGGTAGCCCGAAGGCAGCAGGATGTTGTCGAACCCGCCTTCCTCGGCACGCAGCACGAGGTTGCGGCAATGCTCCCAGCTCGATTGCAGATAGGGATCGGGGACGCCGAGGAACTCGTAATCGTCGTCGCACAGCGCGGAAAACCACGCGATTTCGCATTGTTGCTGCTGGGTCATCAGGGAAGCCTTTCTCCACGCGCGGCGACCAGCACCGCGTACCAATCCGTCCGGGTCCAGCGGACCTTCAGTGCCTCGGCCCCCTCCGCGATCCGGCTCTCGTTCTGCGAGCCGATGATGGGCACGATCCCTGCTGGGTGCGCCATCAGCCAGCTATAGGCGGCAACCGTGCGCGATACGCCTTGCGCCCCGGCCACGACATCGAGCGCGGCGGCAACCGCCTTGTCGCGCGCTGTTTCCGGCGCGGCGAGCCTGCCGCCGCCGAGCGGCGACCAGGCAAGCGGGGTGAGGCCCAGCATCATCGCCTGATCAAGCTCGCCGTTCTCGAAGCAGGTGATGCGCAGCGGGCTGATCTCCGGCTGGGTCGCCACCAGCTTGTTGCCGAGGAAGTGGTTCAGCGCGGCGGTCTGGTGAATGGTGAAGTTGGAGACGCCGAGCGCGCGGATCTTGCCCGAGGCCACCGCATCGTCGAGCACGCGGGCGACGTCCTGCGGGTGGGCGAGAATATCGGGCCGGTGGATCTGCCACAGATCGACACTGTCCACCTTGAGCCGGCGCAGCGAGCTGTCGATCGCCTTGGCGAGGTAGGCAGGGCTCTGGTCATAGGGCAGCGGCGGGAGGATGCCGCCCTTGGTCGCCAGCACCATGCGGCCCCGCAGCGACGGGTCAGCCGCCAGCACCTCGCCAAGCAGCGCCTCGGCATCGCCGAAGCCGCCAGCGCCGTCGAACCCGTAGATGTCGGCGGTGTCGAGAAAGGTGATCCCGGCATCGAGCGCCGCGTGGACCAGCCTTGCCGCATCGGCGGCGGTGCGGCCGTTTTCGGCAAGGCGCCACATCCCCCAGGCGATGGGCGAGACCGCGATATCGCTCGCCCCGAGGCGGCGGGTGGCAGGTGGAAGGGGCAGTTCACTCATGGTCAGTTCCTCTGTGGGGGCGCGACCGAGGCGCGCTCGACGAGTTCGTGGGGCAGGCGCTTGTGGGTGATGTCCCCGCCCGCGATCAGGATCCGGGTGGCGGTCCGCGCAAGCTCGGCCATCGGCTGGCGGATCGTGGTGAGCGGCGGCCAGACGGTGCGCGCCAGCGTGGTATCGTCGAAGCCGGTCACCGAAAGCTCGCCCGGAACCACGATCCCGCGGTCGTGCGCCACGGCGAGGACGCCTGCGGCCATGTCGTCGTTGGAGGCGAAGATCGCGGTCGGCCGGGCGGGCTGATCGAGCAGCAGGCGCGCGCCCCTCACCCCGCTGTCGAAGTCGAACTCGCCGTCGACCACGAGGCTCGGCTCGAAGAGGATGCCGACGCGGTCCAAGGCGCGGCGATAGCCGAACAGGCGATCGTCGGAGGCCATGTGATTGGTGTGACCCTTGATGAACCCGATCCGGCGGTGGCCGGCGTTGATGAGGTGGGTGGTCATGTCGTCGGCGGCCTGCGCGTCGTCCATGAACACCGAGGATGTGAGCGCGTGGTTGGTGCCTGGAGAGATGCGGATGAAGGGCACATCCATCGTCTCCAATGCGCGCAGAACGGGGTCGCAATCGGTGACGGGGGAGGACAGGATGATGCCGTCCACGTGGGTCTCGCGCACCAGCCCGCGCACCTGATCGCCCACCTGCGGATCGGCGACGTCCACGGGCTGTGCAAGCAGGCGGATGCCGGCCTCGTGGCACACCTCCCAGCAGCCCTTCTGAATCTGGAACATGTAGTAGGGGCTGTGATTGTCGTAGATCAGCGCGACCTGCCCCGACTTCGCGCCCGACAGGATGCGCGCGGCGACGGAGGGCCGGTAGTCGAGTTCGGCCATCGCCGTCTCGACCCGCTCGCGCAGCTCGGCGCTGACATAGGGGTGGCCGTTCATCACGCGGCTGACGGTCTTGACCGCCACTCCGGCGCGCGCGGCGACATCGCGGATGTTGGCGCGGCTCATCGGCGGAGGTCCTCGAACAGCGCAGCAAAGGTGCTGTCATGGCGGTAGAAGACCGGCGGCTCGCCCAGCGGCGCGGGCACATCGTGCCAGCCGGGGGCGAGGTCCCGCCCGCTCCACAGGTGCCTCCACGCACCCTCGGGCAGGTAGACCCTGCGCATCACCGCCCCCGCCTCGATCACCGGCGCCACCAGCAGGTCCGCGCCGTAGAGATATTGGTCCTGGATGGTCAGGCCCTCGCGCTCGCCGGGGTAATGCAGGAACAGCGCGCGCTGGGCGGGCAGGCCGGTGGCCCGCGCCTCGGCGACGAGGTGGCGGACATAGGGGGCAAGCGCCGTGTGCACCCGGCTCCACCGCACAACGCCGGCGACCAGCGCCGGCGTGCTGTCGATCTGGAGATTGTCGTCAGGCCGATTGCCCTCGTGGGTGCGGAAGACGGGGGAGAAGGCGCCCAGTTCATACCAGCGCAGGATCAGCTCCTCGCTGCGGACATTGCCGAACAGGCTGGTATATCCGCCGATGTCCGAATGGCTGAAGGCATTGCCGAGGAGGCCCGATGACAGCGCGGCGGTGATCACCGTGCCGATCCCGTCATGGCGGCTGAAATCGACCGACTGGTCGCCCGCCCACAGCAAGGGGCAATGGGCCTGAACCCCGGTATGCCCTGCCCGCATGAACCAAAGGACATCGCCGGTCCGCCCCCGCGAGGCGACCGCGCGCGCGTTGACCTCGGCCCAGCGCACCGGCCAGCGGTTGTGCTCGCGCATCGGGTCGCCATCGTGAAGCCTGAGGTCGGTCGGCAGGTATTCGCCGAAGTCCGCCATCCAGCCATCGAGCCCGAAATCGAGCATGCGCTTGGCCATAACCTCCTCGGCAAACCAGTCTGCGGCGGCGGGGTTGGTGAAGTCGACGACGCCCGCGTGGAACTCGCCGAAGTCGACGCGGTAGGGCTCGTCGCTCTCCAGCTCGCGGGCCAAACAGCCCTTGGCGGCGGCTTCCGGGTAGAGCGGGCCGTCGACCGCAAGGTATGGGTTCACATAGCCGAGAAAGCGGATGCCGCGCGCCTTCAAAGCGGCCATGCGGGCGGGCAGATCGGGATAGCGCTCGGCGTTCCACTGCCAGTCCCAGAACAGGCGGCGGCCGAAGCTGGTCTCGCGGATGCCGACCCAGTCCTCGCACCACAGGCCGCTGATCGCTGCGCCCGCCGCGAGCAGCGCCTCGAGCCGGTCGAAAGAGGCCGCGCCCTGCTTGAGGCCGATGACCGCACCGCCCTGCGCCCATTCGGGGAGCGGCGGGCGCGGGCCGAAGCGCGCGGCGAGCTGGCGGACGAGATCGGCAGGCTGGCCCTCGAACAGGTCGATGGCGACCTCGCCCGACCACACGTGAATGCGCAAGATGCCGTCATCGCGCGCGTCGAGTTCAACATATTCGCTATTGGCCAGGCTCAGCGCCCAGCCCCCCGAACACAGCACGGTGGGCTCGGGATAGTTGGTGGTCCAGTAATCGCCGCCCGCAAAGCTGCCATCGGCGCTGGCCATGTCGGTGAGCGGGGTGCCCGGTTCGCGGCCGACGCCAGGCTCGCTCGTCCAGATCGGGAAGTTGCGGCCATTGAGGACGAGATGGCTCATCTGCTCGCCCCCGCCCCACAGCACATCGCCCGGGGCGAGCGCGAAGTCGATCGTCATGCGGTCATGGCCGCCGAGCGCCCTGAGGGTCAGCCGCGATGCATCCGCCGCAAGCGCCAGCGCGACCTGCGCGCTGCCATCGGCGCTGGCGAGCACCACGCCACCCGCGCCATCCACTTCTGCCCGGCACAGTGGCATCGCTGCCACAGCAGCATCCGAAAGCCGGAAATTGCCGCGCACCATGGAGACCTGTGCAGCGCCCTTAGCAACTGAAATTGCGAGACAATCTGGCGCATGACGGAGCACCGTCCGGCCTGCCAGCCGCAACCAAACGCCCCCCGCTTCCGGCTTCAGCCGCACCATTCCAGCCCTGCATCCTTACCCCGGGCTGTCCCTCCGCCCGATCTGACACCGCTTGACAGAATGCAGCGGAAAGCGCAACCCGACACGCCAAAGATCGACCGCACGGGCGGACATCTGCAACCACCCGCCCGATAGAGCCGATCATGTCCAGAGGGGAGAACACAATGTCCGCCACCACCCGTTTTGCGCGCGCCACCATGCTCAGGGCGCTGGCCCTGTCGGCCAGCTCGCTCGCCTTCGCCTCGGCCGCACCGGCCTTTGCTCAGGTCGAGGAAATCATCGTCACCGCCCAGAAAGTCGAGGAAAACGTCCAGGACGTGCCGATCGCGATTGCCGCGGTTTCGGGCGACCGGCTGCAACAGGCGGGCGTCACCAGCCTTGAAAACATCAGCACGGTCGTGCCCTCGGTGACCTTCCGCAAGGGCACCACCAGCGCCAACAGCGCGATCGTGATGCGGGGCGTTGGCACCATCAGCTTCTCGGTCGCGGCCGAGCCGTCTGTGTCCACCGTTGTCGACGGCGTGGTGCTGTCGCGTTCGGGCCAGGCCTTCATGGACCTCGTCGATCTCCAGCGGCTTGAAGTGCTGCGCGGCCCCCAGGGTACGCTGTTCGGCCGCAACGCCAGCGCCGGCCTCGTCAACATCGTCTCCAAGGGCGGCACCGACACGCTCGAGGCCGAATTCAACGCCGACTGGTTCGAGGGCGAGGAATACCGCCTGCGCGCCGCGGTCAGCGGCCCGATCGCCGAAAACCTCAGCGCCCGCCTGACCGGCTTCTACGGCAGCTATGATGGCAACATCACCAACATCTTCGGTGGCCGCAACGAGAAGATCAACGGCTACGAGCGCTATGGCGTACGCGGCATCGTCGATTACGACGATGGCGGCAACAAGGTCCGCCTGATCGCCGATTACTACAAGGCCGACGATGATTGCTGCGTCGATGTGACCGGCGCCAGCCGCGGTGCGGTGCAGGATGCGCTGCTCGCGCTGCCGGGCGGCGTCGCGCTGGGCGAGGACCAGCGCTTCGTCAACAACGACCTCGTCACCTCGACGCAGGACCAGCAGTGGAGCCTGACCGGCACCGGCGATTTCGACATCACCGACACCCACACGCTGAGCGTCGTGCTCGGCTACCGCAACTGGGAGAACACCGAAAACCGCGAAGGCGACTTCCTGCCCCGCGCGATCGTCGGCGCGGGCCAGCTGCACGATGTCGGCACGGTCAAGACCGAACAGGTCTCGGCCGAAATCCGCCTTGCCTCGGACCAGTCCAAGCCCTTCTACTACCAGGTCGGCGGGTTCATCTGGCAATCGGACAACACCCAGGACTTTACCCGCCGCAATGTCACCTGCACCACCTCGACCCTCGCGGCGCTGCCGGGCGGAGCGATCCCGTGCAATCTCAACGACACGGTCAACACGCTGTTCCCCTTCGCCACCTCGCGCTCGGACGTGCGTTCGGTGAACTATGCGCTGTTCGGCCAGGCGACCTACGAGATCACCGAGCAGCTCTCGCTGACCGGCGGCCTGCGCTACACCTGGGATGACCTCCAGTTCACCCACACCCGCGCGCCCGCGGTGAACGCCACCACCGGCCTGCCCGCGACCGGCCCGGGGACCAACGGCAACCCGGCCGGCGGCACCATCGCCAGCGGCGGCAACGGCACCAACACCAGCCGCGGCGAGACCAGCAACAGCAACCTTTCGGGCCGTGCGGCGATCCAGTTCAAGCCGACCGAGGACATCATGCTCTACGGGTCCTACACCCGTGGCTACAAGGGTCCGGCCTTCAACGTGTTCTTCAACCACACCGCCCCCAACAACGCGGTGCCGATTGCCGAGGAGCTGTCCGACAGCTTCGAGATCGGGGTGAAGTCGCAGTTCCTCGACAACCGCGTGCAATTGAACGTGGCGGCCTTCACGGTCGAGTATGACGGGTTCCAGGCGAACAACTTCATCGTGGTGAACGGCGCGACGATCTCGAACCTGACCAATGCGGGCACGGTGAAGAGCGAAGGCTTCGAGGCGGACCTGATCGTCAACCCCGTCGATGGCCTCAACCTGCGCGCCAGCGCGGCCTATGCCGACGCGCGGGTCAAGGAGTTCAACCCCAACCCCACCACCAACGCTCCCGACGCGCGCAACGGCACCGTGCTGCCGCTGGCGCCCAAGTTCACGTATACCATCGGCGGGGACTACACCCGCGAGCTGGGGCCGGTGACGCTCTATCTCAACACCGACTATCGCCACACCAGCACGCAATATTCGGACCTTGGCCAGGCGGCCTCGACCCGGATCGATCCCTACGGCATCTGGAACGCCTCGCTCGGCTTCTCGGACCCGGAAGACAAGTATCGCGTGACCTTCCATGCGCGCAACATCACCGATGAAAGCTACGTGCTGCTCAACATCGAAAACGGCCGCCGCCTGCAGATCCCGCGCGATGCGGACCGCTATTTCGGCGTCTCGCTGCGCGTGCGGACCCGCTGAGCGCGCGTGACAGTGTGACTGACCAAGGGGCCGTCGGAGCGATCCGGCGGCCCTTTTGGTCTCGCGCTTGCCTGCCTGTGCCCCCGAGCCCTAGGAACACGTGATGGCCGCAGACCCCCACTCCTCCATCGCCCCCCGCCTGCGCTGGGCGCTGTTCACCGTGCTGTGCGTTGCGGGGGTGTTCAACGCAATGGACCGTCCGATCATCGCCATCCTCAAGCCCGACATGATGAAGGATTTCGGCTGGCGCGACACGGACTTCGGCAATCTGGCAGCGGTCACGCAGTTCTCGGCCGCCTTCGCCTTCCTGTTCACCGGCTGGCTGGTCGACCGGCTGAGCGTCAACCGCGCGATGCAGGTCGGCGCGAGCGCGTGGAGCCTGGCCGCGATGGCCCATGGCTGGGCGCTGTCGACCTGGCAGGTGGTTGCCGCGCGCGTCGGCCTTGGCGTCACCGAGGCGGTGCAGACCCCGCTCACCATCAAGACCGTCGCCACGCTGTTTCCGCCCGACAAGCGCAGCTTCGCCTTGGGCTTTGCGACCATGCTGGCGGGCGCGGGGACGATCGCGATGCCCTTCGTTATCCCGGCGCTGGCGCTGGCGGTAGGCTGGCGCGGAGCCTTGGTCGCAGGCGGGATCGGCGGCTTCGTGTCGCTGCTCGCCTGGATGTGGCTCGCGCGCGGCCTGACGCAGCTCAACGCGCGCGGCGGCACCTCGGCAGCAGAGGTTGCGGGGGGCGAGGCCTATGGCCCGATCCTGATGAACCGCCAGACCTGGGCGATCGTGATCGCCAAGGCATTGAGCGACATGACCTGGTGGTTCATCAATTTCTGGCTCGCCGATTATTACCGCAAGGCTTTCGGCCTAGCGACGCTGGACCTTGCCGTCCCGCTCGCCATCGCCTTTGCCGGATCGGGGCTCGGCGCGCTGCTGGCCGGGTGGGCCTCGACCCGGCTGCTCGAGGCCGGCTGGAGCCCCAACCGCGTGCGCAAGAGCGTGATGCTGCTCTGCGCGGCTGTCGTCGCGCCGCTGCCGCTGGTGCTGGAGCTCGGCGGGTTCTGGCCGGTGGCGGTGATGATCGGCGTGGTCATGGCCGGGCATCAGGGCTTCTCGCTCTCGCTGTTCTCGACCATCACCGATGTGGTGCCGGGCGCCAAGGTCGGGCGGGTGACGGCCTTTGGTGCCTTCATGGGGAACATGGGCGGCGTGGCGATCAGCCTGGTCGCCGGGCGCGTGCTCGATGCGGGGCTGGGCTACGGGCCGCTGTTCGCCTTCGCCTCGGCCTCCTACCTCGTGGCGCTGGCGTGGTTCCACCTGCTGCTCCCCGTGATCCGCCGGCCCGAGGACGAGGCGACGCTGTTCGATTGAGCCGCGCGCGCGGTTGCAATCGTACGGACCGCGCGTTAGGCTTGTGACACCGTAGGACACAAGCGTGGGACAAGGGGGCGAGGCGGCAACAGCGATGAAGCGCGGATCGACCCCTGATTTCGAGGCTTACGCCGGCGATCTGTTCGGCGAGATCATGCTCGCCGACAGCGCCGCAGCCGATGCCGCGCGCGGCGTGCGAAAGCCGCTGTCGCGCTTCGTGCCGGGCCTTGCGATCAGCGCCATCGCCGGCGCGGCGGCGGCGTGGCTCAGCCAGAATTACGGCGTGCCGGTGATCCTTGCCGGGCTGCTGATCGGCCTGGCGGTGAACTTCGCCGCCGCCGATCCGCGCACGCACGATGGGCTCGACGCCGTCAGCCGCCACGGCCTGCGAGCCGGGATCGTGCTGCTCGGCTTTCAGGTCACCGCGATGCAGGTCGCACAGATGGGCATCGTGCCCTTTGCCGGGCTTGCCCTCGTCATGGCCTCGGCGCTCATCGCTGCCCTCGCCGCCGCGCGCGCGACCGGGCAGAGCCCCGCCATCGGCCTCTTGGGCGGCGGGGCGACCGCGATCTGCGGGGCTTCCGCAGCGCTCGCGCTCTACGGCGTGATCGGACGCGAGCGGATCGACCAGGCGCTGTTCACGCTCACCCTCGTGATCCTCGCCGCCGCCAGCGCCATCGCGCTGGTCACCTATCCGCCGCTCACCACCATGCTCGGTTTCACCGACGCGCAGGCGGGGTTCCTTGTGGGCGCATCGATCCATGACGTCGCGCAGGCGATCGGCGCCGGCTTTGCCATCTCGGACACGGCGGGCGCGCAGGCGACCGTGGTGAAGCTGACCCGTGTGGCCCTCCTCGCCCCGCTCGTCACGCTCGCCGCCTTGTGGATCGCGCGGGCAGAGCCGCTCCCTGCTGGCATAGGCCGGGCGCGGGTGCCGGTGCTGCCGGGCTTCATCCTCGCCTTTCTCGCGCTGGTCGGCGTCAACTCGCTCGTCACTCTCCCTGCCCCGCTCGCCGCCCATGCGCTGACTTTGTCGAAGACTTTGCTGCTGCTCGCGGTTACGGCGACCGCGATGCGCACCCGCACCGATCTCTTGCTGGGCCTCGGCTGGCGGGCGGTGATGCCGGTGCTGGCGGCAACCATCGCCAGCCTCGCGGTGGCGCTCGCCTATGCGCAGTGGGTGATCGGGTGAGCCAGATTTTCGACCTTGCGGTGATCGGCGGCGGCGTCAACGGTGCAGGCATCGCGCGCGATGCCGCCGGGCGCGGGGCCAGGGTGCTGCTGCTCGAACGCGGCGATCTGGCGGCCGGCACCTCGTCCAACTCCACCAAGCTGATCCACGGCGGCCTGCGCTATCTCGAGCATTACGAATTCGCCCTGGTGCGCGAGGCCCTGTCCGAGCGCGAGGTGCTGTGGGGCATCGCGCCGCACATCATCTGGCCGCTGCGCTTCATCCTCCCCCACCGCCCCGGCCTGCGCCCGCGCTGGCTGCTGCGGCTGGGGTTGTTCCTCTATGACCATATCGGCGGCAGGAAGCGGCTTCCGGCGGCCGAGAGCGTCGATCTTGCCCGGCACGCAGCAGGCGCGCCCCTGAAACCCGAATACACCCGCGGCTTCGCCTATTCCGATGGCTGGGTCGACGATGCGCGCCTCGTGGTGCTCAACGCCCGCGATGCGGCGGATCGGGGTGCGGAGGTGCGCACCCGCTGCGAGGTCACGGCGCTCGCCCGCGAGGGGGACGTCTGGCGGATCGAGGCGGGCAATCAGGTCTTCCACGCCCGCGCCGTGGTCAACGCCGCCGGCCCCCGCGTGCTCGACCTGCTCGGCCGCGCGGGCGAGCCTTCCTCGCAGAAGATGCGCCTCGTGCGCGGCTCGCATATCGTCGTCAGAAAGCTGTTCGACCACGACTTCGCCTATTTCTTCCAGCTGCCCGACGGGCGGATCTTTTTCGCCATCCCCTACGAGAGCGACTTCACCCTGATCGGCACCACCGATGTCGATCACAAGGCCGGGCTCGACGAGGTCAAGGCCAGCGCGGAAGAGATCGCCTATCTGTGCGCGGGCGCCTCGGAATATTTCCGCACCCCTGTGACGCCTGCCGATGTGGTGTGGACCTATTCAGGCGTGCGCCCGCTGGTTGACGATGGCTCGGGCAAGCCCGAGGCGGCGACCCGCGGCTACCGCTTCGAGGTTGACGGCGGGGCAGATGGCACCCCTGCCCTGCTGTCGGTGTTCGGCGGCAAGATCACCACCTATCGGCACTTGACCGCCGAGGCGGTCGAGCAGCTCCAGCCCTTCCTCCCGGCGCTGGAAGGTGGCGACTGGACCGGCACCGCACCGCTGCCCGGCGGGGATTTCGGCATGACCGGGGCGCAGGCGAAGATCGCCGAACTCGGCCAGCGCTACCCCTTCCTTGCCCCGCGCGAGGCGCAGCGGCTGATCCGTCTATACGGGACCCGCGCCTTCGATTTCCTCGGGAAGGCGACCGGCGCCGCTGATCTCGGCGCGGATTTCGGCCACGGCCTCACCGCCGCCGAAGTCGATTACCTGGTCGCACAGGAATGGGCGCGCGAACCCGAAGACATCCTGTGGCGCCGCACCAAGCTCGGCCTCCATTTCTCGCCCGCACAAGCCGCTGCGCTGGCGGCCTATCTCGCTGAAAGGATTTCCTCCGCATGACCCGTATCGTAGCCCTTGGCGGCACGGTGAACCCCGGCTCCTCGACCGAACAGGCGCTGCGCCTTGCCGCCAGTATCGCGGTCGGCGAGGGGGCCGAGGTGACGGTGTTCGGCGGGGAGTATCTCGCCGCGCTCGCGCATTACCGCGGCCCCGGCTACACCACGGCAATGGGAGCCGAGATGGTCGAGGCGGTGCGCGCGGCCGATGGCCTGCTGGTCGCCGCCCCCGGCTATCACGGGACCATATCGGGGGTGGTCAAGAACGCGCTCGATTACCTTGAAGACCTCGCGCGCGATGACCGCCCTTATCTTGATGGCCGCGCGGTGGGCCTCATCGCCACAGCTTTCGGCGATCAGGCCTCGATGAGCACCCTGCTCACCATGCGCGCGATCACCCATGCCCTGCGCGGCTGGCCGACCCCGATGGGCGCGACGATCCGCACCTATCAGGGCATGTTCTCCCCCGATGGCGAATGTCTTGACGAACGCGCGCGCGGGCAGCTGGAACTGGTCGGCAAGCAGGTGGTGCTGGGCGCGAAGAGCTTTGCGGCGGGAAGGGATCTGGCGTGATGCGCGCGGGTCTCGACGCGGCGCTCGCGGCGATTGCCGCAGGGCGGATCGTCGTCATCGCGGGCGATGCCTTGCGCGGGGGCGACATCGACCTGATGATCGCCGCAAAGCACGTCACGCCTGAAGCGATCAACGTCATGGCCACGCATGGCCGCGGCCTGATCTGCCTGGCGGTGACGCCCGGCCGGGCGGCGCAACTGGGGCTGAGCCTCGTCAATCCCGGCACCGCGCGCCAGACCGGGCGGCCCTTTGCGCGTTCGATCGAGGCGGCGACAGGCGTTTCGACCGGCATCTCCGCCGCCGACCGGGCACATACGGTGAAGGTGGCCATCGCCGAGGGCGCGACCTCGGCGCACATCCATTCTCCCGGCCATGTCTTCCCGCTGATCGCGCGCGCAGGCGGCGTGCTGGAGCGCGCGGCGGCGTGCGAGGCCTCGATCGATCTGGCGCGGCTTGCGGGCGCGGGCGATGCGGCGGTGATCTGCTCGATCATGCGCGACGATGGCGAAATGGCGCGGCTTGAGGATATCGGCGATCTGATCGCCGGGCACGGGCTGGAGGTGGCGGATATCGCCGCGCTGATCGAACGGCTGGAGGGCGTCAGGGCATGAACGACAGCAGACTTTCCCGCCGCGCGCTGATTGCAGGGGCCGGCACCGCGGCGCTGGCGGCACCGGCGCTCGCCAAGCTCGGCGGGATGATCGACCTGGGCCTGCCCGGCGGGCCGGGCCTCAGGCCCTTGAGCCCTGCCTTTCCCGGCAAGGGCGAGATGATCGTCCAGCGTATCCGGCCCCCGCTGCTCGAAACCCCGATGGAGGCGTTCGCCAAGGGGATCATCACTCCCAACGACCGGATGTTCGTGCGCTGGAACTGGCCCTTCCCGACCGAGGTCAAGGCGGCCGAACACCGGGTGGCGATTGGCGGGGCGGTGAAGCAGGCGGTGTCATTGAGTCTCGACGAGATTGCAGGCGCGGGAGAACATGTTGAAATCGTTGCGATAAACCAGTGCGCTGGCAATGGCCGGGGTCTGTCGGAGCCGCGCGTCACCGGCACCCAGTGGGGCAACGGCGCGATGGGCTGCGCCAAGTGGACCGGGGTGCGCTTGCGCGACGTGCTGGCGAAGGCCGGGCTCGCCGAGGGCGCAAAAAGGGTGCGCTACGCGGGTCTCGATGTGACCTTAACCGAGGGCGCGCCGCAGTTCATCAAGTCGCTGCCCATGGACATGGCGATGCGCGATGACGTGCTTGTCGCCTGGGCGATGAATGGCGAGCCGCTCCCCATACTCCACGGCTTCCCCTTGCGGATCGTGGTGCCCGGCTGGTTCTCGACCTACTGGGTCAAGATGCTCGCCGCCATCGAGGTGCTGACCGGCGAGGATGACAGCCACTACGTCGCCGAGACCTATCGCTGGCCGAGCGTGCCGGTGACGCCGCAAGCCAAGGACTTCCCCACCGTCCCCATCACCGCGATGCCGCCGCGCGCCTTCATCACCAGCCATGCCGACGGCGCGGTGGTGGCCAAGGGCGAACCGCTCACGCTGGAGGGCTTCGCATTCGGCGGGGACGCGGCGCTCGAACGGGTCGATCTGGTCGGCACCGGGAGAGGAGGGGGCTGGGAGATCCCCTGCGACCTCGGACCGGACGAAGGGGGGCAATATGCCTTCCGCCGCTGGTCGGTGAGGCTGCCGCAGGTGGCGGGCGACTTCGAAGGGATCGGGGTGCGGGCGAAGAACGTCAAGGGCGCCGTGCAGCCCGAAAGCCTCGTCTGGAACCGCTCGGGCTATGCCCGCAACGTCATCGAACGCATCACCCTGAGGGCACAATGAGCCGGCTCGCCATCCTCCCCGCGCTGCTCATCCTGGCGGCCTGCGACAGCGCCCCTGCGGTCACCTTCAAGGATGCGAGCATCACCCTGCCCGATGATCCGCTGGAGCTTCCCGAAGGTCCCGGGCGCGATGCCGTGCTGGAAAACTGCACCGCCTGCCACTCGCCCTCGACCATGCTCCAGCAGCCGAAGGTGTCCCGGGAGAAGTGGGAAGCGATCGTCGGCAAGATGCAGAAGCTCTACAAGGCCCCCATCGACGATGACGCAGTGCCCGCCATCGTCGGCTACATGGTGCACGTCCAGAGCCAGCCGGAGGCGGCGCGCTAGCGGTTGGGTGCCGGCCGGGCAAGCGGGGGGGCAACGCCGGCCGGCACCCTGCACTGCATTCACCAGCCGATGCGGATGGATGCGCGCAAAGCATAGCCGATATTGCCGAACTGCTCTTCCAGTCCGAGCTCGCCGGCGATCTTGTAGCTGCCGTCCCCGCCCAGCACCCGCGTGCGGGCAAACCAGCCGCTGTCGCGGGCTTCGGGGGTGAGCGTGAACAGCGTGCCGGTGTTGTAACGCGCGCGGGTCGCGCCAAGCTCGCTGGTGAGCAGTTCGCGCCAGCCGCCCTCGGCCTCGATCCTGAGCCAGCCGCGATCGCGCGCCTGCATGCCGAACAGGTCCGCACCCACCGCAACCGCGCCGTTGATGCCGATCTCCTTGCTCGCGCGGTCCGCGACCGTGAGGTTCAGCGCCGTGCCGCCGCCCGCTTCGGTGTAGCCATCTTCCTTGAGGCGCAGGTAATCGACCACCACCGAGGGGCGGAAGAAGAAGAATTGCCCGCCCCCCTCGATCGAGGCGCCGCCGGTTGCGGTGACGAAATCGCCCTTCCAGGCGCGGGTGATGGTGTAGTTGGCAGCGCCCGTGCCCGAACCTGCAAAGACCCGGCTGCCCGAGAAATCGGCCTTGCCCGCCCCGGCGCGGGCGAAGGCGATCACCGGACCGAACTTGCCCCGCCAATGCGCGCCCGCCTCGTAGCTGTCGGAGAGGACGGAATTGTCGAAGGGTCCGTTCTTGTGCTTGTTCCACAGCCAGCTGCCGGTCACCCCGAAAGCGCCGAACCGGGTGAGGTATTCCGCCCCGCCGCGGAAACCGAGACCGGAGAGATCGAAGGCGGCGGTCTGGCCACGGTCCTTCTCTACGTTCCAGTTGGCAAAGTCGGCGATGATCCGGAAACTCCCTTCCTCGTCGAAAGGCGAATTGGGGTCCATGAAGTGCCGGTCGAAGGCGCGCAGACCCTGCGAAATGCCCTCGAAGCTGCCACCGGCATGGTCGGGGAGGGTCTGGGCGACATAGGCCTGGAACACCGCCGCAGTGTTGATGCCGAGGAACAGGTCGGCAACCTTGATGTCCTTCGAGAAGGCGGCGAAAAGCCCGTCAAAGGCAGCCGCTTCGGAGGCGTTGAGGCCCAGTTCGGTGTTGGCCTTGCGGCTGATCGCGACATTGATGTTGTTGCCGCTCACCGCGAGCGCGGCCTTGTAGAGGAACGGCACCAGCGCGCTATCGGCGGCGAGGTTGTTCGCGCCGGTCAGGCTGCCTGCCGAAATGACGGTGTAGGTGCCGACGGCCGTGTTGATGTCGGCAAGACGGATCCGGATCTTGGCGCCCGTGCCGAAGCTCGCCGCTCCGCTGACGGTGATCGCGGTGCTGGTGCCTGCCGTCCCGCCAAGCGTTGCGCCGATCACGCCGTTCGCGCCAACATCGAGGCTGGCGATGCTGGTCGGTCCGATCAGCGCCAGCGATCCGCCGCCGATGGTGACGGCGACGTTCTGCGCATTGAGAAGCCTGCCCGCATAGGCCGCCGTCCCCGCGAGGCTGAGCGTCCCCGCCCCGCCGCCGAAATCGGCATTGCCGTTCATCAGGGCATCGCCGCTCATGACAAGGCGGTTGGTGCCCGCGCCAAAGCTGACATTGCCGGCAAAGCCCCCGTCGGCGAGCTCGAGCAGGTCAGAGCCGCCGCCGAAGCGGATGTCGCCGGTGATCGTCGGTGCACTCACCCCTGCCGCAACCGCGGTCTGGCGCACGATGCTGTCGCCGGTGCGGGCCGACAGGTCGATCGCGATGTTGCGGGTGGAGGTGCTGTCCGCCCCGGTCGCGGCGATCGTGCCGCTGTTCTCGATCAGACCGAGCGTGCCCGAGCGATCAAGGATGGCAATGTCGAAGCCGATAAGCCGCCTGTAGCCGAGCGGTTCGCAGGCCGCCACCATCCCCACCACGCCGCCCGACGGGCCGGAAAGGATCGCGTCCTTGCCGCGAAACGCGCCGACTTCGGCGAGGCCGCCGTTCGATTGCATGAACCTGAGCGCTCCGGTCTCCGGCAGGCTCGCGGCGAGCCGGTCGGTGTAGCGCCGCAGCACGGGCGAGAGGTAGGCATCGACCACAGTGGTATCGCCGCGCGGGATCAGCCGGATCAGCGGGGCGACCTCGTGGCTGACGCTGACCTGCGCGAAGCCAGCCTCGCGCGCGACGGCGGCGAGGCGCGCTTCGTGGTCGCGGTGCTGCCAGCCATGCATCAGCACGATGGCGAGCGCATCGAAGCCCTCGTTGCGAAGCTGTGCGAATGCGGCGCGGGCCGCGACCTCGTCGAGCGGGCGCAGCACAGTGCCGTCCACCGCGACGCGTTCAGCGATTTCAACGACCCTGGCAGAGAGCTGTTCGGGCAGCACGATATGGCGCGCGAAGATGTGGGGCCGCGCCTGCGTGCCGATCCTCAGCGCGTCGCCAAACCCGCGCGTAATCGCCAGCGCCAGCCGTTCGCCGTTCCGTTCGAGCAGCGCATTGGTGGCGACCGTGGTGCCGATCCTGAGCTCGGCGACGGGCCCCTCCCCATGCTCCGCCATCAGCCGCCGCACCGCCTCGCTGGCCGCGTCGGCATAGTGGCCGGGGTTCTCGGACAGGAGCTTTGCCGTAACCAGCCGGCCATCGGGGGTGGTGGCGACGACATCGGTGAAGGTCCCGCCGCGGTCGACCGCGAAGCGCCAGGCTGGAGGAGATGCCACAGTCATGCCGCCCCTGTTTTGACCAAGGGCTGCGACAAAGCAACCGCGCCGCTAGTGCTCCTGCGCCGCCTTCCAGTCGCGCCGCAGCTTCTTGGCGAGGCTCCACTTGTGGACTTCCGTGGGCCCGTCATAGATGCGGAAGGCGCGGATCTCGCGGAACATGGTCTCGACGATGGTCTTGTCGGTCACCCCCGTCCCGCCCATCACCTGCACGCACTTGTCCGCGACCCGCATCAGCGCTTCGGACACGGCGACCTTGGTCATCGAACTTTCGGCTGTGCCCAGCGATCCGGTGTCGAGCACGCCCGCGCACCAGTCGATCATCAGCTCGCACTGCTTCAGGTCGATCATGTTCTCGGCGAGCATGAAGCCCACCCCCTCATGGTCGATCAGCGGTTTGCCGAAGGCCATGCGGCGGTTGGCATAATCGGTCGCGATTTCCTGTGCGCGGATGCACCCGCCGAGCCAGCGCATGCAGTGCGACAGGCGTGCCGGCGACAGGCGGATCTGGGCGTATTTGAACCCCTCGCCGGCATCGCCCAGCATCTGGTCGGCAGGCACGCGCAGGTTGTCGATGGTGATTTCGGCATGGCTGCCGGGCATCGAGCTGTCGATGGTATTGGGCACGCCGGTGATCCGGATTGCCGGATCGGGCAGATCGACGAGGAACATGCAGGCCCCACCCGCGCTGTCAGGATCTTCTGACTTCGCCATTACGATCCCGACCTTGGCGCCCTCGGCCCCGGTGATGAAGCATTTCTTGCCGTTCACCACCCAGTGGTTGCCATCCTTGCGGCAGGTGGTGATCATCATCGAAGGGTCCGCACCCGCCCCGTTCAGTTCGGCAGGCTCGGTCATGAAGAAGGCCGAGCGCGCATGGCCCGAGACAAGCGGATTGAGGAAGCGATCCTTCAGATCGCGGCTCCCCACCTTGCCGATCAGATACATGTTGCCCTCGTCGGGCGCCTGGGTGTTGCAGGCCAGCATTCCCAGCGGCGTGAGGCCCGATCTTGTGAGGATCACCGCGGTCTCGCGCTGGTTGAAATGGCTGCCATCGGGGCGGATATGCGGAGTCAGCACACCCGCCGCGCGCGCCAGTTCGCGCAGCTCCATCACCAGCGCGTCGGTCGGCGCGCCGTGGTGGTCGCGGCGCGGGTCCTGCTCGTAGGCGAAGATCTGCCCGCGCACGAACGCCTCGACCCTCGCGGCCATCTCCAGCGCTTCGTTGCTGATCGTCATGCTTGAACCCTTCCCTTGTATCGCCCTGCGGCCACGAGGCGGGCTGATGCGCGCGCCTGGCCGTGGCTTCAAGTGGTGAAAAGGGTGAGGCGATGGTGGCGATCCCCGCGGGCACGGCCATAAAGCCCTCTGCGCTCCCAGCAGATTGTTGCGGCGTGGGCGGAGGGGTCGCTCCGCCCACGCTCGCCCCCCCTTGTGCCGACAACGTTCAGGCCACCCATGACACGCAGGCGCCTGTGACGATGCCACCCAACCGGAAAACCCTCAGGGCCGGTAACGCGCCTCGGTGGGGATCACGACGTTATTGGCCTTGGCATAGGCCTCCCATTGCCGCGCCAGCTCGGCAAGCTTGGCGGGATTGGTCGCAGCAAGGTCGCGCGTCTCGCCCGGGTCGGCGGCGAGGTTGAACAGGCGCCAGCGGCCATCGCCGATGTCGGTGATCTTCCATTCGCCCTGGCGCAGCGCGCGCGAGCCGAACAGCTCGGTGCCCAGCGCATCGCCCGGCCCGCGCACCGCGGCCGCCTTGCCGCGCAGCCACGAGGCCCAGCTGAGGCCGGTGATCGGGCGGACCGATCCAGGGCTGGCCGGCTTGCTGGCTGCTTGATCCACCCCGGCGAGTTCAAGGACCGTGCCCGGGCCGCGCGTAGAATACATCGTCGATGTAGAAGCCGACGCCGGGATCGAGCCCGTCATTGGTGAGCGCGATGTTCGCCCCGAGGCCGCGGATGTTGATGTTGGTGTTGCGCGGGTTGAAGCTCACCACCTTGAGGCTGGGGACGAGCTGCTGGAAATCGCCCAGCTGGTTGATGCCCGCATCTTCGATCGTGCCCGCATCGATGACCGAGATCGCGACCGGGATGGTCTGCACGTCTTCATCGCGGCGGCGCACGCCGGTGACGACGATGGTGTTGCCGGTGTCAGCCTCGGCGGTCCCGGCGGCATCGACTGCCCCCTCGGCCAGCGCGGTGGCAGGGACGGTCTCGGCAGCATGGGCCGCCGAACCGATAGCAAGGCTTGCGGCGGCGGAGGTCAGGAGCAGCGCCTTGCGCGAAAGGAACAGAGAATGTGTCATGGGTCAGAAAGAAGCCTTGGCAAGGCCCGCTACAGGCGCAGCCTCCCCACACCGCAGGCCATGGTGGCACAGCGGGAGACGCATGCAGCGGGCGATGAAGATGTCGCGGATGAAGGACAGGCAGAACCGGGCGCGCGCCGCGACGAAGCGGCAGCGGCACCGAGGAGCTGTTTCAGGCTACACGCCGCCGCAACGGGGCGCGTCCGGTCATGGCTGTCAGAGACTACAGGGGTCGGTTCGCATCGTATTGCCTCATCATCAATGGGAGGAACACGAAGCCTGGCGCTGCCGCCCCAGCATCGCGCGCTTTAGCTTTTGGTGACGCGGAGCAAGCTGCTTCCTGATCAAATGCCGCGGGCCCTTGAGCGGGCCAGACTTGCGGGAGGGAATCCCCTCCAGCACCATCTCAACTAAATCAGTTGAGATAAGGCGTCAAGCGCCTCGCAGCTCAGGGCGGCGCAAGAAAATCTCTGACCCTATGATAGCTCGCCTTTGGATGCTGCCCGGACCCTCCGGCATCGCGTAAAAGCGCTCCCCGGCCTCGGCAGGCGGGATGTTGCCGATGGGCGCGAGCAGGCGTCGGTTGTCAATCCAGTCCACCCATTCGAGCGCGGCCCATTCAACAGCTTCGAAGGATTGCCACGGTCCTCGTCAGTGGATCATCTCAGCCATGTAAAGACCGTTGATCGTCTCGGCCAGGCGTTGTCATAGCTGTCGCCGACGCTTCCGACCGACGGTTCGATCCCGGCTTCGGCAAGGCGATCGGCATACTTGATCGAGACATACTGGGTGCCGCGGTCGCTGGGGTGGATCAGGCCGCCACGTTGGACGGGACGCCGATCATGGATCGCCTGTTCCAGGGCATCCAGCACGAAGCTGGCATGCGCCGCCCTGCTCACCCGCCAGCCCGCGGTTTGGCGGGCGCAGACGTCGATCACGAAGGCCACGTCGCCCTCCTTCCTAGACATTTGCCCACCGCGAATGCGCCTCGCATTGAAGTTTGGCTGATACGGACTGCGGCATTTGACCCCGAATTACATCCGAACGAATGCATACCGAATGGGTAATCTTATTTTAACAAATATTTAGAGGTCGGATCGCTATTTTCAAAAAATCAAGAGAACAAAAAAATTAAAGAGGAGGTGGCACACGAGAATGAGTATATTGGATTCCGCCCGCGGTATTTTTGAAAATACAAGCAGCGGAGATATTATTGAATACGGATTGGTTATTATGCTTATTGTGATTTCTATCGTAAATGTCTTGTGACGTTTCAAACAAGGCCTTCACAATAAATTTCGAACCGTTGAAAATGCATGAGAAGAGCAAGAGCTAACTGAGGTGGGCAGCGACCCTGTCTCCGGTTGCAGCACGTTCAGGTAGCCACCCTGCCATTACGGATACCGCCGCTCGATGTAACGTCTGGTCCCGGTGCATCGAGCGGCGGGCACACCGGGGTAATTCTCCGTTGAGCCGAATGATTCTCCTCGATGATGAAATCAGATAACGTGAACATTCCCCATCCTCGGTCGGCAACCCCGATCGAAACCGGCACGCCGCAAGTTCCGCAACTGAAGAACTGCACGACGATTTGCAAAAGGGGGCACCGATGCCGCTTCGGGCGGCAGTAATCGCAGCTGCGGCTGAACCGGTGGTCGAGGCAGGTACACTGGTCCCCCTGGAAAAATTCGCTGGAGTCACCTTCGTGGAGCGTTATTTCACCCGCAAGGGCATGGCAAATGTCACCATCCCCGAGCTGCGCGCCTTACCGCGAATGCCGATGGCTTTCCCCGCAAAGCTCGCCTGCGTCTATGGCACTCTAGAGTGCGAGCTCCTCGATCTTTCGGGGGTCGGTGCGCTTGTCAGATCGGCGAGCCCGCTCTCTCTTGGTGCAAGCACCTACCTGCGCGCCGGGCCATGCGAAATCTTCGCTGTCGCCGTCCGCAAGGACTCCAACCAGGAAGCTCCTGCTTTGACCGGCGTGATGTTCGACGACCGGCTGACGCGGGACCAGATCGCGAGCCTTCGGATCTATGCACGGGACTGGATCCGCATCGAGCAGCGCAGAGAGTATGTAGCGGCAAGGGATTGGTGGAACGCCGGCATCGGCCAGGGCGAGATCGGCATGGCTCGACAAACGAAGATAACGCGAGGGTGAGATTACGTAGTTTCGCTAGGGACGAATCCGCAAAAAAATATCATATTTAATATACACAAGACATTCTTACGGATACGTCCGTTCCGATGTATGGCCTTGAGAGGCAAAGGCCGGCTAAGTCGAAGCGGGCTCAAGCGTCGACAGCCGCACGATTGTGGATGCACTGTTTCCCGTCCAGTGCTGGTCGGGCGATCCGAAAGCGCATCATTTGTCTAGACGAAACGGGAAGGCAAGTGAGTATCCGTGCATTATCAAGATCAGGAGAAGTTGTCCCACCTCATTGCCCAAGCGACGAGTGATGCGTTCGTCGCTGTCGACCCGGACAATCGCGTAATCTATTGGAACGAAGGCGCCGCAAATTTGTTCGGTTGGCGAGCCGATGAAATAATTGGCCAAAGCCTTCATCTTATCGTACCGGAAATTCACCGGGCCAATCACCTGTTGGGAATGCGGCGATTGACCGAAGGGGGGCAATCACGGCTTTTGGGGAAAACGACGTCCGTCACCGCTCTTTGTCGCGACGGCCGATTGGTCCCGGTCGAACTGTCGCTTACTCACTGGGAGGATTCCGAAACCGGGAAGCCGGCAGGCTATGCCGCAATCGTTCGAGACTCCAGTGAGCGCCGCAATCTCGAGGACCAGCGGGATGCTTACCAGCGGAAACTGGAGGATCAGTTTTCTGCAATTGAGGCGACCTCGGACGGCGTGGCGATCACCGACCCGGAGGGCTTCTTCACCTATCTGAATCGTGCCCACTGCACGATGTTCGGCTATAGCGATGCGACCGCGCTTGTCGGACGGCATTGGTCGATCCTTTATGACCGCCAGGAAGCCCAGCGCATCGAACAGGTCGCTATGCCGTCGGTTTTCAAGGAGGGCAGCTGGCGGGGAGAGGCGTGTGGTGTTCGGCGGGACGGCGGCATTGTCGAGCAGGACGTAACGCTTGCGCAAAGTCCTTCTGGCGGACTGGTATGCACGACCCGCGATATCGGAGAAATCAAGCGTGCGACGAGGGACCGCATTCGCGCGCGCGAGAGACTGTTGCTGGTTAAGCGCAAGGAGATGATCAGCCGCGCGGTTTCCGGCGTGGCTCACGATCTGGCAAACTTCATTGCGGTTATAGGTTTCTCGGCAACCACGCTGCGGACCAAGTGTCGGCCGTGCCCACCTGAACTGAAGCGGATCGAAGGCGTCGCGAAGCAGGCAAGCAGCCTGCTCGATTCGGTGCTTGCGCCAAATACTGCCAAGCAGCCGCCCCGTGCGCTCGATGCGAAATCGGCCCTCGAAACCGTCATCGAACTCACCGCTGTTACGTTGAAGCCCAATCACTCCATCAGGCTCAAGGCGCAAGAGGACGATATCGCGCTGAAGGCGGTTGAGACCGAATTCCTGCGCGTGATGATAAATCTTTGCAACAACGCCCGCGATGCACTGCCGGCCGATGGAGCGGGGTCGATCGAGGTCACCCTTGAGCGGCTCAATCCGGCGCGACGGATATCGAAGCCGATGATTGGCGAGAAGCCCGAACTGCCAAGTGCGCTGATCACCGTGAGAGACACCGGCTGTGGCATCGCAGAAGAAGAACTCGCGCGCATATTCGAGCCATTCCATACCACGAAATCTTACGGCATGGGGCTGGGCCTCAGTGTCGTATCGGAAATGATCGCCGAAGCAGGTGGTTCAATCAACGTCAAAAGCGGGGCGCACGGGACGACATTCCAGCTGACCTGGCCGCTCGACACACGCCCCTTGAGCACCGCTACGGCGAGGACGTCAGCCCAGAGCACCAACTTGCGGACGCAAGAATCTTGATTGTCGATGACAACCCGTCGGTTCTCGATCTCATTGCAAGTGAGGTAAGCAAGCTGGGGGCGGAGGCGATTACGATGAATTCTCCGCTTCAGGCGCTCCAAGAACTGAAAGCCAATCCATCAGGTTGGGACGCGGTTATTCTTGATTACGACATGCCGGAAATGAACGGCGCGCAACTGGCAGCGCGAATTCGTGACATGTGGCCGCCGCTTCCCATCCTGCTGTGCACCGCTCTGCACGAAATCGAAATAGAAGTCTCCCCCTCGCTTTTCGACGAACGAATCATAAAGTCAGCTATTTCCAACAGTCTTAATCAGGCACTTATCCGCCTGCTTAATAACACGAGTGTTGAAGGTGCGTAATGCGGATCCTATTCGCCGATGATCACGATCTTCTTAGGGATGCGCTCAAGGCCTACCTTGAGGCGGACGAGGAGTTTACGGTCGAACTTGCTTCGACAGTTGACGAGGCGTTGGTCGGGATTGCACATGAGGGCCCGTTCGATCTCGTCCTGCTTGATTACCAGATCCCCGGCATGGACGGACTTCTCGGCCTCAGGCGAATAGTTGCTGCACAAGATCCCCGCCCGGTCATGCTCCTTACGGGTGTAGCGACAGATGGTACAGCCGCAGCGGCTCTGCGCTCGGGTGCGGTTGCGGTGCTCAGCAAGACAATGTCGGTCGAAAAGCTCAAGGTCGCAATTGTCAGCGTCATCAACGGCAGTTTTGTCCCACCATATTCCGGTTCTGCCGGTCAGGCTGGCAACGCGGACACCCCGACGTTGACGCCGCGTCAGGAGCAGGTTTTGCGCTGCATCTGCTCAGGCCTGTCAAACAAGCAGATTGCGAGGGACCTGAAGCTCACTGAGGCAACGATAAAGATGCATGTCAAGATGATCTTTGCAAAATTGGGCGTGAATAGTCGCACTCAGGCAATCTTGATTGCACGTAATTTTAATTTGATTTAATCAGAGATGTTTTCATTACACGGCATCTACACGCTTCGGCCGAGAATGTTTATGGCGCAGGCGCTTTATGCAGTTGCGACCTCGGCGGCGCTAATGGCGATGTTCAGGTAGATTAGGCCTCCCGCTTTCCGCACATCGGCGCGGCACTAGGCCCCTCATTTGCCCCGGCGCCAATGCCCTCTAGCCCGCTGCACTTGAGATATATGCTGAAGTCGCAGGCGACCCATACGCGAGATCGCGTTGACCGAGCAAAGCTCCTCCACTTTGCTCTCCAGGTCCTTGGCCTGATCAAAGTCGCTGGCGCCCTGCGCCACTGGCCCTGCCCGCCGGCCCTGCCCCTCGCCCCCCCCCAGACGCCCCTGCACTGACATCCTGCGGAATTTCGCTGCCGTCGGCAGCGGCGCTGACCAGTCCGCTGCACTCTACATCAATCCGCACCACCTGCCGTGAAACGCAAAAAAGGGCTTTTGCGCGGCAGCGCCAATTACCCCGCTCTTACAAATAGGGGTCATTGGATCGCTCCACCACTCCGATCATGCATTTTCAAACTGAAAGTATTTCAATCTGAATTGAAACTTATTTATTGATCGGAACTTGCGGGGCTTAACGGGTGATTAGGACATATCTTTTACACAATTTTCCATGCAAAACAAGCACCAAATTTCAATCTATTCGGGATTGGTCGTCCAACATAGGCAGAGGTCCATAAAGTTACTTCTGCCTGTTGTTTGCATTGGCGCGCTTGTCTATAATATTGAGGGACCGTGCCTGGCTGAAGATCTGACGCAAGCGCTGCAAGCTGCTTATTCGCGGAGCGAAATCATCGCCAATGCCGCCGCAGAGCACGAGGCCGATCTCGAGCGGGTCACCATTTCCAGAGCCGCAGGACTTCCAGAAGTCAATGCAAGCCTCAGTGTCAACGAAGCTGTTGTCGGACCCCGGATTGGCCCCGATCTGCTGAGCGTCCAGGGGGGGATTTCCCTCCCCCTTTATCGCGGCGGGAGCGTGAAGAACCAAATCAAGGCAGCTAAGGCACAATCTGACGCTTCGTACGTCGGCAAGCGAACTGCCGAAGCGCAAGTTTTCTCCGAAGTTGTCGCGGCCTATGCGAATGTGATTCGTGATCGCCAGATTCTGGTTTTGAGCAGGGAAAACCTGGATACGCTGACGACGACCCTCAATGCCACGCGCGCACGCTTCCAGGTGCGCGACCTGACCCGGACCGATGTTGCGCAGGCTGAATCTCGCGTTGCCCTTGCGCAAGGCGAGGTGGAAACGGCCGAGGCCAACTTGATCGAGGCAATGGAGGAATTCCAGAGAGTTACAGGAATGCAGGCCACCGATCTGGCTCCCATGCCGGTTCTTCGGAACCTGCCTCCGGATCCTGAAACTGCGGCCAGATCGGCGGTTGACGAAAATCCCGATATCTTGCGGGCGCGCGCTGTTTCCGAGGCCCGGCGTTACGAATGGCGCGCAGCAAGGGGGGGCGCGTTGCCTTCTGTGTCTGCCGTGGCCAATGGCCGTTATGGAAACTCCATGCAGGCTCCTGCGCAGGCAGATAACAGCCGTTTCGGGGCGACCGTCGGCTTTTCGATAAATGTTCCGCTATTCCAGGGTGGCCGAACGTCCGCCAGTATCCGCGAAGCCAACCTCAGGGAAAACCAAGCGCTCCTTGCAGTGAGCGATCTTGAGCGGAGACTGACTGCACAAGCCAGAAGCGAATACGCCAACTGGCAGGCATCCAGCTCAGTCGTCATGGCAAGTCAACGCGCCGTCACGGCGGCGCGCAGTGCTCTGGCCGGCGTCCGTGCAGAAAGCGACGTGGGAACTCGCACGATCCTCGACATCCTCAATGCCGAACAAGAGCTGCGTAATGCTCAGGTTCAGCTAGTGTCAGCGCAGCGGGATTCTTACGTGGCCGCATTCGCGCTGCTTACGACGATGGGGCGGACTCAGGCGCATCACTTGGGTGTCGGGAACCGCGCTACCGAGCTGGTTCCCGAGCCTGAAACCGACCTCACGTCCGATCTGGCATTCGCCCCGGAGACCGACGAACCGGAGCTCGCCGCTTCTTCGAGTGCTGGTCCGTGGCCAAAAATCGCAGTGGAAGACCTGCCGATTGCGGCAGCCAGCTCTCCAGTGCCGCCGGTGCGACCTGCCGCGCCCGAGCGCCAGGAAACGCCTGTCGTCCGGAAGGCCACACCCGAATTCTCCCCGCAACCTGTTCGTCCAAGCACCCGGTTCGAGCCAACTCAATGGGTCATTCAATTGGCAGCCTTTTCCACGCAGGCCTCCGCGCAGCAGCATTGGCAGGAGATCGAAGGCCAAACCAAGCGACTCATTGGGCCTGGACGGCCGGTCATCACCAGCTTCAGATCCGCCGGAAACGAGATGTTCCGTCTTGCTTTCGGGCCTTTCCCGGACTTCGCGGCCGCCGAAGCGGCGTGTCACGATCTGAGGTTGGGAAAGCAGAATTGCATCGTCCGCCGCTTCTCGACGCTCGGCGTACCGCAGTGGACCGGTCCGCTTTCTGGCGAAGAAGGAGAGCGTTGAATGGAACCGAAATCCGCACTTCTCGCCGAATTTCGCGAGTCAAATAATTATCTCAAGACCTCTTTGAAAAGATCATATAGCGCGATCATCGCGATCTTTATAATTTCAGTGATTGTGAATATATTCGTCTTGAACGGGTCTATTTACATGATGATGGTGTATGATCGGGCGCTTCCATCACAAAATTTGTCGACGTTGTTCGGCCTCTTCGGCCTTTCTGCTATTATCTATGTGGCACAAGGGTTTTTCGAAGTGCAACGAAGCGCGGTTCTCGCAGACATCGCCTCCAGCCTTGAACACTCGATCAATCCATTGGCGATCCGGGCGGCACACGAGCTGTCGATCAGGAATGATCCGGCAGATCGCACGGGCGGCCCAATGCGCGATCTCGAGCAGGTCCGGAACTTCATCGCCGGCCCGGGCCCGAGTGCGTTCATGGACCTTCCGTGGATCCTCTTTTTCCTGGCCATTCTGTCCATGTTGCACATTTGGCTTGGCGTGGCCGCGTTGGTCGGCGCGTGCGTGCTGGTCGCGCTGACAGTTGTCACGGAACAGCTTCACAAGAAATCCGCTAGCACGATCAGCGAACTGGGGCAGAAAAGGCAGTACCTGCTCGATCGCAAGCGCAGGGGTGCTGAAACGATCCAGGCACTGGGCATGCGGCAACGATTTGCGCGGATGTTCCTTGCACTCAATGCCCAACTCAACCTCCGGCAGGCTGAGGTCAACAAGACGCTGATCGTCCTTTCGACAATTAGCAAAACGATGCGGATGTTCATCCAGAGCGCATTGTTGGCTGTAGGCGCTTGGCTTGTCATTTCGGGAGAGACATCGGGCGGCGTTATCTTTGCCAGCTCAATTCTTGCAGGACGTGCGCTTGCCCCGATCGATCAGGCGATTGCCCAGTGGCGAAATTTCTCTTCGGCGCGGACGAGTTGGGCTCGCCTGAATCAGACCTTACTTCAGTTTGGAGTCCCGGAAACACGCGTGGCTTTGAACAGGCCGAAGGGTCAGTTGGACGTTGCAGAGTTGCAGATCGTGCCTCCCGGGCAAGAGACCCCTACGCTCCACGGCGTAAGCTTTGCCTGCGAGCCGGGCTCGATCGTGGGAGTGATAGGTGCCAGTGGAGCTGGCAAATCCTCGCTCGCGCGGGCGCTGGTGGGCATATGGCCCCCCAGCGGCGGAACCATTCGGCTGGACGGTGCGACGCTTGCTCAGTGGGACAGCGACGTCCTAGGCAGCCTCATCGGCTACCTGCCGCAGACGGTCGAACTGTTAGAAGGGACGGTTGCACAAAACATCGCCCGCTTCGATCCATCCGCAACTTCGGAAGGCATCATTGAGGCCGCAACCCACGCCGGTGTGCATGAACTGATCTTGCAGTTGCCCGATGGGTACGAAACGGAAGTGGGAGAGGAGGGGCGACGACTTTCCGCCGGTCAGAGACAACGTGTCGGCCTTGCCCGCGCCTTGTATCAGAAACCCAGCCTGGTGGTGCTCGACGAGCCCAACAGCAACTTGGATCCGGCAGGAGAGCAGGCGCTTGCCGCGGCCCTGATCAATTTGCGCAAGAATCATTCGACCGCGGTCGTCGTTACACATCGGCAGGCGATGCTGCGGTTTGCCACACACATTCTGTACCTTGCTGACGGCAAGGTCGTTGCGTTCGGCCCTCGCGACGCTGTGCTTCAGGCCATCAAGGACCGGAGCAATGTCCAGACCATGCCTGAGGCCGAAGCCGCTCGTGTCTGAGCCGCACGTTCAACCCGGAAGCGAAAAGCAGACCATGACACCTGATTTCCTATTCGATGCTGACAGCCCCCTGCCGGAAGCCAACCTGAAGCGGCGGGCGCGTATTGCCTATTTCAGCATCGGCATCACCGCAGCAACGATGACTGCCCTATCGACCGTGGTGACCGTATCCGGTGCAGTGATCGCCCCTGGCAGCCTGTCGGCTTCCAGTCAGACAAAGCTCATAACCCACCCGACAGGCGGAGTTTTGTCCGATTTGCTTGTTGCAGACGGTCAGCATGTTTCAGAAGGTCAGGTGCTTTTGCGGCTTGATACGAACGTCGCCCAAACGACCGCTGCGGTATCGGCAGATAGTGTCTCGGCGCTGGCGGCCCGGCGCAAGCGACTGGAAGCCGAACTCCTTGGCGCAGGCAATGCCGGCTTTGCCACGATTGATCCCTCAGGTAAAAACCTCGCCGATGGGACCTCACTCGCGCGCGAGCAGGAGCTGTTTCAAGCCAGACGGGCGGAGACCGAGGCCCAGGTGGGCATGTTGGTGGCACGACTTCGGCAGCTTGAGGCAGAGATAGCGGGACATCAAAGCCGGATTGCTTCGCTGCGCAAGCAGCAGGCGCTTCTGGCCCCAGAGCTTGAGGGTCTTCGCAAGCTGTACCAACAGGAACTGGTAACGATCAACAGACTGAACGAGATCGAGCGATCCGACGTCGTGCTAAGGGGGGAAATCGCCGCTGCAGAGGCCGGTATCCGTCAGGCTCAGGCGCGGATTACGGAGACGAACAGAGAGATCAGTTATGCTCGTCAGAACTTGCGGACTTCGGCTGGTCAAGAACTCAACGAAGTTGTCACCGAGCTCGGTGAAGGTCGTTTAAGACTGGTCGATGCCGGGGATGCCCTCGAGCGCTCGACGATCAGGTCGCCGCAGTCAGGGGTTGTGGACTCGGTCGCCTATGTGACGCCCGGAAGTTTCGTACCGCCCGGCCAGACCATTCTGCGGATCGTGCCGGACCAGGACAAGCTGCTTGCGGAAGTCCGGGTCAGCCCCGCAGATATCGAACAGGTTCGGATCGGACAGGATGTGCGGCTCCGCTTCTCGACACTCCAGTTGGAGTCGTCTCCCGAAATATTGGGGACGGTTGCCTTCATCTCCCCGGATCGGATCGAGGATCCGCAAACCGGGCAACCCTATTTCAAGGTAAAGATCGATAGCAGCGGGCGCGAGTTGGATGCTGTCGGTAAGACAGCGTTGGTTAATGGCATGCCTCTCGAGGCCTACATTGCCACCGGCGAGCAATCACTGATGAGCTATCTTTTGAAGCCCCTTCTCGATCAGATACGCAAGGCATTTACCCAGTGATGATGCTGAAGAAGCTATCACGGGCAAAGATCGTCGCGGCTCTCACTTTCTTGACCGCGATGGAAGCCATTTTCGTCCTGCCAACCCTCGACAGCAAATATTTCAATTAGTTTCATAAGGATAAATGAAATTACCACTGTCGACAGGCTGAATAAAATAACTTTCCAAAGCATATTTTAGCGCCTTAAAAAATTTTCAGGTCCAAAATTTGGAAAGGACCGGAGGTTGAAGGATACACTCCGACGAAGCCGATTGTGTACGATTACAATCGCATGACGCGCTTCTAGTCCTCCAAAGGTCGAGTGAATATTTCGGACTTGAGCATTATTTCGGACATGACCGAAAGCGTCTCGTTCTCAAGTTCCAGGAGAACTCGCCTTTGATCGAGCGGATCCTTCCATCGGCGCACCATCCGATGATCCACCAGATTACCGATGTAACGGTAGGCCGTCGTGAACGGGACTGCCGCCGCGGCGCAGGCGCTCGACACGGGCACCGGCTCTCCCTGCAGCTTTGCCAGCGTCAGTTCGAGGATAATGTCCCAGGCCGGATCAGAGAACAGCTCGCTCCCCAGATATTCATTGCGTCGTTGCCGGAAGGCTTTCGTCCTGCGTATCAGCTTTATCAGCGTCTGCTCCGGGGCCGCGTCAAGCGCATTGGCCCTGGTGTTGCCCTTCTCACACTCATTAATCGGTTGGGCCGACGCAAAGGCCGCTAAAAGTTTTATGCTCGCTAGTTGAGAGCGCCGCAAAAAGGCTCTGCGCAGCGCGCGCGCCAATTCTTCATCACTTAAGGGCTTGCTCAGAAGATCGACTGCATTTCCATGCATCGCCCGGGTGGCAATATCCAACGATGGCATATCCGCCATAATGATTGGCACGACCGGTCGAAGCAGACCGAACCGCGCGTCAATTTCTTCCAGAAGATTAAAATCATCCCCGAAGGCTGTCGATGCATCGGCGATGACAACTCCAATTCCCGGTTCATTCTCGAGCAACTCGATGGCGCCTATCGGATCGGCCGATACCAGGCAGTGATAGCCAAGCTTTTGCATCGCTTCGCCGGTTGCATCGCGGCTATCAACACCGCCGTCGACAATAATGACCGTGCAATACGCCTCTCGACCGGAAACACTTGGCTGTAATTCTTCTTTGATTACAGATGTCTGATTAAGATAGAATGGATACATTCTGAAAGTGTCCCACCCTGTATTAAAGACGGATCATCCGGAAACCGATTGCGGCGCTGGCTTGGGCCGGGGCATTTGCTAACTTATCCGCCTTATCCTCCTTAACGTCTACGCCATGCCGACGCGCTAGTGTATACACCCGTAAGGATGGGCTACAGCTCCGGCGGCGCCGCCAGTGCCGAAACCTCGGCAAGGGGGGTTGCGTTAGTGCGAAAGGCCCGGGCAGCGTCCAAGCAGGGATCACGCCGCTGAATAGGCGGTCGTGGTTCACAGCGCACCCAAAGCCCCGCTTTCGCATGGGGCGGATCGCATGATGAGCGGGCGCCGCCATCGCCTTGGGAGGCCATTTTTGACACCATCAGATGACCGGGATCATCGGCGATTCGGCAGCGCCATGATTTCTATTGCTGGTTAATCGTCATGATGCTCGGATTTACGGTAATGCCAGCCCTAAAACCCATAGGAAATTTGTTCTTTATGGAATGATCGGGAAATCGATGATTTTCAGGATGATGAATAGTTAACAGATTTCGTATTAATGGTAAATATTTTCTTAAATTTTTGGAATGAAACGGTATTTATAGTTAATTATTCGGCCACGCAGTTGTTTTTTTCGGACGTTCGTGAATAGACGCCCCCATCGAAATCTCATTTCCGAGTTTTTTCCGTTCCTAGCCAGCCGCACAATCTAATGACCGCGGGTGTCCATTTGACGGTAATGTGGGGAGTAAAGTCAGTGCTCAAGTTGAACATCAATGATCTCGTTCATATTCTGAAGCAGATTAAAATCGCTGAGAACCATTCTGCCACTGGTCAGCTTGTCGACAATCTCGGCAATCCTCTAAATGCTCTGACTCCCTACGGTCTTCGGACTGTGAGCGGCGAATACAACAACCTCGTCACTCCCACGGGCGGTTCGGCCGACCAGCTGATGCCGCGTCAGACCACTCCGACCTGGATCGCGGCTGACGCCAACCCGAGCACGGGCCAGCCAACCAGCTATGCCCAGACCTCGGGCTCGGTCTATGACGCCGACCCGCGCATGATCTCCAACCTGATCGCCGATCAGTCGCTCAAGAACCAGGTCGCGGTCATGACCGCCCTTACATCGGTCGGCATCACCAGCGGCGCGCTCTACAACAGTGTGATGGCCAGCGCCGATCTGGCGCGCACCGCGATCATTGCCGCGGAAAGCGCCCAGGCAAACTTCGCAGCCGCCGAGAGCGCCTTCACGGCTGCCGGTTCGCTGACAGCGAGTGACACAGGCGCTGCGCTCCAGGAGGCATCGGGCCTGCTCACCAACGCGCTCGCGCAGCGCGATGCCGCCGTCGCCGATGCCGTCGAGCAGCTTTCGCTCGCCGGGATCGGGGTGGAGGGCACATCGATCGTCCTGCCCAACGTCATGACCGACCTCGGCAGCACGGCGCCGCTCAACGGCTTCATGACGATCTTCGGCCAGTTCTTCGATCACGGCCTGACCATGATCAACAAGGGCGGCAGCGGTACGGTGTTCATCCCGCTCCAGCCGGATGATCCGCTCTATGTGCCGGGCAGCCCGACCAACTTCATGGTGCTGACGCGCGCCACCAACCAGCCGGGCGCCGACGGCATCCTCGGCACGGCGGACGACGTGCGCGAAGCCACCAATGTCACCACCCCGTGGATCGACCTCAACCAGATCTATACCTCGAACGAGTCGCATCAGGTGTTCCTGCGCGAATACAAGCTGGTCGACGGCAAGCCCGTTGCCACCGGCTGGCTGCTCGAGGGCGCCAATGGCGGCCCGCCGACCTGGGCCGACATCAAGGCGCAGGCGCTCAACGTGCTCGGCATCGAGCTTGGTGACATGGACGTGCACCGCGTTCCGCTGCTCGCCACCGATCTTTATGGCAATTTCATCCCCGGCGCGAACGGCTTCCCGCAGCTGGTGATCAGCCCGGATACGCTGGTCGAAGGCAACCTTACCGCACCGGTGCTGGCCTCCACGGCGATGGCGACCGGCCATGTCTTCCTTGCCGACATCGCGCACAACGCCAATCCGAAGGCCGGCCAGACCGCCGACGCCGACAGCGACGTGGGCAATGCCATCCCGCTCGACGAGCGCGGCAACCGCGCGACCTACGACAACGAACTGCTCGACAAGCACTACATCGTCGGTGACGGTCGCGGCAACGAGAACATCGCACTCACCGCGATCCATCATGTGTTCCACTCCGAACACAACAACCGCGTCAACCAGATCAAGAACGAACTGATCGCCAATGGCGATGTGGCGCTGCTCAACGAGTGGCTGGCCGTGGACGTCACCGAAATCCCCGCCGACCTCACCACGCTGCAGTGGCACGGCGAGCGTCTGTTCCATGCCGCCCGATTCACCACCGAGCAGGTCTACCAGCACCTCGTGTTCGAAGAATTCGTGCGTCTCGTCAGCCCCAACATCGATGCCTTCGTGTTCTCGAATACGGTCGACATCGATCCGGCCGTGACCGCCGAATTCGCCCATGCGGTCTACCGCTTCGGCCATTCGCAGCTCAACGAGACCGTGCCGATGATCAGTGCGGACGGGCAGACGCAGACCGACATGGGTCTGGTCGAGGCCTTCCTCAACCCTGTCGCATTCGAAGCGGCCGGTACCACCGCAGAAGAATCCGCAGGGGCCATCATCCGCGGCATGACCCGCCAGGTCGGCAACGAAATCGACGAATTCGTCACCGACGCGCTGCGCAACAACCTCGTCGGCCTGCCGCTCGACCTTGCCGCACTCAACATCGCCCGTGGTCGCGACACCGGCGTGCCCTCGCTCAATGCGGTGCGTGCGGACCTCTTCGCCCAGACGGGTGACACGCAGCTCGAACCCTATGCCAACTGGTTTGACTTCGCTCTGGCGATCAAGACCCCGGCTTCGGTGATCAACTTCATTGCCGCCTATGGTCAGCACCAGACGATCCTCGATGCGGTGACGGTCGAGCAGAAGCGCGACGCCGCGATCGGCCTCGTCATGGGCGGGGCGGGTGCGCCCGCAGACCGGCTCGACTTCCTCAACGGCACCGGCGCCTGGGCTGGTCAGGAGACGGGCCTCAACCTCGTCGACTTCTGGATCGGCGGCCTTGCCGAGAAAAAGATGGCGTTCGGCGGCCTGCTCGGCACGACCTTCACCTTCATCTTCGAAGCGCAGATGGAGAACCTTCAGGCGGGCGACCGCTTCTACTACATCAGTCGTTCGCAGGGGATGAACCTGCTGAACCAGCTCGAAGCCGACTCCTGGGCCGAACTGGCGATGCGCAACACCGATCTCCATGCCGACAACGCGACGCACCTGCCGAGCTCGCTGTTCCTGACCCCGGCCTATATCCTCGAACTGAACCAGGGCCTGCAGTCGATGGCGGATCCGGTGCATGACAACATGATCCTCCAGGCGATCAGCCCGATGGTCATCCGCAAGGATATGGATGGCGACGGCGTGAACGACTACCTGCGCTATACCGGCGTCGACCATGTGGTGCTCGGCGGTACCGAGGCTTCGGACACGCTGATCGGCGGCGAAGGCGACGACACCTTGTGGGGTGACGGCGGTGACGACCGGCTCGAAGGCGGGCAGGGCGTGGACCACATTTTCGGCGGCTCCGGCGATGACATCATCACCGACAGCGGCACCCCTGTGGGCGCGGCCGACGTGATCCATGGCGATGCCGGCAACGACGTGATCAGTGCGGGCGAAGGTCTAGACCTCTTGTTCGGCGGCCTCGGCCAGGACTTCATTATCGGCGGACGCGACATGAAGACCGTCACTTCTGGCGAAGGCAACGACTTCTCCAAGGGCGGCAACGACGCCAGCGTCATCATGGGCAATGAAGGCGACGACTGGCTTGAAGGCGGTGACGGGTTCGATGGCATCGCCGGCGAGAACTCCGAACTGTTCTTCAACAGCCCCATCATCGGCCATGACGTGATGAACGGCTACGGGAACGACACCGACTACGACGGCGAATCCGGCGACGACATCATGTTCCAGGGCGTCGGCATCCAGCGCAACAACGGCATGGCCGGGTTCGACTGGGCGATCAACAAGGGCAATCCCGTTGCCGCTGACTCGCACATGGGGATCCCGCTGTTTGCCACCCAGCCGCAGTTCACCCTGCGCGACAGGTACGACCTCGTCGAAGGCCTCTCGGGCTGGAATCTCAACGACGTGCTGACCGGCCGCGACAAGCAGCTTGGTGCGGCGCTTGCCCCCGGAGCCGCGGGCGCCGTGCCCGATCCGACTGCGCCCTTCCTGTCGCTTTCGAGCGCGCTCACCGAGGAGTCGGTGGCTCGTATCGACGGCTTCGCTGCGCTGGTGAACCATCTCGACCGTCAAACCCTCAACACGACGAGCGGAGAAACCATCACCGTGCTGGTGCGCGATGCGGCCGACGTGGTGTTCGATGCCAACGGAACTGCGACCGACATCAATGATGGTGCTCACGACATCATCATTGGTGGTGGCGGCAGCGACATCATCAAGGGCGATGGCGGCAACGACATCATCGATGGCGACCGCTGGCTCAACGTGCGCATCGGCATCAACGATCTCGACGGCAACCCGATGGCTTCGGCGGAGGACATGACCAGCCAGGTCGTCGATCTGCAGGGCAACCTGCTGTTCGGCGGCAGGACGCTCGACCAGCTGATGCTCGACCGTTCGCTCAACCCCGGCCAGCTTTCGATCATCCGCGAGATCCTCGACGGCAATCAGGCAGGTGACCAGGACGTGGCCGTCTTCCGGGACATCCACACCAACTACAGCTTTGTCCGCAACGCCGACGGTTCGACCACGGTGACGCACAATGCCGTGCTGGCGAACAACGAGACCGACGGCACCGACCGCCTGTTCAACATCGAGAAGCTGAGCTTCGTCGACGCCGACGGGAACCCCGTCATCTATGACATCAATGCCGTGGTGCCGGTGCCCGCATCCGGTGCGCCGACGCTCAGCGCCACCACGCCGATGGAAGGTCAGGTGCTGACTGTCGACCTTTCCACCATCATCGACCCCAACGGCGTGATCGACCCGGCCTACCAGTGGCAGTCCTCGACTGACAATGGTGTGACCTGGACCGACATCGCCAGCGCCACCGCCGCCAGCTTCACCGCGACGCAGGCCGAGGTGGGATCGCTGGTGCGGGTGCAGGTCTCGTGGTTCGACCTGACCGGGACCCCGGAGTCGCTGACTTCGGCTGCCACCGCTCCGGTTGCCGATCTGCCCGAACCTGCGACCGGCGCTGCGATCATCAGCGACACCACTCCGTTCGCCGGTCAAGTGCTGACGATCGACACCACAACGATTGCTGATGCCAACGGGGTCGGCCCGCTCTCCCACCAATGGCAGGTTTCGGCCGACAATGGTGCGACCTGGACGAACATTGATGGCGCAACCGGCACCAGCTACACGCCGACGCGCGAGCAGATCGGTTCGTTGTTGCAGGTTGTCACGACCTTCACCGACATCACCACTGGCACGCTGGAGACCCTGACCTCGGCAGTGACTGCAGCAATCGTGGAGGGTCCAATCGCTGCCACGGGTGCTCCGATGATCAGCGATTTGACGCCCACTGAAACGCAGGCCCTTAGCGTCGATGTCAGCGGCATTGCCGACATCAACGGTGTGGGAACTCTTGCTTATCAGTGGCAGGCCTCTACCGACAACGGCGTCACGTGGACTGATATCGCTGGTGCGACTGAAGCTAGCTTTACCCCCGCACAGGCAGAGGTTGGTTCGATCCTGCGCGTCTCGACTGCCTTTACCGATGGGCTAGGAACGGCTGAAGTCCTCGTCTCGGCTCCGACCGCTCCTGTGGCGGATCTTCCGGAGGCCGCGACCGGTGCTGCAATCATCAGCGATACCACGCCGTTCTCCGATCAGGTCCTGACGATCGATACCGCAACGATTGCCGATGCCAACGGCGTTGGTCCGCTGTCCCACCAGTGGCAAATCTCGACCGACAACGGGGCGACCTGGAGCGATATCGCCGGCGCGACCGGCACCAGCTTCACGCCGACAACGGCGCAGATCGGTGGCTTGCTGAAGGTCGTCACCACCTTCACCGACGTCACCACCGGCACGCTGGAAACCCTGACCTCGGCGGCGACCTCGGCAATCGTGCGCGGCCCTGTGGCGGCGACCGGTGCTCCGGTTGTCAGCGACCAGACGCCGCTTGAAGGCCAGTCCTTGACCCTCAACGTCAGCAGCATTGCCGACGAGAACGGGCTGGGCACCCTGTCCTACCAGTGGCAAGCCTCGACCGACAACGGCACCACCTGGACGGACATCGCCGGGGCAAATGCGGCTAGCTTCACGCCGGGTCAGGCCCAGGTCGGTTCGATCCTGCGGGTCACGGCGAGCTTCACTGACGGCATCGGCACGGCCGAGAGCCTGACGTCGACCGCCACCGGTGTGGTCGGGGACAGCTGGACGGGTACCCCGCTGCTGCTCACCACCTTCAACGGGACAGCCGGCGACGACGTTGCCAATGGTGCCGATGCGTCGAACGTCCTTGGCGGGTCGGACACCATGAACGGCCTTGGCGGCAACGACGTGCTCAATGGCCGCAACGGCAACGATGTGATCAGGGGCGGTGCCGGTAACGACACCATCAACGGTGGCACGGGTACCGACACGGCTGCCTATGCCGGGGCGAGCAGCAATTTCACGTTGAGCTCGAATGGCACGATCATCACCGTGACCGACAACACGGGTGCCGAAGGCGTCGACACTGTTGCGACGGTTGAGACCCTGCGTTTCAACGGCACGAACCACACTGTGGTAACAGGTACGACGCTGGCCAACACCATCAACGGTGGCGCCGGCAACGAAGCGATCTTCGCTCTGGCGGGCAACGACACCATCAACGGCGGAAGCGGCAACGACCTCGTCTACGCCAGTGGCGGTGCGGACTCGATCACCCAGGCAAGCGCCACCGGTGGACGTGATTTCGTTGACGGCGGTGCTGACGAAGACACCTTCACTGTCACAACGGATACCACGACAGCCGAGGCCTTCATCATCTACACCCGTGCAGCAGCAATCGCTGCGATCCCGGGCGTGGTGCTCAATGCCAACACCGAAATCGTCATCACCCGCAACGGCGCCGTGATGGCCGAACTCGACAACATCGAGGAAATCATCGTCAGCACCCTGCGTGTGACCTCTCCCGGCGGCGCCAGCGGCGGCACTGTCTCGGGCGACAGCATCACGGTGGTCGGCGACTTTAACCAGACCAGCCTCAATTTCAACACCATCACCATCGATGGCAACACCGGCAACGACACGGTTGACATTTCGGCGCTCGAATCCGCGCACCGTATCGTCTTCACCTCGAACGGCGGCCAGGACACGATCATCGGTGACCTGAGGCCTCAGGACATCGTCAACATGGATCCAGCAACTCCTGGCATGTTGTCGCACAGCACTGTCCTGTCGGCGACGGAACACGCCCCGATGACCACCGCGGATATCGCGCCGGTCGCGCTCGAAACCCCGGCCCCCGTTATCGAAGCGGTACCGGTGCTCGATCAGGACTTCCAGGGCGGTAGCGCCTCGGACATCCTCATGGCCGACGCGGGCGACGATCGCCTGGCCGGCGGCTCGAACGACGACTTCCTCTACGGGATGTTCGGCGACGACGTCATCTCCGGCGGTTCGGGCAATGACGCCCTCGACGGCGGCGAAGGCGACGACATGCTTTCGGGGGGCTCGGGTAACGACTACCTCTACGGTGGCGAAGGCGATGACGAGCTGACCGGGGGCACCGGCAACGACATCTTCGCTTTCGGCAATGGTGATACCGTGGCCGATTTCGCGGCCGACCTCGACAAGATCGACCTCAGCGCCCTGGGCGTGACGGCGGCGAATTTTGCCGAGCTGGTCTCGATCAACGCCGCTCGCGGCGGTGCTCGCATCACCATCGGAGCGGAATCGATGCTGGTGGCCGACACCAGCGCGGTCTCGCTCACTGCGGCCCAGTTCATCTTCGCCGAAGAACCCGCCGCTGTGGTGGTCGACACCCCTGCGGCTCAGGTCGAAGAGACCCCCGCTCCGGTGGTCGATACCCCCGTGGTTCCGGTCGAAGAGACCCTGCCCCCGGTGGTCGACTCCCCCGTGGTTCCGGTCGAGGAGACCCCCGCTCCGGTGGTCGACACCCCCGCGGCTCCGGTCGAAGAGACCCCCGCTCCGGTGGTCGACACCCCCGCGGCTCCGGTCGAAGAGACCCTGCC
>NZ_ANFX01000011.1 GCF_000331285.1 Porphyrobacter sp. AAP82 | reverse complement strand
TGACCGCACCACTGGCAGGAATAGGCGCGCTCGGCCTTGATGCGATACCAGTTCGAAGGGCGCTCGCACGAAGGGCAGGTGTAGCCCTGCCCGAACCGCACCGTGAACAGGTGCGAGAGGCAGGTTTCATCATCCGGAAACATCCGAAAGAAGGCGGCGGTGGTGAGCGGCTTCGTCATGCAAATTCATATGCCGACCGCGTTACGTATGTCAAGGGGATACACCCCAATTATTTGCGCGGGGTTCAAGGCCCGATCCTACTCACGGGTCGCCTCGCGCGCTTTCCATTCGTAGGTCTGCGTCGTGTTGGCCGGAACGATCACCTCGACTGTCTGCCAGCCGTTCTTGAGCACCGGCTTCATGCGCGGCAGGCGGATCTCGTATTCGCCGCCCCAGCCCAGTTGCAGCCGCAACGTGACAGGGTGCGGGTTGGCGTTGGTCAGCACCGCCCGCATCGGCGACCACTTGGCGAGGTTCGAGCTGCGCCTGTTGCGGGTGTAATTGCCGCAGGTCCCGAAGACCTGCGCGCTTGTCCCCAGCGCCAGCTCGACATCCTGCCCGCGGGCGTAATCGCGCAAACTGGTCTGCGCGGCGAGCTGGGCCCCGCGCGAGGTCGGCTCGAACAGCGTCATCTGCCCTTGCGGCAGTGCGATCCCGAGACCCTTCCTGTCCTCGTTCTTGGTCACAAGCAGCAGATTGGCGGCGTCCGGCTCGTCGATTTCGGGGTCGATCAACGCGTAGGGATCGCACTGGGTCTCGTAGAGCAGCCGCGCCTTGACCGCTTGCCTGTTGAGGAAGGCGACCTGCTTCATTCCCTTGGCCGACACGTCAACGCGGCCGGGCACGCGGAACAGCTTCAAGTCACCGAGGTCTTCCTCCTCGGCGGTGACGACCGAGACGGCCTCCTCCCTGACGGCCCCCGTGCGCAGCCGCGCGCCTGTCACCACGACCTCGCGCGCGTCCATCGCCATCATCGGGGGCGGCGCCATCGGCGGCGGGGGCACGAACATTTCCGGTTCTTCGCCATCCGAAGTGCTGCCGAGCGGATAGCAGGTGAGATAGAGCCCCTCGGCCACTGGCGGATCGGCGAGGCCCTCGTAATCGCTCTCGACATTGAGCTTGCCGGCGATGATCTGGAGCCGCGCGTTGTCGAAGCTCTGGCCGTTGTCGTTGACGAGGGTGAGCCAGCTAAACAGCCCCATCTCGAATTCCTCGCCCGATTGCTTTTCGGTCATCCGGCCGACGTAATCGGCCTGCCAGTCGAAGCCCCAGGCGAGATAGGTGAGGGTCACGTCAAAGGTGCCCCCCTCGTCCGAGCGGGTGTCGACCGAGAACACCGGCTGCGCGGAGAGCCCGGCGGGGATGCGGTTATAGGTCAGCGTCTCGGGGAGCCCCGAGCACTGCACCGCCTCCAAGCCCTGCGCGGTCTGGAGCACAAGTCCGCCGTCCGCGCGGGTGCGCACCACGGCGCTTTCGCTGACCTGCCTGCCGGTGGCGGGGTTCATCCGCGTGATCGTCACCCGGTTGCCGAGCGTGCCGTCGACCAGCGCAGCGGGCGAGAGGAGCTGCGTGTTGCGGTTCTTCTCGATCGTGCCGCCGGGCAGCCCGGTGACGATCGCGGAGACGCCGATCATCCCCTCGGCCACGCCTTCGAAGCGGACCGTCGATTCGCCCCTGGGCAGCGTCACCCTGCGGGTCTCGGAGATCATCGCCAGGCCTTGCGGATCCTCGGCGTCGAGTTCGTCTTCGAGGTCCCGGTCGGGATCGCGGTAGATCGTCACCGCCAGATCGACCGGCGCCGAGGCATCGATCACCTCGCGCGCCCACAGCGGGGCGGCGAGCGTGCAGCCCAGCCCTGCCAGCAGGAAAGCGGCGGTCCGCATGGCCCGCGCCTCAGTAGCGGGTTTCGTAGGTCACGCGGATCACCCGCTCGCCATTGGCGGGGACGGGGACGATGTAGCGCCGCCGGTCGGCGTTCAGCTGTTCGCCCTTGATGTCCTCGGCGGGGATGCGGAAATCATCCGACCACCAGTTGTTGCCGAGGCCGGTCTGGGTGAGCTGCACCTCGACCGCTTCGGGCTTGGCGTTGGTGAGGGTGTAGCGCATCACGGTGCGATAGTAGGTCTTGGGCCGTTCGAGGGTGCCCTGCTCGACGACCGCGCCATTCCTGACCACCCGCCAGCGCGCGCTCTTTTCCCATTCGTCCGAGGTGATCGTCTCGCGCTTTTCGACCTCGGCCTTGACGGTGATGTCGAAGGCGTCGCCTGTCACCAGCGAAAGATCGCTGCCCATCGGGGTGTGGCCGATGCCCTTCTCGCCAATGAACTGCGGTGTGCCCTCACGGTCGTGCTGATAGAAGCGCACCGTGCCGGCGGGCAGCGCATCGCCCAGCCCCTGATCGCGCGAGGTCGAGAAGGCGATACGGCTTTCGACGTTCTGCGGCTGCTCGTCGTTCTGGCGGAAATAGATCTCGCGCGAATAGATCTTCTTTGCAGGAACCGCCTGCACATCAAGGAAGCTGACCTGCTTGGTCTGGGCGTTGGCGATCGTGGTGCGCCCCGCAATCGGGTAGAGATAGAAATCGCCGAGCTGCTCGCGCGAGGCGGTCTGGGTCCCGGCGCGGGTCATGCCGCGGTCGCCGAAGGAGCGGCGGTTGCCTCCGTTCGGATCGCCGGCGACCAGCACGGTATCGGCATTGTGGAAGGTGGTGCCGGTATTGTTGGTGAGCGTCACCCAGCCCTGCATGTCGATCGTGCCCGCGCTCTCGTTGTAGAGCGCGACATAATCGGCGTTCCAGCCGAGCCCGCCGGTCAGGTAACGCAGCTGCACGGGGCGGGTGCCGGCGCGGGTCGAATCGAGGTTGACCGACAGCGTGGGCCGCGCGCGCAGGCCCGGGGGCACGCGGTCGAAGATGACGCGCACCGGCAGGCCATCGTCGCGCAGCACTTCGATGCGGTCGCCGATCTGGATCACCGTGCCGCCTGCGACAGAGAGCACCTTGGCCCGCTCGCGGGTTTCGGTGCCGGTCGCGGGATTGGTGCGAAGGAGCGTGACGGTCTGGCCGATCGCCTTCTCCATCAGCTTGGACGGCGTGAGCAGATCGTAATCGAAATTCTGCTCGATGATCGTGGTGCCCGCCGCGGCAAAGCTCAGCGTCTGGGGACGAATCTGGGCGGAGACATCGGGGAACTCGACGCGGGCTCGCCCTTGCGCGATGGCGAGCTGGCGCACGTCCTGGACCAGCGCGAGGTTGGAATTGTAGATCGTGATCGCAACGTCGCCCTGAGCGGTTTCGGCCGGGGTCGCCGCCTCGCCCGCAGGCGCGGTCTGCGCCGCGGCACTTGCCGCCAGAACCGCCGCAGCAATGCTGCAAGCGCCGATAATCGCACGGTTGGTCATGTCGTCCCCTCCACTCGTCGTGGGCGAGGATGAACGAAACTGCCGCTTTATCCAAGATGAATGGTGGCCCGGCAGCCAAGAATTCCGCGCCGCCGCCTAGCCTTGCGCCCCGGCATTGGCGCGCGCCTCGCGCAGCACCGCGCCGACCTTGTCGCCGATCGCGGCGACGCTGAAGGGCTTTGCGATGAAGTGCATATCGGGGATATCGATATCGCGCCGCAGCTGCTCCTCGGCATAGCCCGACATGAACAGCACCGGCATGTGCGGCAACCTGGCGCGGATCGCGCGGACCATGGCGGGACCGTCCATCCCGGGCATCACCACATCGCTCACCACCAGATCGAAGCGGTTCGTCCCCTCGATGATCGCCGCGAGCCCCTCCTCGCCATTGGCGCAGGCGGTGACTTCATAGCCCGCCCGCGTCAGCGCGCGTTCGGCGACGGTGCGGACCATGTCCTCGTCCTCGACCAGCAGCACCTTGCCGCCTGCCGACCAGTCCGAGGAGACCAGCGCGGGGACCGGACGCTTCCTGGGCACCTCTCCGCGGTGGACCGGGAAATAGACCGTGAAGCGCGCGCCGGTGGGGTGGCCGGATTTGTCAGCGATGTTGTCGGCGAAGATGAACCCGCCCGATTGCTTGACGATCCCGTAGGCGGTCGAAAGGCCAAGGCCCGTGCCCTTGCCCTGCTCCTTGGTGGTGAAGAAGGGCTCGAACAGCTTGGGCAGCACATGCGGGGGGATGCCGCCGCCGGTGTCCTGCACGATCAGGACTGTATAGTCCGCTGCCGGCAAGACCTCCGAGCCCAATTGTACGACCTGCTTGGCCTGCAAGGTGCGCGTGAACAGGCTGATCCGCCCCTGCCCGTTGCCGCGTGGCTGGCCCCCGTTGCCCTGAATGGCATCGCGCGCGTTGACGGCAAGGTTCATGATGACCTGTTCGAGCTGCTGCGGGTCCGCGCGCACCGGCCCGAGGTTGCGGTCATGCTGGACATAATAGGTGATCTTCTCGCCCAGCAGCCGCTTGATCAGCGGGCTGACCTCGCTCACCACATCGGGCAGCTGGATGATCTCGGGCCTCAGGGTCTGCTGGCGCGAGAAAGCGAGCAGCTGGCGGGTCAGCGAGGCGGCGCGGTTGGAATTGGCGCGGATCTGCTGGATGTCGTCATAATCGCTGTCGCCCGGGATATGGCGCAGCAGCATCAGATCGCAGGTGCCGATGATCGCGGTCAGCACATTGTTGAAATCATGCGCGACCCCGCCCGCGAGCTGACCGACCGCCTGCATCTTGGTCGCCTGCGCGACCTGCCGCCTGAGCTGGTTCTCCTGGCTGGTGTCGGCAAGGCTGAGCAGCACCGCCGCATCGCCGAGCCCACGCACGCCTGCAAGCCCGAGGCTGACCGGCTCCTCGGGTGAATTGGCGAGCCGCACGGCGACATCGCCGCTCGTCGCGGGCCCGCGCCCGTGGCGGCGCACCGCATCGGAGAGTGCGGCCTTGTCCTCGCGGGTTACGAGATCGGTCGGGAAGGCTGGCAGCCCCCGCCCCTCGCGCCCGACGCTGCGCAGGAAGGCCTCGTTGGCGAACAGGAACCGCCCGTCGCGGTCGGTCATCGCCAGGCCAAGCGGCAGCTGCGCGAGCAGCGCGTCGAGCTGCGCGACCCCCGCCTGCGAGGCCCCGCCGAAGCCGGAACCGATGCCCACCCCCGAATCGATCAGCAGCATCAGCGAGGTCGCCTCATCGGGCCCGGCAGCCGTCACCCGCTCCTCGGGATTGGCCAGCGGCACATCGACCAGCGTCTGCGGGGTGCCGCCGCGGCCCTCGCGGGCAAAGAAGATGCGGTCACGCTCGTCGGACCTCAGGAAGCTCACGAAGTCCTGCCCGACAAGGCTGGCGCGCTCGTCGCCCGCGGCGCGTTCGGCAAAGCCGGCGCTGACCGCGCGGATCACGCCTTCTGCCGTGGTGATCGCGCTCTCGATCCCGGCGCGGCTCAGCATCCGGCCGAAAGGGCCGGCCAGATCGAGCGCCTGCAGGCTCTCCCCGCCCGAGCGCGCGAGCGGCTTCAGCCGCCAGATCAGGTGATCATCGCCGCGCCCGGCGCGCGTGGCGCTGATCTGCCAGCGGGTCTCGTCCGACGCCTCGACATCCTCGACGCTCGCCGTCCCTTCGCGCCAGGCATTGCGGGCGAGCAACGTCACCGCCTCCAGCGCCGCGCGGTCCATCGGCAGCGCAGGCGGCGCGGCGCCGGCACCGAAGCTGTCGAGGAAGAACAGGTTGGCGCAGACCATGCGGTTGGCACGGTCGGTGATCGCGATCGCCTCGCCAGCGCGCTCGATCGCGGCGACAGTGACGCTCCAGTCGGGCGCGGCGAGGCTGCCCTCCGCGGGCCGGATGCGCAGGCTCTCGAGCAGCACCATCCCGCCCAGGAGGACGCCCGCCGCGAGCACGAAGGCAAGGCCGACGATCCAGCTGGCGGTCGCAAGCCACAGCACCAACCCGCTCGCCAGCACCGCCCCGCCAAGCACGGCGATCAGGCCCGCAGGCGGCAAAGCCGTCGCGCTGCCGGTGTGATCGGCAAGGACAAGGTCGTTGGCGGGAGAGCCGGGGCGGCGGGACAAGACGGGGAGGCTCCTTCGGATAACGGCCGACGGGGCCGCGGAAACCCTTTCCCTACTGCGCTCCGAGCCGCTGGTCGAGCCGCGCTTCCATCGCCTTCAACCGTCTGGCGCGCTTGCGGGACACCACGGCGCGCCACACCCAGCCCGACAGCAGCCAGCCCAGCGGCGGGGTGAGCAGCGAGAGCACGAGATAGCCAAGCAAAGTGGCAGCGCCGACTTCATAGGCCATCGACAGCCACGCCCAGGTGCCGCTGTCGGCCTGTGCTGCCGCGAGCCCTGCGCCGGCGGCGTCGAAACGCATGAAGAACTCGCCGATGCGGTTCGCGATCACCAGCCAGAACGGCAGAGTGAAGGGATTGGTAACGAAGGTGACGAGCGCTGCGAGCGGCACGTTGGCGCGGGTCGGCAAGGCGAGGAAGGCCGACAGGAAAATCTGCCCGATCGGGATGATGAACGCGGCAAACAGCCCGAGAGCAACCCCGCGCGGCACAGAGCGGCGGGTGAAGCGCCACAATTCAGGGCTGAGGAAACGGTGCGCGATGGGGGCGAGATACTTGTTCTGCGCCATCTCTTCGCGGGTCGGCGTGTTCTTGCGGATCACGTCCATCGCCCAGGTCTTGGAACGCAGGCCAAGGCCCCGCTTGGCTGGCGGCGGGGGCGTTGTCATGCAAGGGTCCTTGCGGAGACGGCGGGGATCGGGAAGGCAGGCATCTTGTCCATATGGGTAGCACGCTTGAGGTGACCAGTGGGTGAAGGCATGGCCCCGGTGAATTTTCCTAACCCCGCTCGCGCATGAGGCGCGCCTTGTCGCGCTTCCAGTCGCGCTCCTTGATGCTGGCGCGCTTGTCGTGGGTCTGCTTGCCCTTGGCGAGCGCGAGCTCGACCTTCGCGCGCCCCGTCCGGTTGAAATAGATCGAGAGCGGCACCAGCGTCATGCCCTTCCTCTCGACCGCGCCGAACAGCTTGTCGATCTCGCGCTCGTGGAGCAGCAATTTGCGCGGCCGGCGCGGTTCGTGGTTGAGGCGGTTGCCGTGCGAGTATTCGGGGATGTTGGCGTTGACCAGCCAGACCTGCGCATCGCGCACCTCGGCATAGCTTTCCGCGATGCTCGCCTCGCCCGCCCTCAATGCCTTGACCTCGGTTCCCGACAGCGCGAGCCCGGCCTCGTAGACGTCCTCGACATGGTAATCGAAGCGCGCACGGCGGTTCTCGGCGACGATCTTCACTTTGTCGAAGGTGACGGGCTTGGGGCGTGCCATAAGGCGGCGCGGCATAGGCGCTGTGCGTCCAAAAAGCGAGGGGCTTTGCGATTTGCCGCACTGGGCGTAGCATCGCCGGAGGGGTTACAGGGGGAATTGCGCCAATGGAGACGCCGCAGCCGTTCATCATCGCAGGCGAAAGCATCGCGCCGGGCAGCCACAGCGATATCGCCTTTCCGATCACGACCATGGCCACGGGCACCAGTTCGTCGCTCGGCGTGCGGGTGCTGCATGGCGCGAAGGCGGGCCCGGCAGTGTTCGTCAGCGCGGCGATCCATGGCGATGAAATCATCGGCACCGCGATCATCCAGCGGCTGGCGCAGGAATTGCAGCCCGAGGCTCTGGCGGGGACGGTGCTGCTTGTGCCGGTCTCCAACATCTTCGGCTTCATCACCCACAGCCGCTATCTGCCCGACCGGCGCGACCTCAACCGCTCCTTTCCGGGCAGCGCGGGCGGATCGCTCGCCGGGCAGCTCGCGCATATCTTCTACCGCGAGGTGGTGTCGCGCTGTTCGCTGGGGATCGACATCCACTCGGCCGCGATCCACCGCTACAACCTCCCCCAGATCCGTATTGCCGCAGGCAACCGCAAGCTGGTGGAGCTGGCGATGGCCTTCGGCGCGCCGGTGATCATCGAAAGCCCGTTGCGCGACGGCAGCTTGCGCGATCTGGCGCAGAAGAAGGGCGTCGACATGCTGCTGATGGAGGCGGGCGAGGCGCTGCGGTTCGATCGCCTGTCGATCGAGACAGGGGTCGAGGGCGTGACCCGGGTGCTCGCCCACCTGGGAATGATCGAGGCCGACGACGGCCTCAGCGCGGTGGGCATCCCGGCGCGGGCGAACAAGTCGGTCTGGGTGCGCAGCCCGCGCGGCGGCGTGACGCACCGCGTGCGCAAAAGCGGCGATCCGGTCCGGAAGGGCGACCTGCTCGCCTGCGTGGCAGGGCTGTTCGGCGAAGATGCGCAGGAACTGATCAGCCCGGTCGATGGCATCATCATCGGCCATGCCACGCTGCCGGTGGTGCATCAGGGCGACGCCCTGTTCCACATCGCCGCCATCCCCCATCCCGAACGCGTCGGCGCGCGGATCGACACCATCACCGAAGCAATTCTGGCGAGCGAGCCGGAGGGCTTTGCCGAACGGCTGCTGGACGAGGACGAGGTGGTATAGCGGTCGGCGCAAGCCAACCCTTGCGCCCTACCCTTCGATTACCCCGGCCAGCACCAGCGCCTCGTCGACCGCGCGCTTGGCCTCGTCCGAGCACTCGACCAGCGGCAGGCGCACTTCGGGCCCGATCCAGTCATGGACGCGGGCGAGCGCATACTTGACAGGCGCAGGGGAAGCGTCGGAGAACATCGCGTAGTGCAGCGGGAACAGGCGGTCGTTCAATTGCCGCGCCTTCTTCAGCTCGTTGGCGGCAATCGCTTCGTGGAATTCTGCGCACAGCCTGGGCGCGACATTGGCCGTCACCGAAATGCACCCGCGTCCGCCCGCCGCCGCGTGCGGCAGCCACAGCTCGTCGTTGCCCGACAGCTGGCAGAACTCGCGCCCGATCCCCATGCGGTGATCGGCAACGCGCGAGAGGTCTCCGGAGGCATCCTTGATGGCGATGATCCGGTCAGGATACTTGCGCACCAGCTCGACCACGGTGTCGTCGAGAATGTCGGTCACCGTGCGCCCGGGCACGTTGTAGAGCACGATCGGCAGGTCGCAGTTTTCAGCAAGATAGCTGAAATGGGCGATCAGCCCCCGCTGGCTCGGGCGGTTGTAATAGGGCGCAACGCACAGCCCTGCCGCAGCCCCGGCCTTCTTGGCAAAGGTCATATGGAGCTGGGCGTTGCGCGTATCGTTCGACCCGCAGCCCGCGATCACCGGCACGCGGCCCGCAGCCTGTTCGATGCACACCTCGATCACGCGGTGATGCTCGGCGTTGGAGAGCGTCGAGGCCTCGCCCGTGGTGCCGCAGGGGACCAGCGCGGCGCTGCCGTTTTCGATCTGCCAGTCGACCAGCCGGCGGAAGGCGGCCTCGTCGAACGCCCCGCCGCGAAAAGGAGTCACCAGAGCGGGTATCGAACCGCTGAACATTGCTATTGTCCTGCCTTCATCGCTAGATAGAAAAACCTGTGGGAGCCCTCCCCCGCCCCTCCACGTTCACCGCCTGATAAGGAGCCGGTAGGCACTATGTCCAGCATGGTCCGCAAGCTTTTGAATACCCGCCGGATATATGCTGCGATTCTGGGTGCTTGCGTGCTCGGCGCGGGCGCGCCCGCAGCCGCGCAGCAATGGGGCGCAGGGCAGGATCTGGTCGCGCGCCAGCCGGGCGATGTCGATGCGGCGATCGCCCGCTGGGAAACGCTCCAGGCCAACCGCGGCTATGCCTTTGCCGACTATGCGGGCTTCGTGCTCACCAATCCGACCTTCCCCAAGACCGACGTTCTGCGCCTGCGTGCCGAAGCCGCTCTGGAAATCGAGGCGCCCTCGCAAGCCGAGGTGGTGCGCTTCTTCGATGCCAACCCGCCGCTCACCAATCCGGGCCGCGCCCGCTATGCGCTGGCGCTGGCCGCCATGCAGCGGCCCGAAGCCTTCACCGAGGCGCGCAAGGCCTGGCGCGGCGGGCAGATGGCCGACCCGGTCGAGCTCTACATCGCGCAGCTTTACAGCGCGCAGTTCACGCCCGAGGATCACGCCGTGCGCGCCGATGCGCTGCTGTGGCAGGGCAAGGCCGACGCCGCCGCGCGCCAGCTGGTCAATCTTGGCGAAGACGCCCGCCCGATGGCGATGGCGCGCCTCTCGTTGCTGCGCGGGAGCCGGCCCGAGGCTGCGGGGATCGCCGTGCCGCAGGGCGCCGAGGCCGATCCGGGATATGTCTTCAATCTGGTGAAGTTCCTGCGCTCGAGTGGCCAGAACTACGAAGCCGCGCGCAGCTTTGTCAGCCGCCCCGCCTTCGTGCGCCCCGCGCTCGATCCCGAAGCCTTTGTCGGCCAGCTGCTCGGCCTTGCCGATGATGTCGGGCCTTCGGATGCCGCGCAGATCGCCGCTCGCAGCGGCGACCTGTTCGCCCCCGATGCCGACCTGTCGCAGACCAGCTTCACCCTGCGCGACCGGCTTACCGACCTGATGTGGCTGGGCGGCACCAAGGCGCTGTGGAGCCTGGGCGACGGGGCCGGCGCCGCGCCCCTGTTCGCGCGCTATGGCGACGCGGCCAAGACCCCGCTGACCAAGGCCAAGGGCTATTACTGGGCGGGCCGTGCGGCGCGTCAGGCGGGCGATCAGGCTGCGGCGCAGCGCTGGTTCGAAATGGCCGCGCGCTGGCCCGATTACTACTACGGCCAGCTCGCGCTGTCCGCGCTCGGCCGGCCGATGCCCGCTTTCGCCAGCCTGCCCCAGCCCGCCATGGCCGCCTCGCAGCGCGCCGAGTTCGAGGCACGGCCGGTCGTCCAGGCGATCCGCGCCCTCGCCACGAACCGCCGCAACTGGCGCACCGAGCGGCGCTTCTTCGAGGCGCTGGGCGACGAGGCCGATACCCCTGCCGAACTGCTGATGGCCGGCATGCTGGCGCGCGAGACAGGGCTTGACGAGATGGCCGTGGTGCTCGGCCTCAAGATGGGCGAGACGGGGGTTGCCGGACTTGAACGGATCGGCTTCCCCACCCTCGCCACACCGCCCGCGGTCAATGATTGGGTGATGGTCCACGCCATCGGCCGCCAGGAAAGCGAGTTCGACCGCACGCGCGAGAGCCATGCCGGCGCGCGCGGGATCATGCAGCTGATGCCGGCGACCGCGCGCGAGCAGGCGGGCAAGCTCGGCGTGCAATATCTCTCGGCCGATCTCACCGGATCGCCGGCCTACAACATCCAGCTGGGCGACGCCTATTTCGCGCGGATGCTGGCCTATTACGGCGGCTCATACCCGCTCGCCATCGGGGCCTACAACGCCGGGCCGGGACGGGTGAACCAGTGGCTGCGGGCGAACGGCGACCCGCGCACCGGGGCGATCGGCTGGGCGGAATGGATCGAGAAGATCCCCGCCAATTTCGAGACGCGCTATTACATCATGCGGGTGATCGGCAATGCGGTGACCTATTCGCACATGTATCCCGAACAGGCGGGCCTGCCGCGCACCGTCGACACCTTCCTGCGCTGAGGCAGCTGGTGAAGCCGGCGGGGCCTCCGATCACGCCTCAGGGGATGGCGGCCTTGAAGGCGCGCTATGACCATCTGTTGGGCACCGAGCGCCCCGCGATCGTCGAGATCGTCAGCTGGGCGGCCGGCAATGGCGACCGCAGCGAGAACGGCGACTATCTCTACGGCCGCAAGAAGATGCGCGAGATCGACCGCGAGCTCGCGCATCTCGCCCGCCGGATGAAGGTGCTGCGGGTGGTCGATCCGGCGGCGCAGGTCGACCGCGCCCGGGTGTTCTTCGGCGCGCGCGTCACCATCGCCGACGAGGACGACAACCGCCCGACCGTCACGCTGGTGGGCGATGACGAGCAGGACGCAGGGCGCGGCCTGATCGGCTGGAACTCCCCGATGGCGCGCGCGCTGCGGGGCGCGAGCATTGGGGATACCCGGGTGGTCGCCCTCCCCTCGGGCACGCGCGAGTGGGAAGTGATGGCGATTGCCTATGACTAGGTTCTGGCCGCTCGCCCTCCTCGTCCTGGCCGCCGTGCCTTTGGCCGCGCGCGACAGTCTCGGGGTCTTCGAGAGCTGGGCGGCGTTCCGCGATGCCTCTCCGGCGCGGTGCTATGCGATCGCCAAGGCGGAAGGAAAGTCCGCCGCGCCCGCCTATGCGACGGTCTCGCTGTGGCCGGGCAAGGGCGTGCGCGGGGCGGTGCATCTGGTGCTCTCCCGCGAGGTTCCCGCCAAGGGCGCGGTGCGCCTCGCGGTGGGCGACAAGCGCTTCACCCTCGTCACCAAGGGCCGCAATGCCTGGGCGGCGGACGCGCGCGGGGATGCGGCGATTGTCGCGGCGATGCGCTCCGCTGCCCGCATGAGCGTCTCGGGCGCAGGCTTCACCGACCGCTACACGCTCAGCGGCGCGGCAACGGCCATCGACGCGGCCACGGTGGGGTGTGCCAAGCGCTGACTCGCCAAACCGGCGATCGCGCACTATATGGCCGAGCGTCCATGGCCGATACCGCACTCATGACCATCCCGGGCCTCGTCGACCCGGTGCCTGCCGCGCGCGACATCACGCCCCGCGCCGATGGCCGCGTCGACCTCATTGGCCTCCCCCGCCCGCGCATCCGCGAGCTGTTCGAGGAAGCGGGCCTCGACGCCAAGGCTGCCAAGCTGCGCGCCAAGCAGGTGTTCCACTGGCTCTACCACCGGGGCGTCACCGATTTCGAGGCGATGACCGACATCGCCAAATCGATGCGCCCGTGGCTGGCGACACGCTTCGTGATCGGCCGCCCCGATGTGGTCGAGGCCCAGCACTCGGTCGACGGCACCCGCAAGTGGCTGCTGCGCACTGCCGACGGCCACGATTTCGAGATGGTCTTCATCCCCGACGAGACGCGCGGCACCCTGTGCGTCTCCTCGCAGGTCGGTTGCACCCTCACCTGCTCGTTCTGTCACACGGGCACGATGAAGCTGGTGAGGAACCTCACCCCCGGCGAGATCGTCGGGCAGGTGATGCTCGCCCGCGACGCATTGGGCGAATGGCCGCGCGGGAGCATGGCGAGCGACGCCGACCTGGTCGACGAGCACGACGAGGCCGGCCACTACACCGCCGACGGCCGGTTGCTCACCAACATCGTGATGATGGGCATGGGCGAGCCGCTCTACAATTTCGATCACGTGCGCGATGCCTTGAAGCTGGTGATGGACGGTGACGGCCTTGCCCTCTCCAAGCGTCGCATCACGCTTTCGACCAGCGGCGTCATCCCGATGATGGAGCGCTGCGGCGAGGAGATCGGGGTGAACCTCGCGGTCAGCTTGCACGGCGTGCGCAAGGAAGTGCGCGACGAGCTGGTGCCCTTGAACAGGAAATACGGCATCGAGGACCTGCTTCAGGCCTGCGCCGATTACCCGGGTGCCTCGAACGCGCGGCGCATCACTTTCGAATATGTGATGATCGCAGGGAAAAACGATCACGACGATGACGCGCGCGAGCTGGTCAGGCTGCTCCGGCAATACAATCTGCCCGCCAAGGTCAACCTTATCCCCTTCAACCCCTGGCCGGGTGCGGGTTACGAGACTTCGGCGCCCGATCGCATCCGGCGCTTTTCCGAGATCGTTTTCGAGGGCGGCTTCTCCGCCCCCGTGCGCACCCCGCGCGGGCGCGACATTGACGCTGCCTGCGGCCAATTGAAGACCGCCGCCGAGAAGAAAAGCCGCGCGCAACGAGACCGGGAGGCCGCCGCCGCCGCCGCGCTCGATTGACGCTGCGCAGCGCGGGGCGTAACCTTCGCGCATACCCTTGGGGAGGATCATAGTGGCATCTCGCGCATCCCGGCTCGCGCTCGCCTTCGGCGCGGTTGCTCTCGTCACCGGCACCTTGCCCGCGCAGGCGCAGTTCAGCGGCATTCTCGGCAGCGGCAAGCGCGGGGCGGAAAAGGCCGACAATTGCGGCAAGGGCAAGAAGGGCGATCGCGGTCGCGGCGCGCTCGGCGGGCTGCTCGGCGGGGCGGTCGACGAGGTGACGCGCAGCGCGCGCCTGCCCTCCTTCGTTCCGGTGCCCTCCTTCTCCGACCAGATCACCGAAAGCATCGCCTGCAAGCTCGATCCGGCCGAGCAGGCGCAGGCCGCCGAGGCGACCCTGTCCGCCACCCGCACCGATGACGCCGCCGCCCGGCCCGAAGTGGGCGCGAGCGCGCAGTGGACCTCGGCCTCGCGCGAGAATGTCAGCGGCACCTCGACCGTCACCGGCCGCGACAAGGACGGCGCCGCGCGCGACTGCATCACCGTCACCGATGTCGTGATCATCGAGGGTGAGGAAACCCGTGCAGAGAAACGCATGTGCCGTGCGCCGGGCGCGGCGCGCTATTCGATCGTCGCGTGATGGTCCGCGCGGCCGCGGCGCTTGCTGCGCTGGTGCTGCTGACCGGCGCTGCGGCGCCGATGGACAAGGACAACCCGACCTGCCCGGCCGAACCCGACTTCGGCCCGAAGACCGCGATGACCCTCACGCCTGCCGACCGCGGTGGCAAGCGCGTGCTGCTCGCCGAAGGCGCGATCGACGCGACGCTTCCCGCCCGCCTCAAGGCCGCCATCGAGGCCGACGAACGAATCGAGGAGGTCTGGCTGCGCAGCCGCGGCGGCAATGCCCGCGCGGGCAACGAGGCGGGCAAGGTGATCCGTTCCTACCGCGGCATGCTCACCCGCATTCCGGCGGGCTGGGCGTGCTTTTCGGCCTGCAACTTCGTGTTCATGGGCGGCGACCGGCGCGTGGTCGATGATGGCGGCGTGTTCATGGTCCACATGTTCACCCACACCGGCGACCGCGCGGCGATCGACGAGGTGGTGATCGAGGGCAGCAAGGCGACTACCGAATACATCGCCAGCATCGAGCAATCCTCCGCGATGCTGGCAAGCGAGGACAATGATTTCCTGATCCGCATGGGGGTCAGCCGCAAGCTCCTGACCGACATCATGTACCGCCAGCAGGCGGTGAAGAGCGAGGACAATCCCTCGACCCGCTATTGCCTCAGCCAGGCCGAGGTGCGCGAATACAACGTCATGCCGCTCGAGAAGGCGGCCCCCTGAGCCCGGTGAGCCTGCCCCCGGACGCCGACCCCGACACCATCGCCTTCTACCAGGCGCGCGCGCCGCATTATGTGCTGCGGTTCGGGCAGGCGCACAGCTACCAGCTCGATCCCTTCCTCGACCGCCTGGTGCCGGGCGGACGGGTGCTCGAACTGGGCTGCGGGGGCGGGCAGGATGCGGCGCGCATCCGGCAGCGCGGGTTCGCAGTCGATGCGACCGATGCGACCCCGGCGATGGTCGCCAAGGCCAACGCGCGTTGGAGTGTGGGCGCGCGGGTGATGGCCTTCGGCGAACTCGCGGCCGAGGCCGCCTACGAGGGCATCTGGGCCCATGCGAGCCTGCTGCATGTGCCGCGCGCGGCGCTTGGCGCCGTGCTCGCGCGCATCCACCATGCGCTTGTGCCGGGGGGCTGGCATTTCGCCAGCTTCAAGCTCGGCAAGGCCGAGGGGCGCGATGCGCTTGGCCGGTTTTACAACTTTCCCCCGGAAGACTGGCTGATCGGGCAATATGCGGGCATTGCGGGCTGGCAGATTGCCGAGACCAGACAATACACCAGCGGCGGCTTCGACAATGTCGAGCGCGACTGGATCGACCTGATCGTGAGGAAAGCATGACCCGCTGGACCATCGAAGCCGTCTGCGCCGGCACCGCCCGCCCCTTTCTGGGCGCCGAAACCAGCGCGATCCAGAAGCGCCCGCAGGAGGGTCCGGTCCAGATCCACGCCGAGGGCCTCGCACCCGACGAACAGGCCGACCGGCGTGGCCATGGCGGGCCGGAGATGGCGCTCCACCTCTATCCGCTCGATCACCATGACTGGTGGCGGGGCGAGATCGGCGATCATCCGGCGCTGGAAGAGCCCGGCGGCTTCGGCTCGAACCTCGCGGTGCGCGGGCTGACCGAGGAGCACGTCCATATCGGCGACCGCTTCCGCTGCGGGACTGCGTTGATCGAGGTCAGCCAGCCGCGCCAGCCGTGCTGGAAGATCGAGCACCGCTTCGGCCACAAGGGCATGGTCGCCGCGATCATCCGCTCGGGCCGCTGCGGGTGGTATTTCCGCGTGATCGAGCCGGGTGAAGTGTCGCGAGGCGATTCGCTCGAAAGGGTGTCGCTCGGCGCGCAGGATTGGAGCGTCGCGCGGGTGTTCCGCGCACTGGTGGCCGGCAAGGCAACACCCCAGGAACGCGCCGCGCTCGCCGCCCTCGCCCCGCTCAGCCCGAAACTGCGCGCAAAAGCAGCAGCTTGGCAGAAATGATCGCGATCTGGAGGGAAGGCGGGAATAGGCGCCGAACCTGAACCGTTTCCCCACTGTGCCGTTCATACAGCATTCGAGTTTGATGAACGATAACAGCGAGGCTCCATCGGGGAGCCGCCACAAGGATACGGATCATGAAACACCTCGCCCTGCTTGCCGCCGCCGGTTCGATGGCTGCCTTCGCCGCTCCGGTGCAGGCTGCCGAGCTGCCCGGCGCCCCCTCGCCGCCGTTCGCCAGCCACAGCGCCGCCCCCGCCTATGCCCCCGTCGCCGCCTATGGCGATGACGACTGGGACGACGATGACCACGACTGGCGCCGCGACCGCCGCGACTGGCGGGGTGAGCGCCGCGGCTGGCGCGACGATCGCCGCGACTGGCAGCGCGACCGCCGCCTGAGCCGCCGCGACCGCGTGTGGCGCGGCGAGGATGGCCGCTACCACTGCCGCCGCGATGACGGCACCACCGGCCTGGTGGTCGGCGCGATCGGCGGCGCATTGCTGGGCCGCACCATCGACACCCGCGGCGACCGTTCGCTCGGCACGCTGCTCGGCGCGATCGGTGGCGGTCTGCTCGGCCGCGAGGTGGATCGCGGCGAGGCGCGCTGCCGCTAAGCGGTATCCAGTCAGATGGAACATTTGACGGCGCCGAAACCGCGTCAGGAAAAGACGGCAGGCTGATGGCAGGCGGGTATCCGGCGCTCCGGATACCCGCTCCGCCGCCCGCCTCCTTCCCCTGCTGGCGGGGCCATGCCAGCCATACCCTTACGAACGCAGGCAAACCGAAAGGAGAACTGCCGTGAAGACATTTGCTCTCATCCTCGCCGCCGGAGCCATGACGCTGCCGATGGCGATCCCCGCCGAGGCCGCGCCGCTGGCGCGCCCTGCGCCGAGCGCCCCGTCCGCCTTTGCGGGCCTTGAGGCCAGCTCGCTGCCGGGCGACGACACCGCCGCGCACCGCAAGCGCAAGCGTGACCGCATCTATGACGACCGCGGCCGCTATTACGAGCCGCGCCGCCTAAGCCGCGGCGACCGCATCTGGCGCGACGGTGACCGCTACTATTGCCGCCGCGACAACGGGACGACGGGCCTTGTCATCCGCGCCGGGGTCGGCGCGCTGCTCGGCCGCACCATCGACACCCGCGGCGACCGCACGGTCGGCACCGTCCTCGGCGCGATCGGCGGCGGCCTTCTGGGCCGCGAGATCGACCGCGGGGAGCTGCGCTGCCGCTGATGCCCGTGGGGCGCGCGCGTCCCCTCGCTCTCCCCGATTGAAGCGCGCGCCCCTGCCTGTTAGCGCTGCTGGCATGCCCCTCTCCCCTGACAGCAGCACAACCAGCACCCCTCGCCCCGCCGTTCTCGTGACCGGCGGGGCGACCCGTATCGGCGCGGCGATCACGCGCCGCTTTGCCGCTGCGGGCTGGCACACGGTGATCCATTACAAGAGCTCCGCCAACGCCGCCGAGGCACTGGCCGCGACGCTGCCCAGCGCCGCGGTGATCGGCTTCGACCTTGCCGATGACGAGGCCGCCGTCGCTGCCGTCACCGAGCTTGCCGCAAGGCTTCCCGGCTGGCGGTGCCTCGTCAATTCGGCCTCGGTCTTTGATTATGACAGTGTAACCGGCCTCGACCCGGCGACGAACCGGGCGGCGATGCAGATCAACGCGCTTGCCCCAGCCAGGCTCGCCCAGGCCTTTCTCGCCCTCACCGCCGGGCACGACGCCGTGCGCGCCGTGATCAACGTCACGGACATGAAAATCGAGAATGCGAACCCCGATTTTTTCAGTTACACCATGTCCAAGCACGCGCTGGCAGCCACCATCGGCATGCTCGCCAAGGGGAATTTCGAAGGGCCCAATGGAGCGGGGAACGTGCGCGCCTATGGCCTTGCCCCGGGGGCCGTGCTTGCGAGCCACGACCAGCGCGAGGAGGAGACCGAGATTTCGCACCGCATGAACCTCCTCGGTCGCAAGACCGGGCCTGACGAGATCGCCGAGGCCGCGCTGTTTCTCGCCGGCGGCGCGCTCGCCAGCGGGCAGAGCCTGTTCATCGACAGCGGCCAGCACCTGCTCGACCAGCCGCGCGACGTGATCTGGCTGGCGCGCGACGGGGCCGGGGGAGACAAGGAATGACCAAGCACGCGCTTTCGACCCGTCTGTGGCACTGGGTGAACGCGATCGCGATCATCGTGCTGTTCATGAGCGGGCTCAACATCTCCAACGCTCACCGGCATCTCTATTGGGGCCATTACGGCTTCGACCCGGCCGACGCCTGGCTCCACGTGATCCGCTTTCCGGGCTGGGCGACGATCCCGGGGCATTACAACCTCGCATTGGCGCGCGACTGGCACATCACCATGGCCTGGCCCTTCGGCATCGGCGTGCTGTTCATCTGGATCGCGATGCTGTGGAACGGCCACTTCCGCCGCGACCTGATGACCGCGCCCCGGGACTGGACGCCGGGCGCGGTGATCGCTTCGATCAAGGCGCATTCGGGCGCGGGCGCAGGCGCGCATCACGGCTACAACCCGGTCCAGAAGATCCTCTACGGCGGCGTCTTCGGCGTGCTCCTGCCACTGATGCTGCTGAGCGGCCTTGCAATCAGCCCGGGATCGGGCGGTTATGCACCGTGGCTCGTCGACCTGTTCGCCGGCCGCCAGAGCGCGCGCTCGCTGCACTTCATCGCCGCCTGGGGCATTTTCGGCTTCTTCGTGATCCACATCCTCCTCGCCGTCACCGACTGGCGGCTGATCCTCGAGATGGTCACCGGGGGCAAGCGCGACGATCGCGATCCGCCGCCCCCTCCCCAGCCCGAAAACCTCCCCGCTGCCCAAGAAGGAGTGCCTGCCCATGGCTGACCTGCCGCGCCGTTCGCTGCTTGCCGGCATGGCCGCCCTCGGCGCCTCGGCCTGCGCCCGGATCAACGACAGCGAGACCACGCAGGAGGTGTTCAAGGCCGCCGAAGACGGCCACCGCGTGCTCCACCGCGCGCTGGCGGGCAAGCAGGGGCTGGCCAAGGAGTTCCGCCCCGACCAGCGCTCGCCCACCTTCCGCGGAAACGGCTCGGTGACGGTCGCCGACCCCTTCTACCAGGACCAGCTCGCCCAGGGCTTTGCCGACTGGAAGCTGGAAGTGCGCGGGCTGGTCGACAAGCCGCTCGCATTGAGCCTTGCCGAGGTCAAGGGACTGCCCCAACGCACCCAGATCACCCGCCACGACTGCGTCGAAGGCTGGAGCGCGATCGGCGAATGGCAGGGAGTGCAGCTCGGCCACCTGCTCGACATGGCGAAGGTCCGGAAGGAGGCGAGGTTCATCGTCTTCCGCTGCGCCGATCTCTACCGCGGCCAGCCCTATTACGAGAGCATCGACATGGTCGACGCCTATCACCCGCAGACGATCATCGCCCATGCGCTGAACGGCGAGCCGCTGCCCGAAAAGAACGGCGCGCCCTACCGCATGCGGATCGAGCGGCAGCTGGGCTACAAGCAGGCGAAATATGTCCAGGCGATCGAGGCGGTCACGAGCTTCGAGCAGATCGGTCAGGGCGGCGGCGGCTTCTGGGAGGATTACGCCGGCTACCAGTGGTACGCCGGGGTGTGACGCGCCTTTCTTATGGCAGGTCGCGCAGTGACGCCGCCCAGCCGTCCGCGATCATTGCCTCGAGCACGGCGAGGTCGATGTCGGCGAGCTTGTTCACGTAAATGCAGCTCGCCCCCTGGCTGAACTTGCCCAGCCGCCCCAGCGCTTCGGTGCGGCGCGCCTCGTCCTCGGGGGTGTGGCAGCCTGCCGACAGATAGAGCGAATGCTTCGCCTTCCTCGGCGAGAAACCGACGCGCAGTGAGTGGACCTTGCGGCCGCTATCATAGGTTGTGGAATATTCGCCGTAGCCGATGATCGTCGGCCCCCACATCCGGGGCGTCTCGCCGGTCACCTTGCGGAACAGCGCATCGAGCACGCGGGCATCCTCGCGCTTGGCCGGCGGCTCGACTCCCTCGATGAAGGTATGGGCCGCAACATCGGTGATTGTCGTCTTCCCGTCGCCCATCAGCTGCCCTCCAGGTCGATGATTTTCCGGAAGCCGCGCTCCCGGCCAGGCCGACCCTCGCAAGCATCCTAGAAAGGAGCATCATGAGCAAGCCCATCCTCGACCGATTTCTTGCCCGCGCCGTCAGGCAGGGGCGCCTCGGCGTCGTGTTTGCCGACGGGTCGGCCAGCACCTATGGCTCGAGCGCGGCGGGCTTCCCCGAAATCGTTCTGCGCTTCACCGACAATGCGGTGCCTCGGGACATCATGCTCGATCCGCGATTGGGCGCGGCGGAGGCCTTCATCGACGGGCGTCTGCTCATCGAGGAAGGCGACGTGCTCGGCCTCGTCGGCCTGCTGAGGATGAACGACCGCTGGGAACGCGGCGACAACACCCTGCGCCCGAGCCGGCTCAAGCACCTCGTCAACAAGGCGAGCTTTGCTGCCGAACAGATCAACAACCGGATCGGATCGAAGCGCAATGTCGCCCACCATTACGACATCGGGAATGATCTCTACGCGCTGATGCTCGATGCCGAGCACTGGCAATATTCCTGCGCCTACTGGGCCGAGGGCGTGACGTCGCTCGCCGACGCGCAGGAAGCCAAGCTCAGGCACATCGCGAAGAAGCTGCTCCTCGAGCCCGGGCAGGACGTGCTCGACATCGGCTGCGGCTGGGGCGGGATGGCGATCCATCTGGCGCGCGCGCACAATGTCCGTGTCACCGGCATCACGCTTTCGGAAGAACAGGCAATGCTCGCCCGCCAGCGGGTGTGCGAGGCGGGCGTCGCGGACCGGGTGACGATCAGCCTCGAGGATTACCGCGACACCGCCGCTGCGGGCCGCAAGTTCGACCGGATCGTCTCGGTCGGCATGTTCGAACATGTCGGGCGCGCGCAATTCGGCGCCTTTTTCGAGGCCTGCGCAAGGCTGCTGGCGCAGGACGGGGTGATGCTTCTCCACACCATCGGCCGCTTCGGCCCACCCGGCACCACCGATGCCTTCACCCGCAAATACATCTTCCCGGGCGGCTATATCCCCGCGCTCTCCGAGACGCTCGCGGCCTCCGAGAAGGTCCGCCTCATCGCCAGCGACATCGAGACGCTGCGCCTCCACTACGCGCGCACCATCCGCGCCTGGTATGCCAGGTGCATGGAGCACCGCGAGACAATCATTGCGCTCTATGACGAGAAGTTCTTCCGGATGTGGACGTTCTACCTCGCGGGCGCGGCGACCGTGTTCGAGCATGGGGGCATGGGCAATTACCAGATCCAGTACGTCCGCTCGCGCCGCGCCCTGCCGATCACGCGGGACTATCTGCTGAAGGCCTAGCCCATCTCGTGCGCGCCGGGCTTCTGCCGCGGGCGGTAGACCGGGCCAAAGCCCATCAGCGCAGCGCCCGCCAACGGGAGCGCGATCACCCACCAGCGGATGCCCGAGAGGCTGTCGGGACTGGTGATGGTCAGCCCCGCAGTCGCGCCAAGCCCGGCACAGATCGCCAGCACGCCAAAGACCGCGCGCAGGCGCGGCACGGTGCGCCCGCCGCGCACCGGACCGAAGCTCCGCTCGTGACGGGCGAAGATCCCGATCAGCGGCAACACGGCGATGACGTAAACCGAGATCGCCCCCCGTGCCCGCGCCCGAAAGAGCCGCGGCGCGCGGTGCCTATCGGGTAATTCCTGCCGCGCGATTGCCAAGTGGTCCGCCCCAGGGCGCGGGCGGCAGGCGCGGCGAAAGCGCGATTGCCCCCTGGCCCCCGCGCTGTTAGGGGCGCGCCACATCATTCCCAAGGAACCCCTCCCATGGCCCAGCCCCAGAAAGTCGTCCTCGCCTATTCGGGCGGTCTCGATACGAGCGTCATCGCCAAGTGGCTGAGCGTCGAGCGCGGGCTCGAGGTCGTGACCTTCACCGCCGACCTCGGCCAGGGCGAGGAGATCGAACCCGCCCGCGCCAAGGCCCGCGCCATGGGCATTCCTGACGACCACATCTTCATCGAGGACGTGCGCGAGGAATTCGTGCGCGATTTCGTCTTCCCGATGATGCGCGCCAATGCCCGCTATGAAGGCGACTACCTGCTCGGCACCTCGATCGCGCGGCCGCTGATCTCCAAGCGCCTGGTCGAGATCGCGCACCAGACCGGCGCCGATTTCATCGCCCACGGCGCGACCGGCAAGGGCAATGACCAGGTGCGCTTCGAGCTTTCGGCCTATGCGCTCGATCCCGACATCAAGGTGATCGCCCCGTGGCGCGAATGGGATCTGACCAGCCGCACCGCGCTGATCGCCTGGGCCGAAAAGCACCAGATCCAGGTCCCCAGGGACAAGCGCGGCGAAAGCCCGTTTTCGACCGACGCGAACCTGCTGCACACCTCTTCGGAAGGCAAGGTGCTGGAGGATCCGTGGGAGGAGACCCCCGACTACGTCTACAGCCGCACGGTCAATCCAGAGGACGCGCCCGATACGCCCGAATACATCACGCTCGATTTTGCAAAGGGTGACGGCGTGGCCCTGAACGGCGAGGCCATGTCGCCCGCCACACTCCTCGCCGCGCTCAATGAACTCGGCCGCAAGCACGGCATCGGCCGGCTCGATCTGGTCGAGAACCGCTTTGTCGGCATGAAGAGCCGCGGGATGTACGAGACCCCGGGCGGAGAGATCTACGCGCGCGCCCATCGCGGGATCGAGCAGATCACCCTCGATCGCGGCGCGGCGCATTTGAAGGACGAGCTGATGCCGAAATATGCCGAGCTCATCTACAACGGCTTCTGGTTCAGCCCCGAGCGCGAGATGCTGCAGGCGGCAATCGACCATTCGCAGGACAAGGTCACCGGCACCGTGCGGCTGAAGCTCTACAAGGGGCTGGCAAGCGTAGTCGGCCGCAAGTCGCCCTTCTCGCTCTATTCGGAGGCTCACGTCACTTTCGAGGATGACGCCGGCGCCTATGACCAGAAGGACGCGGAAGGCTTCATCAAGCTGAACGGCTTGCGCCTGCGCCTCCTGTCGCGCCGCAACCGGGACGCCTGATTGCGCCATCGGGACCGGGGAAAACCGAGTCGCTGCGGTGTGCGCAGCGGTTCGGCGGCCTTATCATGACAGTTTGAAGGCGGATCCGTTCCCGCTCGCGCGACGGTTTCGCAGCAAATGCGATGAGCCGTTGACTTATCCACTCGTGTCCACAGGCCAATCGCGCCGAAGTGGAAAACTGCGCCTTCGCGATGTTGTCAGATCGCCGATTCAGGCGCAGTTTCGACTTGTCTTCGGGATAGGAAGTGACGGGAACGGAGGGCCGCAAAGCCTTGAAGTTACCGGAGATTTTATCCCGAGGGTGGCGGTGGCATCTGTCCACGCGCCGATCTGGAGACGGCATGCAGGAGGCCTCGGCCAAAGGCAAGTCGGCTCACTCCAAGGGTCGGAGCGACGCGGTGGCACCGGACAGGCCGAAAACCTGGCCCGAGGCGAGTGCAGCGGAACGGCGAAAGCCCCCAGCCGCAGCCCCTGGCAAAAAGGTAAAGGGACGAGGCCTCGGCAGGAGCGAAGGCGCGGCGGCGAATTGGGCGAGGCGCAAGCCGGACGGAGCGACGCGCAAGCCAGCCGGAGCGAAGGCCGGATGCCGGCGCGAGCGCCGGTGACAAATCTCTGGCAGGGCCGGTCGCAAGACGCAGGCAGCGAGAGGCTAGACATCGGGCGCCAAGCATGGCCCCAGACGCAAAGCGAGGCCGAAGGTTCGCCGGAGGCCGGGCAAGCGGAGGGACCATCCACACGCCGGTGAGAGTGGGGTCGGCAGCAATGCCGGCCCCATTTGCCATTTGCGGCAAGCCCGCGCCGCAGACGCTCCTGCGGCGAGCCGAACCACGGCAAAACCCTGAAATCGGGCCCGCAAGGCCTCGCCTCCCGGAACGGTTCATCGCGTTTGGCGGGCAACTCGGCCCCGAGGCGAAGCGGGTGGGCGATGAAATCCTAACCTGGTTTGCCTTTGCCGGCAGGGGCACTGTAACGGCGCTGTCATGCGGACGGGAATTCGCATAGACGGCCTCGATGCCCTCGCGCCCGAACGGCGCCCTGCGAGCCCTGGGCCTGCCGTGTGGATCCTTGGCGCGCTCGCCAGCCTTGTCCCGCTCGCCGCCTCCACCGCCGCCGCGCCCGATGCCCCCGTGCAGCCCTCGACTAGCACTGCCGCAGTCGAGCTTGTCCCGCTCCCGCCGGTGACGGACACCGCCGCCCCGGAGACCGCGGCGCCCGATGCCCCTTCCGCCCCCCGGGACACGCTCGTCGGTCGCGGCAGCGCCTCCTACTACGCCGCCAGGTTCGACGGCCGCCGCACCGCCAGCGGCGAGCGGTTCGATAGCGCCGCGATGACCGCCGCGCACCGCACCCTGCCCTTCGGCACGCGCGTGCGGGTCACCAACCTTGCCAATGGCCGCAGCGTGATCGTGCGCATCAACGACCGCGGCCCCTTCACCCGGGGCCGGATGATCGACGTCAGCCGTGCCGCAGCAAGCGAGCTCGGCCTCGTCGCGCGCGGCCACGGCATGGTCGAACTCGCGCTGGTCGCCGACTGACGCGCCGCTCAGGGGTTGGCCGTGTAGGTCATCCCGAGACCCGAGGTATCCCCGCTCACCACCAGCTTGAGCCGCGCCATTGTCACGTCCGAGGTGTTGCGCAGCAGCGCCGTCTCGTTCGCAGCGAAGCGCGCGTCGAGATCGCCGCCGGGCTGCACCGTGCCGCGCAGCACCGGCGCGGCACCCTCGATCTGGCCGAGCACGATCACCGCCACCGGGCCGGTGTTGCGGCCCTTCACACGCAGCGCGCCCTTCTGTCCGCCGCCCAGGAGGAAGGTCTGGCCCGCCTCGATCTGGAGGTTCGAGTTGATCTCGCCCGCGCTGACACTGCTGCCGGCAAAGGCGAGCGCGGCAGCGACCGCGAGCCAGCGGGGGGCGATCATGGTGTGGTAAGGCATCGGCAGCACTCCTTGTGCATGTCCCCGTCCGCGAGCAGCTACTGCGCGCGGACACAGGCGGATGCAACGGGCTGACGATTGCGCCATCCTGCCCCTTGCGCGGCGCGGCAGGCGGGCTAACCAGAGGCTGCGGCCTGCGGGACCGCACGGGGGTCTTTGCCATCACACTCGTCCTCATCTTCGCCTATGTGGCCTTGCAGATCGCGCTTGCCGTGTGGGTCGGGCGCGGGGCGCGCTCGGACACCGACTACCTCGTCGCCGGCCGCAGCCTTTCGGCAGGCGCGATCGGCATGTCGATCTTCGCCACCTGGTTCGCCGCCGAGAGCCTCATCGCCACCTCCTCCGAGGTCGCCGCCGAGGGCATCGCGGGCGCCCGGGCCGAGCCCTTCGCCTATGCCATCGGCCTCGTCGCGGTGGCGCTGTTCTTCGCGCGGCCCCTGCGCGAGGGCGGCTTCATCACCCTCGCCGACTTCCTGCGCGACCGCTTCGGCGGGCGGACCGAGGCGCTCTCGGCCGCAGTCATCGCGCTGTCGGCCACCACCTGGTCAGCCGCCCAGCTGTTCGCCTTCGCCGCCATCATCGACACGGCCTCCGGCATCGGCTTTGCTCCCGCGCTGTTCGGCGCGACGGCGCTGGTGATGACCTACACCCTGTTCGGAGGCCTCGCCGGCGACGTCGTCACCGACATCCTCCAGGGCATCGTCATCCTCATCGCCATCGCCATCCTCTTCGCCCTGATGACCGCCGCGGCGGGAGGCCCGGCCGCGATGTGGGCCGCCCTGCCCGGCACCGCCCTGCGCCCCCCGCCCGCCAGCGAGACCTGGACCGACACCGCCGAGCTGTGGCTCATCCCGATCATCGGCACCATGGTCAGCCAGGAGGCCATCTCGCGCACCCTTGCCGCCCGCACCCCCGAGGTCGGCCGCAAGGGCGCGCTGCTGGGCGCGGGGGTCTACCTTGCCGCCGGGCTCGTGCCGGTCAGCTTCGGCCTCTTCGCGCCCCAGCTCGGCCTGCCGCTCGGCGCGGGCGAGGCCTTCCTCCCCAGCCTCGCCAAGGCGCTGTTCCCCGACTGGCTGCTGATCGTCTTCACCGGCGCCCTTGTCTCGGCGATCCTCTCCTCGGTCGACAGCGCGCTGCTCGCGGTCTCGGCGGTCGTCACCGAGAGCGGGTATCGCCGCCTCCGCCCCGCCGCCTCGCCCCTCGCCCTGCTGCGCGCCGCGCGCGCCGCCACCGTGGGCGCCGCCGCGCTCGCCGCCGGGCTCGCCCTGTCCGGCGAGAGCCTGCGCGCGCTGGTGATGGACGCGGGCGCGATCGGCGCGGTGCTCGCGGTCCCGATCATCGCCGGGCTCGCCGGCCTCAGGGCCCGCCATGCCGCCTTCGCCGCGATCTGCGTCCAGATGGCGACCCTCGCGCTGCTCGACTGGACCCTCGGCGAGCCCGGCGCCTTCCTGTGGATGCTGGCGAGCGGCACCCTCGCCTTTGCCGCGCTCGCCGCGTGGGAGCGCCGCCGAGCACCCCCAAGCGCGGCTGTAGGAGACACATGAGACACTGTCCTGGGCGCAAAAACCGCGCCCTCGATCAGCACTCCGCAGCCGCCTCATCGCCGGCCGCATCGCCGTGCCCATCCCACTGCGACCGCACCGGCCCCTCGCGCAGCGTCTCGACCCGTTCCTCGAAATCGCGCACCGCAGCGCGCACGCCATAGGTCTCCTCGACCTTGTCGAGCCGCGCGAGATGCGCCAGCAGCAGCCGCGTGTCATAGCGGGTGCGCGTCGCGATTTCCTCGCCGTGGTAGAACACCGTCTCGACCTGGCCGTTGAGCGCGCGGTCGGCGAGCACCTCCTCGACCTGCGGGCGCGCCAGCACCAGGGCGGCATCCCACAGCTGCCGGAACTCCGCGCTCGCGCGCCGCATCCGGTAGCAATGCGCGCGGCTCACACCCGCCTGCGCCGCCGCCGCCCGGACATTGCCCCACTGCGCCAGCACCTCGACGAACTTCGCCTGCACGCCCGGCGCCAGATCGGGCACCAGCGCGGACGGATCGACGATCGCGGCCGAGGCGGCGCCAGAGGGAGCGCCAGAGGAAACGGTGGTGGCTGGCTGGGACATCGGACCTTCCTTTGCGACAACAGATGACCGGAAAGCGCCAAGACTATCAGAAGGAAATGGCTGTAGGAAAATGGAAAATCCGAAGTTGTTGGGTTCCGCGCGCCCTCCGGCGTGCGATCCTCGCTAGACGCGCAGCAAGCTGCGCCCGCTGCGGGCGGAAGTCTTTGTTGCCCTATCGCTGCACTGCTTGAGGGCGGGAGTCCTTGTTGCCCTATCGCTGCACTGCTTGAGGGCGGGCGCGCTTGCGGGCCTGACGGCCCGAGGGGAGCGAACGAGGCAATCCTCCCCGAGCGCGCTCGGGGAGGGGGGGCCATGCGCAGCATGGTGGAGGGGCAGGCGAAGCTGATCCGAACACCCAACCGCCGCGCCAGGCGCGCCCCCACCCCCCGCCAGCGCGGCCGCAGGAGAGCGCGGATGCAGGAAGGGGCTTCAGCGACAGCGCAACCAAGTCGTTTATCGACCTCTCTCAAGCTTCGGTCGATTCCGGCACAAACCGCATGCAATTTTTATAGGGTTCGACGGCGCCATGGCGGCCGCGGGGGAGGAGCACCGACCTTTCACGTCGAATGCGCTGGTTAGCGGTGATAATGCTTTTCTCTAACATGGTTAAGGACCGGTTATTCATCTTCGCGTTGAATTTTTGTCATAATTATAGGATTCATTAACCTTCTCTTGCCGCACGACATTCGTATTTTAATCATATCAATAACTTAAAAAGATCGGCGCGCAGTCGGATATTAACAGCGATCCCGGTTCCTTTCCTTATTTTGGCCTTCTATCTTATGGGCCATGGAACCTGCCGACCAGAATCCGAACCCGCGCAATGCGGGCCGAAGCCCGATCATCACACCAACAGAATCGCGTCTGGGCGATGATGCGCCTGCGAAGGCTGAATACTCATCCCCCAAACTACGACAGATCCCGCATGCGGAACTTCTGCCGATCCGGCAGAACGCATTTTATACAGTGAAGTATCTTTACATAAACGATGTATTCGCGAAATATCGCGAGACGTTTATTGAAGAGGCGCTCGAAGGCGTCACGTTCCATAAATATCGCCTGCTTTACGATGATTTGCCCCGCACGTTCGAAAAATGCGACGTGGTGATTGTCGGCGGGAACGACCTGCAACGCCTCGCATCGTTCATCAAGGTCAATCTGCCTCTCGTTGAACGCGTGCCGACCATCGCGGTCACCGAGAACCTCAGCCCCAGGAGCAGAGCCAAGTTGATGAACCTTGGCTACGACGACGTCATGAACCTGAAAGGCCTGGCTGCGGAAGAAATGGCAGCGAGGGTCGCTGTCATTTTCAACAGACACAAGATGGCTGAAGAAAAGACAGAGAACCTTCAGAAATACACAAGCTCGATCAATGAAATCTGCGAAGTCGATAGGCTCTCCAGAAGTCAGCGACTTGTGATCGAAGCATTGTTCGACGCCAAGGACGGCCTCTGTCGGTATGGCCAGCTTCGCGCTCACATTTCCAAAGGCTACGAAAGCCTGTCACTTATGCACCTGAGAGTGGTCATTCACGACATCAGGGAAAACATGAAGCAAGGATACACAATCGAAAATATCCGCGGGATTGGCTATCGGCTTGTTTTCAATAAACAAGTCAATTGTTATAAAAAATGAAATCTTTTAATGAACAAACGAAATCAACAAAGAAAAAATATCGTAATAATAAAAGGGACAGCCGGGGATAGCGAGCGACGATCATTTTATGAGAGAAAATTTGCATTCTTTCCGAAACGCCTGAAGAGCGGTCGGTGAGTGTTTTTCAAGCATTACCTGCGAAAAATCAACTGACGCCAACTAGCAGGAGGCGATAGCCCCCCAAGAAGTCGGCCTCCTGCACTTTATCATTTCTTATGGGCGGCGTCTGGTACAGCGACCCTCCAGACGTCGCCCATCCGCCCGCGCAGGCGGGAGGGGGATCATCGCGCTGCCCTCTTGGCGTCTTCGCGTGACCCACTGCGGGGCTGCGGGCTGGATGCTGGGGCGCGGCCCGCATGACAGGGGCGTTCGCAGCAGCCTCGCCTGCCCCTCCACCATCCTACCGATGGTCCCCCTCCGCCTGCAGGGGAGGATTACTTCGCCAGGAGCGGCGCCAGATACTGCCCCGTGAAGCTGCGCGGCTCCTTCACCACCTTCTCGGGCGTCCCTTCCGCGACAATCTCCCCGCCGCGCACCCCGCCCTCCGGGCCGAGGTCGATGATCCAGTCGGCGGTCTTGATCACGTCGAGGTTGTGCTCGATCACCACCACCGAGTTGCCGCCGTCCACCAGCCGGTGCAGCACTTCGAGGAGCTTGCGCACGTCCTCGAAATGCAGGCCCGTGGTGGGTTCATCGAGGATATACAAGGTCTGCCCGGTCGAGCGGCGGGCGAGTTCCTTGGCGAGCTTCACCCGCTGCGCCTCGCCGCCCGAAAGCGTGGTCGCCTGCTGGCCGACCTTGACGTAGCCGAGGCCCACCTCGTTCAGCATCCGCATCTTCTCGCGGATCGGGGGGACGGCCTTGAAGAACTCCTCGGCGTCCTCGATCGTCATGTCGAGCACGTCGGCGATCGAGTGGCCCTTGAACTTCACCTCCAACGTCTCGCGGTTGTAGCGCTTGCCGCCGCATTGCTCGCAGGTGACGTAGACGTCGGGGAGGAAGTGCATCTCGATCTTGATGAGGCCGTCGCCCTGGCATGTCTCGCAGCGGCCGCCCTTGACGTTGAAGGAGAAGCGCCCGGGCTTGTAGCCGCGCGCGAGGCTCTCCGGCAGCCCGGCGAACCAGTCGCGGATCTGGGTGAAGGCGCCGGTGTAGGTGGCGGGATTGGAGCGCGGGGTGCGGCCGATGGGCGACTGGTCGATCTCGATGACCTTGTCGCAATATTCGAGGCCGGTAATGGCATCGTGCGCCCCGGCGATCACCCGCGCGCCGTTGAGGACGCGGGCGGCGCCGGCCTGCAAGGTGTCGATGGTGAGCGAGGACTTGCCGCTGCCGCTGACCCCGGTGATGCAGGTGAAGGTGCCGAGCGGGATCTTCGCGGTGACGCCCTTCAGGTTGTTCGCCCGCGCGTTCCTGACCACGATGTGCTTGCCGTTGCCCTTGCGGCGCTTGGCGGGCACCTCGATGCGGCGCTTGCCGGTGAGGTAGTCGGCCGTGAGCGAGCCCTTGGCCTTGAGGATCTGCTTCAGCGTGCCTTCGGCGACCACCTCGCCGCCATGCACCCCCGCCCCGGGGCCCAGGTCGACGATATGGTCGGCGGCGCGGATCGCGTCCTCGTCATGCTCGACGACGATCACCGTGTTGCCGAGATCGCGCAGGCGCTTGAGGGTCTCCAGCAGCCGGTCGTTGTCGCGCTGGTGGAGGCCGATGCTCGGCTCGTCGAGCACGTAGAGCACGCCCGAAAGCCCGCTGCCGATCTGGCTCGCCAGGCGGATGCGCTGGCTCTCCCCGCCCGACAGGGTGCCCGAGGTGCGGTCGAGGTTCAGGTAATCGAGCCCGACATTGTCGAGGAAGCCGAGCCGCTCGTTGATCTCCTTGAGGATCGCCTTGGCGATCTGGCTTTGCTGCGCGGTGAGCTGCGCGTCCAATCCGAGGAACCACGCCTTGGCATCGGCGACGCTCATCTGCACCGGGGTGGCGATGTCGGTCGGCCCGTCGGCGCCCGGGATCTTCACGCTCAAGGCCTTCTCGTTGAGACGCTTGCCCCCGCAGGTCTCGCAGGCCTGCGCGGTCTGGTATTTGGCAAGCTCCTCCTGCATCCACGCGCTTTCGGTCTGCATCATGCGGCGGTTCAAGTTGCCGATCACGCCTTCGAACGGCTTGTGGACGGTGTATTCGCGGCGACCATCCTTGAAGGTCAGCGGCACCGGCAGCCCGCCCGTGCCGTGGAGGATGATGAGCTTCTGTTCCGGCGCGAGGTCCTTCCACGGTGTCGTCAGGTCAAAGCCATAGGCCTTCGCCAGCGACGCCAGCACCTGCATGTAATAGGGCGACGGCGGGTTGGACTTGGCCCAGGGCACCACCGCGCCCTGCTTCAGCGTCAGCGCTTCGTTGGGCACCACCAGCTGCGGGTCGAACAGCATCTTCTCGCCGATCCCATCGCACGCCGGGCACGCGCCTTGCGGGGCGTTGAAGGAGAACAGGCGCGGCTCGATTTCCTCGATGGTGAAGCCGCTCACCGGGCAGGCGAATTTTTCGGAGAAGACGATGCGGTTCGCTGGCAGGCCTGCGCCCTTCATCGCCCCTCCTTTGCTATTGGCGCCCTGCGCTTCACCCTCGCGCCCCGGCACCACGCCGTCGGCAAGATCGACATAGGCGAGGCCCTCGGCGAGCTTTAGCGCCTGCTCGAAAGAATCCGCCAGCCGCGTCTCGATGCCCTCGCGCACCGCGATGCGATCAACCACCACCTCGATGTCGTGCTTGAACTTCTTGTCGAGCGCGGGGGCCTCCTCGATCGGATAGATTTCCCCGTCGATCCGCACCCGGGTGAAGCCGGCGCGCTGCCATTCGGCGATTTCCTTGCGGTATTCGCCCTTGCGCCCGCGCACCACGGGGGCGAGCAGATAGGCCCTCGTTCCCTCCGGCAAAGCCATCACCCGGTCGACCATCTGGCTGACGGTCTGGGCGCTGATCGGCTCGCCGGTGGCTGGACTGTAGGGCGTGCCCACCCGCGCCCACAAGAGGCGCATGTAGTCATAGATCTCGGTCACGGTTGCGACCGTGGAGCGCGGGTTGCGGCTCGTCGTCTTCTGCTCGATGCTGATCGCCGGCGAGAGCCCGTCGATATGCTCGACATCGGGCTTCTGCATCATCTCGAGGAACTGGCGCGCATAGGCGCTAAGGCTCTCGACATAGCGCCGCTGCCCCTCGGCATAGATCGTGTCGAAGGCCAGCGAGGATTTGCCTGACCCCGAAAGCCCGGTGACCACGATCAGCGCATCGCGCGGCAGATCGATGTCGATACCCTTGAGGTTGTGTTCGCGCGCACCGCGCACGGAGATCGTCGTAAGGCTCATGGGAGGGCTGTGTTCCGCAAATGTTCGCAGTTGTAAAGGGCGCGAGGCGAGGATTTCCGCCGCTCAGGCTCAGAGCGAGCAGTGCGCCGATCGGTTCCTGCCAGATAGGTATCCGCGCAGGTTTGTCCACGCCCGGCATGCGGACGCAATCGTGATTTACAATGTGTTGCAAAAGGCGCATTTTCCGCGCTGCCCATCGACGGGATCGAAACGAGGCGACGGGCAGGAGCCGGGGGGAACGGCGCGCATGGCGCGTCCGGTAGAATGCAAAAGACCTCCGCCCGGCAAGGGAAGCCAAGTGCATCGCGCGGCAGGCCCGGGAAACCCTTGCGGGCCGCCAAGCGCCGTCAGTCGCAGGCAAGGGTGGGGGAATAGCCATGACCACGGATACAGACGCGATGGATCGCCAGATCACCATGACCTGTACGCCGGTGCTGGTCTGGAACTCTGCCAATGATATCGGCGCGACCTTCACGTTCGCGCAGACCAATGGCGTGCCCGATCCCATGAACGGGCGCGTGGGCAGCGATGGCAGCATCAATCTCACCGCCCTGCCGCATGATGACAGTTACAGCGACAATATCGACATCACGATCATGCTCGATACCAGCCGGATGGTCGATCAGAACGGCAACCCGGTCGCCGGCCGCTGGGCGCAGCCGGGGGAATTTTCGGGCACCGGGCCGGTGACGGGCTATGGATGGTTCTGCGGGACCGATGCCAATGGCAATTACAGCGCCGCGGTGCCGATCACGGTCCCCGACATGACCTTCGTTCGTGTCAGCGACAGCGAGCTTGTGATCGACGACGACACGCCCGACGATGCGCCCGGCTATGCCTATGCGATGGGGCTGGTGCTGCCGAATTACGGCAATTACTACATCACGCTCGATCCGCGGATCACCACCAAGACATCGGTGGGCACCAACTTCATGCTCGGCGAGACGTCGTCCTGCTGAGGGGCTAGCCCCCTTTTTCGCGCAGATAGGCGGGGTGGCGATAGCCCCGCCTGTCGAGCGCTGCGGCCACGGCCTGCGCTTCGTTATCCCGGCCCAGCCGGCGGAGCAGCATGAACCGCTCGTCATCGGCGCCGGGGACTGCGGGCAGGCTTTCGAGGCCGCTGATCCAGAAAGCGCGCGCCGCCTCGGCCTGCCCGAGGCGGGCCTCGATGTCGCCGGCGATGATCAGAGCGCTGGTGCGGTTGGCACGGTCGGCCGCGCGCGGGGCCCCTGCGATCACCTGTCTGGCCGGCCCGCGCGCCTCAGCCGCCTTCCCGCTCGCCAGAGCCAGCCGTGCCCGGCCGATGAGCACCTCCTGGCGCAGGACTGTCGACCATTCCGCGTTTGACGGGTCCCTTGCCACCATCCGGTCGAGCAGCGCCTCGGCCGCGTCCATCAATGCGCGGCTCTCGGCAAGCCGACCCGCGTAGATCAGGGCTCTGGCTTTCTGGATCCGGCCGCCCGCGTCCGACTGCTGCCATTCGGTGTTGCCGGGCTCGATCCGCAGCAATCCGGCGTGAACCGCAATGCCCCGGTCGAAGGACGTGAGGGCAGCCGCGATCTCGCCCTGCTCGAGCTGGACCCCGGCAAGGAACTGGAGCGCGACGCCGAGCCGGTTCTTCGCCACGGCATTGGCCGGCTCGCGCCGCAGCACCGCTTCATAGATCGCGATCTCGCGGGCATGCAGCGCACGGGCCTCGGAGAGCTTTCCGAGCTTGTCCTTCGCCTTCCCCAACCAGTTGGCGGCAATCCCGATCTCGATCTGCCGCGCGGTATCGGCGGGATTGCTGCGGGCGCTCGCTTCGGCCATTTTCAGCGAGGCGGCGAAGGCAGGTTCGGCCTCGGCGATGCGCCCCTGCGCGTCGAACATCACCCCCAGATTGCTCTCGGCATAGCTGCTCTCCATCTGCCATTCGGGGTTCTTGGGATCGATCGCCAGCAGCGCGTCGGCGAGGCGCTTGTATTCGCGATATTGCGCCTCGGCGTTGGCCAGCTCGCCGCGATTGTAGGCGATGTAGCCGACCCAGAACACGCTCTGCGCGTGATCGTAGATGCGCTGCGGATTGCGCGGATCGCGCGCGAGCTGTTCGGCGGTCGAGGCGGCGGCCTGGGTGAAGGCCTTCAATGCCTCGCCGCTGTCGCCGCGCAGGTTGGACAATTCGCCCACCAGCAGCAGCGCCTGCGCCCGCCGACCCAGCGCATCGGCATCCAGATCGGCGAGCTTCTGCTTGGCGTAATAATCGAGCGCCCGCGTGCCGACCACGTCGAGCGCGTCAAGCCTTCCCACCGGCTCGAGCTTGGCGCGCAGGTCAGTGAGCATGAATTCGACGAGGCCATCGGCCTGGTTGCGCTGGAATTCGGCCTCCTTCCTCGCTTCGACCGCGAACCAGGTGAGCGTGCTCATCACCGCCGCCAGCGTCAGCGAGACGGCGACCACCGCGCGGGTGCGCAAGGTGCGGCGGCGCTCGTCGCGGCGGACCAGCTCGTCGAGCCCGACGCCGAGCATGGCGGCAGCGAGCTTGAGCCGGGCGATGCGCTTGCCGTCCCCGGTCTCGCGCGCATCGGCGGCAAGCGGCGTGTCGATGGGCGTGTCGGTGACCGCTCCGTCGGCGCCCACAAGGTGGGTGAGCGCCTTGGGGAAGCATTCGTTCTCGGGATCGCCCGGCTCCCCGCCCACGATGAGGGCGAGCACCTTTGCGGGATCGCGGTGGGTCTTGAACCACGCGATCTCGCGGTTGACCCACTTCGATCTGGCCGAGGTGGCCGAGCAGACCACGATCAGGAATTCGCTCGCCCCCAAGGCCGCCTCGACCGCCGCGCCGATGCTGGCGCCGGCGGCCTCCTCCTCGCGGTCCTTGAACAGCGGGTGGAGCCGCGCCGGCACGGGCCCGAGCGCGCGTTCCTCGCCGACCAGCGCGCGCGGGGTGCGGTAGGTTTCGAGGGCGTGCTGGACCCACTTGCCCCACTTGGCATCGGCCCAGCTGTAGCTGATGAACGCCTTGTAACGGTACGCGCCCACCGGATCGCTCATCGGAACCCCCGTGCTGCGGTTCGCGCGGGACCCAAGCTGCAAGCCGGCCGCCCTGCGAAGCGCGGCCGGAGGCTAGGGCGAAACCGCCGAATAGGCAAATGCCCCAAGGCCGGGGCGGAAAATCGCGGACGCCGCCGCCGGGGTCCTGACCGACCGAGGCGCCCGGGCATGACAGACTTGTGTTATATTTTCCGTGATTTGCCTGGGATTCTTGCGCCCCTACAGAAAATATGAAGGCGCAAACGACCGCCTTTTCTGTCAGTCAGAAGGCCTCCCCGCAGAGCCGGCCGGGTCCCTTCGAGGGTCGCAACCTGGCTTCGTCTGCGGGCGCCGGCGGGTGGCGGAACTGATGGCTGGGTCGAGCTTTCCCGGGGCTTGCCTGCCACATGACCGCCTCACCTGCCCGTAACTAGCCCCCGCCGCCCCGGCTCGCCGACCCACGCTGCGTCGATACCCCACACGCGCGTGATCCTCTCCGCTGCGAGCGCGACGGCGGGGGGCCCTTCTGCCACAAGGCGCCCCTCGTCCAGCACCAGCACGTGATCGGCATGGTTCATCGCCAGCGCCAGATCGTGGAGCACGATCGCGACCCCCTGCCCGGCCGCCGCACAGGCCTTGAGGTGCGCGACCAGCGCGTCCCGGTGCCCAAGATCGAGCGCGGCGAGCGGCTCGTCGGCGAGGATCCAGCGCGGGCAACCGCTCAGCACCCGCGCCAGCAGCACCCGCGCCCGCTCGCCGCCCGACAGCCGGCTGACGGGGCGATGGCGCAGCGCCCCCAAATCGAGCGCGGCGAGCGCGGCTTCGACCTCGGCACTCCCCCGGTCGCGCCACGGCAGCCGGCCGAGCGCCACGAGGCTTGCGACGCTCACGTCCCAGGCGATGTCGGGGCTCTGCGGCAGGTAGCCGATGGCCTGCGCCCGCCCGCGCGCGGTCATCGCCCCGAGCGCGGTGCCATCCAGGCTCACCGCGCCGCCCGCAGGCTCCAGCAGCCCCGCAAGCGCCAGCAGCAGCGAGGACTTGCCCGCGCCATTGGGGCCGACGATCGCGGTGATCCCCCCGGGCGCAAGGCTTGCGGTCAGGCCTTCGACCACGCTGCGGCCCCCGCGCCGCAGCGTGAGGTTCTCCGCCGTCAGCATCACAGCCTCCCCCGCCGCATACGGACCAGCAGCCAGCCGAAGAACGGCGCGCCGATCAGCGAGAGCGCGATGCCGAGGCGCAGCTCGGTGACGAACGGCAGCACCCGCACGATGCTGTCCGCCGCCAGCACCAGGCACGCGCCCGCAAGCGCGCTCGGCAGGATCAGGCTCGAGGGCAGGCGGTCGGTGAGAGGGCGCACCAGATGGGGCACGATCAGCCCGACAAAACCGATGATCCCGGCCACCGCCACGCCTGCGCCCACCGTCAGCCCGATACCGATCACGAGCAGCCCCAGCAGCCGCCGCGGATCGACGCCGAGCGAGCGCGCGGCATCCTCGCCCAGGGTCAGCGCGTCGAGGCTCTTCGCCGCAAGCGCCAGCACGCCGATCCCCGCCACCGTCAGGGGCGCTGCGATCCCCACTTCGCGCCATGACCGGTCGGTAAGCGCGCCGTTGAGCCACAGCACGATTTCGGAGAGCGCGAAGGGATTGGGCGCAAGGGTGATGGCGAGCGCGGTCAGGGCGCCGGCAAGGCTCGCCAGCATCAGCCCGGCGAGCGTGAACAGCGCGATCCCGCCGCCTGCGCCCCCCGCACCGTCGGACGTGGTGCGCCCGGCGATCAGCGCAAGGCCCCCCATCCCCAGCGCCGCGCCGGTGAGCGCCATGACCGGCAGGCTCCAGGCGGCCAGCGCGGCAGGCAGGAGGGGCGCGACCCAGAAGCTCGCCACCGCGCCCAGCGCCGCCATCGGGGCGATGCCGAACAGGCCCGGATCGGCGAGCGGATTGCGCAGGTAGCCCTGCATCGCCGCGCCCCCCGCCCCGAGGCCGGCGCCGATCACCACCGCCAGCACCGCCCGCGGCAGACGCAGTTCGGCAAGGATCAGCGCGGCGTTTTGGGGGCCGTCGCCGAAGGGCGCGATCCACACGCGGCCGGCCAGCAGCGAGAGCACCGCCAGCACCGCCAGCAGCGCGGCAAAGACGATGGCAGCGCGGTTCACGGCCGCGCCTCCAATGCGGCGCGGATCCCGGCAAGGCGCGCGCGGGCGCGCAGCACGGTCGGCCCGCCGCAATAGATCAGCGAGGGATCGAAGGCGGCGACATGGGTGCCGGTAAGCCCCTGCGCCAGCACCGGATGGCGCTGGCCCGCGGCATCGCCCGCCACCAGCAGCACTTGCGGCGGATCGGCGAGCACGGCCTCGAGGCTCACGCGGTCGGCCTGGCCGAGACCGCGGCGCACAGCGTCGCTGGCAAAGCCCGCCTCGCGCAGCAATTCGGCCACGAGGGTCTGCTCGCCCGCGACGATCTCGCCCGGCTGCCACAACAGCGCGTCGATGGGCGCGCCCGGCGCAGGCGGCGTGGCAGCGATCCGCGCGGCGAGCGCCTCGCCCGCGTCCGCGCGCCCCGCCAGCGCGGCGAGGCTGCGCACCTGCGCAGCGCTCTCGGCAATGCTGACCGGGCTGCCGAAGGTCTCCACCCTGAGCCCCGCCCGCTCAAGCGCGGCGCGGGTCGGCTGGGGAAGGAAGATCGAGGCGAGCACCAGATCGGGAGCGGCGGCGATCACCTCCTCGGCGGTGCCCCCGGTGACGCCGTAGCGCGCGGCCGTGGCGGCCGGGATCGAGCTGGAGGAAGGATCGCGCGAATAGTGCGACAGCGCCAGCACCTGATCCGGCGGGGCGACCTCGACAAGGATCGCATCGAGGCAGGGGTTGAGGCTGACGATGGTGGGATGCGCGGGGTTTTTCGGCTGCACCGGGGCGTCAGGCGCGCAAGCGGCAAGCGCGAGCGTCAGCCCCGCTAGCAGCGCTCTGCCGCATCGGCCCCGTGACCCCCTCGTGATGCGATCCCGCGCCATGTCCGCCCCGGGCGATAAGGCCGCGCTGCCGCGCGTGCAACGGGTTAACCGCGCGGGGCAGTGTGTCCGGAAACGGGACGCCGGCCCGCGGCGCGCTCGCCCCTGCCCGCACCCGTGCGTAAGCGGGGTGCGACCATGGCCCGCCAGCGTACATTCTTCGTCGACACCTCGGGCAATGTGGCCGCGCGCGCGCCGCGGCGCGGCTGGCAACTGCCGCGCATCGCATGGTTCTCCAAGACCGCCAGGAAGCGCCTTGCGGTGCTGCTCGCGGCGATCACGGTTCCGGCGATGGCGGCCACCGGAGGTGTCGGCGAGCTGCCCGGCCCTGCGGTCGAGAGCACCGCCGCGCTCGCCACGCGCAAGGCCGCCGAGGCTGCCCTTCCGTTCGAGCGCCCCGGGCAGAGCTTTCCGGGCTCGGCCTATTACTTCATGGCCGACCCTGCCGGCACCGCGCTGGTGGCGCTGCCGACCGACGATCCGCTCGCCCAGGGCGCGGAAAGCGGGCGCGAGCTGGGCGCGCTGATCGATGTCGGCGCGGCGGCGCGGCCTTTCACTATGTCCGGCAGCGACATCTCGCGCCTCAGGGCCTCGGAATGCCTCGCGCAGGCCGTGTGGTATGAGGCCGCGAGCGAGAGCGAGGCCGGGCAGCGTGCGGTGGCGCAGGTCGTGCTCAACCGCGTCGCCCACCCGAGCTGGCCCAATTCGGTGTGCGGCGTGGTCTACCAGGGCTCGGAGCGGTCGACCGGCTGCCAGTTCACCTTCACCTGCGACGGCAGCCTCGCGCGGCGTCCCGGGGGGCCAAGCTGGGCGCGGGCGCAGCGGATCGCGGCCGAGGCCCTGAACGGCAGCGTCTATTCCCCGGTCGGGCTTGCGACGCATTACCACACGCTCTGGGTCAATCCCTATTGGGCGTCGAGCCTCGACCATATCGGCACGATCGGCGCGCACCGCTTCTACCGCACCCGCGGCGCGAGCGGCTCGGCGGCGGCGTTCCGCGGCGGCTATGCCGGGTTCGAGCCGGCGGTGAGCGGGCGCACCGCGCCCCCGCCGGCGGGCGCGGGGCCGGTCGTGCCCGATGCGCTGATCCCCGCACCGAGCCTGCCGGCCCGCCGTCCGGCGACCGGCCATGACATGGCCCCCGTGCCCGCCCGCAAGCCGGGCGGGGCAGCGCCTGTGGCGGCTCCGGGGGGCGCTGGCG
>NZ_ANFX01000010.1 GCF_000331285.1 Porphyrobacter sp. AAP82 | reverse complement strand
CGCCGCGCGCCAGCGCGCGCACCGCGAGCGCCTCGAGCACCGCCACCCCGCCAAGCCCGCGCCCGAGCCGCGCCGGGGGCGGGCTGACCGCCTGCCCGGCAGCGACCAGCACCGTGCGCTCGGCGGGATCGGAGACGCCGGCAGCGGCATCGGCAAGCGCCCAGCAGCGACCCGCCGCCGCGAGCCGCGCCGCCAGCATCGCGGGCACCGGGTCATCGGGAAGCGCGGTGAAGAACGCCCCGCGCGCCGCTGCGAAGGCCGCAGCCTCGTCCGGCCCCAGGGTTTCGGCGGTAACCAGAACCTCCCAGCCATCAACCATTTGCGCCAGAGGTGCCTCGCGTCCCTGCCAATGGAGGCCGATCCCGTCCAGCACTGCATCGCCGCGCGGGCGCTCGGCCACTGGCTTTGCGAGCGCCTCGCGCCACCATGCGAGGCGCATCTGGCCGAGCATCGCCTCCTGCGTGCGCCCGACAATCCGCGCCAATCTGCGATCAAGCTGAAGAGCCATGCTTAACGGGCCGCGAACCTTTGGCCCGCTCCAGGCCAGCGCCAGCCCGGCTTCGGGCGGCAGGGGATCGGGGGTCTCGCCAGTCACGAAGCCGCGCCTAGCCGCGGGGCCGCCCGTTTGGCAAGCGGACTGTCCCTGGGCGGGACGCGGCGCCCGCGCACGCTCCGGGGACGGCGTGCAAGAACCTGTTAACCATGCTCTTTGGCAATCCGCTTACCAGAGTGGATTAAGGGCTGAGGCTGCATCTGGAATGTCCGCATCTCAACCTTGCGGGCAACAGCGAAGGGCATCGAAGCGATGGGGCGAAAAATGCAGGCCAGAACGTCGTTCTTGCACAGGCTGCTGCACGACAAAACCGCCAACACGCTCGCTATTGCCGCCGCGTCGCTGGTGCCCATGATGGCAATGGTCGGCGGCGGTATCGATGCGAGCCGCTATTACATGGCCACCGCGCGCCTTCAGGCAGCGTGTGACGCGGGTGCGCTCGCCGCGCGCCGGGCGATGACCGACGACAGCTTCACCGACGCCCACCGCGATATCGGCCTCGCCTTCTTCGACCAAAACTTCAACGACGGCATCTTCGGGGTCACCGACCGCACCCGCAGCTTCACTTCCAACGGCAGCGGCGTCGTGACCGGCACGGCCAGCGGGGTGCTGCCGTCGACGATCATGGCCGCTTTCGGCTACACCACTTTCCCGCTCTCGGCGACCTGTTCGGCCGAGCTGAACATCTCGAACACCGATATCATGTTCGTGCTCGACGTCACCGGTTCGATGGCCGAATGTCCCAATGGCAGCTCTTGCAGTTCGGGACCGGGTTCGAAGATCGTCGGGCTGCGCTCGGCGGTGATGAGCTTCTACGACACCGTCGAGGCGTCGACCTCGCCCTCGGCGCAGGTGCGTTACGGGCTGGTGCCCTATTCGCAACAGGTCAGTGTCGGCTTCTCGATCCCGCGCGCCTACATGGCGAACAACCACAGGTACCAGTCCCGCGTTGCCCGCTTCAATCCGGCGGCCTTCCCCGACAACCAGGCTGGCGACGTCATCCTGATTTCCGACCAGGTCGAATGGTTGCCGTTCTCGACCGCCAACTTCGGCTCGACCGCCACGGACCCGTATCGCTTCCGCACCGATGGTTCGTCAGGGACCACGGCGCGCAATGTGTGCACGAACTATCCCGCCACCTACACGCCCACGATCAGCGGCGTGAAGCAGACCTGGCAGGTCTTCGCGTCGACCGAATTCGTGCTCAACCAGTGGCCCAATACCGGCAGCGCGAACAACCTTGCCGGCTGCCGTGCACGGGTGCGCAAGACGCGGACCCTGACCACCACCGACGTCACGCCGCAATTTGCGAACTGGACCTACTGCCCGGTCATCACCGGCATCTCGGCGCCGTGCACCTTCACCAATCCCCCCGGGAGCCCTCCGGGCTGGGAATCGGTGGTCTTCGCCGACGTCTATACCAATAACTCGATCAATCTGCCGCTCGGACCAAGTGGCTCGATGACCAACGTCACCTGGACCGGATGCATCGAGGAGCCGTCGACCGTCATCACCGGCACCTACAGCCCGATTCCGGCGAATGCCTTCGACCTCAACATCAATCTCGTGCCCACCAACGAGGCACAGCGCTGGAAGCCGGCACTGATCAACGCCGTGTGGAAGCGCGAGGATACGAACGGAAACACCGGGAGCTACCTCAACCGGACTGCGGACCTTAGCCGTCCCGGCTGGGCCTGTCCCCGCGCCGCGCGCAAGCTCTCCGAAATCAGCCGCGCCGATCTCCAGACCTACGTCAACGCCCTGTCGGCGGGGGGCAACACCTATCACGATCTCGGCATGCTGTGGGGCGCGCGGTTCATCACTCCGCGCGGGATCTTCGCGGCGGAGAACATGTCCGCCCCCAATGGCGATCCGATCTCGCGCCACATCGTCTTCATGACCGACGGTGCGCAGGTCAACAACGTCGAGAACTATTCGACTCACGGGATCGAATGGTGGGACCGTCGCATCACCGGCGATGGCAATTCGAGCACCGAGTTCAACCGCCGCGCCGCGCGCCTCCAGGCGATCTGCGATGCCGCCGAACAGGAAAACATCACCATCTGGGTGGTGGCCTTCGGGACCACGCTGACCCAGAACCTGAGAGACTGCGCCTCCCCCGGTCGCGCCTTCCAGGCCAACGACACCGCGACCCTCACAGCGCGCTTCCAGGAAATCGCGCAGAAGATCGCCGCACTGAGGCTCACGTCATGATCGCCGGCTTTCGGTCCTCGCTTGCCGTGCTGCGCGCGCTGCGTAGCGATAACCGCGGCGTGACGCTGGTCGAGTTCGCCATCGTCGGGCCGGTCCTGATCCTGATGATCATGGGCCTGTTCGACATCGCCCACACCCAATACACAAGCTCGGTGCTCTTCGGGGCGATGCAGAAAGCGGGCCGCGATCTGACGCTCGAGAACGCAGCCAGCCGCCAGACCACGATCGATACCGCCGTGGCCGAACAGGTGCGCGCGGTCATGCCAAACGGCGCGACCATTACGGTCCAGAAGCTGTCGCATTCGGAATTCTCGGACGTGCGCATGCCCGAGGAATTCACCGACCAGAATGCCGACCGGCTCTGCAACGGCAACGAGCCCTATGTGGATACCAACAACAACAGCCGCTGGGATGCGGACCGCGGCAAAAGCGGTATCGGCGGCGCGCGCGATGTGGTCGTCTATGAGACGACGGTCACCTATCCGCGGATGTTCGCGATGTTCGGGCTCGCCGGGCTGCCGCAGAACGTGACGCTCAAGGCATCGACCGTGCTGCGCAACCAGCCCTTCGACGAACAGACCGGTCGCACCACAACCGTGAGGAACTGTGCATGACCCGCCAGACGCGCGGCACGCTGCGGCGTGCCTCCCTTCGACTTGCACACCGCATTGCCCGCCGCCTCGGCCGCGACACATCGGGCCTGGCGCTGGTCGAATTCGCCTTCGCCGCGCCGCTGGTGCTCGGCATGGGCATGCTCGGCACCGACACCGCCTATCTGGTGATCACCCACATGCAGGTCAGCCAGATCGCCATGCAGGTCGCCGACAACGCCTCGCGCGTGGGCGAGCAGGACGTGCTGACGGCGCGCAAGGTGTTCGAATCCGATATCAACGAGACCTTCATCGGTGCCGAGAAGCTGGGTGAGAACATCGGCATCTTCACGCAAGGGCGGGTCATCGTGTCCAGCCTCCAGCGCAACGCCGATGGCGGCCAGTGGATCAAGTGGCAGCGCTGCCGCGGGGCGAAGCGCTATGATTCGACCTATGGAACCCAGGGCCAGGGCGCGACCGGCACGGGCTTTCCGGGCATGGGCGTGCCCGGTCGCTACATCACTGCGGCCAACGGGACCGCAGTGATGTTCGTCGAGGTCGCCTACGACTTCCGTTCGGTCACGCCGATGAACCTCTTCGACAACCAGCAGATCGTCTACACCGCCGCTTTCAACGTGCGCGACAACCGCGATCTCAACAGCCTCTATGCCGGCGGCCATGTCGCCGCCTGCACGACCTACTCGGCGGACCGGGCCTGATCGCGGCCCGGTCCGCGCCGGGCCGCTTCATTTGGCGTAGCAGACCTTGCGTGCAGCCTCGGCAATGCGCGCGGCATCGATCAGCGCGAGCTTTTCGAGATTGGCCGCATAGGGCAGCGGCACGTCCTCGTTGCACACCCGCAGAACCGGTGCGTCGAGGTGGTCGAACCCTTCCTCCATGCAGATCGTGACGATCTCGCTGGCGATCGAGCAGGTCGGCCAGCCTTCTTCGGCAACGATCAGGCGGTTGGTCTTGGCGAGGCTTTCCAGCACCGTCTGCCGGTCGAGCGGGCGCAGCGTGCGCAGATCGATCACCTCGGCGTCGATCCCCTCGCCCGCCAGCGTGTTCGCCGCCTCGAGCGCGAGGCCGACGCCGATCGAATAGCTGACGATGGTGACGTCGCGCCCCTCGCGCACGACGCGCGCCTTGCCGATCGGCAGGACGTAATCATCGAGCGCGGGCACATCGAAGCTGCGGCCGTAGACGAGCTCGTTCTCGAGGAACACGACCGGATCCTCGGACCGGATCGCCGCCTTCATCAGCCCCTTGGCATCGGCCGCATCATAGGGCGCGATGACGATCAGGCCGGGCACGCTCGCATACCACGGGCCGTAGTTCTGCGAGTGCTGCGCGCCGACGCGGCTGGCCGCGCCATTGGGCCCGCGGAACACGATCGGGCAGCGCATCTGGCCGCCCGACATGTAGTTGGTCTTGGCGGCCGAGTTGATGATGTGGTCGATCGCCTGCATCGCGAAGTTGAAGGTCATGAACTCGACGATCGGCCTCAGACCCCCCATCGCCGCGCCCGTACCGATGCCGGCAAAGCCGTATTCGGTGATCGGCGTGTCGATGACGCGCTTGGGGCCGAACTCTGCGAGCAGGCCCTGGGTCACCTTGTAGGCGCCCTGGTATTCGGCGACTTCCTCGCCCATCACGAAGACCCTGGGGTCCGCGCGCATTTCCTCGGCCATGGCATCGCGCAGGGCTTCGCGCACCGTGGTGCTGACCAGCTGGGTGCCGGCCGGGATCGCCGGATCGGCAGCCGGCGCGGCAGCGGCGGGCTTTTCGGCCTTTGCGGCAGGAGCCTCAACGGGTTCGAGCGCGGCAACGGGTGCTGCGGCAGGCGCGGGCGCGGCCGCCTCCCCCCCGCTCTCGCCTTCCCCCACAATCAGCGCGATGACCGCGCCGACCGCGACGTCCTCGGTCCCGGCGGGCACGAGGATTTTCTCGAGCACGCCTTCATCGATCGCCTCGAATTCCATCGTCGCCTTGTCGGTTTCGATCTCGGCGATGATGTCACCGGGCGCGATCTTGTCGCCTTCCTGCTTCAACCACTTGGCGAGTGTGCCCTGCTCCATGGTGGGCGAGAGGGCCGGCATCTTCAGTTCGATCCCCATGGCTCAATACTCCTCCACGAGAACATCGGTGTAGAGTTCCTGCGCGCCGGGTTCGGGCGAGGTTTCGGCGAAATCGGCGGCAGCGGCAACATCGGCGCGGATCGCCTTGTCGATGGCCTTCAATTCGTCCTCGGTCTTGCCGGCTTCGATCAGGGTCTTCTTCAGGCCCTCGATCGGATCGTGGTGATCGCGCTGTTCCTGCACTTCCTCGCGGGTGCGGTACTTGGCGGGATCGGACATCGAATGGCCGCGGTAGCGATAGGTGTTGCACTCCATCAGCACCGGGCCCTTGCCGGCGCGGGCATGGGCGAAGGCGACTTCGGCAGCCGCGCGCACTTCGAGCACGTCCATGCCGTTGACCTTCATCCCCGGAATCCGGAACGCGGTGCCGCGGCGGTAGAACTCGGTCTCGGCGGAACCGCGCTTGACCGCGGTGCCCATGGCATAGCCGTTGTTCTCGATCACGAAGACGATCGGCAGCTTCCACAAGGCCGCCATGTTGAAGGTTTCGTAGACCTGGCCCTGGTTGGCCGCACCATCACCGAAATAGGCAAGGCACAGGCCGCCGTCGGCGTTGTACTGGTGCGCGAGCGCGAGGCCGCCGCCCAGTGCCACCTGCGCGCCGACGATGCCGTGACCGCCGTAGAACTTGTGGCTTGTCGAGAACATGTGCATCGACCCGCCCTTGCCCTTCGAGATCCCCGCCTCGCGGCCCGTGAGTTCGGCCATGATCACCCTGGGGTCGATCCCGTAGGCGAGCATATGGCCATGGTCGCGGTAGCCGGTGATGACGCTGTCCCGGTCACTGTCGAGCGCCGATTGCAACCCGATCGCGACCGCTTCCTGGCCGATATAGAGGTGGCAGAAGCCGCCGATCAGGCCCAGGCCGTAAAGCTGGCCCGCCTTCTCCTCGAAGCGGCGGATCAGCAGCATCTGGCGATAGAATTCGAGCATCTCGGGCTCGCTGGCGGCGTAGCGCTTCTTCGCCTCGAAGGCCTCCTGAAGCGAATGGAGGATGAAATCGGCATCGTCCGCAGGTGTGGCGGACGCTTTTGCGGGCTTCTTGGCCAAGATAGTATCCCTCACTCTGGCGCGCTCATGGGGAGGAGAAGCGCCGTCCAATGCCTCCTCCTATAGGCAGGCAAGCGGGGGTGACGCAACGGCAAGGCGTTGCGGAAAGCCGCAGGCGCATACGAAATCAGAAGGATTTTTCCGCGCGCGGGGGCGCGCGCTCACTCGTCCTCGAGGGTGATGACGACCTCGTCCTCGCGCATCACGCCAAGCTGGTCGCGGACAAGTTCGCTGGCGAGGTCGGGATCGGCAGCGTCGGGATCGAGCAGCATCACCCGGTTGCGCAGGCCATCGCGCTTGGCGGTGAGCTCGGCGACTTCGGCCTTGCGGGCCTTGAGCGCGGCGGAATTTTCGCTCCATGCAAGCAGCCCGGTCGGCCCGGCCACGGCAAAGCCCGCGATCAGCAGCAGCGCGATCAGCGCCACCACCCGCTTGAGCCTGCTTTCCGTCCCCGGCTTGCGCATGATGCGAAAAACCCCCTGGGCCGCACAATCCCGCGTGCAGCGCTGGAGTTACAGAATCACAATTGGCCCCGCGCCGCAAGCGGAATGCGCTGTATTGCGCAGAATTCCTATGCTTTGCGGCCGGTTTCAGTAAGAGCGCGGCAAGCCGAGCACGTGTTCGGCGAGGTAGGACAGGATGAGGTTGGTTGATATCGGCGCAACGGTATACAGCCGCGCCTCGCGGAACTTGCGCTCGACATCGTATTCTTCGGCAAAGCCGAAGCCGCCGAAGGTCTGAACGCACATGTCGGCTGCCGCCCAGCTGGCTTCGGAGGCGAGAAGTTTGGCCATATTGGCCTCCTCGCCCGGGTTCCCGCCCTCGTCATAGACCCGCGCGGCGTGGTGGACCATCAGCTCGGCGGCGCGCATCTGGGCGTAGCAGCGCGCGATCGGGAACTGCACGCCCTGGTTCTGGCCGATCGGCCGGGCGAAGACAGAGCGGTCTTTCGCATAGCCGGTCGCCTTCTCGATGAACCACTTGGCATCGCCGATACATTCCGCCGCGATCAGGATGCGCTCTGCATTCATGCCCGAAAGGATGTAGCGGAAGCCCTTGCCCTCCTCGCCCACCAGCGCGCTCGCCGGGATGCGCAGATCATCGAAGAACACCTCGCAGCTGGAATGGTTCATCATCGTGCGGATCGGCTTGACGGTCATGCCGTTGCCAAGCGCGGCCTGCATGTCGACGAGGAAGATCGAGAGCCCCTCGGTCTTGCTGGCCGCCTCCTCGCGCGGCGTGGTGCGGGCCAGCAGCAGCATGAGGTCGGAATATTCGGCGCGGCTGGTCCAGATCTTCTGGCCGCTGATGATGTAATGGTCGCCCCCCGTATCTTTGGCGCGGACAGCGCGGGTCTTGAGGCTCAGCGTGTCGGTGCCGCTGGTGGGCTCCGAAACCCCGAAAGCCTGAAGCCGCAATTCCCCGCTGGCGATGCGCGGGAGGTAGGCGGCCTTCTGTTCGGGCGAGCCGTAGCGCAGCAGCGTGTTCATGATGTACATCTGCGCATGGGCGGAAGAGCCGTTGCAGCCCGAGGCCTGGATCTCTTCCATGATGATACAGGCCGCCGCGAGGCTGAGACCGCTGCCACCGTGTTCGACCGGGATCAGCGCGGCGAGGAAGCCCGCCCTGGTCAGCGCGTCGACGAATTCGGCCGGATATTCGCGGCTCGCGTCCTTCGCGCGCCAGTATTCCCCCGGGAAGCCGTCGCACAAGGCACGCACCGCACGGCGGATTTCGGCAAGTTCCTCGGGCTCGTGGGCGGACGTGGTCACGCATTCTCTCCTGTCTGCGGGCGCGTGGCTTGCCGCTTCCCGCTTCTCAAGTCCACCTCACCAATTTGGGTGCTTTCGGACAAGACGCGGGGTCTGGCAATCGCGTTTCGATATGCTACCGACCAAGACCTCGACGGAGACGGCCCATGCAGATCATCGCCCACGACCCCGCCCGCTTTGCCGATCTACCCGGCTATCCCTTCGCCGAAAACTGGCTGACCATCGACCTTGGCGATGGCCTTGCTGCGCGCATGCACTATCTCGACGAAGGGCCGAAGGACGCGCCGGCGGTGCTCTTGTTCCACGGCGAGCCGAGCTGGTCCTACCTCTACCGCAAGATGATCCCGCTGCTGGTGGCCGCAGGCCTGCGCTGCCTCGCGCCCGACCTCATCGGTTTCGGCAAGAGCGACAAGCCGGACGAGCAGAGCTTCTACACCTACGCCCGCCACGCCGCCTGGCTCGGGCAATGGCGCGATGCGGTGGTGCCGCAAGTGGCCGGGCTGTTCTGCCAGGACTGGGGCGGGCTGCTCGGCCTCAGGCTGGTGGGGCAGGAGCCTGACCGCTTCGCCTTCGTGGTCGCCAGCAACACCTTCTTGCCCACCGGCGGCGGCAAGGCCTCCGAAGGCTTCCTCGCATGGCGCGAATTCGCGCGCTCCTCGCCCGAATTCCGGATCGGCGGGATCATGGATCGCGGCTGCCAGAGCGAACTCTCCCGCGCCGAAGTCGCCGCCTACGACGCCCCCTTCCCCGACGAGGCGAGCAAGGCGGGCGCGCGCGCCTTCCCGCAGCTGGTGCCGGTCGAGGACGACAAGGACGGCGTGGCAGACAATATCACCGCGTGGCAGGGGCTGGCCGGGTTCGACAAGCCCTTCCTCACGCTGTTCGGCGAGGATGACCCGGTGCTCGGCCGCGCCGCCCCCGGCCTCACGGGCAGGATCAAGGGCGCCGAGGGACAGCCCCATGCGATGCTGCGCGACTGCGGGCATTTTGCCCAGGAAGACCACCCGCAGGCGCTTTCGCAAGGCGTGATCGACACCGCTCGGCTGGCCGGCTTCCTGACGTGACGACCCCCGCGCCCGCGCCTGCCCCCGCTGCGCCCCCTGCTTTGGCCCCTGCCTACCTCACCCGCACGCAGGAACGCGCGCTTGCGCTCACGATCGCGGTGGTGACGGCCAACGCCTATTACATCCACCCGATCATCGGCGAGGTCGCGCGGGCATTCGGCGTGGGCGAGGCGGAGATCGGGCTGGTGCCGGCATTGAACCAGCTGGCGCTTGCACTCGGCATCCTGCTGCTGCTGCCGCTGGGTGACTTCTACCGCAACCGGACGCTGTGCCTCGTCTTCGTCGCCGGGCAGACGCTGTGCCTTGCCGGCATGGTGCTCGCGCCCGGCTTTGCCGCTTTCACCGCCGCCTCGACCCTGCTCGGCTTCTTCACCATCGCCCCCTACCTGATCCCCGCCTTCGCCTCGCGGCGGGTCGCGCCCGAGCGGCTTGGCGCCGTGACCGCGCAGCTCGCCGCGGCGGTGATCTTCGGCATTCTCGTCGCGCGCGTGGGCGCCGGGATCATTGCCGCGCGGGCGGACTGGCACACGGTCTACTCTTGCGCGCTCGTGCTGATGGTCGCGGTCACGGCCTTCCTGCCGGTCGCCATGAAGAGCGAGGCCGCGAGCCCCAAGCAGCCGCCCGCGAATTACGGCGCGCTGATCGCCTCGGTCTTCACCCTCGCCGCCAGGCACCCCGACATGCGGATCTCGGCCGCGATCCAGGGGATGAACTTCGCGATCTTCACCGCCAGCTGGCTGGCGCTGGCGCTCCACCTGACCGGGCCCGGGATGGGCTACGGCACCGACGATGTCGGCTACCTTGCAGGCATCGCGGCGGTGAGCGTCTTCACCACGCCGCGGCTCGGGCGCTGGGCGGACCGGGTCGGCGCGCGCCGCGCGCGGATCGCGGCGGCGCTGGTGCAGCTTGCGGGAATCGCGCTGTTCTATCCCCTCGGTTTCTCGATCCTCGCAATCGTCGTGCCGCTGTTCATCACCAATCTCGTGGGCCCGACAATCGACGTGACGGGGCGGATGACGCTCTTCACCCTCGCGCCCGAAATCCGCACCCGGCTCACCACCAGCTATATCGTGACGATGTTCGTGGGCGGGGCGATCGGCAGCGCGGCGGGCACGGCGGTGTTCGACCTCGCCGGCTGGGGCGGAACCTGTGCGCTGCTGCTGGCGATGAGCTGCGGGGTGGTGACGCTCTCGCTCCACGCCGAACGGCGCTGGCGGACACGCGCGCAGGCGGAATGATGGTGACCCCGGCGCGATTCGAACGCGCGGCCCCCAGATTAGGAATCTGGTGCTCTATCCGGCTGAGCTACGGGGTCCCGAGCGGCTTCATAGCAGCCGGCGCTTACCATTCAATTCAACTTTTCGGGCGGCGCGACGGGGAACGGGAGCGGTGCCACCGGCACGCCCTCCTCGATCAGGGCCTTGGCCTCGGCAAGGCTCGCCTGCCCGTGGATCGGGGCCCCGTCACGTTCGCCATAATGCATCTTGCGGGTTTCCTCGGCGAACTTGTCGCCCACCCATGTCGAGTTCTTGAGCGCCTCGGCCTGCGCCTTGGCGAGCGCTGTCAGCGCCTGCTTCATCTCGGGCGGCATGGGGGTGTTGGCCATCGGCCGGGACGCCTCGGGCGGGAGCACCTCCTGACGCTGGTTGCCCTTGGGCTGCACGGCCGGGGCCATCGGCGCCTTGGTCACATCCGCGGTGCCGCAGGACGGACAGCACAGGAGCCCGCGCGCGCGCTGGTCCTCGAACTCACCCGAGGAGCCGAACCACCCTTCGAAGCGGTGGCCTTCGCAGCAGGAAAGGTCGTAGACGATCATCGTTCGTCAGGATTTGGCGATTTCCCGCCGGTTGGCAAGAGCGGGCACCTGCGCGCGCACTGCGGCGATACGGCCAAGGTCGATGTCGCACACGGCAAGGCCCGCCTCCTCGCCGCCCATGTCGAGCAGCACCTCGCCCCACGGGTCGACCACAAGGCTGTGGCCATAGGTCTCGCGCCCGTCCTCGTGCCGGCCGACCTGGGCGGCGGCGATGACGAAGGCCTGTGCCTCGATCGCGCGGGCGCGCAGCAACACATGCCAATGGGCAGCGCCCGTCGGACGGGTGAAGGCGGCCGCGACGGCAATCGCATCGCAGCCCCGCTCGCCAAGCGCGCCGAACAGCGCGGGAAAGCGCATGTCGTAACACACCGCAAGGCCGAGCCGCCCGACCGGCGTGTCCTCCACCGTCACCACTTCGCGCCCGGCCTCATAGGCATTGCTCTCGCGCCAGCTTTCGCCGGTAGCAAGGTCGACGTCGAACATGTGGATCTTGTCATAGGTGACAGGCGCGCCTGCCCCCGGCGCGAACACCATGGCGCGGTTGGCGTTCTTGCTGCCTCCCTCGTGGGCCACCGCCATCGAGCCCAGCGCGAGGGTCACGCCGGTCTCCTGCGCGAGCGCGGCGAAGCGCGGCACGAACGGCGAGGTCGCCTGCGACACGATCTGCGGCGCAGCGCGCGCGCGGTCACGATCGAGCAGCAGCGACATTTCGGGGGTGAACAGCATCGCAGCCCCCTCCCCCGCCGCCGTGCGCGTCGCAGCGGCGATGGCTGCGAAATTGGCTTCGGGGTCCACCCCCGAGGTCATCTGCAAGATGGCAACCTTAAGCATCAGCCCGCCAACAGCGCGTCGAGCTTGCCCTCGCGTTCGAGCACGGCAAGATCGTCGCTCCCGCCCACGTGGGTATCGCCGATGAAGATCTGCGGCACGGTCACCGCGTTCGGCGCACGCGCGAGCATTTCGTCGCGTCCGGGGCCGCCCATGGTGATGTCATGCTCGGTGAAGACCGCGCCCTTCTCGGTCAGCAGGCGCTTGGCGCGCACGCAGAAGGGGCAGGCAAACTTGGTGTAGATGTCGATCTGCGGGGCGGCCATTGGGACCCTCTTGAAAGCGGATTTGCGAAAACCAGATAAGCATAGTCGCCGCGTTTCGCCAGTCTCGGGAAGCGATCGGCGGCACGGCGGGCGCTGCATCCGGCAGGCCCGCGTCGGACCCAAATTGCTCGTATCAGAGGATTTGCCCATGTCGCGTTTCGATTTCACCCCCTACCGCCGCTCCACCGTGGGCTTTGACCGCCTGTTCGACCTGCTCGAAAACCAGGCGCGGCTCAATGCGGGCGACAATTACCCCCCCTTCAACATCTCGCGCCGCGGCGAGGACAATTACCGCATCACGCTGGCCGTGGCGGGTTTCCGCGCCGGCGATATCGACATCACCGCGCAGCAGAACCTGCTGGTCGTGCAGGGCAAGAAGCGTGACGAGGTCGAGGACGGCTCGGAAATGGTCCATGTCGGCATCGCCAACCGCGGGTTCGAGCGCCGCTTCGAGCTGGCCGATTTCGTGCGGGTCGAACGGGCGGACCTGGCCGATGGCCTGCTCGTCATCGATCTGGTGCGCGAGGTTCCCGATGCGATGAAGCCGCGCAAGATCGCGATCGGCGGAACGGCAACGCTGACTGCGGTGCCCACCTCCACCAACGGCGAAGACACCGCCAGCGCGGCCTGAGCGGCCGGTCCGGTGCCATGTATCAAGGGGTGCGGATCTGGCGATCCGATGCCCGGAATCAAAGGGGGGCGGATCTTGTGATCCGCCCCCGCGACTTGCGTCGCCTCGGATGAGCCTATCCGTCCGGGTCGCAGACGACGGACAAGATCAGCCAAGCCAGTGCCGCGGAAACCCCGCGCGATGCGCTACTATCGAGTTGTCGCCTTTACCCGCAGGCCAACTGCGAATGCGTAGCGCCTGAGTCCCTAGAAAACCGTGAAAACCTGTGCAGCGTCTAATGCGCAAGTGCAATCTTACGCAAGGCCAATCTGCAAAACTTGTATGGAAACGACACAGGAAGTCAGGCTTGCGAAACAAAGGATTGCAGAAGGGATTTGGCCCTCGCGCACACACGGCGAAAGGGCCCCGGAAGGGGCTGGAGGCGCGCATTGACGAAAGGCCCTGCAAGCAGGCAGCGCAGCGCAAGGATCGGCAATCCGCCCGTCCGCCGCGCTGCTCGCGGGCGCAGCTTGGCCTGCGAATCGCAATGCGGCCTCACACGAGGCGCGACTGTTCCAGCGCGGCAGCGATGAAGCCGGCGAACAGCGGGTGCGGATCGAAGGGCCGCGATTTCAGCTCCGGGTGGAACTGCACGCCCACGAACCACGGATGGTCCGGCCGCTCGACGATCTCGGGCAGCAATCCATCGGGGCTCATGCCTGCAAAGATCAGGCCCTGCTTTTCGAGCGGCTCGATATAGGCGCTGTTGACCTCGTAGCGGTGGCGGTGGCGTTCCGAAATCAGCTCGGCGCCGCCATAGATCTGCGAGGTATGGCTGTTGGGGCTGAGCCTGGCCGGATAGGCGCCGAGCCGCATCGTGCCGCCAAGGTCCCCGCCCTCTTCGCGCTGCTGGATGCCTTCCTTGCTCATCCATTCGGTGATGATGCCGACCACCGGCGCCTCGGTCGGCCCGAATTCGGTCGAGGAGGCATTGGCGATCCCTGCCGCGCGGGCGCCCTCGATGCAGGCCATCTGCATGCCGAGGCAGATGCCGAAGAACGGGACATTGCGGGTGCGCGCGAAGCGCACGCTCGCGATCTTGCCCTCGCTCCCGCGCTCGCCGAAACCGCCGGGCACGAGGATGCCGTGCATCGGCTCCAGCTGGGCGATGATCTGGCTGTCGTCGTCGCCCTCGAAGATCTCGGCGTCGATCCAGCGGATGTTGACCTTGACGCGGTTGGCAAGGCCGCCGTGGATCAGCGCCTCGTTCAGGCTCTTGTAGGCATCGGGCAGGCCCACATACTTGCCGACCACCGCAATGGTCACTTCGCCCTCGGGGTTGAAGTGGCGTTCGGTAACGTCCTTCCACGCCGCAAGATCGGGTTCGGGCGCATCGCTGATGCCGAAAGCGCGCAGCACCTCGCGGTCGAGGCCTTCGGCGTGATACTGCTCGGGCACCGAGTAGATCGAGGGCGCATCGAGCGCGGGGATCACCGCCTCGGGCCGGACGTTGCAGAACTGCGCGATCTTGCGCCGGTCGCTCTCGGGGATCGGGTGCTCGGCGCGGCACAGCAGGATGTCGGGCTTGATCCCCAACGCGGCCAGCTCGCGCACCGAGTGCTGGGTGGGCTTGGTCTTCAGCTCGCCCGCGGCCTTGATATAGGGCACCAGCGTGACGTGGACGCTGACCGTCTGGAACGGCTCCAGCTCGTTGCGCAACTGGCGGATCGCTTCCATGAAGGGCAGGGATTCGATGTCGCCCACCGTCCCGCCGATCTCGCACAGGATGAAATCATTGTCGCCCTGGTCGGCGAGCGCGAATTCCTTGATCGCGTCGGTCACATGCGGGATCACCTGCACCGTCGCGCCGAGGTAGTCGCCGCGCCGCTCCTTGGCGATGATGTCGCGGTAGACGCGCCCGCTTGTGATGTTGTCGGCCTGGCTCGCCGAGACGCCGGTGAAGCGTTCGTAGTGGCCAAGGTCGAGATCGGTCTCGGCGCCATCATCCGTGACGTAGACCTCGCCGTGCTGGTAGGGGCTCATCGTGCCCGGATCGACGTTGAGGTAGGGGTCGAACTTGCGGATGCGGACCTTGTAGCCGCGCGCTTGCAGGAGGGCCGCCAGCGAGGCAGCCATGAGACCTTTGCCGAGCGAGGAGACCACGCCGCCGGTGATGAAAATGAACCGCGCCATGGGATTCGGGCCTTAAGCAACAGGAGGGATTCGGGGCAAGCGAATTGCGCCCGTCGCGCGGGTGCCATCCACAGGCTGGGTGAGCGGCAACACGAAAGCGCGCGCCCCGCAGGGCGCGAGCCTATCGAATTGCGACGGAGAGATTACTGCTTGGCGGGCGCGGCGGGCGCAGGCGCGGCAGGCGCGGGTGCCGGCACGACCGGATCGGCGAGCAGATCGGGCTTGGCCGGGGCAGCGGCGCCGGGCGCGTTGCGATCGAGCGTGCTCGTCACCGTCCCCACGCTGTTTTCGCGCGCGGCGAGCGCGGCGAGCAGGATCGAGAGCGTCACGAAGGCGACCGCCAGCCACTTGGTGGTGCGGGTCAGGAAGTCCGCCGCCCCGCGCGCGCCGAAAGCACCGCCCGGGCTCGAGCCGATGCCGAGCCCGCCCCCTTCGGAGCGCTGCATCAGCACCACGCCGACCAGCGCGGCGGCCACCAGGGCCTGGATCACGGTAAGGAAGATGAACGGGGACATGAAAAAGGCTTCTCTGGCGAAAGGCGAACGGATCGTCCGGTTGCTTGTCTTGCGCGCCATGTAGGCGCACCGGCCCGTTTGGACAAGGCCAGTCTGGAACGGGCCGGTCTGGAACGGGCCGGTCTGGAACGGGCCAGTCTGGAACGGGCCGGTATGAAAGGGGGCTGCTCCAGACCGAGCGGCCCCGTCCTAGCCGTCGAAGGGCTCGCTCGCGGCGAGCGCGATGCCCATGAAGCTGTCGGCAGTGAGGCTCGCCCCGCCGACCAGCGCGCCGCCCACTTCGGACACGGCAAAGATCGCCGCGGCATTATCGGGCTTGACCGAACCGCCGTAGAGGATGCGCACCTCCGCGCCCTGTTCGGCGCCCAGCAGATCGATCAGCAGCGCGCGGATCACACCGTGCATCTCGGCGATGTCATCGGCGGTGGCGGGCGTTCCGGTGCCGATCGCCCAGATCGGCTCGTAGGCGATGGTCAGCCGGTCGGCGATGTCGGCGGGGAGCTGGTCTGCGGCCGGGAGCGATGCCTTGAGCTGCCGCTTGATGAAGGCCACCGCCTTGCCCGATTCGCGCGTTGCCGCGCTCTCTCCGCAGCACAGGATCACCCTGAGCCCCGCCGCAAAGGCCGCGCCCGCCTTGGCGCGCACCAGCGCGTCGCTCTCGCCATGGCCGGTGCGGCGTTCCGAGTGGCCGAGGATGACGAAGCTCGCCCCCGCATCGGCGACCATCGCACCCGAGATGTCGCCGGTATGCGCGCCGCCATCCTCGTGGTGGCAATCCTGCGCGCCGACCGCGATCTGCTCGGCCTCGCGGTGGATCGGGTGGATCAGCGTATAGGGCGGCGCGATCGCCACCTCGACCTTCATGTGGCGCTGGGCGGCACGGTCGATTGCGCGCGCTTCGGAAAGCATCGCGCGGGTGCCGTGCATCTTCCAGTTTCCGACGATATAGGGTCGGCGGGTCATGACAAGTCCTGCACTTCCTGCAAATTGAGAGGGTTGGGCCCGGTTTGTTGCGATTCTGTTATTGCTGTAGTGGCCCGGGACGGGCGGCGCTAGCCGAGGACGACGCGCTAGTCAAAAGGCTCTGACACCTGTTGCCGCGCGGTCGCATGGCCTATAAAGCGACGCGCGCGCCGCGCCCGGCGCATCGCTTGCCCGATTATTGGCGGCCACTCTCGGCCTGCCCCGGATGGGATCACTACGCACATGATTTCGTTTTTCCGCCGCTTTTTCTCCTCGAAGATCGGTCTGCCGCTGGTTCTGGCCTTCCTCGCCCTGATCGCGGTCGCCTTTGCGGCAGGAGACCTGTCCTCGACCAACTTTTCCGGCGTCTCGGGCGGGGACAAGCTGGCGGTGGTCGGCAACGAGGACATCCCGCTCTCCGATCTGAGCGTGGCGGCGAACACGGCACTGAAGCAGGTGCGCGCCCAGAACCCGACGCTGACCATGCCCGAATTCATCGCCGAGGGCGGGCTCGACCAGGTGATCGAGCAGCTGATCGACCGCTATACCGTGGGCGAATACGGGCGCACCCACGGGCTGCGGGCGGGCGACAACCTCGTCAACAGCGAGATTCTCAAGATTCCCGCCTTCCAGGGCCCGACCGGCGCCTTCGACCAGAAGACCTTCGAGGCCGCGCTCAGGAATGCCGGCCTGTCGGTCCAGACCTTCCGCCGCGATCTGGAAGACGGGCTGATCGAACAGCAGTTGCTGCGCTCGGCGGTGGCTGCGCCGCAGTTGCCCGAAAAGATCGCGCGCCAATATGCCGCGCTGGTGCTGGAGAAGCGCAAGGGCACGATCGCGCTGATCCCGAGCGCCGCCTATGCCCCGGCGGGCAATCCCACCGAGGCGCAGCTCGCTGCCTTCTACAAGGACAACCGCACCCAGTTCATCCGCCCGGAACGCCGCACCTTGCGCTTTGCCGTGTTCGGCAGCGATAGCCTCAAGGTCAACGCCGTGCCCACGCCGGCCGAAATCGCCGCGCGCTACAAGCGCGACGGTGCCAAATATGCCGCCAGCGAAAAGCGCGCCGTGACGACCTTCGTGGTGCCAACGCAGGACGCCGCCAAGTCGCTCGCCGCGCGGATCGCGGCCGGCACCCCGATCGAGACCGCCGCGCGCGAAGCCGGCTTCACCGCCTCCAAGCTCGATCCGCAGGACCGCGAGGCGCTCGCCGGCGCCACCAGCTTCGCCTTCGCGCAGAACGCCTTCAAGGCAGCCAGGGGCGCAGTGATCGAGCCGGCACAGGGCACGCTCGGCTGGTATGTCGCGCGGCTCGATGCCGTCGAGAGCACGCCCGCGCGCAGCCTTGCGCAGGCCATGCCCGAAATCACCGACGCCCTCACCGCCGAAAAGCGCGCTGCCGCGATCGCCGACCGGGTCGCCGAGATCGAGGGCGAGATCGACGGCGGCACGGCGCTTGCCGATGTGGCGAGGGAGAACGGCCTCAAGGTCGAGACCACGCCGCCGCTGCTCGCCAGCGGACAGGTGTTCGGCGCGCCCGACCAGAAGATCGTGCCGCAGCTCGCGCAGGTGCTCCAGACCGCCTTCGGGATGGAGGAGAGCGAGCCGCAGCTCGCGCCGGTGGGCGAAGACCAGTACGTGATCTTCGAAGTCGCCCGCACCGAGGAAGCCCTGGCTCCGCCGCTCGCCGAGGTGCGCGATGCCGCGATTGCCGCCTGGAAGCGCGCGCAGGGCGCGGTGCTCGCCAAGCAGGCAAGCGACCGGATCATTGCCAAGATCCGCGGCGGGATGAGCCTTGAGACCGCGCTCGCCGCCGAGAACAGGCCGGGCTTCGAGCGCGAGCCGATCGATCTTGAACGGCGCCAGCTGCTCGCCCAGCAGCGCGGGCGCATCGCTCCGCCGCTGGTGCTGCTGTTCAGCATGGCCGAAGGCACCACCAAGGCGCTCGAAGGGCCGCGCAATCTGGGCTGGTACATCGTCGATCTCGACGACATCACCACTCTGCCGCTCGACAAGGAGCCCGAACTGGTGGTGCAGCCCCGCCAGCAGCTCGGCGCCTCGCTGGCTGCCGAATACCGCCAGCAGGCGAGCGCGGCGATGCGCAAGGAACTGGGCGTGACCCGCAACGAGACGGGGATCGCGGCGGTGCGCAAGCAGCTCGCCGGCGATCCCGCGCAGTAAGGCCGGCACGTCCCGTGAGCCTTTCGTGACCGCTCCAGCCCCGGCAGGCCTGCCCGAGAACGCCGCCGCCGCTGCCGCCTGCCTTGCCGCAGGGCGTCCGGCGCTGGTGTGGCGGCGGATCATCGCCGACAGCGACACGCCGGTTGGCGCGGCGCGGCGGCTGATCGTGCCCGGGCGCGGCGACTTCCTGCTCGAAAGCGTCGAGGGCGGCGAGGTGCGCGGGCGCTACAGCCTGCTCGGGCTCGATCCCGATCTGGTGTTCCGCGCCGCGCGCGCGCGCGCAGAGGTGAACAGCCAGTGGCGCACCGACCGCGAGGCCTTCACGCCGCTCGCGGGCAACGCGCTGGCCGAACTGCGCGCGCTCGCCGATGCCTGCCGCATCGAGCCCATGCCCGACAGCCTGCCGCCCGCGCTGGCGTGCCTTGTCGGCTATCTCGGCTACGAGACCATCGGCCTTGTCGAGACCCTGCCGCGCGCGCCCGACAGCCCGCTTGCCCTGCCCGACATGCTGTTCGTGCGGCCGACGGTCATTCTGGTGTTCGACGGGCTCACCAACGCGCTCTTCGCCATCGCGCCGATCTGGGAGGCGGCCGATCCGCAGGCGGCCGTGGAACGTGCGGGCGAACGGATCGATGCGGCGCTGAGCCAGCTCGGCCAGGGCGTGCCCGCAGGCGCGGCCGAAGCCCTGCCCGAAACCCTCCCCGACCTCGCGCCCGTGATCGCGCCCGATGACTACAACGCGATGGCGCTCGCGGCCAAGGACTACATCCTGGCCGGCGACATCTTCCAGGTGGTGCTCGCCCAGCGCTTCACCTGCCCCTTCACCCTGCCCCCGCTGGCGCTCTACCGGGCGCTCAGGCGGGTGAACCCCTCGCCCTTCCTCTATTTCCTCGACCTGCCCGGTTTCGCGCTGGTCGGCTCCTCGCCGGAGATCCTGGTGCGGGTCCGCGAGGGCGAGGTGACGATCCGCCCGATCGCCGGCACCCGCCCCCGCGGCGCGTCGCGCGAGGAAGATGTCGCCAACGAGGCGAGCCTCCTCGCCGATCCCAAGGAGCGCGCCGAGCACCTGATGCTGCTCGATCTGGGTCGCAATGATGTCGGCCGGGTGGCGGCGGCAGGCACGGTGGAGGTGACCGGCAGCTTCACCATCGAGCGCTACAGCCACGTCATGCACATCGTCAGCAATGTGGTGGGCGAGCTGGCAGGGGATCGCGACGCGCTCGACGCATTGTTCGCAGGCTTCCCGGCAGGCACGGTCTCGGGCGCGCCAAAGATCAGGGCCTGCCAGATCATCGCCGAATTGGAGCCCGAGACGCGCGGCGCCTATGCCGGGGGCGTGGGCTATTTCGCGCCCGACGGCAGCCTCGATTCGTGTATCGTCCTGCGCACGGCCGTGGTGAAGGACGGGGTGATGCACGTGCAGGCCGGCGCGGGGATCGTCGCCGATTCGGATCCCGATTACGAGCTCGCCGAATGCCGCGCCAAGGCCGGCGCGCTGATCGCCGCCGCGCGCGAGGCCGTGCGGGTCGCGGGCGAGCCGGGGTACGGCCAATGACGCGCATAACCCTCATCCTCGCCGCCCTAGTGGCGCTTGCCGCCTGCTCGGACGCGCCGGCGGGCGAGGCGCTGGTCAAGGTCAAGTTCGACGGTTCCGACGCCGCAGAGCCGCTCGCCCTCGCCACCGAAACCGCCGCGCCGGACCTCGGCCCCTCGGCCTGCGAGGACGTGACCTTCGAGAGCGTCCCCCTCACCCACTGCATCGCCGATCCCGCGCAGCACGCCATCGCCATGGCGAACCTCGGGGCCGACAAGCAGCCCTTCGCCAGCCTCGCCAAATTCGCCGCCAGCGTCGATCCCGCGCAGGTCGCCTTCGCCATCAACGGCGGGATGTATGGCGATGACCTCAAGGCCATCGGCTACTACGTCGAGAACGGCGAGCGCCTGAAGGAGCTGAACCGCGCCAACGGAGAGGGCAATTTCTACATGAAGCCCAACGGGGTGTTCTTCGGCACCGGCAGCAAGTGGCAGGTGATGGGGAGCAACACCTTCTTCAACACCGTGGGCGACCGCCCGCAATTCGGCACGCAATCGGGGCCGCTCTTGCTGGTTGACGGCAAGCTCCACCCCGAGGTGCAGGACGACGGCCCCTCCAAGGCGATCCGCAACGCCGTGGGGGTCGACGCGAGCGGCAAGGCGCATTTCGTCATCTCCGGCGCGCCGGTCAGCTTCGGCCAGCTCGCGCGCTATTACCGCGACGTGCTGAAGGTCAAAAACGCGCTCTATCTCGACGGCGCGATCTCCTCGCTGTGGGACCCGGCGAAGGGCCGCATGGACAAGGGCCGCGTGGGGCCGATCATCGTGGTGACCAAGCGCGAGACGAAACCGGCAGCGGCATCATCAGAGGCGCCCGAGCAATGATCCCCACTCCGCAGATATTGGTCATCGACAATTACGACAGCTTCACCTTCAACCTCGTCCATTACCTGATGGAGTTGGGGGCCGAGGTCCGCGTCGAGCGCAATGATGCGCTGACCGCGGCCGAGGCGATCCGCACCAATGCGGCCGGGTTCCTGATCTCACCCGGCCCCTGCACGCCCAACGAGGCCGGGATCAGCCTCGATCTGGTCGCGGCCTGTGCGGACGCGGGCAAGCCACTGATGGGCGTGTGCCTCGGCCACCAGGCGATCGGGCAGCATTTCGGCGGCACGGTGCAGCGCGGCGGGCTGATGCATGGCAAGACCTCGCCGGTCAGCCATGACGGGACAGGGGTGTTCCAGGGCCTGCCTTCCCCCTTCATCGCCACGCGCTATCACAGCCTTGAAGTGGTGAACGTGCCCGCCGAGCTCGTCGCCAATGCCCATGCCGAAACCCCCGGCGCCGATCACCTCAGCGTGATGGGCTTCCGCCACGCGAGCCTCCCGATCCATTCCGTGCAGTTCCACCCGGAAAGCATCGCCACCGAACACGGCCATGCGCTGCTCGCCAATTTCCTGGCGGTGTGCGGGCTGGAGCCGGTGCTGCCCACAAGGCTCACCGCGTGAGCCTGCTCCCCGACATCACCGCGCCCCTTGCCGAGGCCGAGGCCGAGGCGGCCTTCGGCACCCTGCTCGACGGCGCGCCGTCCGAAGACGAGATCGCCGCCTTTCTCGTCGCCCTTTCCGCACGCGGGGAGACGGCGGACGAGATCGCCGGGGCGGCGCGGGCCCTGCGCGCGCGGCTGATCCCGATTCCCGCGCCCGAAGGCGCGATCGACGTCTGCGGCACGGGCGGCGACGGGCACCACACCTTGAACGTCTCGACCGCGGTGAGCCTTGTGGTCGCCGCCTGCGGGGTGCCGGTGGCCAAGCACGGCAACCGCGCGGCCAGCTCGAAAGCGGGCGCGGCGGACACATTGGAAGCCCTCGGCCTCGACATGGACGCCGCCGGGCGCACCGCGGAAAAGACCCTCGCCGAGATCGGCATCTGCTTCCTTTTCGCCAGGAACCACCACCCGGCGATGGCGCGCATCCAGCCCATCCGGGTGCGGATCGGCCAGCGCACGATCTTCAACCTGATGGGCCCGCTGTCGAACCCGGCCCGCGTCACCAGCCAGCTGATCGGCATCGCCCGGCCCGCCTATGTGCCGATCTATGCCGGCGCGCTGGCAAGGCTTGGCACCGGCAGATCGCTGATCGTCTCGGGCGACGAGGGTCTCGACGAATTGAGCCTTGCCGGCGGCAACGAGGTTGCGGTGGTGACCGGCAACGCCTTCACGATGGAGCGGATCGACGCCTCGGCGGCGGGCCTGCCCCATGCGCCCATCGAGGCGATCCGCGGGGACGATGCCAAGCACAATGCCGCCGCGCTGAAAGCGCTCTTGATGGGCACCCCCGGCCCCTATCGCGATGCGGTGCTGTTCAATGCGGCGGGCGCGCTGACCGTCGCAGGGCGCGGCGCGGATTGGCCCGGGCGCGCCGCGCTGGCCGCCGAGGCGCTGGATTCGGGCGCCGCGCTGGCCTTGCTTGAGCGCTGGATTGCGCTAGCGAAGTGATGTGATGAACAAGCTCGAGGAAATCTGCGCCACCAAGCGCGAGGAAGTCGCCGCGCGCAAGGCGGCCACCACCACCGCCGCGCTCGAAGCCGCCGCCGCCGCGCAGACGCCGCCGCGCGGGTTCGAGGCCGCCCTGCGCGACCGCGCCGCCGCCGGCTATGCCCTGATCGCCGAGATCAAGAAGGCCAGCCCCTCCAAGGGGCTCATTCGCGCCGATTTCCACCCCGCCGCCCACGCCGCCGCCTATCAACAGGGCGGCGCCGCCTGCCTCTCGGTGCTGACCGACGCGCCCTATTTCCAGGGGCACGAGGATTACCTCGTCGCGGCCCGCAATGCCTGCGCCCTGCCGGTGCTGCGCAAGGACTTCATGGTCGATCCCTGGCAGTGCCTCGAGGCGCGCGCCATCGGCGCCGATGCGATCCTCGTCATCGTCGCCGCCTTGGAAGACAGCGCGATGGCCGAGATCGAAGCCGCCGCGCGCGAACAGGGCATGGACGTGCTGGTCGAGGTGCATGACGAGGCCGAGCTGGAACGCGCCGCGCGCGTCCTCGCCTCGCGCCTGATCGGAGTCAACAACCGCGACCTCAAGACCTTCACCACCTCGCTCGCCGTGACCGAAAGGCTCGCCCCGCGCGCGCCGCAAGGCACGCTGCTGGTCGGCGAGAGCGGGATCAACAGCCACGCCGATTGCCAGCGTCTGGCGGCGGCAGGGGTGCGCACCTTCCTCGTCGGCGAAAGCCTGATGCGGCAGGACGATCTCGCCGCCGCGACCGCCGCGCTGCTGACGGGCGCGGCCTGAAGCAGAGCGCCGCGCGCGCAGAGGTGCGAAACGGGCTCTGTCCTACAGCCTGCGAATTTGGCAAGAGTGAGCCCATGACCTGCGCCGCCCCCTCCCTTTCTGCCGCCTTCAGCGACCGGCCCGCCGGGTCGGGTTTTCCGCTCCAGGACAGTGTCTCATGTGTCTCCTACACGCGCATCGGTTCAGCCCGGGAGGTGCGGGCGTGAACGAAGGGGGCACGCGACTCACCCATCTCGACGATGCCGGTGCGGCGCGGATGGTCGATGTCGGGGGCAAGGCCGCGACGGCGCGGCGCGCGGTGGCGAGCGGGCGGATCACGATGGGCCCGCACGTGCTCGCCGCGATCCGCGAAGGCAACGCGCCCAAGGGCGACGTGCTGGGCGCGGCGCGGATCGCGGGCATCATGGCCGCCAAGCGCACCGGCGAGCTGATCCCGCTGTGCCATCCGCTCGGTCTGGAGGCGGTCGATGTCGAGTTCGCCTATGAGGAGCGCGCGATCCGCGTCACCGCCACCGCCTCGCTGACCGGCAAGACCGGGGTGGAGATGGAGGCGCTGACCGCCGCCTCGGTCGCGCTGCTGACGATCTACGACATGGCCAAGGCGATCGACAAGGGCATGGTGATCGAGGGCCTGCGCCTTGTCGCCAAGAGCGGCGGCAAGTCGGGCGACTGGCAGGCCGCCGACGAGGCCGGGGCTTGAGCGACCTGCTCGGTCTGGAGGACGCGCAGGCGCGGCTGCTGGCATTGGCGCCGCAGCTGCCGGGGGAGGGGGTGGCGGCGGAAGCCGCGCTCGGGCGCAGGCTCGCCGCCGACCTCCACGCCGCCCGCACGCAGCCGCCCGCCGACCTGTCGGCGATGGACGGCTATGCGCTGGGCCCCGGCGAGGGGCCGTGGCACGTGGCGGGCGAGAGCCGCGCCGGCGCGCCCCATGCGGCTGCGCTCGGGGCGGGCGAGGCGGTGCGCGTCTCGACCGGCGCGGTGGTGCCCGAAGGCGCTGACCGGGTGCTGCTCCAGGAGGACGCGGTGCGCGAGGGCGACACCGTGACCGCAGCCGGGCTCCCGCCGCCCGGCCGCCACATCCGCCCGCGCGGGTTCGACTTCCGCACCGGCGACCTGCTGCTGCCCCGCGGCACCCGCATCACTCCGGCCCGCCTCGCGCTGGCGCTGGCTGGCGGGCACGGCGCGGTGACGGTGACGCGCCGGCTGCGGGTTACGGTGATGGACTCGGGCGACGAGCTCAGTGCCGACCCTGCCGCCTGCCTCCCCCACCAGATCCCCGCCAGCAACGCGGCGATGATCGCCGCGATGCTGGCCCCGCTGGGCTGCGAGGTGACCCGCATCGGCCCCGTGCCCGATGACCGCGACGCGCTCGCCGCTGCCCTGGTGCAGGCCGAGGGGGCGGACCTCCTCGTCACCTCCGGCGGGGCCTCGGTGGGCGATCACGACCTCATCAAGCCCGCGCTCGCCGCATGGGGCGCCGGGACGGCGTTCTGGAAGGTCGCGATCAAGCCGGGCAAGCCGCTGCTGGTCGCCACCAGAGGCACACAGGTGATCCTCGGCCTGCCCGGCAACCCGGTGTCGAGCTTCGTCACCGCCATCCTCTTCGCCTTGCCGCTGGTGCGCGCCGCGACGGGCGATCCCGACCCGCTGCCGCGCGCCGTCACCATGACCGCGGGCGAGGACCTGCCGCCGACCGAGCGGCGCCGCGAGTTCCTGCGCGCGGTGGTCGAGGGCGGGCGCGTGCGGCTTGCCGGATCGCAGGACTCCTCGGCGCTCGCGGCGCTGGCGGCGGCGGACGCGCTGATCGACCGCCCGGCAGGCTCGGGAGCGGTCAGCGCCGGAGAGGCGGTGCCGGTGTTCCTGCTCCAGAATGGCTGAATTGCGCGGGTTGCGGACGGCGCAGGCTTGACTTGCACGAACGGGTTGCCTAATTGTTCCTTGTTCGTTCACCTTAATGGCGAACGGCAAGTGCAGACAAAGCACCATTGAAGGGTGCCTCTTGGCGCACGCAAGGGATTGGCACGCTCTGCCCTGCGGCAGGCGTGAGTGCGACCACAGGAGAATTGACCAATGCTGACGGCCAAACAGCACGAGCTCATCCAGTTCATCCAGAAGCGTCTGGAAGAAACCGGCATCTCTCCAAGTTTCGAGGAGATGAAGGAAGCGCTCGATTTGAAGAGCAAGTCGGGCGTGCACCGGCTGATCTCCGCGCTCGAGGAACGCGGCTTCCTGCGCCGCCTGCCCAACCGCGCGCGTGCGCTCGAGGTGATCCGTGAACCGGGCATGACGACGCCGGCCCGCGCGGCTGCGCCTGCGGCGGACAATGTGGTGGCCATGCCCTCCCCCGCGCCGCGCGTGGCGAAGCCGGCCAACGACGTGATCGAGGTCCCGCTCCACGGCCGCATCGCCGCCGGCGCGCCGATCGAGGCGCTCGAAGGCCAGTCGACCTTGCCGGTCCCGGCCGCCCTGCTCGGCCCGGGCGAGCATTATGCGCTCGAGGTGTCGGGGGACTCGATGATCGAGGCCGGCATCTTCGACGGCGATTTCGCGCTGGTCCGCCGCACCAACACCGCCCGCGATGGCGAGATCGTCGTGGCGCTGGTGCGCGGCGAGGAGGCAACGCTCAAATATCTGCGCCGCGAGAACGGACAGGTGCGGCTCGATCCGGCCAACGCGACCTATGATCCGCAGTTCTACCGCCCGGACGAGGTCGAGGTGCAGGGCAAGCTTGCAGGCCTGCTGCGCCGCTATCACTGAGCTGCGGTAGCGGCAGGAGCTTCGCCGATCTGGGCGGCGGGTGCCGGATCCGAAGGGGCGGGGCCTCGAGGCCCTGCCCGCTCCTCGGGCACCTGCCACCAGCCATGCTCGCCCTGCCCGGCGGCGACGGTGGTGATCCGCCCGGCGGCAAGGTCGATGGCGATGCCGCCCGAGCGTTCGAGGAAGCGCCGGTCGGCCTTGAGCCAGCGCGGGCGGCACGAGCGCGGGAGAAAGCGTTCGGCCACGACGATGTCGGCCTCGGCGCAGGCGGCAGCGAGCGCGCGCTCCTCGACCCGGCTGCGGTCCCGGCCGAGCAGGAGCACCCATGACCGCCCCCCGCGCGCGACGGTGAGGGTGCAGAACGCCTCCGAGCACCGCGCGTCCGGCCAGGCGGCGAGCGGCACCGGCTCGGCTCCGACCCCCGCCAGCTCCATGAGGTTGTCGCGGGTGTAGGATGAGCGGCTGTCGCGCAGGCTGACAAGCCGCGTGCTCCCGTCCGGGCCGCGCATCGTGATCCCGACCTGCTGGCCGTCGCCGGTGACCAGGATGTCGGGAACCGGGGTCAGCGCCACCATCACGCTCGCCGCGGCGACCGGCACCAGTCCGGCAAGCCGCACCCTTCCGCGCCACAGGCCGAGCCACAGGCCCCTGCCGCAAACAGCGCCACCGCCAGAGCGCTGATCTGCGGCATCAGGCGCACCGCTCCGGCCTGTCCGGCGGTGACATGCGCGATCCCCACGAGCAGCACGAGCGCCTGCTCCACCACCCACCAGAACGGCCAGCCCAGTCCCGCAAGGTCGAAGACCAGCGCCAGCGCGATCAGCGGCATGGCGACGAAGGTGACAAGCGGGATCGCCACCACATTGGCAAGCGCGCCGTACATCCCGGCGCGGTGGAAATGGAACATCACGATCGGCATCAGCGCCAGCTCGATGACAACGCCCGTGACGAACAGCATCACCGTGCGCCGCCCCGTATGCATCCACCACGGCTCCTCGCGGTGGGCAAGGAAGGCATGCACCGGCGCGCTGTTCGAGAGCGCGACGATGGCAAGGACCGCGGCAAAGCTCATCTGGAAACTGGGGCCGATGGCACTCTCGGGCCACAGCAGCAGGACGAAGCCGGCGGCAACCGCCACCATCCGCATGGACAGCGCCTCGCGCCCCAGCACCAGCGCGCCGAGCACAAGCAGCGCGGCGACGCAGCTCCTCACGGTCGGCACCTCGGCCCCGGTGAGGAGGGTGTAGGCGATCCCGACCAGCGCCCCGCTCGCCGCCGCGACGACCGGCAGGCGCAACCGCAGCGCCAGCGCGGGCCACAAGGCCAGCAGCCGCAGCACTGCGAAATAGGCCGCAGCGATCACCGCGCTGACGTGCAGCCCGCTGATCGAAAGCAGGTGGGTGAGGCCCGAATCCCGCATCGCCGCCTCGTCGGCCTCGGCGATGCCGCCGCGGTCGCCGCTGGCAAAGGCCGCCGCGATCGCGCCCGGCGAACCCGGCACTGCGGCGCGCACATGCGCGGCAAGTGCACGCTGCCAGCGGGCGAGGCCCTCACCCTCCGGCGCGGCTGCGACGACCGTCAGCCCGCCGACCATCGTCCCGGTCGCCGCAAGCCCCTGGAACCACGCCGCGCGGGCAAAGTCATAGCTCCCCGGCAGCATCGGCGAGGCCGGCGGCATCAGCCGCGCGCGCAGCCGCACCACCGCCCCCTCGGCAAGACCGGCCGGCGGCCCGCCCTTGCCCAGCGCGTCCAGAGGCACATTGACCCTGACCTTGAGCGCCCGCCCCGCCTCGGCATCGCGCATCGCCAGCGTCAGCCGCAGGCGTCCCTCGCCCGGCTGGTCCTCACGGCCGAGCACCCGCCCCTCGATCAGCACCACCGCCGGACGCGCGATCGGCGGGGCTCCGACGATGGCCGAGCGCGCCCACACCGTCGCCACGCCGAAAGCGAAGACCAGGCCGCAGACGATCGCCGCCAGCCTGAGGTTCGCGCGGGTCTCGTCGGCCGCGGTTCCCGGCGGCCAGAGCGCCAGCGCGGCAAGCGCCAGGCCTGCGCCGCCGGCCATCGCCGCCAGCCATTGCCACGGGTGCGGCAGCGCGAACCAGGTGATGATGCCGGCCGCGAAGATCACCGCGATCCACGGCGCGCGCTCGAACCCGGCGCCGGCGAGGAAGGCCTCTGCCGCATCGCCGGGACGAGCCGGCCCGCCGGCGATGCTGGACAAGCCCCGCGCACTTTGCCAAGGGCGCGGGCGCGGATCGGCAGCGGCTTCCGGTCTGCCCGGATCCTCTCCCATCGGAATGATCGGCCCATCGCGCATCGGCTTGTCCCCCGACCGGCCTGCCCTGCCCCAAGCCGCTCGAATTGAACAGGAAAGCAAAGCCCATGGCAAGCGAAAGCAGCACCACTCCGACAAGCCCGGGCGGCGAGGTCGTGACCCGCTTCGCACCCTCGCCCACCGGCTTCCTGCATATCGGCGGCGCGCGCACTGCGCTGTTCAACTGGCTCTATGCCCGTCACCACGGCGGGCGCACGCTGCTGCGCATCGAGGACACCGACCGCAAGCGCAGCACCCAGGAAGCGATCGACGCGATCATCGAGGGGCTGGATTGGATGGGCCTCGATTACGATGCCCCCCCGCTGTTCCAGTCCGACCGCGCCGAGCGCCATGCCGAGGTGGCGTGGCAGCTCCTCAAGGCGGGCCACGCCTACAAGTGCTTTGCCACTCCCGAAGAGCTCGAGGCGATGCGCGAGGAGCAGCGCGCCAGCAAGCAGCCGTTGCGCTATGACGGGCGCTGGCGCGACCGCGATCCTTCCGAGGCCCCCGCAGGCGCGCCCTTCGTCATCCGCCTCAAGACCCCCGAGAGCGGCGAGGTGACGATCCACGACCGGGTCCAGGGCCCGGTGACGGTGAGGAACGAGGAGCTCGACGACTATATCATCCTGCGCGCCGACGGGACGCCGACCTACATGCTCGCGGTGGTGGTGGACGATCACGACATGGGCGTGACCCACGTGATCCGCGGCGACGATCATCTCAACAACGCCTTCCGCCAGCTGCCGATCATTCGCGCGATGGACGCCATCGAAGGCGGCTGGCCGGACCCGGTCTACGCCCATATCCCGCTGATCCACGGCAGCGACGGGGCGAAGCTGTCGAAGCGCCACGGCGCGCTCGGGGTCGAGGCCTATCGCGACGAATTCGGCATCCTGCCCGAGGCGCTGTTCAACTACCTGCTGCGGCTTGGCTGGGGTCACGGCGACCGCGAGGAAATCACCCGCGAGGAGGCGATCGCGCTCTTCGACCTTGCCGGGGTTGGCAAGAGCCCGTCGCGTTTCGACATCAAGAAGCTCGAAAACCTGAACGGCCACTACCTGCGCGAGGCCGATGATGCCCGCCTTGCCGCGCTGGCTGCCGCCCGCATCGGCGATGGTGCCGACGCGGGCCTGCTGGCGCGGGCCATGCCGGTGCTCAAGGTGCGCGCGAAGAACCTGAATGAAGTGGTTGAAGGCGCTGCATTCCTCTTCGCCAAGCGGCCGCTGGTGATGACCGAGAAGGCTGCCAGTCTGCTCGAGGGGGACGCGCGCGCCATCCTGCGCAAGATTTACGAGGCGCTGAGGGCCGAAAACGACTGGACAAGCGAGGCGCTCGAAGCCACTACGAAGGCGCTTGCCGAGGCACAGGGATTGGGTCTCGGAAAGCTGGCGCAGCCGATGCGCGCGGCGCTGACGGGGACCACCACGTCACCGGGGATATTCGATGTTCTGGTTCTGCTCGGACGAGACGAGGCGCTGGCCCGGCTCGACGCGCAGGCCGCCTGAGCCGGTTCGCACCGGCCTCAAGCACCCGGCCGGGGGGCCGGAACAGGGATTTTGGACAGGAGACAGATCTTGGCAGACAAGACGGCGAAACTCGAATTCGGCGGCCAGACGCACGAATACCCCGTGCTCGCGGGCAGCACCGGCCCCGACGTGATCGACATCCGCAAGCTCTATGCGCAGACGGGTGCCTTCACCTTCGACCCGGGCTTCACCTCGACCGCAAGCTGCGAAAGCGCGCTTACCTACATCGACGGCGATGAAGGCGTGCTGCTCCACCGCGGCTATCCGATCGGCCAGCTGGCCGAGGATTCGAGCTTCATGGAGGTCAGCTACCTGCTCCTGAACGGCGAGCTGCCGGGCCAGCAGGAACTGGCGGACTTCACCTACACCATCACCCGCCACACCATGCTGCACGAGCAGCTGATGACCTTCTACCGCGGTTTCCGCCGCGACGCACACCCGATGGCGGTGATGTGCGGCGTGGTCGGCGCGCTGTCGGCCTTCTATCACGACAGCACCGACATCTCCGATCCGCAGCAGCGCATGATCGCCTCGCACCGGCTGATCGCCAAGATGCCGACGATCGCGGCGATGGCCTACAAGTATTCGGTCGGCCAGCCTTTCGTCTATCCCGACAATTCGCTGAGCTATACCGGCAACTTCCTGCGCATGACCTTCGGCGTGCCGGCCGAGCCCTATGTGGTGAACCCGGTGGTCGAGCGCGCGCTGGACCGCATCTTCATCCTCCACGCTGATCACGAGCAGAACGCCTCGACCTCGACGGTGCGTCTGGCGGGTTCCTCGGGCGCGAACCCGTTTGCCTGCATCGCGGCCGGCATCGCCTGCCTGTGGGGCCCGGCGCATGGCGGCGCGAACGAGGCCGCGCTCAACATGCTGCGCGAAATCGGCACGCCCGACCGCATCCCGCATTACATCGAGCGCGCCAAGGACAAGAACGACCCCTTCCGCCTGATGGGCTTCGGCCACCGCGTCTACAAGAACTACGACCCGCGCGCGACGGTGATGCAGAAGACCGTGCGCGAGGTGTTCGAAAGCCTCAAGGTCACCGACCCGCTGTTCGAGACCGCGCTCCAGCTCGAAGAAATCGCGCTGAACGATCCCTACTTCATCGAGAAGAAGCTGTTCCCCAATGTCGACTTCTATTCGGGCATCATCCTCTCGGCGATCGGCTTCCCGACCACGATGTTCACCGCGCTTTTTGCCCTCGCCCGCACCGTGGGCTGGGTGGCGCAGTGGAACGAGATGATCTCGGATCCCGGCCAGAAGATCGGGCGTCCGCGCCAGCTCTACACCGGACCCACGGAGCGCGATTACATTCCGCTGGACAAGCGCTGAGCGATG
>NZ_ANFX01000009.1 GCF_000331285.1 Porphyrobacter sp. AAP82 | reverse complement strand
CATCGTCTGTCCTTCCTTCAGGCCAGACTCTAATCGCTCGTGGAGGAAAATCAGGGGGTCACGTCATTCCCCACCTGTTTCCACAGGAAGTTCGTATCTATCACCGCACCCAATCCAGCCCGATTTCCTCAAAGATTTCCTTGTCTTCGGCCCAATTCTCCAACACCTTCACGTGCAGGAAGAGGTGCACCTTGACCCCCAGCACCTCGGCCAGCTCGGCCCGCGCCGCGGCGCCGATCGCCTTGATCTTGGAGCCGCCCTTGCCGAGCACGATTGCGCGCTGGTTGTCGCGGGTGACGACGATCTGCTGGTGTATTTCCACGCTGCCATCGGGGCGCACCTCGTATTTCTCGGGGCGCACCGCGCTGTCGTAGGGCAGTTCCTCGTGGAGCTGCTGGTAGAGCTGTTCGCGGGTGATCTCGGCGGCGAGGAGGCGTTCGGAGGCGTCGGACACCTGATCCTCGGGATACATCCATTCGCCCTCGGGCATCATCGCCGCGAGGTGGTCCTTCAACTCGCCCACACCCTCGCCGGTCAGGGCCGAGATGAAGAACACCTCGGCGAAATCGACCTTGGCGGTGAGTTCCTGCGCGAGCACCAAGAGCGGCTCCTTCTTGGCGCGGTCGACCTTGTTGAGGACGAGGATCTTGCGCTCGGGCCGCCCGGCCAGCGTCTCCAGCAGCGGCTCCAGTTCATGGCGGCGCTGCTTGATCGGATCGACCATCAAGAGCACCGCATCGGCCGCCTCGGCGCCCTCCCATGCGGCGCTCACCATCGCGCGGTCCAAGCGGCGCTTGGGGGCGAAGATGCCGGGGGTGTCGACCAATATCATCTGCGTGGGCGCGCCCTCCAGCTCGTGCAGCGCGATCCCCAGCATCCGCGCGCGGGTCGTCTGCGCCTTCGCGGAGGTGATCGCGACCTTCTGGCCGACGAGGGCGTTGACCAGCGTGGACTTGCCGGCGTTGGGCGCGCCAAGCACCGCGACGACACCGCAGCGGGTGGGGGGCGTATCTGTCATAAGAAACCTTCTTGCATCATCCGCGCAAATGTTCCACGTGAAACATTTAGGGAACAAATCACCCGAACTGCTCGAGGAACGCCTTGGCGGCGAGCTTTTCGGCCTCGCCCTTGCTGGTCGCGGTCGCCTCGGCGCTGCCGACGTTCCTCACCGTGACGCGCACGGTGAAGCGGGCAGCGTGATCGGGGCCGGAGCGGTCGGTGACCTCGTAGAGCGGGGCCATCCGCCGGTTGCCCGCGGCCCATTCCTGAAGCGCGCTCTTGGGATGCTTGGCCTTGCCGACATCGCCTTCAAGCTCCTGCGCCCACAGCCGGTAGATAAGGCCCTGCGCGGCGTCGAAGCCGTGGGCGATGAAGCAGGCGCCGATCAGCGCCTCCATCACATCGCCGAGGATCTTGTCGCTGTCCGCGCCGCCGTCGTCGCGCGCCTGCTTGCCGAGGCGGATGTGCTGCGGGAGCCCGATGGTCCGCGCAATGCGTGCGCAGGTCGCCCCGCTGACGAGCGCGTTGAGACGTTGCGAGAGGCGGCCCTCGGGCGCGTCACCGGCGCGGAACAGCCACGCGGCGACCGATAGGCCGAGGACACGATCACCAAGAAATTCAAGACGTTGATAATCAGCCTCGTCCGCGCCCGAGCCGTTGAAGCTGCCATGCGTCAGCGCCTCCAGCCACGGCGCGTCCCCGGCAGGAGCAAAGCCTTGCGCCTCGAGCCAGGCGCGGGTTTCGGGGACGAGGCTGCCGGTCACAGGGTGTTGCCGATCCGGTCCCAGCGCGCGGCCGCAAACCACGAGACCGGGTTGAGCCACTGCGCGCTGCCGTCGGTCGACCACACGATCACCGCCGCGCGCCCGACCAGGAGGTCCTGCGAGACGAACCTCACGCCTTGCCCTGCCTCGGCCGGGAAGCGGCTGTCGAGCGAGCTGTCGCGGTTGTCGCCCATCACGAACAGGGTGCCGGGCGGCACGACCCTCTCCGAGACGCTGTCGGCCTGCGTCGCCCCGAACTCGAGCACGGTGTAGGCGCGCCCGTTCGGCAGGGTCTCGCGGAAGGCGGTATAGCGGCACACCTCGCCATCCGCGCCGCGCCCGGCAACGCCGCCCCAGCCGCAGCCGGTATTGGCAGAGACCGGCACCAGCACGTCGGCAACCTCCACGCGCGCCACCCGCGCGCCGTTGAGCACCACCTGCCCGCTCACCACCGCCACCCGGTCCCCGGGAAGGCCGATGACGCGCTTGATATAGTCCTGCCCGTCGACCGGGTGCTTGAAGATCACGATATCACCGCGCTCCGGCGTGCGCGGCAGCAGCCGCCCTTCGGGCAGGGCGAGATCGAAGGGCAGCGAATGGCGCGAGATGCCGTAGGGCCACTTGGCCGCCAGCAGGTAATCGGCGGTCATCAGGCGCGGCAGCATGCTCTCGGTCGGGATCGAGAAGGGCGAGAATACGAATACCCTGAAAGCCAGCACCGCCAGCAACAGCTTGACCAGGAACCACGCGAAGCCGCCCCAGCTCTCGCCCGTGCGGGCGCCGTCTGCGGCGGGCGGCGATCCCCCGTGCGATTGGGTCTTAACATCCATCGCCCTTGCCCTTACTCGCAGCCGCACACTTGCGCAAAGGGGAACGGCGATGGGCACGATTGGCGACACGGCAGCGGCTTGGGCGGGTTTGCGCGGATTGCCGCAGGCATCTCTCGCCGAACTGTTCGCGGCAGACCCGGGACGCCACGAGGCGCTGACCCGCCGGATCGCCTGGCCGGTGCAACCCGGCAGCAGCGCCGAGGCGGGGATGCGGATCGATTTTTCGAAGACCCACCTGTCGGACGCGGCCCTGACCGCCTTCGAGGCGCTGGCCGAGGCGGCAGGCTTTGGCGCTGCGCGCGAAAATCTGTTCGGCGGGGGGATCGTGAATGTCACCGAAGGCCGCGCCGCCACCCACGGCGCGCTGCGCGGCAGCGGCACCGGGCCCCAAGTCGAGGAGGCCGAGGCGCTGCTCGCCCGCATGGGCATGCTGGTCGAAGCCATCCACGAGGGCGCGCTGGGCGAGATCAGGCACTGCATCGCCATCGGCATTGGCGGATCGGCGCTGGGCCCGGCGCTGGCGATCGACGCGCTGACCCGCGATCTGGCGCTGGTCGATGTCCACGTGGTCTCCAATATCGACGGCCTCGCGCTCGAACAGGCATTTCGCGGCTGCGACCCCGAGACCACGCTGATCGCGGTCGCCTCCAAGACCTTCACCACCATCGAGACCATGACCAATGCGGCGAGCGCGCTGAAATGGCTCGCCGACAATGGCGTCGAGGACCCGGGCGGGCGTGTCGTCGCGCTCACCGCGGCGCCCGGCAAGGCGGTCGAGTGGGGGGTGGACGAGACCCGCATCCTGCCTTTCCCCGAGAGCGTGGGCGGGCGCTATTCGCTGTTCTCGAGCATCGGCTTTCCCGTCGCGCTTGCTACGGGCATGGACGAGTTCCGGCAGATGCTGGCCGGAGCCAAGGCGGTCGACGATCATTTCCGCGAGGCCGAGGGCCGCGCCAATGCGCCCCTGCTGGCGGCCTTCGCCGACCTCTATTACACGCGCCTTCGCGGCTGCCAGACCCGCGCGGTGTTCGCCTATGACGAACGCCTCGCGCTGCTGCCCGACTATCTCCAGCAGCTCGAAATGGAATCGAACGGGAAGAGCGTGACGGTTGACGGCGCGCCCGTCGACGGCGCGACGGCAGCGATCACCTGGGGCGGGGTGGGGACCGATGCACAGCACGCGGTGTTCCAGCTGCTGCACCAGGGCACGCACCTGATCCCGGTCGACTTCATCGCCAGCATCGCGCCCGGCGACGATCTCGACCCGGCGCATCACCGCATCCTCTTGATGAACTGCCTCGCCCAAGGCGCCGCGCTGATGGCGGGCAAACCTTCCGACGACCCCGCGCGCGCCTATGCCGGCGACCGGCCCTCGACCACCTTCCTCGTTGACGATTGCGACGCGGCGGCCTTGGGCGCGCTGATCGCCTTCCATGAGCAGCGCACCTTTGCGGGCGCGGTCTTGATGGGGATCAACCCCTTCGACCAGTTCGGGGTCGAGCTCGGCAAGGCCATCGCCAAGCAGATCGAGAGCGGGGAGGGGGAGTTCGACCCTTCGACGAAGGCGCTGATGGCGGCGGCCGGGCTGGGGTGATCGCGTATTCGATTGACTTTCGCGCGCTTTGCGCCCACCTGCCCCCGATCGAAGCGCGCTAGCCATGCGTGAAGCGGCGGAACTCTGACAAAAATCCGCCCCGGCCGCGCCTCGGTTCTACCTCCAAGACTTCCCTTTTCACGCGGGCGGTTTCAACCCCCGCGCCGCGCGTGGCGTGCCCGTGGACGATATGCGTCCGGCACGCTCCAGCGCGCGTCGCAGCATATTTGCGAGTACCATCAACATGACCACTTTCGCTGACCTTGGGCTGTCGCAGCCCGTGCTTCAGGCCCTCGACATGAAGGGCTACACCATTCCCACCCCGATCCAGGCGCAGGCGATCCCGCCGGTGCTCAAGGGCCGCGACCTCCTCGGCATTGCGCAGACCGGGACCGGCAAGACCGCCGCCTTCATGCTCCCCAGCATCGACCGCCTGCGCGAGGCCGACAAGCCTTGTCCCTTCAAGTCGTGCCGCATGCTGGTGCTGGCCCCGACCCGCGAACTGGCGGTGCAGATCGCCGACAGCGCCAAGGATTACGGCGCGCTCGCCGGTCTCAAGGTGCAGTGCATCGTCGGCGGCACTTCGGTGGGCAAGGATCGCAACAAGCTCCACCGCGGGACCGACATTCTGGTGGCGACCCCGGGGCGCCTGCTCGACCTTGTCGACCAGAAGGCGTTCAACCTTGCAGGCATCGAGATCCTCGTGCTCGACGAGGCCGACCAGATGCTCGACCTCGGCTTCATCCACGCGCTGAGGAAGATCCGCGAGCTTGCCCCGAAGGAGCGCCAGACGCTGTTCTTCAGCGCGACCATGCCCAAGGCGATCAAGGAACTGGTGAGCGGCTATTGCCACAACCCCGTGCAGGTCTCGGTGACGCCCGAGAGCACCACGGCCGAACGCATCGACCAGTATCTCTTCATGGTCCAGCAGGACGAAAAGCTCTCGCTGCTCCAGATGATCCTCCAGCGCCGCCATCAGGTGCCCGGCGAGTTCGAGCGGATCCTGATCTTCACCCGCACCAAGCACGGCGCGGACCGGGTGGTGAAGAAGCTCAGCCAGAGCGGGATCGAGGCCAACGCGATCCACGGCAACAAGTCGCAGCCGCAGCGCCAGCGCGCATTGGACGAATTCAGGAAGGCGCGCGTGCCGATCCTGATCGCGACCGATGTCGCCGCGCGCGGGATCGACATTCCGGGGGTGAGCCACGTCATCAATTACGAGCTGCCCAACGTGCCCGAGCAGTATGTCCACCGCATCGGCCGGACAGCGCGCGCGGGCCGCGATGGCATTGCGATCGCCTTCTGTGCCGAGGACGAGCGCGCTTACCTGAAGGACATTCGCAAGGTGACCGGCGCCGAGCTGGAGCGGCTGCCGCTGCCGGACAATTTCCGCGCGGTGGTCGAAGGCGAGGGGCCGGAAAAGCCTGCGCCCCGCCAGCCGGTCAAGCGGGTGCAGGCCCGTCCGCTCGGCCAGCGCGGCGCCCCCAAGGGCGAGCGCCGCGAAGGCGAGCGTCGTCCCGAAGGCGAGCGTCGCCCGGCGCAGGGCAAGCCGCAGGGCCGTCCGCAGCATGACCGTGCCGGCGGCGGCGGCGAGCGTCGCCATGCCGAAGCCCCGCGCGGCGAACGGCGTCCGCAGCAGGGCGAAGGCCGCCCGCAGGGTGACCGCCGCCAGCCTTCGGCCAAGGCCGGGCCGGGCGGTCGTCCGGGCGGTGGTCGTCCGCAGGGCCAGGGCCATGGCGGCGGCGGCAACGGCGGCGGCAATCGTCGCGGCGGCCGCGGGCGTGGCGGCGGCGGCG
>NZ_ANFX01000008.1 GCF_000331285.1 Porphyrobacter sp. AAP82 | reverse complement strand
ATCGTCTGTCCTTCCTTCAGGCCAGACTCTAATCGCTCGTGGAGGAAAATCAGGGGGTCACGTCAACAGCGATAGGACGGGCCGCTCGGCTTCGACGGCCGGGCTAGAATACCGTCGCTTGTGCGTCCCCAAAAGAAGACAGTGATCCAACGAAGAAACTGTGACCAGTAGTCATTGTTCGGATTCGACCGCGAAAGAGATTCAGATAAAAATCGAAACCGGACCCCAAACCGGACCCTGAAAGAGACAGTGCTCCAACTGGCCCAAAAAATACCACTTGTTTTTCAGGTAGTTATGGTCGGGGAGAGAGGATTCGAACCTCCGGCCCCTGCCTCCCGAAGACAGTGCTCTACCAGGCTGAGCTACTCCCCGACCGTGTCGTTCCCGCGCGCCCGGAAGGCCCTGCGGGTCGAGGCAAGGCGCGCCCTATAGGTGTGGATGGGCATGGTGGCAAGCGGGCAATTGCGGCTTATAGTCGCGCCCATGGCCAGCAGCGCGATTCCCTTCTCTTCCCCGGCACCAGCCCACCCTGAACAGCAGTATCTCGATCTGATGCGGCAGATCTGGCAGACCGGGAGCGAACGGATCGACCGCACCGGGATCGGCACGCGTTCGGTGTGCGGGGCGATGTTGCGATTCGATCTTGGCGGCGGCGCCATGCCGCTGCTCACCACCAAGCGTGTCTACTGGAAGACCGCGACGCGTGAATTGCTGTGGTTCCTGACCGGCGAGACGAACATTCGCCCGCTGGTGCTCCAGGGCGTCAAGATCTGGAACGAGTGGCCCCACGCGCGCTATGTGCGCGAGACGGGCGATCAGGTCAGCCTCGAGGATTTCGTCCAGAGCATCGCCGAGGACGAGGCCTTCGCCCTCCGCTGGGGCGATCTCGGTCCGGTCTATGGCAAGCAGTGGGTGGACTGGCCGACCTACCGCTACCGTCCCGACGGGCTCTACGAGAAGGGCGAAGGCATCAACCAGATCGCGCAGGTGATCAAGAGTCTGCGCACCGCACCCGGCAGCCGCCGCCACATCATCGAGGGCTGGAACGTTGCCGAGCTTGACCGCATGGCGCTGCCGCCGTGCCACAAGACCTACCAGTTCCACGTCAGCGGGGAGGGTAGCAGCGCGCGGCTCAACTGCCTGCTCTACCAGCGCTCTTGCGATGTCGCGCTTGGCCTGCCGTTCAACCTGTGGTCGGCGGCGCTCCTCACCGCGATGATCGCGCAGCAGGTGGGGATGGAGCCGGGCGAGCTGGTGTGGATGGGGGGCGACGTGCATCTCTACCTCAACCACGCGCACCTCATCGCGGAGCAGCTTGCGCGCCAGCCGCAGGGCCACCCGCGGCTCGCCATCACAAGGCTGCCCGAAACAATATTCGACTACCGGATCGAGGACTTTGTGGTGCATGATTACACCCCGCTGCCCCCGATCAGCGCGCCTGTTGCGGTGTGAGGCCGCCGCGCTCGCCGTGCTTGACCGCTCACCGGCGGTGAAATAAAAATACGTATTCAAGCAATGATCGCACCCGCTCCCGCGCGGCGTGCCGGCATGGGGAGAGCGCGCAATATGGCCGGTTCTGGCAATCCCGCAGAGGGCAACCGCCCGGCGCTTGCGCTGCACGTGCCCGAGCCCAGATACCGCCCCGGCGACACCGCGGATTTCTCGCATATCGATATCGGCGCGCCCGGCGACCAGCCGCGTCCCGACGAGGGCGTCCACCCCTCGCAGATGGCGGGCCTTGCCTATGGTCTCGTCCGGGTGCTGGGTGACGACAACCTTGCGCACGGCCCCTGGAACCCGCGCCTTTCGCCCGATCGCTTGCGCACCATGCTCGGCCACATGGCGCTGGTGCGCGCCTTCGACGAGCGGATGTTCCGCGGGCAAAGGCAGGGCAAGACCAGCTTCTACATGAAGTGCACCGGGGAAGAGGCAACCTCGATCGCCCCCGCGATGGCGCTCGCCAGCGACGACATGATCTTCCCCTCCTACCGCCAGCAGGGGATCCTGATCGCGCGCGGCTATCCGCTGATCGAGATGATCAACCAGATCTATTCGAACAAGGCCGACAAGCTGAAGGGCCGCCAGCTGCCGATCATGTATTCGAGCCGAGAGCACAGCTTCTTCAGCATTTCGGGCAACCTCGCCACGCAGTGTCCGCAAGCGGTGGGCTGGGCAATGGCGAGCGCTTGCCGGGGCGATAGCCGGATCGCGGCAAGCTGGGTGGGCGAGGGCTCGACCGCCGAGGGCGATTTCCACTCGGCCTGCACCTTTGCCGCCGTCTACAACGCGCCGGTCATCCTCAACGTGGTCAACAACCAGTGGGCGATCAGCAGCTTCTCGGGCTTTGCAGGCGCCGAGCGCACCACATTTGCCGCGCGCGGGCTTGGCTATGGCATTGCCGCCTTGCGCGTCGACGGCAATGACCCGCTCGCCTGCTATGCTGCCGCCGAATGGGCCGCAACCCGCGCGCGGGGCAATCACGGGCCGAGCCTCATCGAATACTTCACCTACCGCGCGGAAGGCCACTCCACCTCGGACGACCCCTCGGGCTACCGTTCTGCGCAAGAGCGCGATGAATGGCCGCTCGGCGATCCCGTCAACCGCCTCAAGAACCACCTTATCGCCATCGGCGAATGGGACGAGGAGCGCCAGAGCGCGATGGACCTCGAATGCGCCGAGCGGGTCAAGACGACCACCAAGGAAGCCGAGAAGAACGGCATCCTGGGCCATGGCCTCCACCACCCGTTCCACACCATGTTCGAGGACGTCTACGAGGAACTCCCCTGGCACCTCGAGGAGCAGGCCGAGCAGGCGATCCGCGAGCGCATCGCCAAGTTCGGCACCGAAAGGCCCTTTGGATGAGCGAGCAACCTGCCACTCTGGGCGAGGCCGTGATCGGGGCCAAGGACGCCGGGCGCCGCCTCAACATGATCGAGGCGATCAACGAAGCGCTCGACATCATGCTGACCCGCGATCCCGACGTGATCATCATGGGCGAGGATGTCGGCTATTTCGGCGGCGTGTTCCGCGCCACCGCCGGGCTTCAGGCCAAGCACGGCAAGACGCGTGTCTTTGACACCCCGATCAGCGAATGCGGGATCATTGGCGTGGCGGTGGGGATGGGGGCCTATGGGCTCCGGCCGGTCCCGGAAATCCAGTTCGCAGACTACATCTATCCCGGCCTCGACCAGTTGGTCTCCGAAGCCGCGCGGCTGCGTTACCGTTCGGCGGGCGATTACATCGCGCCGATGACCGTGCGCTCGCCCTTCGGCGGGGGCATTTTCGGCGGCCAGACCCACAGCCAGTCGCCCGAGGCGCTGTTCACCCATGTGGCGGGTCTCAAGACCGTGATCCCGGCAACCCCCCATGACGCCAAGGGCCTGCTGATTTCGGCGATCGAGGACAATGACCCCGTCATCTTTTTCGAACCCAAGCGCATCTACAACGGACCGTTCTCGGGCTATTACGACAAGCCGGTCGAGCCGTGGAAGAAGCACCCCGATTCCGTGGTGCCGGAAGGCTATTACAAGGTGCCGCTCGGCAAGGCGCGCACGGTGCGCGAGGGCGAGGCCTTGACCGTGCTCGCCTATGGCACGATGGTCCATGTCGCCGAGGCGGTGTGCGCGGCCAAGGGCGTGGATGCCGAAATCCTCGATCTGCGCACGCTGGTCCCGCTCGACATCAAGGCGATCGAAGCCTCGGTCGCAAAGACCGGGCGCTGCCTCGTCGTCCACGAGGCGACCCGCACCTCGGGCTTCGGGGCGGAGCTTTCGGCGCTCGTTACCGAACGCTGTTTCTACCACCTCGAAGCGCCCGTGGAACGCGTCACCGGCTTCGACACGCCCTATCCCCACAGCCTCGAATGGGCCTATTTCCCGGGCCCGGTCCGCATCGGCGAGGCAATCGACAAGCTGCTCAAGGACTGACCGCGTCATGGCGAAATTCATCTTCAAAATGCCCGACGTGGGCGAAGGCGTGGCCGAGGCGGAAGTCGTCGAATGGCACGTCAAGGTCGGCGACCGGGTCGAGGAAGACCAGCACATCGTCGACGTGATGACCGACAAGGCGACGATCGACATCGAAAGCCCGGTGTCGGGTGTGGTGACGGCGCTTGCGGGCGAAGCCGGCGAGGTGGTCGCGATCGGCGCGATGCTGCTGGTGATCGAGACCGAAGGCGAGGTGACCGAAGAGGAAGCCGAAGCCGCCGCCGTGCAGGCCGAAGATGACATGTCCGATGCGCCGACCTCGCAAGAGGTGGCCGAGCGGATCGAGGCCGAATCGCCGGCTGCTTCGGACGCCGGCGAGGCTGCCACGGCAGCACCGGCCCCTGCGTCCCAACACCGGGCCGAGGCCAAGGTTCTGGCCTCCCCTGCCGTGCGCCAGCGCGCGCGCGATCTCGGCATCAACCTTGCGCAGGTCAGGCCCGCCGCCGATGGCCGCGTGCGCCACGCCGATCTTGACGCCTTCCTCGCCTATAACGGGGGCTTCGGTGCGGCGGGCAAGGCGCGGGGCGACGAGACGATCAAGGTGATCGGTCTCAGGAAGCGCATCGCGCAGAACATGGCCGCGGCCAAGCGTCACATCCCGCACTTCACCTATGTCGAGGAGTGCGACGTCACCGATCTGGAAGAGCTGCGCGCGCAGCTGAACGCTGCGCGGGGCGACAGGCCGAAGCTCACCATGCTGCCGCTGCTGATCACCGCGATCTGCAAGACCATTCCGGCCTTCCCGATGATCAACGCGCGCTTCGATGACGAGGCGAATGTCGTCACCCGTTATGGCGCGGTGCATCTCGGGATGGCAGCGCAGACGACAAGCGGCTTGATGGTGCCGGTGATTCGCGACGCGCAAGGCCTGAACCTGTGGCAGCTTGCCCGCGAGATCGGCCGTCTGGCCGAGGCTGCCCGCACCGGCAAGGCAACCTCCCAGGAGCTCTCGGGCTCGACCCTCACCGTCACCTCGCTCGGGCCCCTGGGCGGCGTTGCGACCACGCCCGTCATCAACCGGCCGGAGGTCGCGATCATCGGCCCCAACCGCATCGTCGAGCGCCCGATGTTCGTCCCCGACGGGATGGGAGGCGAGCGCATCGCCAGGCGCAAGCTGATGAACATCTCGATCTCCTGCGATCACCGCGTGGTCGACGGGCACGATGCGGCGAGCTTCATTCAGGGCATGAAGCGGCTGATCGAGACCCCGGCGCTGCTGCTGGTCGATTAGGTGAAATTATTGCGTCAAGGCAGGCCAAGAGGGCGTTGACAGCCCGAAGCCTCCGCCCTAATGGCGCTGCTCCACGAGCGGGACGGCCTTGCCGGAACGCTCGTTCAGGACAAGATGCGCGGGTGTAGCTCAGTCGGTTAGAGCGCCGGCCTGTCACGCCGGAGGTCGCGGGTTCGAGCCCCGTCACTCGCGCCACTTGTCTCCCGGACAGCCCTTGGGGCAGCGACAAGGCGGGCTTCGGTCCGCCTTTTCTTTTGGCTATTCCGGCGGGCTCCAGCTGCCGGTCTCCATCCAGATCAGGAAGCGCCGCAAGGGCAGCAGCCAGACAAGGCCGAGGATCACGTAGACCACGGTCTGCGCCGCGCCCGGCCAGCCGCCGATGATGTCGGGGGCATAGCGCGCGATCACGATGCCGTAGACCATCAGGGCGATGAACAACGCGAAGATGCCGAGAGGAATTCGCCAGGTCGGGGTCTCGCGCATGGTTCAGAGGCTTCCGTAGATCCGGGTGGGGGTGACGACCGCACCCAGCGGCTTGTCGTGGGGTTCGGTGGGCAGGGTCGCGCAGGCCTGTGCGTCCCATGCAAGGCCAACGGCCAGCTGCGGGGGATGTTCCGCGAGCCAGCGGTCATAATGCCCGCCGCCTTGCCCCAGCCGGTCGAGATCGGGGGTGAACCCCACCAACGGCACGAACAGCACGTCCGGCACCAGCGCCCCGGCCTCGGCGGCGGGCTGGAGCATGCCGAAGGGGCCGACTTCAAGGTCGCTCTCGTCATGGGGGTCGGTGTGGCGCGCGAAGGTCATCGCGGCGCCGCGCGCGGCGAAGCGGGGGAGGGCGATGGTGTGCCCCGCCTCGTGGAAGAAGCGCGCATAGCCGCTCGCAGGGGCCTCGTGGGCGGCGGCGTGGTAGAGGCCGATCACCGCCTCGTCGCCGATCCGTGCGAGGAGCGGGGCCGGGGGGCGATGGAACAGCAGGCCGCGAATGGAGTCCGGCAGCGCCGCAACATGCGCACGGCGCGCGGCGCGGAGCTGTTGGCGGAGTTCCGATTTGGTGGGGTGGGTCATCGCTTCGAGCGGTAGACCCCGCGTCTTATGGCGGCAAGTGCGATGGCCGCTCGCCCCTCCACCACCTTCGGTGGTCCCCGTCCCCTGAAGGGGAGGATTATCGGCCGCAGGCCGCAAGCGCGAACGCGCGCCCACAGGGGTGGCCCGCAGGGCCGGGCCCCCGGACGAACCGCATCGCGGAGGCGATGCGGAAAACAAGAAAGTGACGGAACCACCATGGGTCGTTTGCGCTAGAAATCCTCTGACGCCTTTAACGTCAGGTGGGCGCCGTATGCCCGAGACCCCCGGACGAACCAGTGGACCCGGGCAGGGACAACTCCCATTGGATTGCTTATAGCCTCAGGGATATTCAATCGGCTCGTGCCGGGCAGTCCCGCCGCCAGGCTATCTAGGCGCTGGCAGCCGCCGCTTCAAGCGCGGCGGCGCTGGCTTCGGCAGCAGCAGCCAGCGCTTCGAGCCGCGCGGCGAGGTCCGCATCAACGGCGGCGGCCGCAGGTGCGCTCCCGAACAGGTCGAATTGCGGAACCGGTGACGGGGCGGGGGCCTCGGGCGCGGGGGCCGGATGCGCGGCGATCTCGCGCGCTTCGGCCAGCTCGGCCTCGAGCCGCGCGATCACCTCGCGCGCGGCATCGAGTTCGGCGGTATCGGGTTCGGGCGCGGGGGCCGGCTCGGGGATTTCGGCGATCCGCATCCTTGCCTCGGCCAGCTCGTCGGCGAGGAACAGCGCGGCGAAGACCAGATTCTGCGCCTCGAGCGGCGCGCGCGCGCTGCCGAGCTGCGCATATTTATCCGCGATCATCGCCCCCAGCGCGCGGATATGCGCCTCCTGCCCGTCCGCACAGGCGACCGCGTAACTCTTGGGGCCGATGCTGAGGGTGACGGTGCTCATGCCTTGCGCCTATTCCTCCAGCGCCGCCAGCAGATCGTCAAGTTCCCGAAGGCTCTCAGCGACTTGTTCGCGCAGCTTCTCATGGACATTGACCAGCTCGACGACCCGCGCCGAACTGCTCCCGGCTCTGGCATCGTCTGCTGCAAGAGCGTCACGCGCGGCAGCGATGCGCGCCATCGCGGCCTGGATGCGGGTCAGCGCGGATGCGATGCGGTCGGCGGTCATGAGGAGAGACGATACCAACACAATCAAGGCGGCGCAAAGCCTTGGGGCGGGCTGTTGATAAGTGCCTCGGGGGCGCGAGACGGGGATCGGCGGCGGCAAAGGTTGACCTCCCCCGTCCCCTCGGCAATGGCACAGCGCGACCGGGACCGGGGTCGAATCGCGCGATTGCAGTCAAACCGGTCCGTGCAGGAGAACAGCGTGCCGATGAGCCTCGATGCCGCCCGCCTTCAGCCGATGGCCAACGCCATCCGCGCCCTGTCGATGGACGCGGTCGAGGCGGCCAATTCGGGCCACCCGGGAATGCCGATGGGCATGGCCGACGTGGCGAGCGTGCTGTTCACCCGGCACCTGAAGTTCGATCCCGCCGCGCCCGGGTGGGCCGACCGTGACCGCTTCGTGCTCTCGGCCGGTCACGGCTCGATGCTGATCTACAGCCTCCTCTACCTCACCGGCTATGCCGCGCCGACGATTGGCGACATCCGCAACTTCCGCAAGCTCAGCTCCCCTTGCGCGGGCCACCCCGAGAATTTCCTGCTCGACGGGGTGGAGTGCACCACGGGCCCGCTGGGGCAGGGCCTGGCGATGGCGGTGGGCATGGCGATGGCCGAGCGGCATCTCAACGCCGTGTTCGGCGAGGCTCTCGTCGACCACCGCACCTGGGTGATCGCTGGGGACGGTTGCCTGATGGAAGGCATCAATCACGAGGCGATCGGGCTCGCCGGGCATCTGGGGCTTGGCCGCCTCAATGTGCTGTGGGACGACAACCGCATCACCATCGACGGGGCGACGGATCTGTCCACCTCCGAAGACATCAAGGCGCGTTACATCGCGACCGGTTGGCACGTGACGACCTGCGACGGGCACGATTTCGCCGATATCGACCGCGCGCTTGCCGAGGCGAAGGCCGACCCGCGCCCTTCGCTGATCGCGTGCCGCACGCTGATCGGCAAGGGTGCTCCCAACAAGCAGGGCACCAGCGGGGTCCACGGCGCGGCGCTGGGCGCGGGCGAGGTTGCCGCTGCGCGCGCGGCGCTGGGCTGGCCGCACGAACCTTTCGTGGTGCCCACCGAAATCCTTGCCGATTGGCGCAGCGCGGGCGAGCCGGGGCGCAGCGCCCATGGCGCCTGGGCAGGCCGGCTCGAAGCAAGCCCCCACAAGGCCGAGTTCGAGCGCCGCATGGCGGGCGATCTGCCGCATGGCGATGGGTCAGGCGAATATATCGCCTCGCTGATCGCAAACCCGCAGAAGGTCGCCACCCGCAAGGCCAGCGAGATGGCGCTCGCCCAGATCAATCCGCGCCTGCCCGACACGATCGGCGGCAGCGCCGACCTCACCGGCTCGAACAACACGCTCGCAGGCGGGATCGGGACCTTCTCCAAGGCCGATTACGCGGGCCGCTACGTCTATTACGGCATCCGCGAATTCGGGATGGCCGCGGCGATGAACGGGATGGCGCTGCATGGCGGGGTGATCCCCTATGGCGGGACCTTCCTCGTCTTCACCGATTACGCGCGCGGGGCGATCCGCCTGTCGGCGCTCCAGCACGCCCGCGTGATCTATGTGATGACGCATGATTCGATCGGGCTTGGCGAAGACGGCCCGACCCACCAGCCGGTCGAACACCTCGCGTCGCTGCGGGCGATGCCGAACCTTCTCGTCATGCGCCCGGCCGATGTGGTCGAGACCGCCGAGTGCTGGCAGATCGCGCTCGCGCAGAAGGACCGGCCCACGGTGCTGTCGCTGACCCGCCAGAACCTGCCGCAGCTGCGCCTCACCGATGCGGGCGAGAACCTGTCGGCCAAGGGCGGCTATCGCCTCAAGGCCGCCGAGGGCCCGCGCAAGGTGGTGATCCTGGCAACCGGCTCCGAGGTCGAGCTTGCCGCGGCCTGCGCCGCGCAGCTCGAAGCGCAGGGGATCGGCACGGATGTCGTCTCGATGGTCTGCACCGAACTGTTCGACGAGCAGCCCGCCGCTTACCGCGCCGATCTCCTCCCCGCCGATGCGCTGGTCGTCTCGGTGGAAGCGGCGAGCACCTTCGGGTGGCAGCGCTATACCGGGACCGGGGGGCTCAACATCGGCATCGACAGCTTCGGGGCTTCGGCGCCGGCGGGCGATCTGTTTGCCCATTTCGGCTTCACCGCGGAGGCGATTGTCCCGCAAATCCTGAACACGTTGAACGCATAAGCAGGAGTACCTCTCATGGCTACCAAAGTCGCCATCAACGGCTTCGGCCGCATCGGCCGTCTCGTCGCCCGCGCCATTCTCGAGCGCACCGACCATGATCTCGATCTCGTCGCGATCAACGACCTTGCCGACGCCAAGGCCAATGCCCTGCTGTTCGCGTTCGATTCGATCCACGGGCGCTTCCACGGCGAAGTGACCGCCGATGGCGATGCGATCATCGTCAATGGCAAGCGCATCGCGGTGACCAAGGAGCGCGATCCAGCCAACCTGCCGCACGCGGCGATGGGCATCGACATCGTGCTCGAATGCACCGGCTTCTTCCAGAGCGATGAAGCCAGCCGCCCGCATCTGGCCGCAGGGGCCAAGCGCGTGGTGATTTCGGCGCCCGCCACCGGCGTTTCCAAGACCATCGTCTACGGCGTCAATCACGAGACGCTGACCGCCGAGGACGTGATCATCTCCAACGCGTCGTGCACCACCAATTGCCTTGCGCCGGTGGCCAAGGTGCTGAACGATGCGATCGGGATCGAGCGCGGCTTCATGACCACGATCCACTCCTACACCAACGACCAGCGCATGCTCGACCAGATCCACAGCGATCTGCGTCGTGCGCGGGCGGGGGCGCAGAACATGATCCCGACCACCACCGGCGCCGCGCGCGCGGTCGGGCTGGTGCTGCCCGAGCTGAAGGGCAAGCTCGACGGTTCGTCGGTGCGCGTGCCGACCCCCAACGTCTCGATGGTCGACCTCGTCTTCGTGCCCTCGCGCGAGACCACCGCCGAGGAAATCAACGCGGCGCTCAAGGCCGCCGCCGAGGGCCCGATGAAGGGCGTGCTTGACTTTACCGACCAGCCGCTGGTCTCGAGCGATTTCAACCACTACCCGGCATCGTCCACGGTCGATTCGCTGGAAACCAGCGTCATGGAAGGCAAGCTCGCCCGCGTCGTCAGCTGGTACGACAACGAGTGGGGCTTCTCCAACCGCATGATCGACACCGCCGGGGTGGTGGCGAAGTTCTTGTGAGCTGATCCTCCCCTTCGGGGGAGGGGGACCATCCGCAGGATGGTGGAGGGGCACCCGCCACTGTTCGGATCATTCGAGGGTGCCCCTCCACCCCGTGCGTCCCGCGCGCGGTTTCCCTCCCCCGGCGGGGGAGGAACGGAGTGAGCCAATTCCCAAGTTCAAGACCCTCGATGATCTGCCCGCCAACCTCACCGGCGAAATCGCGCTGGTGCGCGTCGACCTCAACCTCCCCATGAAGGACGGCTCGGCGACCGACGTGACCCGGGTCGAGGCGGTCAAGCCGACCATCCTCGAACTCGCCGGGCGCGGGGCCAAGGTGCTGCTGCTGGCGCATTTCGGCCGTCCGGGGGGGCAGCGCTCCTCCACCCTCTCCACCAGCATGGTGATCGGCGATGTCGGACGCGTGATCGGCGAGGAGATCATGTTCATCCCCGAGATCGCCGGGCCCGTGGTCGAACAGTCGATCGGCATCCTGCGCAGCGGAGATATCGGCCTGCTCGACAACACCCGCTTCTGGCCGGGCGAGGAGGCGAACGATCCCGACCTCGCCAAAGCCATCGCTGCCCACGGCACGCTTTACGTCAACGACGCCTTCAGCGCCGCGCACCGCGCGCACGCGACCACCGAGGGGCTGGCGCATCTGCTGCCGGCCTATGCGGGCCGCTCGATGGAGGCCGAACTGAAGGCGCTCGACGCCGCCCTCGGCACCCCCGAACAGCCGGTCGCGGCGGTGGTCGGCGGAGCCAAGGTTTCGACCAAGCTCGCGGTGCTGGAAAACCTCGTCGGCAAGGTCCAGCACCTCATCATCGGCGGGGGCATGGCCAACACCTTCCTTGCCGCGCGCGGCGTGAATGTCGGCAGGAGCCTGTGCGAGCACGATCTTGCCCCCACCGTCACCGCGATCATGGACGAGGCCGAGCGCGCGGGCTGCACCGTGCACCTGCCCTATGACGTGGTCGTCGCCAGGGAATTCGCTGCCAACCCCGCCTCCTTGCGGGTCTGCAATGTCCACGAGGTCGCCGAGGACGAGATGATCCTCGACGTCGGCCCGACCGCAGTCGAGGCTCTGGCCGACGTGCTCAAGACCTGCCGCACGCTGGTGTGGAACGGACCGATGGGCGCCTTCGAGACCGAGCCCTTCGACGCGGCGACCGTGGCACTGGCGCGCACCGCGGCAGCGTTGACGCTCGAAGGCTCGCTCATCAGCGTCGCGGGCGGGGGCGATACGGTCGCCGCGCTCGCCCATGCCGGGGCCGCTGAAGATTTCACCTATATTTCAACCGCTGGCGGCGCGTTCCTCGAATGGATGGAAGGCCGGATCCTGCCCGGCGTCGCCGCGCTCGAAGCCTGATCCGTGGCCACAATCAGCGAAGCCGAGATCGAGGCGCTGGCGCTCGGCGCGATGCGCGCCTGGGTCGCGGGCGATGCCAAGGCGATGAAGCAGCTGACGACCCGCGATTTCCTCATGCTGGTCGGCAGCACGCCGCCGCAACTGCTTGACCGGCCGAGTTTCCTTGCCGCGATGGCGGGGGGCTTCGGATGCACCCGCTTTGCCTTTCGCGAAGTGATTGCGCGCCGGCACCGCGATGCGGCATGGTTTGTGGCCGGCGCCGAACTCGACCTGGCGCTGGGCAGGCGGGCGTGGACCGGCGCGTTCCTGGTCTCGGCGCTGTTCCGCAAGAGCGCGTGGTCGAGAAGGCTGCTGCTTGCCGACCTCAGCCTCGCGCGGCTCGATCCCGATCAGGATGTCGCCGGTGCCATCAGCCGCCTGCAATTGTGGAAGTGATCTCATGAGCGACGCCAGCGAACAGTCCTTCGGCCAGTTGACCACCATGGAAGAGGGCGAATTCGCCGGGTGGCAATACTGGTTGGGCGATCCCTACGAGACCCGCTCGGGCCCCTTCTACCACCGCCGCGAGGCGGACGGCTCCTATGTCAGCGCCTTCCGCGCCGAGGCGCGCCACATGAACGGTGGCGGCTTCATGCATGGCGGCTGCATGATGACCTTCGCCGATTTCGCGCTGTTCGCCATTGCCACCGACGAGCTCGCGGGCGATCATGCCGTAACGCTGAATCTGGCGGGCGATTTCCTCGGCGCGATCAACGAAGGCGCGCTGGTCGAGGCGCGCGGGGAAGTGACCCGCGGCGGCGGCAAGACGATTTTCGTGCGCGGGCTGATCACCGGCGACGGCAAGCCAGCCTTGAGTTTCACCGGGATCATCCGCCGCCTGTCAAAGCGCTAGTTCTTCGCGGTTGCAGCATCTAAAAGCCCTCGCTAATGGCGCTGGCGGGGGTCTGTGCATACCTATGCACGGACCGCGCAGGGCCGCAAAACACCACCTCTCGCGACTTGGAGACAGCTTGCCATGAACACCCAGGAAATGACGACGCGCATCGCCACCGGACAGGGGTTCATCGCCGCGCTCGACCAGTCGGGTGGCTCCACGCCCAAGGCGCTGCGCGGCTACGGGGTGGAGGACAGCGAATGGTCGGGCGACGAGGAGATGTTCGCCCAGATCCACGCGATGCGCGCCCGCGTCATCACCAGCCCCTGCTTTTCCAGCGGCAAGGTGATCGGCGCGATCCTGTTCGAGAAGACCATGGACGGCGAGGTGGACGGCAAGCCCACCGCCGAGGCGCTGAAGGCGCGCGGGATCGTCCCCTTCATCAAGGTCGACGAAGGCCTTGCCGACGAGGCTGACGGGGTGCAGCTGATGAAGCCGATGGCAAAGCTCGATGCGCTGCTCGCCAAGTCGGTGGCGGCCGGCATGTTCGGCACCAAGATGCGTTCGGTCATCAAGGCCGCGAACCCGGCAGGCATCGCCGCGATCGTCGCCCAGCAGTTCGAGGTCGGCGCGACAATCATCGCGGCCGGCCTGATGCCGATCATCGAGCCCGAATATGACATCAGCGCCGCAGATCGTGCCGAAGGCGAGGCGCTGTTGATGGCCGAGATCCTCAAGCACCTGGACGCGCTTCCCGAAAGCCAGCAGGTGATGCTCAAGCTCTCGATCCCCGCCACGCCCGGGCTCTACGATCCGCTGATCGCGCACCCCAAGGTGCTGCGCGTGGTCGCGCTGTCGGGCGGCTTTTCGACCGACGATGCCTGCGCGCGGCTGTCGCACAACCCCGGGATGATCGCGAGCTTCAGCCGCGGGCTGCTCCAGGACCTGCGCAAGGGCCAGTCGGACGCGGAGTTCAACACGGTGCTCGGCAAGGCGATCGACCAGATCGCGAGCGCGAGCGTCTAGGCCCTAGCGCGCCTCATAGGTGAAGCGGTAGGCCCCCTTCGGCGTCTCCTGCCCTTCGCCCGCCATCCGGCCGGGCTCGCCCGCGGCGAGCGCGATACCCACGCCGTGGGTGCTCCACGGCTCGCCGAGGGTGAGGTCGGCGGTGTCGCGCCAGCCGGGGCCGTCGATGCGGGTCGTGACCACCAGCCGCCCGGCCCACACGCAGCGCGCGTTGACCGGGCAGCGGCTGTGCTCGACCACGGCCATCGGCGTGGCGACGACCGGGCCGACGGTCACCGCCTGTCCGAGCGCGACGGGTGTGCCCTGCGCCAGCGCGGCGCTTTCGGGGCTCGGCGGATCGGGGATCACTGCGCAGGCGGACAGGCCGGCGAGCAGCAGGGCGGAGATGGCAAGACGAAGGGGGGTGCGCGGGGTCCGTGTCATGCCCCTGGTTAAGCGCAAGCCCGCCTGAGTGCCGCCTGAACAGGTGACAGGCGCCCCGCGAGGCGTTAGCGACACGCGCCCATGACCCAGACACAGCTCTATCTCATCAGCCCGCTTGACGTGGGCGGCGAATTTCCCGCCCGGCTCGAGCGCGCGCTGGCAGCCGGCGCGCGGCGGCACGGCGATCTTGTCACTGCTTTCCAGTTCCGGGTGAAGGGGGTGGACAGCCACGAGGCCGCGCGCCTCGCCGCGCCCTTGCAGGCGATCTGCGCCGCGCATGACGTGGCTTTTATCGTCAACGATTCGGTGGCACTCGCCAAGCGCTTGAAGGCCGACGGGGTGCATCTCGGGCAGGACGACGGCTCACCCAGGGACGCGCGGGCGGAATTGGGCCGCGAGGCGCAGATCGGCGTCACCTGCCACGCCAGCCGCCACATGGCGATGGAAGCGGGCGAGGCGGGGGCGGATTATGTCGCCTTCGGCGCGTTCTATCCCTCGACCACCAAGGACGTTGTTAAGGATAGGGGGGGGGACGCCGAACGCCCGCTCCCCGAACTGCTCCAGTGGTGGAGCCAGCTGTTCGAAATCCCCTGCGTCGCGATTGGCGGGATCACGCCGGAGAACTGCAAGCCGCTGGTCGAGGCGGGGGCGGATTTCCTCGCGGTTTCCCACGCCGTGTGGGGCGGGGACGAGGTTGCCGCGATCGAGGCCTTCGCCAAGGTGATGCGGGGGTGAAGCGCCGGCTCGTCCCGGTGCCGGCGACGCTGGCGGGGGCGCTTGTCCTGTGGCTTGGCGCGGTGGCCGCGTGGATCGTGGTCGGCCCGGCGGTGACGGGCAAGGAGCGCGGCGAGACTGCCATCGTGCTCGGCGCGGCGGTGATCGGCGACACGCCCTCTCCGGTGTTTGCCGCAAGGCTGGACCATGCGGCAGCGCTTTATCGCGAGGGCAGGGCGGTGCGCATTCTCGTCACCGGCGGCCGCTCTGGCGAGGACAGGCTGTCCGAAGCGGCGGCAGGGGCAGCTTTTCTGGAAGCGCGCGGAGTGCCGCGGGCTGCGATCCTGATCGAGGACCGCTCGCGCACCACGCGCCAGAACCTCGCCAATGCTGCGGTCGTGCTGGGGCCCATGCGGACCAAGCCCGTGCTGATCGTCTCCGACCCGCTCCACCTGCGCCGCGCGATGGCGATGGCGGCGGCCGAGGGCTTCGATGCGAGGCCCGCGCCCACGCCCGCCACCCGCTACCGCAGCCTTGGCACGCAAATCCCCTTCCTCGCGCGCGAGGTGTGGTTCATGCATGTCTTCTGGCTGATGCGAATATAATGCCCCGGCCTCAGCAGCCCAGCTGATCGGCCAAGTCGAGAAAACTCGTCGCCGACCACTCCCATGCCTGTGCGAAATGCGCGTCGGGCGCAGGCGCGCCGCCATATTCGTCGGGGCGCCCCACATAGGCGCACATCAACCCCGCCGCCCGCGCGCCGGCCAGATCGCCGTGATGCGCGGCAACGAGGCACAGCTCGTGCGGCGCGATGCCCAGCACCTCGGCGGGGTGGAGATAGGCGCGGGCTTCGGGCTTGTAGGCGCCGCTGACCTCCGCGCCGAGGATCGCGTCCCACGGCAGCCCGGCGCGGCGCGCCATGTTCATGATCAGCGCGATATTCCCGTTCGAGCAGGTGACAATCGGCAAGCGGGCCTTGAGCCGCGTCAGGCCCTCGACCGTATCCGACCAAGGATCGAGCCGGTGCCAGGCGCGGTTCCAGTCGGCGAGCATGCCCTCGTCCAATCCTGCCGGATCGACGCCCCGCGCACTCAAGGCCGCCTCGAGCATCTCGCGGTGGAGCACGTCCAAGGGCACGAAAGCGCGGCCCGATTTGCGCATCCCCACCATCGCCGCGATATATTGCGCGCGCCATGCATCGGCAAAGGCGGGGGCACCGGCGGGGTCCTCGCCGATCTGCGCCAGAAAGCGAGCGGATTCGCGCGCCACGCTGGTGCGCCAGTCGACCACCGTGCCGAACACGTCGAAGGCCAGCGCCTTGGGGATCGCGGTCATGGCCCGCCCGTGCCCGCTCAGTTGCCGTTGCTGACCCGCGTGCAGATCAGCCGCGTCGCCGCGCCATCGCGCGCCAGCTTCTGGAGGGTGTTCTCGCCCAGCACCTTGTAGCGCTCGTCCTTCTTGGGGCCGCGGGTGAACACCACCTCGGTGCCGCGCATCAGGTAGATGCCGCCGCCTGCCGGGCTTTCATAGCTCGATGCGGTGCCGGTGCGGAACGCTTCGGCGGGGACGGGGACGAAGGCATCGCCCCCCGCATCGCCGGGCAGCGCGCAATCCCAGTCGCCGTGCCGCAGGATGCCGAGCATCCCGCCTGCCGGCATCCCGGCCGATGCCTCCGGGCGCGAGGCGGTGCGGTTGGAACTGTCCTGCGCCTGCTCCATGCCGTGCCCGCGGCCCGGCAGGAAAGCGGCAGTGGCGGCGGCGCTGACCAGCAGCAGGAACACGTAACGGGTCTTCATGCGCCCGCCTGTACCATCCCTCGTGCGGGCGCGCCATGTCATTAACCACGTCCTCCAGCCACCCCCGGCGCAACCGCCTGCGGCCCGCTTGCCGAGCCGCCCGCGCTCGGCTATGGGCGCGCATCCTTTCGGGTGCGGCGCCTTCGCGGCCGCCCGCCTGCCAAGCTCTTTCCACCTCGCAAGAAGGCCCAAGCCCCATGAAGATCAGCGGCGTCGATATCCGCCCCGGCAACATTCTCGAATATGAAGGCGGCATCTGGAAGGTCGCCAAGATCCAGCACACCCAGCCGGGCAAGGGCGGGGCCTATATGCAGGTCGAGATGAAGAACCTCCAGGATGGCCGCAAGACCAACGTGCGCTTCCGCAGCGCCGACACGGTCGAGCGCGTCCGGCTCGATACCAAGGACTTCCAGTTCCTCTATGCCGAGGGCGACGATCTCGTCTTCATGGACAACGACACCTACGACCAGATCACGCTCCCCGGCGACCTGCTGGGCGACGCGCGCCCCTTCCTGCAGGACGGGATGCAGGTTGCGCTCGAACTGTGGGACGAAAAGCCGATCAGCGTCGAACTGCCCGCACAGGTCGAAGCCACCATCGTCGAGGCCGACGCGGTGGTGAAGGGCCAGACCGCCTCGTCGAGCTACAAGCCCGCGATCCTCGACAACGGCGTGCGCATCATGGTCCCGCCGCACATCGGCAGCGGCACGCGCATCATCGTCGATGTCTACGAGCAGGCCTATATCGGCAAGGCGGGTTAACCAGTCCCATGGCAGCGATCTCCGGCCTCATCCGCGTCATGGAACGCGCCGCGCGCAAGGCGGGCGGGCGCTTGCGGCGCGATTTCGGCGAAGTCGAGCACTTGCAGGTCTCCCGCAAGGGCCCGGCCGATTTCGTCAGCAAGGCCGACATGCGCTCCGAACGCACGATCTATGACGAACTGACCGCCGCCCGTCCGGGCTGGGGCTTCGTGATGGAAGAGGCCGGCGTGATCGAGGGCGATCCGGGCATGCCGCGCTGGATCGTCGATCCGCTCGATGGCACCAGCAACTTCCTCCACGGCATCCCGCACTTCGCGATCAGTATCGCCGCGCAGGAACCGCGCGCGGACGGCAAGGGCTGGGGCGATGTGGTTGCAGGCGTGGTCTACCAGCCGATCACCGACCAGACCTTCTGGGCGGAGAAATCGCGAGGGAGCTGGCTCCACGATGCGCGCCTGCGCGTCTCGGCCCGCTCGCGGCTGTCGGACGCGCTGGTGGCAACCGGCGTGCCCTTCTTCGGCCACGGCGACTTTGCCGAGTGGAGCAAGATCTTCGGCGCCATCGGCCCCGAGGTCGCCGGGATCCGCCGCTTCGGCGCCGCCAGTCTCGATCTCGCTTACGTGGCGCAGGGCCGCTTCGACGGCTTCTGGGAAAGCGGCCTTGCCGATTGGGACACGGCGGCAGGCTGCCTGCTGGTGCGCGAGGCGGGCGGTTTCGTCAGCGATTTTCGCGGGCGCAGCGAGGCGATCCATTCGGCGCAGGTGCTGGCCGCGAACGACGCGCTGCATTCCAAGCTCCACAAGCTCCTCGCCGGAGCCTTGCGCTAGACCCATTGCCTTGGCGCAGGCGCCCCGCTAACAGCGCCGGACATCCGCTCTGGTCAGCCCCTGTGGTGGAATTGGTAGACGCGACCGACTCAAAATCGGTTATCGAAAGATGTGCCAGTTCGAGTCTGGCCAGGGGCACCACTCTTATCGCGCCGATGTGCCGCGCGGCGGGCAGCGCAAGCCCCGCGCCGCCACGCAGCCCTTTCCTACAGCATGGCGCATGTGTCATGGTGCGGCCGTGAACGCGCTTGTGCCCCAGCTTTCGTGCCCCGCCGGGGCGGCCTTGGAGCAGCGGCGCGGGTGCTGACTTTTTTGGCCCAGGACAGTGTCTCATGTGTCTCCTACAAGGACGCAGGGACGCAACGATGGCAAGGGGACGAGTGATGCGGATGATGGCGGGTGTGGCAGGGGCGGGCATGCTGGTGCTGGCGGCGGTGCCCGCGCAGGCGGATGCCTTGCGCGATGCGGTGGCAGCGCAGATGCCGGCGCTGGTCGACCTCTACAAGGACCTCCACGCCAATCCCGAGCTTTCGATGCAGGAGGTCGAGACCGCAAGCAAGCTCGCCGCCCGTGCCCGGGCATTGGGCTTGGAGGTGACCGTGGGCGTCGGCAAGACCGGCGTCGTGGCGGTGATGCGCAACGGCGATGGCCCGGTGGTGATGCTGCGCGCCGATATGGACGGCCTGCCGGTGATCGAGCAGACCGGGCTTGCCTATGCCTCCAAGAAGCGCGCCGTGCCCGCGACCGGCATCGAGACCGGGGTGATGCACGCCTGCGGGCACGATACCCACATGACCGCATGGATCGGCACCGCCCAGCTGATGGCGGCGCGCAAGGCCGAGTGGTCGGGCACGCTGGTGATGATCCTCCAGCCCGCCGAAGAGACCGGCGAGGGCGCCAAGGCGATGCTCGACGACGGGCTGTTCACCCGCTTTCCCAAGCCGCAATACGTGCTTGCCTTCCACGATGCAGCCCAGGCCCCGGCGGGCTTCATCGGCTACACCAAGGGCTTCGCGCTCGCCAATGTCGACAGCGTCGATGTGGTGGTGCCCGGCGTCGGCGGGCACGGGGCCTATCCGCATACCACCAAGGATCCGGTCGTGCTCGCCGCGTCGATCGTCATGCGCCTCCAGACGCTGGTGAGTCGCGAGCAGAACCCGGGCGATCCGGCGGTGGTGACCGTGGGGAGCTTCCAGGCGGGCTCCAAGCACAACATCATCCCCGACGAGGCACGGCTCCAGCTGACGGTGAGGAGCTATTCGGACGAGACGAGGAAGCACCTGCTCGACGGGATCGCCCGCATCGCGCGAGGAGAGGCGATTGCGGCCGGCATGCCCGAGGACAGGATGCCCAGGGTGAGCGTGCAGGACCCCTATACGCCCGCGACCTACAACACCCCCGCCTTCACCGACAAGGTCATGGCCGGCCTCAAGCCCCGCTTCGCGGGCCGGGTCTTCGAGGTGCCCGCGGTGATGGGCGGCGAGGACTTCGGCCGTTTCTACCGTGCCGACAAGGCGAACGTCGAAAGCCTGATCTTCTGGGTCGGCGGGGTGCCGCAGGCGCAGTGGGACAAGGCGCAGAAGGGCGAGGTGGAGCTTCCCTCGCTGCATTCGCCGTTCTGGGCGCCCGACGCACCGCTGGTGATCGCGACCGCGACCGAGGCGCTGACCGCGGCGACGCTGAAGATCATGGCGAAGAACTAGAGACCGCGCTCGCCCACCACACAATCCGGCCGCCGGAGCGCAGCCCTTGCGGGACGCTCCGACGGCCGTTTCTCCTCCCCAGGAGAACTGTGAAACGGGTTACTCGCCGGACGGCACGTAGGTGCCGAGGCGGTGGTGCAAGGCGTTGATCTTGGACAGCTCCTCGCGGTCCTCGGTGGCGCGGGCATGGCTTTCGAGCGCGCGGCGCAGCAGCTTCATGTCGGCGGTCGAGAGCAGCGCGCGGGCGCGGGCGGGCTCGGTCTTGGGGGTGTCGGTATCGGTCATGTCACTCTCCGCTGGGTGATGTCACCCGCGTCCCTTAGGCGGCTTTGGGGGCAACCGGAAGGCTGCAAATCGCAGCCCTCCGGCCCTCTCCCGGGTGGCTCAGGCCGCCTCGAACTGGTTCCCACGAGGCTGCGGTCAGGCAGCCTCAAACTGATTCATCGTGTTGTGGACGCCGCCCGCCTTCAATGCGGCTTCGCCGGCGAAATACTCCTTGTGGTCGTCACCGATGTCGGAGCCCGACATGTTCTGGTGCTTCACACAGGCGATACCCTGACGGATCTCCTCGCGCTGCACGCCCTTGACGTAGCCGAGCATGCCCGCCTCGCCGAAATACTCGCGGGCGAGATTGTCGGTGCTGAGGGCTGCGGTGTGGTAGGTCGGCAGGGTGATGAGGTGGTGGAAGATGCCCGCCCGCGCAGCCGCATCGCGCTGGAAGGTGCGGATCTTCTCGTCGGCCTCGTCCGACAGTTCGGTGCCGTCATAGTCGACGCTCATCAGGCGCGCCCGGTCATAGGCCGACACGTCCTTGCCCGCCGCTTCCCAGGCATCGAAGACCTGCTGGCGGAAGTTCAGCGTCCAGTTGAAGCTGGGCGAGTTGTTGTAGACGAGCTTGGCACCCGGCACGACAGCGCGGATCCGGTCGACCATGCCGGCGATCTGTTCCACGTGCGGCTTTTCGGTCTCGATCCACAGCAGGTCGGCGCCGTTCTGCAAGGACGTGATGCAATCTAGCACCACGCGGTCCTCGCCCGTGCCGGCGCGGAAGCTGTAGAGGTTCGAGGGCAGGCGCTTGGGGGCGAGCAGCTTGCCGTCGCGGCTGATGAACACCTGACCATTGGTGATGTTGGCGGGGTCAACCTCATCGGCATCGAGGAAGGCGTTGTACTGGTCGCCCAGATCGCCCGGCTCCTTCGAAAAGGCGATCTGCTTGGTGAGGCCGGCGCCGAGCGAATCGGTGCGGGCGACGATGATCCCGTCTTCGACGCCCATTTCGAGGAAGGCATGGCGGCAGGCGCGGATCTTCTGGAGGAAGTCCTCGTGCGGCACGGTGACCTTGCCGTCCTGGTGGCCGCACTGCTTTTCATCCGAGACCTGGTTTTCGATCTGGAGCCCGCAGGCCCCCGCCTCGATCATCTTCTTGGCGAGGAGGTAGGTGGCTTCCGCATTGCCGAAACCTGCGTCGATATCGGCGATGATCGGCACCACGTGGGTCTCGTAATTGTCGATCGCGTTCTCGATGCGCTTGGCTTCGACGGCGTCCCCTGCCTTGCGGGCGGCATCGAGAGCGCGGAACATCATGCCCAGTTCGCGCGCGTCGGCCTGCTTCAGGAAGGTGTAAAGCTCCTCGATCAGCGCAGGAACGCTCGTCTTCTCGTGCATCGACTGGTCGGGCAGGGGGCCGAATTCGCTGCGCAGCGCGGCGACCATCCAGCCCGAGAGGTAGAGGTAGCGCTGCTTGGTGGTGCCGAAGTGCTTCTTGATCGCGATCAGCTTCTGCTGCGCGATAAAGCCGTGCCAGCAGCCCAGCGACTGGGTGTACTTGGCCGGGTCCGCGTCATAGGCGGCCATGTCGGCGCGCATGATCCTGGCGGTGTACTTGGCGATGTCGAGGCCGGTGCGGAAGCGGTTCTGGATGACCATGCGCGCGGCGCTTTCGGGATCGATCGCGGCCCAGCTCGGCCCGTTGGCGGCGACGACGGCCTGCATCTGGCTGATGGTGTTCTGGTAGGTCATGGGTATCTCCTGTCCGTCGGCGGGGAGGTGCGAGACCGGTCGGACTCGCGCCGCTGCGATGGGCCCGCTGTGCCGTGTTGCGGCGCAGCATGACAGGAAAAATTACAGAAAATCGTGTCAGCATGCGGACAATTGCCCGCAATCTTGTGTCAATCGGTAAATAAGTTTACAAAGGCGCATGACCGACACTCTCCTCGCCGGACCTGCCCTGCGCCGCCTGCGCAAGCGCGAGGGCCTCACCCAGGCTGCGATGGCCAGCCTGATCGGCATCTCGCCCTCCTACCTCAACCTCATCGAGCGCAACCAGCGCCCCCTTTCAGCGCGCGTGCTGGTGCAGGTGATCGAACGCTTCGACTTCGATCCGCGATCCCTGCGCGAGGATGACAATATCGGCGGGCTCGACGGCCTCGTGCGGCGCATGGCCGACAAGCGCTTTGCCGACTTGGGGATCGACCGCGAGGAGGTGCAGGAATTCCTCGCCGCCGCGCCGCAGGTGGCCGCCGCTTTCGCGCGGCTCTACGACAGCGGGGGCGGGGGCGAGCGGATTGCCATCGAAGACGCCGCCACCGCCTCGCGCCGCGCGGTCGAGCGCTGGCAGAACCATTTCGCCGATCTCGATCACGCCGCCGAGGATCTCGCCGACGAACTGCGCCTGTCGCGCGGAGAGATCAGCGCCGCGCTTTCGGAACGCCTGCGCGAGCGGCACCAGCTCCAGGTGCGCATCCTTCCGGCCGAGGTGATGCCGGGGCAGGTCCACCGGCTCGACCTGCATGCCCGCCAGCTCCAGCTCTCCGAAATGCTCCCCGGCGCCGCCCGGCGCTTCCAGATTGCGCGGCAGGTGGGGCAGCTGGAGATGCGCGAGGGGATCGAGACGCTGGTGGCCGGCGCGAACCTCGCCAGCCTCGAGGCGCGTGATGCCTTGCGCGAACATATCGCCGATTACCTCGCGGGCGCGCTGCTGCTGCCCTACCGCCGCTTCCTGCGCGCCTGCGAGGCGACGGGCTATGATCTTGCGGTGCTGCAACGCCGCTTCGCGGTCAGCTTCGATCAGGTCGCCCAGCGCCTCACCACCCTGGGCCGCGTCGGTGAGCGGGGTTTGCCCTTCTTCATGGCGGTGATCGACCGGGCCGGGCGCATGACCCATTTCACCGCCGGGGGGAGCGGCGCAGTCCACCCGCTCGAAGGGGCGCGCTGGCCGGCATGGGTGCCCTACGCCGCGTTCGAGCGGCCCGGCACGGTACTCACCCAGGCTGCAACCTTCGGCGAGGGCGAGAGCGCGAGCAGGCACTGGTTCACCATCACCCGTACCGTCGATGGCGACGGGGTGATGTGTTCCGGCCGCCGCGCGGTGGTGCTGGGCATCGAGGCGCGCTTTGCCGCAGACCTCGCCCATGCGCGCGGGGTCTCGCTCGACCGGCTCGACGCGGTGCCGCTCGGCAGCCCGTGCGGGCGCTGCGGCAAGGCCGAATGCCTCACCCCCGCACCGGCGCGCCTCGCCAGCACCCTGCCGCGGCCGCGGCCGTGATTGCAAAGCCCGCGTTAACCCTCGCATCCCGCAGGAATGCGCGCGCTTTACAGTGGGGTGTAAAATTTACCGACACTTAAGGTCTGACCCCTAGAAGCATCCGGGCATGCACCAGAGGCACCCCGCGCGATGATCCGCCTGTTCAAGCACTATATCCCCCACGCCGTGCTGCTGCTCGGCCTGCTCGATCTGGGACTGCTGATCCTGGCGAGCGAGATCGCATGGCAGTGGCGCGCGGCGCAGATCGGGATGGATCTGGGAGAGCTCGGCGGCCGCTCGATGGCGCTGTCCGGCACCGCGATGGTGATCTGGCTGGCGATGATCGCGGTCGGGGTTTACGGCCCCAACGCGCTGCGCAGCCTGCGCTTTGCCGGCGCGCGGGTGCTGGTCGCGATCAGCCTCGGCATCATTGCGCTGGCGGTGGTCGATTTCATCATCCCGAGCGAGCTGTTCTGGCGATCGACGCTGCTCTACACCATGGGTCTCGCCATTCTGGTGCTGGTCGCCGACCGGCTGCTGCTCAACTCCTTTCTCGGTTCCTCCGCCTTCCGCCGCCGGGTCATGGTGCTGGGCGCGGGCGACCGCGCGCAGCGCCTGCGCGAGCTGGGCGAGAAGCCCGAGACCGGCTTTGCGATCGTCGCCTATATCGCCATGAGCGATGACAACCGCGTCGTCGAGGAAGCGATCCCGCGCAGCGCGATCCACGATCTCGGCCGGTTCGTCGAGAACCTCGGCGTCTCCGAAGTGGTGCTCGCGCTTCAGGAACGCCGCAATGCGCTGCCGCTGAAGGACCTGCTGCGGATCAAGACCAAGGGCGTCCACGTCAACGACTTTTCCAGCTTCATCGAGCGCGAGACGGGCCGCGTCGATCTCGACACGGTCAACCCCTCGTGGCTGATCTTCTCCGACGGCTTTTCCAGTTCGCGGATGTTCTCGAGCGCGGTCAAGCGCATCTTCGACATCACCGCCAGCTGCACCCTGCTCGCCCTGACGCTGCCGGTGATCGTGCTGTTTGCCGGGCTCGTGAAGCTCGACAGCAAGGGCCCGGCCTTCTTCCGCCAGCGCCGCGTCGGGCTCTACGGCGAGCCCTTCACGCTCATCAAGCTGCGCTCGATGCGCACCGATGCCGAGAAGGACGGGGCCAAGTGGGCCGAGGAAAACGACCCGCGCATCACCCGCCTCGGGCGCTTCATCCGCAAGGTGCGGATCGACGAGCTGCCCCAGACCTGGAGCGTCCTCAAGGGCGAGATGAGCTTCGTCGGCCCCCGCCCCGAAGTCCCGGAATTCGTCGAAAGCCTCGAGGAGGAAATCCCCTTCTATTCGGAACGCCACATGGTGAAGCCCGGCATCACCGGGTGGGCGCAGATCAACTATCCCTACGGCGCCTCGGTCGAGGATAGCCGCTGCAAGCTCGAATATGATCTCTACTACGCCAAGAACTACACGCCCTTCCTCGATTTCGTGATCCTGCTCCAGACCTTGCGGGTGATCCTGTGGCCGGAGGGCGCGCGGTGATCTGGCCCGAAGCCGTGCTGCCGCTTGCCGGCCTGTTTGCGTGGATCGCGGGCGCGGTGCTGAGTGCGGGCGCCTTGCTGTGGATCTGGCACCACGGCGAGCGCGCGCGCCCGGACCGCTTCGGGCTGATGGCCGCCTCGTCGGCGAGCGCTGTCTGGTGCGCGCTGGCCGCCGCGCTCGGCCCCGATCACGGCGCTGCGGTGATCGCGGCGATGATGCGCAATCTTGCCCTGATCGCGACCATCTTCAGCCTGTTTGCCGCCGATGGCCGCAGCAACAGCCTGAAGCCGGTGCGCCCGGTGATCGTCGCGCTGGTGATGGTGCAGCTGATGCAGCTGGTGGTCTTGTGGATCGGCGCATCGCTGGGGAGCAGCGCCGAGGTTGGCCAGGCCGCCTTCGAGGCGCGGGTGCTGATCGACATGCTGGTGGCGATCGGCGCGCTGATGCTGCTCCACAACCTCTATGCGGGCGCGGCGGCGGTGATGCGCCCGGTGCTGCGCTGGACCGGCATGGCGCTGACCGGGATCTTCGCCTACGATCTGAACCTCCATACCCTCGCCTATCTGGGCGGGGCGATGCCGCCGGTGCTGAGCGATGTGCGCGGGCTGCTTGCGGGTGCAATGGCGGTGATCTTCGCGCTCGGCATGAATGCGGCGGGCCCCCGCGTGCAGTTCAGCCCTTCGCGCACGGTCACCTTCCGCACCCTGTCGCTGCTGCTGATCGGCGGATACCTTGGCGGCATGGTGCTGATCGCCAAGTCGCTGGCGCTGCTCGGCGGCGATGTCGCGCGGGCGAGCCAGGCGGTGTTCGTGGTCGCCGCGATCCTCGCCGCGGGGCTGGCGCTGCCTTCGCCGCGGCTGCGCGGGTGGCTGCGGGTGACCGCGACCAAGCACCTGTTCCAGCACCGCTACGATTACCGCCAGGAATGGCTGCGCTTCACCCGCACCATCGGCCGCGGCACGGCCGGCGGCGCGAGCCTCGAGGAACGCGTGGTCAAGGCGCTGGCCGATATCACCGAAAGCCCGGCGGGCCTGCTCCTCATGCCCAACGAACAGGCCCAGCTCGAACTCACCGCGCGCTGGAACTGGCCGACCATCGCCGTGCCGGCGGTGGCGGGCGAATTCGCGCTGTCGGGCCTGCTCGAACAGCACAACCTTGTCCTCGCGCTCGATGAAGCGCGCGCCGGGACCGACCACCACGGCGAGGGTCTGCATGTGCCGCATTGGCTGATGGAGGCCGAAGACGCCTGGGCGCTGGTGCCGCTGATCCATTTCGACCGCCTCGTCGGCGTGATCGTCCTTGCCCGCCCGCGCACCGCCCGCCAGCTCGACTGGGAGGACTTCGATCTGCTGCGCGTCGCCGGCCAGCAGCTGGCCAGCTACCTGTCCGAACAGGCCGGGCAGCAGGCGCTGATGGATGCCAGCCGCTTCGACGAATTCAACCGCCGCATGGCCTTCGTCATGCACGACATCAAGAACCTCGTCAGCCAGCTCTCGCTGCTTGCCGCCAATGCCGAAAAGCACGCCGACAACCCGGCCTTCCGCGCCGACATGCTGGTCACCTTGCGCAATTCGGCCGACAAGCTTTCCGCGCTGCTCGCCCGGCTCGGGCGCTACGGGGCAGGGCAGGCCTCGGCGAGCGGAGAGATCGAACTGGTGGCGCTCGCACGGGGGATCGCCGCGCGCTTTGGCGGGGTCCGCAAGGTCCACCTCACCCGCGATGAGCCGGTGCGGGTGATCGGCAACCGCGAGGCGCTGGAACAGGCGCTGATCCATCTCGTCCAGAACGCCGTCGATGCGAGCCACGACGCGAGCCCCGTGTTCCTCGATGTCACCGCCGAGGGCGTGACGGGCAGCATCGAGGTGGTCGATGCCGGCCACGGCATGAGCCCGGAATTCGTGCGCACCGGCCTGTTCAAGCCCTTCGTCTCGTCCAAGCCCGGCGGCTTCGGGATCGGCGCATTCGAGGCGCGCGAGCTGGTCAAGGCGATGGGCGGGCGGGTCACGGTCGAAAGCCGCGAGGGGATCGGCACGCGCTTTGCCGTCGCCCTGCCGCTTGCCGAGGCGGTGCGGCTTGCCGGTGCGAGCGATGATGCAGCCAATCAGGAGGCGATGTGATGCCCGACAGGAAACCCGTGCTGCTGGTGATCGAGGATGATCCGGGCCTCCAGGCCCAGCTCAAGTGGGCCTATGACGATTTCGAGGTGGTGATCGCCGGCGACCGCGACAGCGCGATCACCGCGCTGCGCCACGAGATGCCGGGCGTGGTCACGCTCGATCTCGGCCTGCCGCCCGATCCCGATGGCACCACCGAGGGCTTCGCCGTGCTCGATACGATCATGGCGCTGAAGCCCGATACCAAGGTGATCGTCGCCTCGGGCCACGGCGCACGCGAAAGCGCGCTCGCGGCGATCGCGCGGGGGGCCTACGACTTCTACCAGAAGCCGATCGATATCGACGCGCTGGGCCTGATCGTGCGCCGCGCCTTCAATCTGCGCGCGATCGAGCAGGAGAACCGGCGCCTGGTGGCCTCCTCCAGCGCGGACAAGACCGTGCTCGGCCGGATGATCACCGGCGCGCCGGAAATGGTGAAGGTTGCGCGCACCATCGAACGCGTCGCGCGCACCAATGTCTCGGTCATGCTGCTGGGCGCGAGCGGGACGGGCAAGGAACTCCTCGCCAAGGGCCTCCACGAGGCGAGTGACCGCGCTGGTGGCCCCTTCATCGCGATCAACTGCGCCGCGATCCCCGAGAACCTCCTCGAAAGCGAGCTGTTCGGCCACGAAAAGGGCGCCTTCACCGGCGCGGTCAAGACCACCGAGGGCAAGATCGAGAGCGCCGACGGGGGCACCCTGTTCCTCGACGAGGTGGGCGACATCCCGCTGCCGCTCCAGGTCAAGCTGCTGCGCTTCCTCCAGGAACGCACCATCGAGCGCGTCGGCGGCAGGCGGGCGATCCCGGTCAACACCCGGGTCGTGTGCGCCACCCACCAGGACCTTGAAGGCATGATCGCCGGCGGCGCCTTCCGCGAGGACCTGTTCTACCGCCTCGCGGAAATCGTCGTCCGCATCCCGGGCCTTGCCGAACGCTACGGCGATCCGGTGCTGCTCGCCAAGGCCTTCCTCAAGCGCTTCGCTGCCGAGATGAACCCGGCCGTGACCGGCTTTGCCCCCGATGCCCTTGCCGCGATCGATGCGCATGACTGGCCGGGCAATGTCCGCGAGCTCGAAAACCGCATCAAGCGCGCGGTGATCATGGCCGATGGCAAGCTCGTCAACGCCGAGGACCTCGACCTTGCCGACCGCGAGGACCAGGACGCGCAGCTGCTCAACCTGAAGGCCGCGCGCGAGGCGACCGACCGCCGCGTGATCCGCCACGCGCTGTCGCGCAGCGAGGGCAATATCTCGAGCACCGCCAAGCTGCTCGGGATCAGCCGCCCGACGCTTTATGACCTCCTCAAGCAGTATGACCTTCAGGCCTAGCGCCTTTGCTGCGCTTGCGGCGGCGGGGCTGGTGCTGGCGTCCTGCTCGCAGCCACCCCCGCAGCGGCCGCATCGCGGGATCGGGGAGGGCAGTGAGGCCTTCACCCGCCTGCTTGCCGATGCCGACACCGCGATGGCCGACGGCAAGCTCGCCGATGCCGGACACCTGCTCGACGAGGCGCGGGGCCTCGCGCCGGAAAGCCCCGACCTGTGGCTCGCCATCGCCCGGCTGCGCCTGCGCGGCGGTGAGCACCTGACCGCGCTGGAGGCCGCCGACCGCGCACTCGCCTTCGGCCCGGATTACGCGCCCGCGCTGCGCCTGCGGGCGCTGATGGTCCGCGACGCCCACGGCGCGGCGGATTCGCTGGTGTGGTTCGAAGCCGCGCGCACCGCCGATCCCGGCAATCCCGATACGCTGGCCGATTATGCCGCCACCCTCGGCGATGCCGGCGAGGCGAGCGCCAGCCTCAAGGCCGCGCGCGCGCTTGCCGAAGCGGCGCCGGGGGACCCCCGCGCGCTCTACGTCCAGGCCGTGATCGCGGCGCGCGGGCACCAGTTCACCATCGCCCGCAGCCTGCTGGGCAAGAGCGGGATGGCCGCAAGGGGCGTGCCGGCCGCGCAGCTGCTCGATGCGGTGATCAGCCTCGCGGAAGGCAATGCCGACAGCGCGGCGGCAATGCTCGAAGTGCTCGCCGCCCGCCAGCCCGCCAATGCGCGGGTGCGCGAATTGCTCGCCCGGGCGATCTATGAAGGCGGGCGCGATGCCGAACTGGTGCGCCGCTTCGGCCCGGAGGCAAGCCTGCCCGAAGCCTCGCCCTATCTGCTGATGCTGGTTGCGCGCGCGCACGAACGGCTCGGCAACCGCGCTGCCGCCGCGCCGCTGCTCGCCCGCGCCTATGCGCCCCGGCGCGGCCCGGTGCTGCTGGCGCTGCGCGACAATCTGCCACAGCCCACCAATGCGGTGCGCCGCGCCTTGTGGAACGACAATGCTGCGGGGGGCCGCGCCGAGGCGCTGGCGCTGCGCGTACGCTTTCCGGCATCGGCCGATGTCGCCGCGTTGGCGGGCGATGCGATGCTGGGCGCAGGCGATCCGCGCGCGGGGCTTACGGCCTATGTGCTCGCCTCCGAGGCGCGGCGGCCCTGGCCGATCACCCGCAAGGCGGTGTGGACCTTTACGCGCCACGGCAACCCGGCGGCGGCCGAAATGCTGCTTTCCCGGCAGGTCGCGGGCGAGACCGGGAATGCCAGCGCGCTTGTGGCGCTTGCCGAAAAGCAGGCCGCGCGCGGGGACTGGCGGCGCACCGCGCTGCTGCTCGATCATGCGATGGTGCTGGGCGCGGGCCACGATCCTTGGCTGCTCGGCCTGCGCCTGCGCGCCGCGCGCGGCCTGCGCCAGACAGGCGAGGCGGAGCGTTTCGCCGCCCTGCTTGCCGAGGTCCGCCCGCGCGCGCTGACGGCGCGATAGACAAGCGCTGCCGCACAGGGCAGGGACGCGGGGAGTCCATGCCCCGCATCCTGCAACACCTCCCCTTCCTCAGAGACCCGATGATCGCCGTGCTGGTGATCGCGACCGCGCTCGCGCTGGTGCTGCCTGCGGCGGGCGATGCGCGCAGCAGCGCCACCCTGGCTTCCAATCTCGGCATCTTCGTGCTGTTCCTGGTCAACGGCATGCGCATCCGCCGCAGCGAGATCGCGCGGGGTTTCGCCAACTGGCGCTATTTCGGGCCGCTGATGATCTTCGTGTTCGGCGCGATGGCGCTGCTCGGATCGGGCTTCGCGATGCTCGCGGGCGCGGTGCTGCCGCCGCTGGTGGCGCTGGGCTTCGTGTTTCTGGGCTGCCTGCCTTCGACGGTGCAATCGGCTACCTCCTACACCAGCCTTGCCGAGGGCAATGTCGCGCTGGCGGTGGTGGGCGCGGCCCTCATCAACATCGCGGGCGTCGCGATCAGCGCGCCGCTCTTCGCGCTGGCCGGAGGGGTGGGGGCTGCCGATATCGGCGGCGAGGCGATCATCCGCATCGGCCTGATCCTGGTTCTGCCCTTCGCCATCGGACAGGCGGTGCAGGACCGCTTCATCGACAGGCTGATCGCGCACAAGGCCACCGCTGCCTGGCTTGACCGCTCGGTGATCGGGATTGCGGTCTATGTCGCGTTCTCGGGCGCGGTCGAACAGGGGCTGGGGACGATGCTTTCGGGCTTCGACTGGGCGGCGCTGGTGGTGCTGGTGCTGGCGATGCTGGCGGCAGCGCTGGCGGCGGCATGGGGGACGGGCGGCCTGCTGGGCCTGCCGCGCGGGGACCGGATCGCGTTCCTGTTCGCCGGCTCGCAAAAGAGCGTCGCGGTCGGCGCGCCGCTGGCAGCGATCCTGTTCCCGCCCGCGAGCGCGGGCTTCGTGATCGCGCCGCTGCTGCTTTATCACCTTGCCCAGCTGGTGCTGGCGGCACCCTTGGCGATGCGCCTCGCGCGCGGCGGGGTGCGCTAGGGCGGTTTCCTACACGGCCGTGGCAGTATAGGATCGCCCCTGTTCTTTCACATTGTCGGCCAGCCTGTTGAGCGGACGCGAAAACGCGCAAATCGCGCGCCATGTGTGAACTTCGCTTTTCAGCGCGAAGATATTGGGAATAAAGAGAAATACCTGTAGGAAAGCGAAATTCACGGTGTGAACTTCGTGAACTTCGAAGCCTCGAAAACGGGGGTCTATGCCTTGGGCTGGTAGGTCTGGTCTGCCGTGGGGAAGCTGCGGGCGCGCACTTCCTCGGCATATTTCGCCACGGTGCGGTCAATCACCCCGGCGATATCCTCGTAGCGCTTCACGAAGCGCGGCACGCGTTCGAACATGCCGAGCATGTCCTCGGTGACCAGCACCTGCCCGTCGCACTGCGCCGAGGCGCCGATGCCGATGGTGGGGCAGGCCACCGCCTTGGTGGCGGCGATGGCGATGGTTTCGACCACGCCCTCGATGACAATGGCGAAGGCCCCGGCCTCGTCCAATGCCCTGGCGTCGGAGACGATCTTCTCGGCCTCGGCATCCGAGCGGCCCCGCGCGCCGTAGCCGCCGAGCACGTTGACCGCCTGCGGGGTGAGGCCCACGTGCCCCATCACCGGAATGCCGCGGCTGTTGAGGAAGGCGACTGTCGGCGCCATCGCCGCCCCGCCTTCGAGCTTCACCGCCGCCGCTCCGGTCTGCTTCATCAGGAAGGCGGCGCTTTGGAACGCTTGGCTTGGCGAGGCCTCGTAGGAGCCGAAAGGCATGTCGATGACCACCACCGAATGATACGATCCGCGCACCACCGCCGCGCCGTGGTTCGCCATCATCTCGAGCGTGACCGGCACGGTCGAGGGCAGGCCGTAGATCACCTGGCCGAGGGAATCGCCCACCAGAAGGAGGTCGCAATGGCTATCCAGCAGCTGGGCCTGGCGGGCGGTGTAGGCGGTGAGCATGACCAGCGGTTCGCCGGTCACCCCATCGGTCTTGCGCGCGCGGATCGCGGGCACGGTCAGGCGCCGCATCGGGGCGGGTGTGGGGTTGGCGCGGCTCGTGCTCGTGTCGAGCTGGAAGGTTGTGGACATGGGCGGCGGTCTAGCGTCTGCGCGCCCCGGGGGAAAGAGCGGCGATTGTCGCTTGTCTTGTGTGGATGTTGCGCTAGCATGACGCCGTGACGATCGCGCGGGGGAAATTGGCCTCGCGATCAGTGGGAGTGCAATTCCAGATGTTTCTTGATCGGGTAATGCCGCGCGCTGCGCTGGCGTGCAGGGGGAACTGCTAATGGCCAGCCAACCGAACCGTTCCGTCATCCAGCGCATGTTCGCGCGCAAATCGATCGCGCAGGTCCAGCGCGAGACCCAGGCGAGCGAGCTGAAGCGCTCGCTCGGCAAGTGGAACCTGCTGCTGCTGGGCGTGGGCTGCATCATCGGGGCGGGCATTTTCGTGCGCACCGGCAGTGCGGCGGCGCTCCATGCAGGGCCGGCGGTGCTGCTGAGCTTCGTTGTCGCCGGGATCGTGTGCGCCTTTGCGGGCCTGTGCTATGCCGAACTCAGCTCGACCCTGCCGGTGTCGGGCTCGGCCTACACCTATGGCTATACCACGCTGGGCGAATTCATCGCGTGGATCATGGGCGCGCTGCTGCTGCTCGAATACGGGCTGGCCGCCTCGGTGGTGGCGGTGGGCTGGGGCGGCTATGTCGTGAGCCTGCTTGCCGATTTCGGGTTGCAGATCCCGCCGCAATTGACGGGCCCTGCGGGCTACACCCTGATGCGCGACGGCGCGCCGGTGCTGGTCGACGGCCAGACGGTGACGACGCTGTTCAACCTCCCCGCCTTCCTGATCTGCATGGCGCTGGCCGGGCTGCTGGTGGTGGGCGTGTCGGAGAGCGCCAAGGTCAACAACGTGATCGTCGCGATCAAGGTGAGCGTGCTGGCCGCCTTCATCCTCGTCGGCGGTGCGATCGTGCTTGCCAACCTGCCCGAACTGATGGCCCAGAACTGGGTGCCGTTCATCCCGCCCTATGATGCCGCCGCCAACAAGGGCGAGGGCGCCTTCGGGGTCGACGGGATCATGCGCGCCGCCTCGATCGTGTTCTTCGCCTATATCGGCTTCGAGGCGGTCTCGACCGCCGGGCAGGAAGCCAAGGATCCGGCCAAGGACATGCCCTTCGGAATCATCGGCAGCCTTGTGGTGTGCACCGTGATCTACATGCTGGTTGCCGCGATCATGACGCTGCTGGTGCCTTACAACACCCTGAACGTGCCCGATCCGGTCGCGGTGGTGGTCGACAATTTCGGCCCGGCCTGGGGCTGGCTTGCCAAGATCATCAAGATCGGCGCGATCATCGGCCTCACGTCCGTGGTGCTGGTGCTGATGTATGCGCAGACGCGCATCTTCTACACCATGGCGCGCGACGGGCTGCTGCCCAAGGTGTTCAGCCGGGTCAACAAGCGCTTCCAGACGCCGGCGCTCAATACGCTCGTGGTCGGCCTTGTCACCGCCGTGGCGGCGGGCTTCTTCGACATCAACGTGCTGGGCGACATGACCTCGGTCGGAACGCTGGCGGCCTTTGCGATCGTGTGCCTTTCGGTGATCTACCTGCGCCGTGTCGCGCCCGAGCTGCCGCGCGGCTTCAAGGTGCCGCTCTATCCGGTCGTGCCGGTGCTGGGGATCCTGTCCTGCGCCTACCTGATCTACACCGTGCCGCTCAATGTGCTGACCTTCTTCGCCTGGTACATGGTGGGCGGGGTGGCGCTGTATTTCATCTACGGCATCCACAACTCGAACCTCCAGCACGGCGATCCGCAGGATGATGCGCCCGATATGGGCGAGTTTCCGGGGCCGGTGGTCGACTGACCGTTGACCTGCGGGAAAGGCGTCGGAGGGCGCGGGAGGCACATCGCTTCCCGCGCCCTCATGTATTGCCAGCGGAGCGATTATGGAACATAAAGTGAACATATGAGTCGTTCCTCCATGTTCTCCAAACCCTCGCCCGCCCGCGTCCTGTCGTGCGGCCAGCCTGAACCGCGCTGGCGGCCGGGCCTCAATGCGCAGCCGTTCCATTCGGAAATCTTCGCGCCTGCGGGGGAGGCGAGCGGGGCGGGGCTGGCGCTGGCACTGGCGCGCGACGCTCTGGCGGCGGTTTCGGGGGAGGGGGAAGACACCCGCCAGGTCATGTGGGTGCAGGACCGCGCGACGATCCGGCAGGGCGGGCGGCCATGCCTTGCGGGCCTGCCGCAAGACCTCGCCCATCGCCTGATTCACGTTGCCGCCGCCACGCCCGAGGATGCTCTTTTCGCGCTCGAGGAAGGCCTCAAGTGCCGCGATCTTGCTTGCGTGATCGGCGAGATCGCGGGCAATCCGCGCGCGCTCTCCTTCACCGCCTCGCGCCGGCTCAGCCTGGCGGCCGAGCGCCACGGGGTCAGGCTGTGGCTGGTGCGCCTCGATGCCGCGCCCGATCTCTCCTCGGCCCGGATGCGCTGGAGCGCGCGCGCCGCCCCTTCCGCGCCGGGCCGCTGGGACGCGGCCGCCCCCGGGCCTGCCACCTGGCAGGCAGAACTGTTCCGCGCGCGCAGCCACGCGCCTGGTCAATGGAGCCTCTGCGATGACGCCGGAACCCTGCGCCTTGCCGGCGATCCCGATCTCGCACAGCCAATGGAGTCCGGGGCCGCGCCGGATCTTGTCCATCTGGCTCGTCCGACTGTCGGTCGATCGCTGGCGGCGCGCGTCCACGCCTGAGGCCGATAGGGCCCCCACCGCGCTGATCCTCGAGACCGCGCACGGCCCCCGCATCACCGCCGCCAATGATGCCGGCCTTGCAGCGGGCGCGCGCGCCGGCATGCTGCTGGCCGACGCGCGCGCGCTGTGCCCCGATCTTGCCGCCGTTCCCGCCGATCCGGCCGGTGATCTTGCCGCGCTGGAGAAGCTCGCCGTGTGGGCGCAGCGCTGGGGGCCGTGGAGCGCGCTCGATCCGCCCGACAGCCTGCTGGTCGATGTCACCGGCACGGCCCATCTGTTCGGCGGTGAGGAGCGCCTGCTGGCGGACGTCGCCGCCGCCTTCGCCCGGGCCGGCCTTACCGCCCGGCCTGCGCTCGCGCCCACTGCGGGGGCGGCCTGGGCACTGTCGCATTACGGGCGGGGCGGCGCGATCATTCCTCCCCTTCAGGGGAGAGGGACCACCGAAGGTGGTGGAGGGGCGAGCGACCGCGATCCGAAAGCTGGTCTATCGGGGCAGCGCCGCTCGCCCCTCCACCCCGACCCTGCGGGCCGCGGTCCCCCTCCCCGTGCCGGGGAGGATATGCTGCGCCTGCTCGCCGATCTGCCGGTCGCGGCGCTGCGGCTTGACGATGACGTGCTCACCGCGCTGCGCCGCCTCGGGATCAAGCGCATGGGCGAGCTTGCAGGCGTCGGCGGGGCGGGGGAGGATGACGCGGACCGCGAGGCCGCCGCACGCGACGCGCTGCGGCGCCGGTTCCGCAACCGCCACTCGCCCGCCGCCAATCCGCTGCTGCGCTTGGACCAGCTGCTGGGCAAGGTGCCCGAACCGCTGCTGCCGGTGATCGCGCGAGCCATGCCGCTGGTGCAGCGCCGGTTGATGGAGCCGCTGCGCCACCGCACCCCGCTCGACACCGTGCTTGCCGATCTTGCCGCCGACATGGTGCGCGTGCTCGAGGCGCGCGGGCATGGCGCGCGGCGGCTCGAACTGGCGCTGTGGCGGGTCGACGGCGAGGTCCTCCAGCGCCGCATCGAGCTTGCCGCCGCGACCCGCGAGGCTGCGCACATCACCCGGCTCTTCGCGGCGCGACTCGACGATATCGACGCCGGGTTCGGGATCGAGATGGTGCAGCTGCGCGCCAGCTGGAGCGAGCCGCTGCACCTTGCCCAGGCCGATCTCGATGCCGCAGCCGAAGACCACGGCACCGCGCTTGCCGCCTGCATCGACCGGCTCGGCGTGCGGCTCGGGCCCCGCGCTGTCACCCGCCCGGTCGCCCGGGCGAGCCACATCCCCGAACGCGCACAGAGCTGGCAGCCGCCGCTCGAACCCGTGCCCGCCAGCCAGCATCCGCTCGCCTTTCACGCCCGCCCGCTCAAGCTGCTCGACCGGCCGGAGCCGATCGCGGTGCTCCATGCCGCGCCCGACGGCGTCCCCCAGCGCTTCCGCTGGCGTGGGCAAGTGCGCGAGGTGGCGCGGGTCGAGGGGCCCGAACGCATCGCCCCCGAATGGTGGCGCGAACGCTCCACCACGCGGCTGCGCGACTATTACCGGATCGAGGATGCGGCCGGGCGGCGCTACTGGATCTACCGCGCAGGCCTTGCCGGAGACGGGCGCGGCGGGGTGCCCGACTGGTTCCTGCAAGGCCTTTATGCCTGACTTTCGCGCCGCATCACTCAGCATTCCTTTACCCATTTATGCGATGCCGGCACCATGAGCCTGAATTCGATCCCTCGTGCTTCGGAGCGTCGGCCGATGAGCCTGACGGTCAAGAGCCGTGTGCGCTCGCGGGTGGTGTTCGTCGATCTGGTCGACCTGTCCGAAGGCGGCTGCAAGATCCGCGCAAAGCCCGGTTTTGCCGAGGTGGGCGACCGGGTGACGATGAAGGTGGGCGGCATCAACGCCCCGCTCGGGGTGATCGCCTGGGTCGAAGGGGGGATTGCCGGGGTCGCCTTCGAGGGCGCGATGCACCCTGCGGTGATCGACTATCTGTGCGAAGGCGGCGCCCTGCAAAACAGCCCGCCGGTGCTGCGCCGGATCTACTGATCCGTCCACTGATCGCAAGGCACGCACTGCTTGCAAGCTTTGCATTTGGCAGGCGAGGCATAGGAACATATAAGGAACGCTCGAAAGGTGTTCCCGCGTTCCCATGGCCCAGCAATCCTTACGCCAGCGTCTCGAAATCCTCGCCGATGCGGCGAAATATGATGCCTCCTGCGCGTCCTCCGGCACGGCGAAGAAGAATTCGCTGGGCGGCAAGGGTGTGGGATCGACCGAGGGGATGGGGATCTGCCACGCCTATGCACCCGATGGCCGCTGCATTTCGCTGCTCAAGATCCTGCTGACCAACCACTGCATCTTCGATTGCCACTACTGCATCAACCGCAAGAGCGCGAACACCCCGCGCGCGCGCTTCACCCCGCAGGAAGTGGTCGACCTCACGCTCAATTTCTACCGCCGCAACTATATCGAGGGGCTGTTCCTGTCCTCGGGGATCGTCAGAAACGCCAATCACACGATGGAGCAGCTGGTCGAGGTCGCGCGCATCCTGCGCGAGGAGCATGACTTTCGCGGCTATATCCACTTGAAGACCATCCCCGAGGCCGAGCCTGAGATCATCCATCAGGCCGGGCTCTATGCCGACCGGGTCTCGATCAATGTCGAACTGCCCACCACCGCCGGGCTGACCCGCCTCGCGCCCGACAAGAATGCCGGGCAGATCGAGGGCGCGATTGCGCGGACCAAGGCGCGGATCGTCGAGGCCAGGGACGAGCGCAAGCGCTTCCGCCACGCCCCGCGCTTTGCACCGGCGGGCCAATCGACCCAGATGATCGTCGGCGCGGACGGAGCCTCGGACAGCGCGATCATCGGCAAGGCGAGCCGGCTCTATGGCGATTTTGGCCTCAGGCGGGTCTATTACAGCGCCTTCTCGCCGATCCCCGATGCCTCTGCCGTGCTGCCCTTGAAACGCCCGCCCTTGCTGCGCGAGCACCGGCTCTACCAGTCGGACTGGCTGATGCGTTTCTACGGCTTTGCCCCGCAGGACGTGGCGGACGCAGCCGGGGCGGATGGCAACCTGCCGCTCGATATCGACCCCAAGCTCGCCTGGGCATTGAAGTTCCGCGCAAGCTTCCCGGTCGACGTCAACCGCGCGCCCCGGGAGATGCTGCTGCGGGTCCCGGGGCTGGGCACCAAGGCGGTGGCGCGCATCCTCGCCTCGCGGCGGCACCGGACATTGCGGCTTGACGATGTGGCGCGGCTGACGGCGTCGGTCGCCAAGGTGCGGCCCTTCATCTGCACGGTGGACTGGCGCCCGACCTTCCTCACCGACCGCGCCGATCTGCGCGGGCTGCTGGTGACGAAGTCCGAGCAGCTGGAGCTGTTCTGATGGTGCGGGCGCTCTCATCATCCCTCCCGCTTGCGGGAGGGGCAGCGAGACTTGCGAGCTTGCTCGCTAGTCGCAGCGGGGTGGGCCTCCCGGCCCAGCGCTTCGCGCACCCACCCCCAACCCCTCCCGCGGGCGGGAGGGGGGCAAAATGACCGCGATGCAGCATGTCAGCCTCGGCGCGCACTACGCCGTCCACCTGCCGGCTCCGGATGATTTCGCCTTCTGGTGTGAGCGGGCGCGGGGCCTCGTCCAGGGCGATGTGCCGCCCGACCGCGTCTCGTGGATCGAGCCGGGCGGGACGGGCGATCTGTTCGCCTCCGAAGGGCACCAAGGTTCTTTGGCACGCGGCGAGAAGCGCCTTCCCCCGCCGCCCGCCGATCCGCGTCCCGTGCGCGCCAGCCAGCGGTTTCTGACGGTCGCCCGCAGCGCTGCGCTCCATTCCGAGCGCACGCGCTTCGGCCTGCTCTACCGTCTGCTGTGGCGGCTTCAGAGCAACCCCCGCCTGATGGAGGACACGGCCGACCCCGAAGTCCGCCGCTGCGAAGAGCTCGCCAAAGCGGTGCGGCGCGACGCCCACAAGATGCATGCCTTCGTCCGCTTCCGCGAGGTCATCGAGGAAGATGGCACCCCCCACTTCGTCGCCTGGTTCGAGCCCGATCACCACATCCTTCGCGCCGAAGCGGGCTTCTTCATACGCCGCTTCGCCAACATGCGCTGGTCGATCCTGACCCCGCGCGGGAGCATCCACTGGGACGGCGAGACCATGCGCGAGGGGCCACCGGCGCGGCGCGAGGATGCGCCGCAGGGCGATCCGGTCGAGGCGCTGTGGCGTTCCTACTACGCCTCGATCTTCAATCCGGCGCGATTGAAGGTCGGTGCGATGCTTTCGGAGATGCCCAAGAAATACTGGAAGAACCTGCCCGAGGCCGAGCTGATCCCGCAGCTCATCGCCGGGGCGCAGGCGCGCGAGACGGCGATGGTGACCGCGGGCGCGCGGGCCGAGCGGGCGCGGCCCGCCAGCCTCGCCGAGGTCGCGCAAGGGGCCGGGGCCTGCCGCGATTGCGGAATCGCCGACTGCGGCACCCGCGCCGTGGCGGGGGAGGGGCTGCCTGGCGCTCCCCTGATGATCATCGGCGAGCAGCCCGGCGATGAGGAGGATCAGGCCGGACGGCCCTTCGTGGGACCTGCCGGGCAGCTGCTCGACGATCACCTCGCCCGTGCCGGGATCGAGCGCGAGGCGGCCTACGTCACCAATGCGGTCAAGCACTTCAAGTTCACGTGGAAGGGCAAGCACCGCCTCCACCAGTCGCCGGGCGCGAAGGAGATCGACACCTGCCGCTGGTGGCTCGAGGCCGAGCGGTCGCTGGTCCGGCCCCGGATCGTGCTGGCGCTGGGGGCGAGCGCGGCGCGCGGGCTTCTCGGCCGCACCGTCAGCGTCACGCGCGAGCGCGGGCGGGCGATCCGGCTCGATGACGGGGCGGAGCTGTGGGTGACGGTTCACCCGTCCTATTTGCTGCGCCTCGACGGGGCGGCACGCGCGGAGCAGGCGGCGCTGTTTTCAGCCGACCTTGCGGCCGTGCAGGCACGGCTCGCGGCGCTGACGGGCTGAGATGCCGGAGGGCCCGCTCACCCCCGACAAGCGCACCTTGCAGGTCGATCCCGATGGCATCGTGCCCCCGCCGCGCGCGCCCTTTGTGGAACTCGGCCTCGTCAGCTGTTTCAGCTTCCTGCGCGGCGCGTCCGATGCGGTCGATCTGGTGCTGGCGGCGCACGCGCTGGGCTATGACGCGCTGGGGATTGCCGACGTCAATTCGATGGCCGGGGTGGTGCGCATCCACACCGAGGCGAAGACGCTGAAGCTCAGGCCCGTGATCGGCTGCCGGATCGAGACGACCTGTGGCCTCGCCTTCCTCGCCTACCCCGAAACCCGCGCCGCCTATGGACGCCTGTGCCGGTTGATCAGCGCGGGGCGGATGCAGACGCTCACCGGCGAATGGCAGGACAAGGGGGTGTGCGAGATCGACCTCGCCATGCTGGCGGGCCATGCCGAGGGCGTGCAGCTGATCCTGCTCCCGCCCGATGATCTGGAGGCACGGCTGACCATCGCAGTGCCGAGCAACGTGATTCCCCTCCCGCTTGCGGGAGGGGTTAGGGCTGGGCACGAGCGCAGCGAGCTTGGGGACGGGCCCACCCGTGATCGGAGTCACGCGCCTCCGATCACCCCCTCCCGCAAGCGGGAGGGGAGTATCAGCGCCAGCCCCTTCGGCCCCACTCCCTTCACCGCCCCCTTTACCGACCTCCTCCCCCATCTCGTCCGCCAACTCCCCGCGCTCAGGCACCTCGCCGCAAGCCACCTCTACCGCGGCGACGATATCGCCCGGATCGAGCGATTGGACGCCCTTGCCCGCGCGAACGGCCTCGGCCTGCTCGCCACCAACGATGTCCACTACCACGCCCCCGAACGCCGCGCGCTGCAGGACGTGATGACCGCGATCCGGCACAAGACCACCGTGGCGGCGGCCGGGCACCTGCTCCATCCCAATGCCGAGCGGCATCTGAAATCGCCCGAACAGATGCAGCGCCTCTTCGCCCGCTGGCCCCATGCGATCGCGGCCACGCGCGAGGTGGCGGACCGGTGCAATTTCAGCCTCGATGAATTGCGCTATGAATACCCCGAGGAGATTCATCCCGACGGCCAGACCCCGCAGGCCTTTCTGGAAAGCGAGGTGTGGGCCGGGGCAGGGCGGCGCTATCCTTCCGGCCTGCCCGACCATGTGCGCCGGACGCTCGGACGCGAACTCGCGCTGATCGCCAAGCTCGATCTTGCCCGCTACTTCCTCACCATCAAGGACATCGTCGATTTCGCGCGCAGCCAGGAGCCGCCGATCCTGTGCCAGGGGCGCGGCTCGGCGGCGAACTCGGCGGTCTGCTACGTCCTCGGCATCACCTCGGTGGACCCCGCCAAGCACCAGCTCCTGTTCGACCGCTTCATCTCCGAGGAGCGCAAGGAACCGCCCGATATCGACGTCGATTTCGAGCACGAGCGGCGCGAGGAGGTGATCCAGTACATCTACCGCAAATATGGCCGCCACCGTGCCGGCCTGTGCGCCACCGTGATCCACTACCGCCCGCGCATGGCGATCCGCGAGGTGGGCAAGGCCATGGGCCTGTCCGAGGACGTCACCAGCGCGCTCGCGCGCACCGTGTGGGGCGGGTGGGGGCGCGAGATCAGCGAGAAGCACGCGGCGGAAACCGGCCTCGACATCACCGATCCGCACCTGCGGCGCGTGCTCAAGCTCACCGAACAGATGATCGGCATGCCCCGCCATCTGGGTCAGCATGTCGGCGGCTTCATCCTCACCGAAGGCGCGCTCAGCGAGACCGTGCCGATCGGCAACGGCGCGATGCCCGAACGCTCCTTCATCGAGTGGGACAAGGACGATATCGATGCCTTGGGCATCCTCAAGGTCGATGTGCTGGCACTGGGGATGCTGACCTGCATCCGCAAATGCCTCGATCTGCTGGGCGCGCACCACGACCGCGCACTGACGCTGGCCACCGTCCCGCGCGAGGACCACGAGACCTACGCGATGCTGAGGAAGGGCGATTCGCTGGGCGTGTTCCAGGTCGAGAGCCGCGCGCAGATGAACATGCTGCCGCGCCTGCGCCCGCGCGAGTTCTACGATCTCGTCATCCAGGTCGCGATTGTGCGCCCCGGGCCGATTCAGGGCGACATGGTGCACCCCTACCTCAAGCGCCGCCGGGGTGCCGAGCCCGTCCGCATCCCCGCGCCCGCGCCCGAGCACGGCCCCCCGGACGAGCTCACCAGCATCCTCGGGCGCACCTTGGGCGTGCCGATCTTCCAGGAACAGGCGATGAAGATCGCATTGGACGCGGCGAAATTCTCCAGCCTCGAGGCCAACCGGCTGAGGAAGGCGATGGCGACTTTCCGCAGCCGGGGCATGGTCGACGAGCTCCAGGACATGATGGTCGAGCGCATGGTCGCGCGCGGCTATGATCGCGACTTCGCGCAGAGATGCTTCAACCAGATCAGGGGCTTCGGCGAATACGGCTTTCCCGAGAGCCACGCGGCGAGCTTCGCGCAGCTGGTCTATGTCTCGAGCTGGCTCAAGTGCCACTACCCGGCGGCCTTTGCAGCCGCGCTGCTCAATTCGCAGCCGATGGGCTTCTATGCGCCTGCGCAGATCGTGCGCGATGCGCAGGGGCACGGGGTGGCGGTGCTGCCGGTCGATGTGAACCACTCCGCATGGGACTGCACTTTGGAAGGCGAGGGCGAGCCCTTCGCGCTGCGTCTTGGCCTCAGGCAGATCGACGGCCTTCCCGAACACGTCGCCGCCGCGCTGGTCTCGGCGCGCGAGAGCGGGGGGGCTTTCCGCGACATCGCCGATCTGCGCGCGCGGGGCGGGCTGTCGCCGGCGCATATCGAGCGGCTCGCCAGCGCCGATGCCTTCACGTCATTGGGCCTCACCCGCAGGCAGGCGCTGTGGGATGCAAGGAGCCTCGTCGCCGCGCCCGATCTGCCGCTGTTCCGCGCCATGGGTGCGCGCGAGGAGGGGGCCGAGCGCGCCGCGATCCGCCTGCCCGCCATGCCGCTGTCCGAGGAAGTGGTGGCCGATTACCAGACCACCCGCCTCAGCCTGAAGGCGCATCCCATGGCCTTCCTGCGCGCCGATCTTGCCGCGCGCGGCTTTGTGCGCGCGGCCGATCTGCGGGCCCGCAAGTTCCGCAGCATGGTCCAGGTTGCGGGCGTCGTGCTGATCCGCCAGCGCCCGGGCAGCGCCAAGGGTGTGACCTTCATCACCCTCGAGGACGAGACCGGGGTGATCAATCTCGTCGTCTGGCCCGACTTGAAGGAGAAGCAGCGCAAGGTGGTGATGGGCGCGCGGCTGATGGAGGTGCGGGGCCGCGTCGAGTATGACGACGAGGTGATCCATGTGATCGCCGCCCACATGAGCGATGCGACGATGCGGCTCCACGCGCTGTCCGACGATCTGCTCGATGCACCGCTCGCCCGCGCGGACGAGGTCAACAGGCCGATGCCCGAACGCGGGCCCCGCCCGCGCGACATGATCGATGAACTCGCCCCCCAGCCCAACGTGACCGGGCACCCGCGCGATCACAGAATTCTGCCCAAGTCGCGGGATTTCCACTAGGATCGCCGCCAATGCCCCGCACGACAGCCAATCGCCACCACCGCGCCGCCCGTCTGGCGATTGCCGCACTGGTGCCCTTTGCGCTGGCCCTTGCCGGGTGGCAGTGGCTCCTTCGCCATCCCGAGCACAACCCCTGGGCGCCGCTGAACCTCAACGATCCGCCGGGTTGGGCGACTCGCGCCAAGCTCGCCCGGCTGAAAGGTGACGCTGCCGAATGCCGCGCGGTGCTCGAACGCAGCAAGATCGCCTTCACCGCGCTCGCCCCGATCGGCGAGGGACCCTGCGCGCGGCACGACCGCACAAGGCTCGGCAACTATCCGCTCGCGCCCGACACGCCGCCGGTGACCTGCCCCGTCGCCGCCGCGCTGGAGATCTGGAGGCGCGACAGTGTCGCCCCGGCAGCGCGCCGGATCATGGGCAGCGAAATCGCGCGAATCGAGCACCTTGGCGCCTATTCCTGCCGCCGGATGTATGGCGGCCGCCGCGGCCCGTGGAGCGAGCACGCCACCGCCAACGCGATCGACATCGCCGCTTTCGTGCTCGAAGACGGCCGGCGGATCAGCGTGCTCGAGGACTGGAACGGCGATGGCCCCAGGGCCCGCTTCCTGCGCAGCGTGCGCAAAGGGGCCTGCACGAGCTTTGCTACCGTGCTCTCGCCCGATTACAACGCGGCCCACGCGGACCACTTCCACCTCGATCAGGACGATCGCTGGGCGGGCGTGTGCCGGTAAGGCCTCAGACCGCCTCGAGCGCGTAACCGGCTGAACGCACGGTGCGAATCGGGTCCTTGGCGGCATCGACGGTGATCGCTTTGCGCAGCCGCCGGATATGGACGTCGACCGTGCGCAGCTCGATATCCGAGCCCGTGCCCCACACGCCGTCCAAAAGCTGGCCGCGGCTGAACACGCGGCCCGGGCTCTCCATGAAGAACTTGAGCAGGCGGTATTCCGTCGGCCCCAATTGCAGCGCGCGGCCGCGGCGCTGGACCTTGTGAGCAACCGGATCGAGCCTGAGGTCGCCGACCTCGATCGTCTCGCCGGCCAGCGCCGGGCGGATGCGGCGCATCACCGCGGCAACGCGGGCGAGCAGCTCGCGCGGGGAAAAGGGCTTGGTAAGGTAGTCATCCGCCCCGGTCTCGAGCCCGCGCACGCGGTCATCCTCGGCTTCGCGCGCGGTGAGCATGATGATGGGGACGTGGGCGGTGTCCTTGTCGCGGCGCAGCCGGCGGCAGACCTCGATGCCGCTGGTGCCCTCGATCATCCAGTCGAGGATGATGAGATCGGGCACTTCCTCGGAAGCGAGCACCAGCGCCTCGTCACCATCGCCGGTGCAGCGCACGGCATAGCCTTCGTTCTGGAAGCGGTATTCGAGCAGTTCGGACAGCGCCGGATCGTCTTCGACCAGCAGAAGTTTGGCACCGGACATGCGGCTCTTGCCTCCTTGCGCCTCCCCCACGAGGTCGCTTCGCCGCCCCTATGTTTCACTTCCGCTACATTTTGATGAAAACGCACATGGCAAGTTTTCAACAGGAGCGTTACAGCGCCGATAGCGCCTCAGCGGTCACCCTCGGGGGGATAGACGCCGGTCGCGGCAAAGTGGACCATTTCGGCGACGTTGGTCGCATGGTCGCCGATCCGTTCGATGTTGCGGGCGACGAACAGCAGCTGCGCAGCGCTCGAAATGGTCGAAGGGTTCTCGACCATGTAACTGACCAGGTTGCGGAAGATTGAATTGTAGAAGCCATCGACCTTGGCATCGGTGGCGATCACCTCGCGCGCGAGGTCCGGGTCGCGCGCGGCATAGGCGGTGAGCACGTCGTGGACCATCTCGCCGGCGAGTTCGCCCATCGTGGGCAGCAGGGTGAGCGGTTCGAACCGGGCGCGGCCCTCGATCATGCCGGTGCGCTTGGCGATGTTCTTGGAGTAGTCGCCGATGCGTTCGAGCACGCCGCCGATCTTGAGCGCGGCGATCACTTCGCGCAGATCATCGGCCATCGGCGCACGCAGGGCGATGATGCGGACGGCGAGCTTGTCGACCTCGGTTTCCAGCGCGTCGATCCGCTTGTCGCGGGCCACCACCTGATCGGCCAGCACCTCGTCCCCGCGCACCAGCGCGTCAAGGCTCTCCGCGATGGCGACCTCGGCGAGGCCGCCCATCTCGGCAATCAGCCCGCGCAGGCGAGTGATGTCTTCGTCGAATGCCTTGACGGTGTGTTCAGCCATCAGCCGTAACGCCCTGTGATATAGTCCTTCGTCCGCTCCTCGATGGGATTGGTGAAGATCTCGGAGGTGGGACCATACTCGACCATTTTGCCGAGGTGGAAGAATGCGGTGCGTTGGCTGACACGTGCGGCCTGCTGCATCGAATGGGTGACGATGACGATCGCGTAACGGCCCGAGAGCTCGTCGATCAGTTCCTCGATCTTGGCGGTGGCGATGGGGTCCAATGCGGAGGCCGGCTCGTCCATCAGGATCACCTCGGGGTCCACCGCGATCGCGCGCGCGATGCACAGGCGCTGCTGCTGCCCGCCCGAAAGTGCCGTGCCCGAATCATCGAGCCGGTCCTTGACCTCGTCCCACAGACCCGCGCGGGTCAGCGAGCGTTCGACGATCACGTCGAGATCGGCCTTCTTTTCGGCGAGCCCGTGGATCTTGGGGCCGTAGGCGATGTTCTCGTAGATCGACTTGGGGAAGGGGTTGGGCTTCTGGAACACCATGCCCACCCGCGCGCGCAGCTGCACGACATCCATGCCCGATCCGTGGATGTCCTCGCCATCGAGCTCGATGAGGCCGGTCACCTTGGCGGCGCCGATGGTGTCGTTCATGCGGTTGAAACACCGCAGGAAGGTCGACTTGCCGCAGCCCGAGGGGCCGATGAAGGCGGTCACGTAATCGGGCGAGATGTCGAGCGACACATTATCGATCGCGCGCTTTTCGCCGTAGAAGACACAGACGTCGCGCGCGCGGATCTTGGCGCCTTCGTCAGCCATGTTGGGATGGATCACAGTCACCAGCGTTTCTCGAACTTGTTGCGGAGGTAGATGGCAAGGCCGTTCATGGCGAGCAGGAACACCAACAGCACGATGATGGCCGCGCTGGTGCGCTCGACAAAGCCGCGGTCGATCTCGTCGGACCACAGGAAGATCTGCATCGGCAGCACCGTGGCGGGCGAGGTGAAGCCTTCGGGCGGGGTGGCAACGAAGATGCGCATGCCGATCAGCAGCAGCGGCGCGGTCTCGCCCAGCGCGCGGGCCATGCCGATGATCGTGCCGGTCAGCATGCCGGGGAGCGCGAGCGGCAGGACGTGGTGGAACACCACCTGCACGGGCGATGCGCCGATCGCGAGTGCGCCGTCGCGGATCGAAGGGGGCACCGCCTTGATCGCGTTGCGCCCGGAGATGACGATCACCGGCATGGTCATCAGGGCCAGCGTCATGCCGCCGATCAGCGGCGCCGAACGCAGGCCCGGGAAGGCGGCGAGGAACAGCGAAAGGCCGAGCAGGCCGAAGATGATCGAAGGCACCGCGGCAAGGTTGCTGATCGAGACCTCGATGATGTCGGTCCAGCGGCCGCGCGGTGCATATTCCTCGAGATAGAGTGCCGAGAGCACCCCGATCGGGAAGGCCAGCACCAGCGTCACCAGCATGGTCAGCATCGAACCCTTGAGCGCGCCCCAGATGCCGACCGATTGCGGCGTGGTCGCGTCCGAGCGGGAGAGAAAGCCCCAGTCCCAGTTGCGCGCGAGCTTGCCGTCGGCGGCGAGCCTGTTCGCCAACGCCTGCATCGCGGGCGTGCCTTCGCCCCGGAGCGCCGAGCCGAGCGCAGAGGTGGTGGGCAGGTGGAAGACCTCGCTGTGCCCGATCAGCGCGGGATCCTCGGCCAGCGCGGCGACCACATCGCGCCAGGCGTCGGGAGCGATTTGCTTGGCGGCTTCGGTCCCCAGCTGCTGTTCGGCATAGCTCGTCACGATCCGCGGCAGGCCCTGCATCTCGAGCGTCTGGGCGGCGGTTGGCGCGGTCAGCGAGGTGGCATCGCCGGAGATACCGCTTTCGGGGAAATTGATCGTCACCGCCAGTTCGGGGCGCTGGAAGCCGGCGATGCCGTTCACCAGCATGTTGCCGAGCAGGAACACCAGCACCGCAACCGAGAAGGCGACAGCGCCAAGGCCGAGCAGGCGGAAATTGCGCTCGGCGCGGTAGCGCTTGGCGAGGCGTGCCTCGAAGGCGGCGGTGCGGGTCGGACCGACGGGCTGGGCCGTGGGGGCCGGGGCTGCGGCGCTGCCCACAGGGATGCTGCTCATTCGTAGGCCTCCCGGAAACGCTTGACGACGCGCAGGGCGATGAAATTCAACGCGAGCGTCACCATGAACAGCACGAAGCCCAGCGCATAGGCGCTGAGCGTGGCTGGGTGGTCGGTGCTCTGTTCGCCGGTCAGGAGGTTGACGATCTGGACGGTGACGGTCGAGATCGGCTCCAGCGGGTTGGCGGTGAGATTGGCGGCCTGCGAGGCGGCCATCACCACAATCATCGTCTCGCCGATCGCGCGGCTGACGGCGAGCATCCCGCCGGCCACGATGCCGGGCAGGGCGGCGGGGAACAGCACGCGCTGGATGGTTTCGGACTTGGTCGCACCCATCGCCAGGCTCCCGTCACGCATCGCACCGGGGACGGCGGCCATTGAATCGTCGGCCATCGAGGACACGAAGGGGATGATCATCACCCCCATCACGATCCCCGCGGCGAGCGCGCTCTCGGTCGAGGCATTGGCCGCGCCGAGCGCCACGGCAGCATCGCGGATCATCGGCGCGAGGGTCAGCGCGGCGAAATAGCCATAGACCACCGTGGGCACCCCGGCGAGCAGTTCGAGCAGCGGCTTGATCCAGGTGCGCACCCGCGGGTCGGCATACTGGGTGAGATAGATCGCGCTCATCAGGCCGAGCGGGATCGCGACCACCATGGCGATGATCGCGCCGATGAAGATCGTCCCCCAGAACAGCGGCACCGCGCCATAGCGCGAGGCATCGACCGCGTCGGGCGAACCCATCGTGTCCGGCCCCCACTTGGTGCCTAGCAGGAAATCGATCGGCGAGACCATGCCGAAGAAGCGCACGGTCTCGAACACCAGGCTGGCAAAGATGCCGAGCGTGGTGAGAATCGCGACCAGCGAGGCGAGCAGCAGGATCATCAGCACCGTCCGCTCGACCCGGGTGCGCGCGCCGAATTGCGGGGCGAGCCGCAGGAAGGCGAGGGCGCCGCCGGCGATCGCGATCAGCACGGTCACGATGATGCCGATGGTGTTGTAATAGGCAAACGCCTCGCGGAAGGGCGCGATCAGCGGCTCGGCCTCGTCATTGAAGACGCCCGGCGCATGACCGAGGGCGGCCGCCCGCGCTTCGCCGAGGAAGGCCTCGCGCTCGAAGCCGAGGCCGGTGAGGCCCTGTGCCTCGGGCGTGGCGAGCACGGTTTGCATGACGAGGTTGGGGGCGATCACCGACCAGGCGGCGACAAAGGCGAGCACCGGCAGCACCACCCACAGCGCGACGTACCAGGCGTGGTAGATCGGGCGCGAGGCAGGGCGCAGCGCAGGATCGCTCGACTGGAAGCTCCACGCCTTCGCGCGGCCCGCCAGCCAGCCGAGCAGGCCGAGGCCCAAGGCAATCAGGATCAGCGTGATCGGCGACATGAACGAAACCTGTGTTTCCTGCTGGGAGCGTGCTTTGGTCAATCCGGCCGGGAAGTGTGTGCCCGGTCCCCCCGCGCGATCCGGCCCCTACGCCATGGCCGCGCCATGTTGAAGAAATAAGACACGTCTATGACACTTGTTGGGTTTGCCCGGCGAGCGCGCCCTCGGCTTCACCCTCGGGCAGAGGTATGTCTTCGGGCGGATCGGGTTCGGCAAGCGGCAGCCGCACCACCACACGCGTGCCCTTGCCGAGCTCGCTGGTGATGTCGAGCCGGCCGCGGTGGCGCTCGACAATGTGCTTGACGATCGCCAGGCCGAGGCCGGTGCCGCCCGAGGCGCGGCTGCGGCCCGGATCGGTGCGGTAGAAGCGGCGGGTGAGGTGCGGAATCTGCTCGGGCGCGATGCCCTCGCCCTCGTCGGCGACCGCGATGCGCGCAAGGTCCCCTTGCGCAAGGTCGAGCACCACATGCACCGGCCGGTCCGCCGCCCCGTACTTGAGCGCATTGTCGACGAGGTTGCGCACCACCTGCTCAAGCTGCTGGAGATCGCCCAGCACCACCGGTTCGGCGGCAAGCGCGATATCGAGCCGGTCGGCGCGGTGGGGCCCGGCCGCATCGCGCGCGGCGCGTTCGACCAGCGAGGCAAGATCGATGCGTTCGGTCGGCAGTTCGTGCTTTTCCGCCTCGACCCGGCTGAGGCTCATCAGATCGCCGACCAGCGCCTGCATCCGCTTGGCCTCGCGCTCGATGATGCCGAGGAACTTCCTGGCGACCGGCGTTTCTATCGACCCGTCACCTTCCTGCAAGGTCTCGACATAGCCGAGGATCGCGGCGAGCGGCGTGCGCAGCTCATGGCTGGCATTGGCCACGAAATCGGTATGCGCGCGGCTGATGTCGGCCTCGGCGGTCTGGTTGATGAATTCGAGCATCGCGAGGCGGTCATCGATGGTCCGGCGGCTGATCTGCCAGATGTCCCCGCGCCGCACGAGCCCGCGCACGATCGCCTCGCCCTGGCGGTTCTCTGCGAGCAGGCTGATCGCCTCGGGCTGGCGCAGGGCGACGCGCGCGTCCTGGCCCACCACATGCGGCCCGAGCATCTTGCGGGCCGCCCGGTTGGCCAGCGCGATGGTGTTGCGATCGGTGATGAGCAGGGGGATCGAGGAGTGCTCGACCAGATCGTTGATCGATTCGATCGTGAGCCGGGGGCGCGCCTTGGGTTTGGCAGGCTCGGGCGGGCGGCCCGCGGCGACCAGCAGCGATCCGACCCACACCGTCAGCACCGCCACCGCAATGACGATGTCGATGCCTAGCAGCAGCACCGCCACGAAGGTCACCGCGGCGAGAAGGATGCCGGCGATGGGGATGTTCTGGCCGCTGCCCATGGGCAAGGGCCTTACAGGCTGGCGGCGGGCGAGGGAAGGGCGCGCAAGGACGAAAAAGGCGGCAAGGCTTGAAGCCTGCCGCCCTGTTCCATCCTCAGACAAGAGGTGGTGACCCCTACGGGAATCGAACCCGTGTTTCAGCCGTGAAAGGGCCGCGTCCTAACCGCTAGACGAAGGGGCCGTCGCGATTGCGAGAGCGCGCCTTTAGGGGGGCGTTTCGGGGCGGTCAAGCCTCGTTTGCGCAAAAAATCGCGCAGGCCGCTCAATCGGCGAAAGCGGCATCATCGAGCTGCAATTCGGCCGCCGGGCGATTGCCCCAGTCGTCGATCTTGGCGCGGCCGGCGAGGTGGAAGCGGCGCCCCTGGTGGCGGTGGAGCAGGGTCTGGCCCATCTCGGTCTCCGCCGCACGGAAAGCGATCGCCTTGAAGCTCTTGCCATCATTGCCGCTGGCGATGAGGCGCAGGTGATCCTTGCCGACGATTTCCGCCTTGACGATCCTGACCGGACCCACCGCGATGCGCGGCGCCGGCCAGCCGACGCCATAGGGCCCGGCCGCCTCGAGCGTCTCCACCAGCACAGGCGTCAGTCCGCCCGGCGCGAGCGCAAGGTCGAGCAGCATGGCGGCCCCGGCGCGCGCGCGCTCGACATCGCGGGCAAGACGTTCATCGAGGAAGGCGGCGAATTGGGCGAGGCGGGCCGGTTCGATGGTGAGGCCCGCCGCCATCGCGTGGCCGCCGCCCGCGACCAGCAACCCGGCCTCGCGCGCGGCGATGATGGCGGCGCCAAGGTCCACCCCGCTGATCGAACGGCCCGAGCCCTTGCCCTGTTCCGCCTCGAGCGCGATCACGACCGCAGGCTTGCCGGTCTTCTCCTTGATGCGCCCGGCGACGATGCCGATCACGCCGGGGTGCCAGCCATATCCGCTCAAGACCTGCACAGCCATGTTGTGCTGGCCGGCAAGCTGCGCCTCGGCCGCCTCCTGCACTTGTGCCTCGATCGCGCGGCGCTCCTCGTTCAGTTGCGAGAGCTGGGCGGCGATGGCGCGGGCTTCTTCGGGATCGGTGGTGGTGAGCAGGCGCACGCCCAAAGTCGATTCGCCGATCCGTCCGCCGGCATTGATGCGCGGGCCGAGCGCGAAGCCGAGATCGCTGCATTGCGGCGCGCGGGCGAGGCGGCTTGCGTCCATCAGCGCTGCCATCCCGATCCGTGTCCGACGGGCGAGGACCTTCAGCCCTTGCGCAACGAAGGCGCGGTTGAGGCCGTGGAGCGCTGCGACGTCCGCCACTGTGCCGAGGGCGACGAGGTCGAGGAGGCCAATCAGTTCCGGCTCGCGCCGGTCCTTGAACCAGCCGCGCGCGCGCAGCGTGCGGACCAGTGCGATGCCGAGCAGGAAGGCCACGCCCACCGCCGCCAGATGGCCATGCGCCGCGCCAAGGTCGCTCTCGTCGAGGCGGTTGGGGTTGACCAGCGCATGCGCGGGTGGCAGGTCGGCGGCGCATTTGTGGTGGTCGACCACGATCACGTCGACACCGGCATCGCGGGCCATGCCCAGTGCCTCGTGCGCCATCGCCCCGCAATCGACGGTGACGATCAGCTGCGATCCGCTCTGCGCCAGCTTGACCAGCGCTTCGCCGGTGGGGCCATAGCCTTCGAGGAGGCGGTCGGGGATGTAGTAGTCCGCCGCAAGCCCGAGCTGGCGCAGCAGTTCGACCAGCAATGCGGCGCTGGTCGCCCCGTCGACATCGTAGTCGCCGTAGATCGTCACCCGCTCTTGCGCGGTGACCGCATCGGCGAGGCGCGCGGCGGCGGTGTCCATGTCGCGGAAGGTCGAAGGGTCGGGCAGGAAAGCACGCAAGGTCGGCGCAGCGTGGCGGGCGAGATCGTCCTCGGCGACGCCGCGGGTCAGCAGCAGCTGATCGAGGATCGTATGGTCAAGGGTGCCGATGCCGCCGGCCGCGTCCTCGCCAAGCTCCATGTTCCCCCCGCGCCACCGCCACGCCTTGCCCGAAAGCGAGGCGGCAACGCCAAGCACGGTGGCGCCGATACCGGAGGAGGAGGCAAGCGGGCGGGTGGACATGGCCTGCCGATAGCGCAATGCCCCGGCGAAGGGCAGATGGGCGCGGTTGACAATCGACAGGCGCGCGCGGAAGCCTGGGCGGCGATGGACCGGGAACCTCGCCTGCTGATCCTGTGGCATAGCCGCACCGGCGCGAGCGAGGCGCTTGCCCGGGCGGCGGCCGATGGCGCGGGGAGCGCGGCGTGGCTGGTCGGCGCGGCCGAGGCCGAACCCGCGATGCTCCTTGCCGCCGATGGTTTTCTTTTCGTCTGCCCGGAAAACCTCGGCAGCATCAGCGGGCTGATGAAGGAGGCCTTCGACCTTGCCTACTACCCGCTGCTCGGGCGGGTCGAGGGGCGGCCCTATGCCACGCTGATCGCGGCCGGATCGGACGGGGAAGGGGCGCAGCGCCAGATCGACCGGATCGCGACCGGATGGCGGCTGAAACGGGTTGCGCTTGCGGTGATCGTCAATCTCGGAGCGCAGACCCCCGAGGCGATCGCCGCACCCAAATCGCTTCCTGCGCAGGCGCTCGTGCAGGCCCGCGAAACCGGCGCGGCTCTGGCGGAAGGCTTGCGGCTCGGCCTCTATTAGAGATTGATCCAAAACGGGACAGGTGTGCCGTTTGGGGACTCGACGAGTTTCGGCAAACGCGCCAAATGGATGACAGGGAAATGGCATCTTACCTGCCACTTAGGAGGGAGCCGGCACGATTTCACAGTCGCAGCGCGCTCATCACGCCGAGCTGCATCTGCTGTTTGCCAAGGGCAAGCGGCCGGACCGGCATGCGGTCAGGGCATTTGCGGGCCGGTTGCCCGCAGTCAGCGTCAGCCATGATCCGGCGCCGGGCGAGGCGCCAGGTGAAGGCAGCGTACCCCCGGCCGCATCCCATGCGCCCGCGGACCAGGCCAGCAGCGGCGACCCGCGGGCCCGGCACGAGGGCGCTTTGTGGCCCGGCCAGCTTGAATGGCTCGAACTGCTGCGTGACGGACTGACCTTCGATCTCAGCGGGCTTGCCCCGGGGCCTGCCAGCGCCTTTCCTGTGTTCCTGCACCGCTTCGATCTTCCGGTTCTTCCCTCGAGTGACGACTTCGAAGCCATGGTCCTGCGCCCCGGCCCGCATCTCGCCGAAGGGGCCGGCAGCCTGCCGCTGATGCGCGAGCTCTTGGCGCTGGGGTGCGATATCGTGCGCCAGTTCGAGGACGTGCTCGCCGTGGGCTGGGGGCCGGCGGCCACGGCGATCGGACAGCGATACTTCGAATCCGTGACCAGCGCCTGGCTCGATGGCGGACCGTTCCCCGCGCTCGGCCTTACCGCCTTTGCCGAGACACCCGATGCCGCGCTCGAAAGTGTCGGCCTTGCCTTCTGGATCGGGCAGGAGCTGCGCATCGAACCCCCGCTCAGCGCCGACCGCGTCGCGGCGACGCGGCTCGGCATCCGTCTCGTCAACCACCTCGTGCTCGCCGGCGGGCTGGCCGGGGATGACCGCATCATCGCCCCCGACGGTTCGCGTCTCGTGCTGCGCCCCTCTCGCAGCCGTGCGCTCATCAGCGTGTGGCGTGAGTAGGCATGCGCAATTGGGATCAAACACACAGCCTTACGATCATCACCTTCCGCTCGGTCAACGCGCGGGGCACGCCTGAATACAACCCCGGCCTCCAGCGCCACCACCTGCTCCCCCGCCAGCTCCTCTCGCAGCGCTGCTTCGGCCGGATGTTCGCCGAGGTCGGCCGCGTCAATGTCGGCTTCGACGACTTCCGCCGCAACGGGCTGCTGCTGCCCGCCACCGAAGCCGCCTCGGTGCGCAGCGGCATGCCGCTCCACCGCGGACCCCACCCGCGCTACAACGAGGTGATGATCGCCCGCGTCGGCCGGATCAAGGCGCGCTGGGCGCAGGTCCGCCTCCACGACGAGGAGGCCGCGCTGGTCGAGGCGCTGATGCGGCTCCACCTGCTCCAGGCCGCGCTGCGCCGCCAGCTCCTCGCCGAGCGCCGCCGCCTGGTGCTGAGCCGCAAGGACCCGCTCGGCACCGGCTTCGACTTCGCCGAGCTCGACGCGATGGCCGGGATGCTGTGGACGGAGGATTGAGCGCGCCTTGCTCACCCCGGCAGCAAGGCGCACGATCAAGCCCGCGCGGCGCCTCGGCATCGCTTTCCCTTCGCGCTGGGCCCGAAGGGGAACGCAGGACCCCTACTCCGCCGCCTCGGCCAGCGCTGCCCATGAGGCATAGCCCGAATTGGCCGCAAGCCGCGCCTTGGCCGCGTGATATTCGCGCTCGAAGCGGGCGACCAGATCCTCGACCGTGCCGACCTCCTTGATCGTTCCGATCCCCTGGCCCGATCCCCAGATGTCCTTCCACGCCTTGGCCTTGGTGTTGCCGCCGCTGCCGAAATTCATCTTGCTCGGATCGCTTTCGGGCAGGTTGTCGGGGTCCATCCCCGCCGCCTCGATCGAGGAGCGCAGGTAATTGCCGTGCACCCCGGTGAACAGGTTGGTATAGACGATCCCTTCCGACGAGCCTGCGACGATGCCGTTCTTGTAAGCCTGGTCGGCGTTCGCTTCCTTCGTGGCGATGAAGGCGCTGCCGGCATAGGCGAAATCGGCGCGCAGGGCCTGGGCTGCAAGGATCGTCGCCCCGTGCCCGACCGCCCCCGACAGCGCGACGAGACCATCAAACCACTCGCGGATTTCCTGCATCAGCGCGAAGGGCGAAAGCGCGCCGGCATGCCCGCCCGCACCCGCCGCCACCGGGATCAGCCCGGTCGCGCCCTTTTCGATCGCCTTGTGCGCGAAGCGGTTGTTGATGACGTCGTGCATCGTCACGCCGCCCCAATTGCGCACGGCGGTGTAGATATCCTCGCGCGCGCCCAGCGAGGTGATGACCATCGGCACCTGCCACTTTGCGCAAGTGGCCATGTCGGCATCGACGCGGTCGTTGGTCTTGTGGACGATCTGGTTGACCGCGAAGGGCGCGGCGGGGCGATCGGGGTTGGCGCGGTTGTGCGCTGCCAGTTCCTCGGTGATCTGGTGGAGCCACTCGTCGAGCTGCGACTGGGGCCGCGCGTTCAGTGCCGGGAAGCTGCCGATGATCCCGGCCTTGCACTGCGCGATCACCAGTTCGGGGCCGGAGACGATGAACAGCGGCGATCCGATCAGCGGCAGGCGCAGACGATCGAAGGGGGCGGGAAGGGGCATCGGTTTCTCCTCAAAACGCTTTTGCGATCAACCCGTGTCTCTAGCGCGGGTTCCGGGTGTGCCAAGCCTCTTTTGCACAGGGCCGGGGGCGGGGGCGAAGTTCACGAAGTTCACATTGCAAAATCTGCAATCCTACAGATATTTGTTCGTTCTATCAGAGCCTTGGAGCGCAAAATCGAAGTTCACACATGGCGCGGCGATTCATCCCTTCAGCGCACCCGCCCGAACCGCCCGCGCGGGCATCGGTCATAGCCTGTTGCCCCGGCTGTAGGAAAGCGGTGCGCGGGCCTCAGCCCAGCACGTCCTCGATCCGGTAGAATCGCGCCGCCGTGCCGGCGAACAGCGCCGCCTTTTCCTCCGCGCTGGCGCTGCGGGCGACGCGCTTGAAGGCGTTCCACAGCACCGCATAGTCCGCGCCCCAATAGTCGACCGGATAATTGCTCTCGAACATCGCGCGGGTGGGCCCGAAGGCCTCGATGCAGGTCTCGATATAGGGGCGCCACAAGGCGGCGAGGTGTTCGGAGGAGTGGCCGGCGGCCGGCCCGTCCTCGGGCAGGGCGCAAAAGGCCATGGCGAGCCCGCCGAGCTTCACGACCACGTTCTCGCACCGGGCGAGTTCCCTGATGTTGCGGCGCCATTCGTCGAAGCGTTCGTGAAGCGTGCCCTTGTAGCTGGCGATGCCGAGCGGCGTTCCGACATGGTCGAGGCAGATCGGCTGATCGGGGAAGGCCCGCGCAAGGTCGATCACATCGGGCAGCTGCGGTTCGAGCAGCCAGGCATCGAAGGTGAGCCCGCGCTTGCCGAGCTGGGCAAAGCCCTCGCGGAAGGTGGTGTCGCGGTAGAGCCCTTGCGGGTGATGGAACGGCGCGCCAAGGACGGCCGGGTCCTTGTCCCACGCGGCGGCGTGGCGGATGCCGCGAAAGCGCGGCGAGGCGGCGGCGAGCGCATCGAGCACCGCGCCCGCAGCGGCCCCGCGCGACAGGTCCGCATGGCCCACGATCCCCGCGCAGTAGCGCGCCGGGCCATAAAGCCCGCAAGCCGATTGCGCCGCGATGCCGTTCACGAATTCGACCTCGCCCACCACCTTCAGGGCATCGCCATAGGCGCCGTTGTAGAAGGCGCCGCATTCCATAAAGACCGTGGCGATGATGTTGTGCCCGCCGGTCATGTGCGCGCGGAGCTGGTCGAAGGTGTAATAGGCGTTGGGCGCGATCGCGGCGATGAAGGGGTGATGCGGCTCCGGGAACATCGGCACCATCGGCCGCAGGTCCCACAGGTGGTGGTGCGGATCGATGATCTTGAGATCGGGCTCGATGATGGCTTCGGTCATGCGTCTCTCCCTTTGCGCAAGGCACCGGGGCGGTTGTTCAGCCTCCGGAAATGCGCCTTGCGGATTGTCTCTGGCCGCGCAGGTGTAACGGCAAGCGCGCAGGGCGTCATTGCCGAATTAGGGGGGATGATGGGGATGAAGCGGATCGCGCAAGCGATGCTGGTGGCAGCGACGGCGCTGGGCCTTGGCGGGTGCACGGTGCGGCAATATATGGGCATTTCCGCCCGCACGCTGGTGACCGCCGAGGAACAGGCGCGGCTCGATCGGGCGCTGGCTTCGGGCCCGGCGCTGGCCGGGGGCTGTCCGTGGAAGCAGGCGGACGGCACGCAGGTGAATGTCGTGTGCGATCACCTCCCGCTTGCGCATCTCGCGAGGCTCGCGGGGATGGACCACAAGCCCGCGCTGCTCGAACTGGGTATCCGCTTCGAGGAGGGGCGCGGGGTGGCGCAGGATTGGGACAAGGCCGAACGCGCCTACCGCCTCGCCGCCTGGCAGAACTCCTTTGTCGCCGGCCAGCAGGTCGCCGGGATCGGCAGCGCATCGGGCAACAGCTTCGATCCGATCATCGTGCCCGGCACCCCGGGGCTTGACAGCGCAGCGGTGCGCCTCGCGAAGTTGCGCGCGCGCAAGAAGGGGCTGTGAGGCTGGCTATCTGGCGGCGGGCTTGAGGTAGCGGTCGAACCATTCGACCGTGCGCCTGAGCGAATCGAGCTGGTTCTCGCGCTTCCTGAAGCCGTGGCCTTCGAGCGGGTAGAACACCGTCTCGACCGTGCGCCCCTTGGCCTTCAAGATGTCCTCGACCTCCTGCGCCTGGCCGCGCGGCACGCGGATGTCGTTCTCGCCCTGGAGGCTGAGCAGCGGCGCCTTGGCGTTGGCGATGTAGGTGAGGGGGGAGGCGCGGTCATAGCCTTCGGGGTTGTCCTCGGGCGTGCCCATCAGGCTGCGCAGATAGGCTTTCAAGACCTCGTCCATGTCGCGGTACATGGTGCGCCAGTTGATGATGCCGAACCACTGCACCCCGGCGGCGAATTCGTCCGGCGCCTTGCCGATCGCCATCAGCGTCATGAACCCGCCGTAGGAGCCGCCGAAGATGCCGACGCGGCCCGGATCGACATAGCCGCTGGCGACGAGAAACTGCTTGGCGGCGATGGTGTCCTTGAGGTCGCCGCCGCCCAGATCGTTGTAAGTGGCCGCCTGAAAATCCTTGCCGTAGCCCGTCGAGCCGCGGAAGTTGGGGGCGATGATGATGTAGCCCCGACTTGCGAGAGCCGCGGCGACATCGTCGAAATAGTCGTCGGTCTTGCCCGTGGGGCCGCCGTGCGGGATGACGATCGCGGGGTTGCTGCCGTCGCGCTTGAGGTTGGCGGGCATGGTGACCAGCGCGCTGATCCGCGTTCCGTCGAAGCTGGTGTAGGTCACCATCTGCGAGCCGGCGAGCGCTTCGGGCCGCAGGCTGGCGAGGGCGAGCCGGGTGATCGGCGTGACGGTGTCGGTGGCAAGATCGTAGCGGTTCAGTTCGCCGGTGACGTTGGCGGCCATGTTGACCACCAGCAGTGATCTGCCATCGGGCGAGCGCGGGTCGCTGCCCGCGGTGAAGTTGATGCCGCTCGGCAGCTTGAGCGGGGTTTCCGCCCCGCTCGCCAGATCATGCCTGACCAGCCGGCTGCGCAAATCGTCGCTGCTCTCGACCAGCAGGGCCTTGCCGTCGCGGGTGAAGCGCAGCGCCGATTGGTCCCAGACGATCGGCTTGAGCCATCGCCAGGTCTTGCCGGCGGGGTCGTAAAGGCCTGCGCGCGGGCGGCCGATCTCCATGTCGGTGGTGACCGCCAGCCACGTGCCGTCTGGGCTGATGTCGGCGAGCGAGAAGATCGTGCCCTCGCTGCCGAGCACCTTGGTCGCCTTGCCCGAGCCTGTGTCGACCCGCCAGATTTCGGTCATGGTGGAATCGATCTTCTCGCGGTTGGTGTAGATCGTCCTGCCGCCGTCGGCCCACACCCGCGGGGTCCAGGCGAAATCGGGATCGGCTTCGGCGGTCAGCACGCGCACCGTCCCGTCGGGGGCGAGCACGGCGAGGTTGGCCTGCGCCTCGCTCCTGGTCTTGACCGACAGCGCGATCAGCCCGTCCGCACCGCCCGGCACCAGAGCGGTTTCGCTGATATCGGGCGTGGCGGTGACCTGCTCCACCGCGCCGCCATTGGTGGGGACGCGGTAGATGTCGTAATATTCATCGCCGCCCTTGTCCTGCCGGAAATAGAGCCACTTGCCATCGCGCGAAGCGGCAAGCCCGCCCTGGGTTTCGTCCGACTGGGTCATTTGCAGCGGCCAGCTGCCGTCCGCGTCGGTGCGCCAGATGTTGAAGCGGCCCGTGAGGTTGACCGAGAGGAACACGTGCGTCCCGTCAGCGCTCCACGTCACCCCGCCGGTGCCGCGCGAATTGCCGATATCTTCGAGCGGCACCGCGCGGGCCTCGGGATTGACCGGGGATTCGAGCGTCTTGGGGTCGGTCACCGGCCGTTCGGGCGTGGCGATCTGCGCGGCGAGCGGCGCTGCGAGCGAGGATGCGCCCAGCAGCAGGAGCGTGGCAAACATCTGGCGCATGGCAATTTTTCCTCCCCCAAGGACGCGCGCAGCGGGCGCGCGTGGCGGTGTGATACCACCACGCGCGGCCTGTTCCAGAGAGAAAGTGTGCTAGCGCGTGACGGCCGCGTTGGCCGCGCTCAGCACCGCGCGCACGCTGGCGGTGGCGATATCCTCGTCGATCCCGCAGCCCCAGATGGTGCGGCCATCCTTCGCGCGGCATTCGAGATAGGCCGCCGCGCGCGCGTCGGTCCCCGCGCCCAGCGCGTGTTCGGTGTAGTCGACCACCTCGAGATCGACGCCGAAGGCCTCGCGCAAGGTTCCCATCACCGAGGAGATGAGGCCGTTGCCCCGGCCCGACACGCTCTGCTCGGCCCCTTCGACCGCGATGGTGCCCGCGAAGATCCGCGTGCCGTCAGCCGCGCGGCTTTCCTCGTAGCGGACCAGCTGGAAGTGCTTGGGGTGGATCTTGACGTGATAGGCGCGGCGGAAGGCGTCCCAGATATCGCCGGCATTGAGCTCGCGGCCCAGCGCGTCGGCCATGGCCTGCACATGGCGGGAGAAATCGGCCTGCATCTTCTTGGGGAGCTTCAACCCCTGGTCCTTTTCCAGCACCCAGGCAAACCCGCCCTTGCCGGACTGCGAATTGACCCGGATCACCGCCTCGTAACTGCGTCCGAGATCGGCCGGGTCGATCGGCAGATAAGGCACGCGCCAGGCCTCGTCGTTCTGCGTCTCGCGCGCTTCGAAGCCCTTCTTGATCGCGTCCTGATGGCTGCCGGAAAAGGCGGTGTAGACCAGTTCCCCGCCATAGGGGTGGCGCTGGTGGACGGGCAGGTCGTTGCAATAGATGACGGTCTCGATCACCCGGTCGATGTCCGAAAAATCGAGGCCCGGGCTGACCCCTTGGGTGTAGAGATTGAGCGCCATGGTGACGAGGCAGCAATTGCCGGTGCGCTCGCCATTGCCGAACAGGCAGCCCTCGACGCGGTCCGCGCCCGCCATCAGGCCCAGTTCCGCCGCCGCGACGCCGGTGCCGCGGTCGTTGTGGGTGTGCAAGGACAGGACAGCGCTTTCGCGGTTCGGCAGGTGGCGCCCGAAATATTCGATCTGGTCGGCGTAGATATTGGGGGTCGCCGCTTCGACCGTGGCCGGCAGGTTGAGGATGATCGGGTGTTCGGGCGTGGGCGCAAGCACTTCCATCACCGCCGCGCAGACCTCGATGCTGAAGTCCAGTTCGGCGGTGGAGAAGGTTTCGGGCGAATATTGGAAATGCCAGTGCGTGCCGGGATAGCGCGCGGCTTCATCCCGCATCACCTTGGCGCCGGCGACGGCAATCGCCTTGACCTCGTCCTTGCTCATGCGGAACACGATGTCGCGCCATGCCGGGCTGACCGCGTTGTAGAGGTGGACGATCGCCGCGCGCGCGCCTTCGAGGCTGGCGAAGGAGGTGCGGATCAGATCCTCGCGGCTTTGCGTGAGGACCTGCACGATCACGTCATCGGGGATGGCACCCGACTTCACGAGGCCGGAGATGAAATCGAACTCGGTCGCGCCCGCGCTCGGGAAGCCGACCTCGATCTCCTTGAGGCCGACCTCGACCAGGAGGTCGAAGAAGCGGCGCTTCTTGACCGCGTCCATCGGGTCGATGATCGACTGGTTGCCATCGCGCAGATCGGTCGAAAGCCAGCGCGGGGCCTTCTCGATCAGCTTCGAGGGCCATTGGCGGTCGGGCAGATTGATCTGGCCGAAGGGACGGTATTTGGCGGAAGGATCACGCAGCATGGACATGGGGAAAGCTCGTCGTCAGAACAGGAAGGAAGCTCGCTAGCGGCGGTTACCCTTGGGAGCGGTGCCGCTGGCGTCTGACGCGCGGCTGCCTACGCCCAAGGGCGCATAAGTCGAAGCAGCAGCGAAGGTCCGTGTTCCGTCATCGGGCGAGCCTTTGCCGATTATTGCGCCCAGTGCAAGCCGGGATTGGCGCTTCTTCCACCCGGGCCCGCTCAGCCGCCCGCTTAACCGCAACGCGCGTCGCGGATGATGTTCTGCGCATCGAGCATGATCGACAGGCGCGGATTGGTCGGGTCGGGGTTGACGCTGGCGTTGGAGCCGAAGGCGACAAAGCGCAGATTGTCGGTCCGGCCGAGCACCTTGGCGATCTCGGCGCGGGTCGGCTGATCGGCGAGCTTGCCGATGAACGGCCCGGCCAGCGGCGCGCCGCAGGTGCTTGCCTTGGGATCGGTCAGCGTGCCGGGCGAATAGACCCCGGGTGCGGCCCCCGGCGCGGGCTGCGCGACCGTGGGCGCGACGGTGCCCTGCGCGACCGGAACGCCGCCCGCGCCCGGGGTCGCCTCGCCCTTGCCGATGCGCGCGGCAAAGCTGTCGGCGTCATTGGCGGCCTTGTCGGGCTCGCTCCCGCAGGCGCCGAGCAGGAGCGCGAGGGCGGGAAGGGCAAAGGCGAAAGCGCGCGCGGTGGTCATGGTGGTGCGGATCCCTGTCATCGAAAGCGTGCCTGCCCAAACGCCCTTTGCGTTACCGGTTTATGACATTCCGGTAAGCCCTGCCGCTTGGCTACCCGAGGGCGGCGGCGGGCTCGCTCAATTGCGCTGCCGGATGCGCCCGGTGGTCAACTGGTCGACCCGCGTCACCCCCATCAGCCGCATGCCGCGCTCGATCTCGTCCTTGAGGATGCCGAGCGCGCGCTCCACCCCCGCCTGCCCCGCTGCGGCGAGCGCGTAGAGATAGAGCCGCCCGCCCGAAGCCGCGCTCGCGCCCGTGCACAGTGCTTTGAGGACATGGGTGCCGCGCCGCACCCCGCCATCGCAGATGATCTCGATCCTGCCGCCGACCGCATCGACGATTTCGGGCAGCTGGTCGAAGGGCGCGCGGGCACCATCGAGCTGCCGCCCGCCGTGGTTCGATATCATGATCGCGTCCGCGCCGATTTCGACCGCGCGCTGTGCGTCGCCCGCGCTCATCACGCCCTTCAACACGAATGTGCCGCCCCAGTCCTGCCGGATCCTTGCGGCCGTGTCCCAGTCCATCGCGGTGTCGAGCATGGTGTTGAAATATTCGGCGATGCTCACCGCCTTGCCCGAACCCTCGGCCACATGCGTATCGAGATTGGGGAGGCGGAATTTCTCGCGCAGCACGTAATCCAGCGTCCATCGGGGCCGCGTGGCATAGCTGACGAGGCTTGCGGGGGTGAAGCGCGGCGGGGTGGTGAATCCGGAGCGCAGGCACCGCTCGCGCTTGCCCGAAACGATCGTGTCGACCGTCAGCGCCAGCGCATCGAACTTCGCTGCCTGGCAGCGTTCGATCATGCTCGCGTTCAATCCCTTGTCCTTGTGGACATAGAGCTGGAACAGCTTGGGTCCGCTGGTCAGCGCGGCGATCTCCTCGATGCTGCGGGTCGCAAGGCTCGATATGCCGAACCACAGCCCGTATTTCTCCGCCGCGCGGGCAACGGCGCGTTCGCCCTCCCAGTGGAAGGCGCGCTGCACCGCGGTGGGCGAGAGCATCAGCGGGAGCGCCGACCGGCGGCCGAGGATCGTGCAGGAGGTGTCGATCTCGGCCACCCCCGCCAGCACGTCGGGCACCAGATCGACGCCCGCAAAGGCTGCGGTATTGCGCGCCTTGGTCAGCTCGTCATCGGCCGCGCCGTCGATATAGTCGAACACGGGGAAAGGCAGCCGCGCTTTGGCGAGGCGGCGGAAATCGTCGATATTGTGGCAATCGGACAGGCGCATAGCGGCGATGTGCCTGCCCGATTGCGGCGGTCAAGTCGAGGGGCGGCTTACTGCTTTTCGAAGGCGACGCTGATGTCGAGTTCCACCTCGTCGGTGACGAAGGGGATGGCGTAGCTCACCCCGAAGTCGGAGCGCTTGATGGCGGTCTCTGCCTCGAAGGTGACGGGCCTGGTCACGCCGTTCAGGGGAAGATCGCCGATGATGGTCGCCGTGACGAAGCGCGCAGGGACCGGGGCGGGGCCGAAGAAATCGGGCTTGCCGCCGTCCTTGCCGGCGCGCAGCAGGTGATCGGTCAGGCCCATGCTCGCCGTGCTGACATTGGCGAGCGGGATCGTCACGTCGACCTTCGCCTCGGCAGGCTTGGCCGGATCGAGCCCCAGCGTGCCCGCGACATCGCCGAACAGACCGTAATAGTCGTTGAAGCCGAAGTGGCTGACTTCCCAGCCGATCAGCGAGTGGTCGGGGTTGCGGCATAGGTCCCTGCGGTGACCCGCGCGGGGTCCCTGGCACCGGGCACCTGGGCAGCGCCTTGCGCGGTGAGCGCCGGGGCGAAGGCGGGGCGCCTGCTGCAAAGGCAAGCGCGCTGGCGGCGGCAAGAGTGGTGCAATTTATCGGATCGGTCTCTCCAAACGGGTGTGAACGACCAATACCCGATGCCTCGCGATGGTTCCACCGCCCGCCGCTTGAGGCGGGCGGTGGATTTCTTTGCGGCTTAGTTCTTGGCCTTGTCGACCAGCTTGTTGGCCGCGATCCACGGCATCATGGCGCGCAAGCGCTCGCCGGTCTGCTCGATCGGGTGGGCGGCGGCCTGCTTCCTCGCGGCCTTGAGTTCGGGCTGGCCGGCGCGGTTGTCGAGCACGAAGTTCTTGACGAAGCGGCCCGACTGGATGTCGGCGAGCACGCGCTTCATCTCGGCCTTGGTTTCATCCGTGATGATCCGCGGGCCGGTGGTGATGTCGCCATATTCGGCGGTGTTCGAGATCGAATAGCGCATGTTGGCGATCCCGCCTTCATAGAGCAGGTCGACGATCAGCTTGGTTTCGTGGAGGCACTCGAAATAGGCCATTTCGGGGGCGTATCCGGCCTCGACCAGCGTTTCGAACCCGGCCTTGATGAGGTGGGTGATCCCGCCGCACAGTACCGCCTGTTCGCCGAACAGATCGGTCTCGCATTCCTCGCGGAAGTTGGTCTCGATGATGCCGCTGCGTCCGCCGCCGACCGCGCTGGCGTAGGCGAGGGCGACGTCATGCGCGCTGCCCGATGCGTCCTGGTGGATCGCGATCAGGCAGGGCACGCCGCCACCCTTCACATATTCGCTGCGCACGGTGTGGCCCGGGCCCTTGGGGGCGATCATGATGACGTCGATGTCAGCGGGCGCTTCGATCAGGCCGAAGTGGATGTTGAGCCCGTGCGCGAAGGCGAGCGCGGCGCCGGGCTTCATGTGGCCCTTCAGATCATTCTCCCAGATCGCGGCCTGATGCTCGTCGGGCGCGAGGATCATGATGATGTCGGCCCACTGCGCGGCAGCCGTGTTCGAGAGCACGGTGAAACCGGCCGCCTCGACCTTCTTCGCGGTCGCCGAACCTTCGCGCAGGGCGATGGCGACTTCGGCGACGCCGCTGTCGCGCAGGTTCTGCGCATGGGCGTGCCCTTGCGAGCCATAGCCGACGATGGCGACCTTCTTGGGCTTGATGAGGTTCAGATCGGCATCGGCGTCGTAGTAGACTTTCATCACTGTTCTCTCTTGCAGATTGTATGCGTTGAATATGTTCAGACGGCCTGCGCGCCGCGCATCATGCCGACGATTCCCGTCCGGCCGACTTCGACCAGCCCCAGCTCGCGCATCAGGGCGATGAAGCTGTCGACCTTCTCCGGCGGGCCGGTGATCTCGAAGATGAAGCTTTCGATCGTGGTATCGACCGGCCGTGCGCGGAAGATGTCGGCGAGGCGCAGGGCTTCCACGCGCTTCTTGCCGGTGCCGGAGACCTTGATCAGCGCCAGCTCGCGTTCCACGTGGGGGCCGGCGGTGGTGAGGTCGGTGACCTTGTGGACCGGCACGAGCCGTTCCAGCTGCGCTTCGATCTGGTCGATCACGGACGGAGGCCCGTTGGTGACGATGGTGATGCGGCTGACCGCATGGTCCTCGGTGATGTCGGCCACGGTGAGGCTGTCGATGTTGTAGCCGCGCGCGGTGAACAGCCCGGTGATCTTGGCGAGAATCCCGGGCTCGTTGTCGACGGTGACGGCGAGCACGTGGCGCTCGGAGGCTGCTTCGGTGATTTTCATGGTCATGGGTTCGGCAAGTCGATCGTGACGGTGTGGCTAGGCACTGGCAGCAAGATGACGGCAGCAGCGACGAGAAGGCTCATGGCGCCCCACAGATAGGCTTTGCGGCGTAGGTCCCGAATGCCTAGCGCTACCAACCAGATGATCGCGGCGGCCAACACGATAACAGAGAACTGCATCACACCAGCGCCTTGGCTTCGTCGTCCATCGTGCCGCCGAGCTTGTCGCCGTAAAGCATCATCTCGGTATGTGCGGCGCCTGACGGGATCATCGGCAGGCAGTTGGCGTCCTGCGCGACGAGGCAATCGACGATCACCGGGCCATTGTGGTCGAGCATCCGCATGATGCCGTCATCCAGATCGCGCTCTTCGGTGATGCGGACGCCTCTCCAGCCATAGGCCTCGGCCAGCTTCACGAAATCGGGGAGGCTGTCCGAATAGCTGTTCGAATAGCGGCTCTCATAGGTCAGTTCCTGCCACTGGCGGACCATGCCCATGTATTCGTTGTTGAGGATGAAGATCTTGACCGGCAGGCGGTATTGCGAAGCGGTGCCGAGTTCCTGGATGTTCATCTGGATGCTCGCCTCGCCGGCGATGTCGATCACCAGTGCATCGGGGTGGCCGAGCTGCGCGCCGATGGCCGCAGGCAGGCCATAGCCCATCGTCCCCAAACCGCCGCTGGTGAGCCACTTGTTGGGATCCTCGAACCCGAAATACTGCGCCGCCCACATCTGGTGCTGGCCCACTTCGGTGGTGATGATCGGCTTTCTCTGGTGGGTCAGGGCATAGAGCCGCTCGACCGCCTTTTGCGGCATGATCATCCCGGGGTGCCGGGCGCTGCGTTCGGGATAGGCGAGGCATTCGCGCGCGCGCCAGCCGGCGATGCGGGCCTTCCATTCGCCAAGGTCCTGCGCCCGCCGGGCGCCCCACGCCGCGATCAGCTGCGAGAGCACCGTCCCGCAATCGCCGAGGATGCCGAGATCGACCGGCACCACCTTGTTGATCGAGGAGCGGTCGATATCGATGTGGATCTTCTTCGAGTTCGGCGAGAAGGCGTCCAGTCGCCCGGTCACGCGGTCATCGAAGCGCGCGCCGATGCAGACCATCACGTCGCACTGGTTCATCGCCATGTTGGCTTCATAGGTGCCGTGCATCCCGAGCATCCCGAGCCAATCGGGGTGGGTGCTGGGGAAGGCGCCGAGGCCCATCAGCGTCGAGGTGACGGGTGATCCGGTGAGGTCCTGGAAACGGCGCAGCAGCGCGCTCGCCTCGGGCCCCGAATTGATCACGCCGCCGCCGGTGTAGAGGATCGGACGCTCGGCAGCGGCGATCATCTCGACCGCCTCGATGATCTGTTCGGCCGCCGCCACGGTCTGCGGCGCGTAGCGGTGCGATCCGGCCCGCACCAGCGCGCGGCGTTCGGAGGGGATGGCGATCTGGACGTTCTTGGGGATGTCGATCACCACCGGGCCGGGCCTGCCGGTGGTGGCGATCAGGAAGGCCTCCTTGATCGTCGCGGCAAGATCGGCCGGGTCCTTCACCAGATAATTGTGCTTGGTGCAGTGACGGGTGATGCCGATGGTGTCGGCTTCCTGAAAGGCGTCGGTGCCGATCAGCGCAGTCGGCACTTGCCCCGTGATGACCACCATCGGGATCGAATCCATCCACGCATCGGCTATGCCGGTGATCGCGTTGGTCGCTCCAGGGCCCGAGGTGACCAGCACCACGCCCGGCTTGCCGGTGGCGCGGGCATAGCCTTCGGCCGCATGGGCCGCGCCCGCTTCATGGCGCACGAGGATGTGGCGGATGCGTTCATCGCCGAACAATTCGTCATAGATCGGCAGCACCGCGCCGCCGGGATAGCCGAACACATATTCCACGCCCTGTTCGATCAGGCCCTCGACGAGGATCGCCGCGCCGCTCATCGCGGTCGGATTGGCGGGAGGGGCTGGGGCCGGATCACCGGGCACGGGAAACTCCATCGAGGCTTGGCATCAATATGAAAACCGGCCCGAGGCACAGGCGTGCGCATCGGGCCGAGTGGCCGTGCCGCTAAAGGTCATAATCTGATAAGTCAAGCCCTATTTGCGCAATAATGATGCGAAAGCGATGTTGATGTCGATATTTTCGGATTCCCAATCGGGGTGGACCCGCGGCCAATCGGCGGGCGGCTGACGCCGGAACCAGGTGAACTGGCGCTTGGCATAATTGCGCGTCGCCTGGCTGCCGCTGGCGACCACATCCTCGGCCTCGATCTCGCCAGCGAGCCATGCGGCGATTTCCGGCACGCCGATCGCGCGCATCACCGGCAGATCGGGATCGAGCCCCCGCGCGAGCAGCGCCTCGACCTCGGCAATCGCGCCCTGGTCGAGCATCGCCTCAAAGCGCGCATCGCAGCGGTCATAGACCCACTGGCGCTCGGGCTCGACGATCAGGGGATGGAGCGTCACTTCCTCGGCGATCCCGCCGGCCTTGGCGAGCTGCCAGTCGCCGAGCGTCACGCCGGTCGAGCGCTTGACCTCGAGCGCGCGGGCGATCCTCTGGCTGTCGCCCGGATCAAGCAGGCTCGCGCGTTCGGGGTCTTCAAGTGCAAGCAGCTTGTAGGCATCGCCCGGCGCCATCGCCCGCACCGCGTCCCGCACCGCCGGGTCGATTTCCGGGATCGGGGCAATCCCTTCGAGCAGCACCTTCATATAAAGGCCGGTGCCGCCGACCAGGATCGGCACCGCGCCGCCCGCGTGAAGATCGGCAATCTCGGCCTTGGCGCGCGCGGCCCATCTGGCGGCCGAGCAGGTTTCCGCGCCGTCCCACGCGCCGAACAGGCGGTGTTCGATGCCTTCCATCTCGGCTTCCGAAGGCCGCGCGGAGAGCACTTGCAGGTCGGCATAGACCTGCGCGCTGTCGGCGTTGACGATCACCGCCTGCCGGCCATCGGCGGCGAGGCGGTGAGCGAGTGCCAGCGCAACCGCGCTCTTGCCGCTGGCGGTCGGCCCTGCGATGAGCGCGAGCGGATTTTCGGGAGTCATGGACATGCTCATTGCACGGCTGATAGCAGAGACGGATAAATGTGAAACGCGTCTCGATACGCTGGTGGCTGCGCTGGGCGATGCGGGGGCGCAGGTGACGGCTGCCGCCTTGCCGGAGGGCATCGCCGGGCCCGAGGGCGATGCCGGCGTGCTCGAACTCCACATGGACGGCGGCGATGAGCCGGGCGTGCTCGCCGCGATCGACGACATTTTCGAAGCCCCGGCGATGCTGGTCGCGCAAGGGCCCATCGAAGTCCCGCGCCTGTTCGTGTCGGACATGGATTCGACCATGATCGGGCAGGAATGCATCGACGAGCTCGCCGATTATGCGGGGATCAAGGACCGGATCGCCGCGATCACCGAACGCGCGATGCAGGGCGAGCTTGATTTCGAGGCGGCCCTGCGCGAGCGGGTGGCGCTGCTGGCGGGGCTCGATGAGGGCGCGATCCACGCCTGCCTTGCCGAGCGCATCACCGCGAGCGCCGGCGCGAAGACGCTGGTGGCGACGCTCGCCGCACTCGGCACCCGCACCGTGCTGGTGACCGGCGGCTTCCACCATTTCGCCGATCCGGTCGCCGAAATGCTCGGCTTCCATCGCGTCGTCGGCAATCGTCTGGCGGTCGAGGATGGCAGGCTGACCGGCGGTCTGGTCGGCCCGATCACGGATTCCGCGGTCAAGGCGGCGGTGCTGCACGAGGAGCTTGCGGGCCTGGGCGAGGGCGCGCACAGCCTTGCCACCGGTGACGGGGCGAACGACATTCTGATGATTGAGGCTGCGACCTACGGCTTTGCCTATCGCGCCAAGCCCAAGGCGCGCGCGGCGGCCAATGGCCGGGTGGACGATGCGGATCTGACGGCGGTCCTGACCCTGCTCGGGGTGCCTCGCTCGGTATGGATTGAAGCTTGATCGCAAGCGATGCACGGTTCGCCGCGCAATGGGTTTCACGACGCGAACCGGATCGCCTATTAACATTCATGTAAGCAAGCCGCGCTACACTGGCCCTGCGACAAGGATGGATCCCATGACCGGCAAGACCCGCCAGGATTATATGCAGATGTTCTCCGCGGATGGCACGGTGCTGCTGCACCCTGATCGCCCGGAAGCGAAGTATCGCCCGCTGCGCGCGGTGAAGAACTTCCAGATGCTGATGAAGGACAAGGAAGACACCGCGGCGGTGTTCCGGATCTTCGAATCCCTGCCGTCCAGGGACTTCCTCCCGCGCATCGCCAGCCTCGCCCTGTCCGAGACCGGCGAAGGCCTGCGCCGCACCGAGCCGCGCCTGCCGGACATCCTTGATGATCACGCGGCCCTGCGCCGCACCCCCAAGGGCAACCTTGCCCATGCCTATTGCGATTTCATGGAGAGCGAAGGCCTGACCGCTGCCGGACTGGTGGCGGAAAGCGACCGCGCCGGACGCCCGCGCTTTCCCGATCTGGTCGAATGGTACATCAACCGTTCGCGCGACACGCATGATCTGTTCCACGTGCTCACCGGCTATGGCCGCGATGCGCTCGGCGAGGCGTCGGTGCTGCTGTTCACCCACGGCCAGTCGCCGAGCCAGGGCCACCTGCTGATCGGCTATGCCGGGGCGGCCAACATCAGGAAGATGGCGAAGGGCACCCGGGCTCCGGTGCTCGGTGCGGTGCGCGAGGCGCACCGGATCGGCAAGGGCGCGCCGCCGCTCATCGAACAGCCGATCCGCCAGCTGCTCGAACGTCCGCTTGCCGATGTGCGCGCGGCGCTGCGCATCCCGGCGCCCGTCAAGTACCGCGAATGCCACCGCATCTGGCAGGCCGAGGGGATCGATCCCTACAACCTGCTCGCCGGCACCAGGCCGGCCGAGCCCGAACTGCTCGCCGCCTGAAGGAGTGCGCCTGATGGACTATACCGATCTTCCGCTGGTTGCCCCCGGTCGCAGGACATCGGGCTTGCGTCCCCTGAAGGTGCTCCACCACTTCGGCAAGCTGGTCGAGGACAAGGAGGACACCGAGCAGGTGTTCCACATCATCGAGGCCACCAAGGGCCGGAAAACCCACGCACAGGCGCATGCCTTCATCCGTTCGCCCGAAGGTCAGCGGATGCTGGCCGAGGGCCTCTGCATCCCCGCCATGCTCGACGATCACGCCCGCTGGGCCGATTGCGGTCCGGAGACGGTGGCGGCGCATTACATCGCCTTCATGAAGCGCGAGGGGCTCTCGGCCGCCGGGCTGGTCGCCGAAAGCCACAAGTGGGCCCCGCCCGAAAGCCTGCCGCAGGACCAGACCCAGTGGTATTTCGACCGTCTGCGCGACACGCATGACCTGTTCCACGTGCTCACCGGCTATGGCCGCGATGCGCTTGGCGAGGCGAGCCTCTTGGGCTTCACCTACGAGCAGAATTTCAATGGCGGGATCCTGTTCATCGCCTATGCCGGCGCGCGCCAGATCAAGAAGGTGAGCGGCACCAAGGCGCCGCTTTACGCCGCGATCAAGGAAGGCCGCGCACTGGGCCGCGCCGCGCAGAAGATCGCGCACCAGGATATCGCCGCGCTGATGCGCGAGGACATCACCGCCGCCCGCGCGCGGCTCGGGATCGGCAAGCCCGAAGTCTACCGCCAGTGCCTTGCGATCCTTGCAGGCGAGGGCATCCTCGGCGAGGAACTGACGCTGGGCAGCACCACGGCGCCGCAGGCCGCCTGAGGCCTGCGCTCAGCGCAGTTCCTTGCGGATCACCAGCTTGAGGCCCGGCCAGGTCTCGTCGATCGCGCAGACCTTGGTGTCGACGAGGCCGAGCGGCAGGCACAGCTCTCGGATCGTGTCCTCGGTGATGTCGGTCGCAACCTTTGCAGCCGTTTTGGGCCAGCTCACCCAGATTTGACCGGCAGGCGCGATTCTGTGGCGGAGCGCCGCAAGGTGCGCTGCGAGCGCGGCTTTCTGGGTGACGAAGACATGCGCGGCATCGATCCCCTCGGCCGGATCGGCGACGAAGGTCAGTTCGAGCGCATATTCGTCGATCTCGTCGATCACGTGTTCGGGCATGGCATCGAACCACACCCGCATCCCGTCGCGCAAGGCGAGCTTCTTGGCGAGCGGCGTCCCGGAATAGCCGGAAGGCGCCATCAGGCTTCCATCCACTCCGCGAAGAAGCGCTGGTTGGCCGCGCGCAAGGTCGCCAGCGGCACGCCCAGCACGCTGTCGCCGCCGACCGTGCCGATCCGCTGGAAGCCGATCTGCGCGGTCTCGTCGTTGCGGGTGCCCTTGGACAGCGCCGCATTGAGCGCCGCGACATCGGGGACGGTGACCAGATAGCGCCCCTGATCCTCGCCGAACCACCACTGTGCCGGGATATAGGCGGGGTTGCCGTCTTCGGTCTCGGCGCCGATCCCGCCTGCGAGCGCCATTTCGGCAAGCGCGACCGCGAGGCCGCCGTCGGAAAGGTCATGCACCGCGTTGACGAGACCGTCGGCGATCAGTTCGTGGATGATGGCGCCCGCGTTCTTCTCGACCGTCAGATCGGTTGGCGGGGTGCGGCCGCCTTCCACGCCCTTGACCACGCGCAGCCACAGCGACTGGCCGAGATGCGAGCGGGTCGGATCGGGCTTCGCCCAGAATTCGGGGCCGACGAGGTAGATCGCATCGCCCGCCTGCTTGAAGTGCATGGTCATCATCTTCGCAAGGTCGGTGATGATGCCCACGCCGCCGATCGCCGGGGTGGGAAGGATCGCGCTGCCGCCGCCGGTCGCCTTGCTTTCGTTGTAGAGGCTGACGTTGCCCGAAACGATGGGGAAGTCCAAAGCGCGGCAGGCATCGCCCATGCCGTCCAATGCGTGTACGATCTGCGCCATGATCTCGGGGCGCTGGGGATTGGCGAAGTTCAGGCAATTGGTCACCGCCAGCGGCCGCGCGCCCACCGCGCACAGGTTGCGATAGGCTTCGGCAATCGCCTGCTTGCCGCCCTCGTAGGGGTCGGCAAAGACATAGCGCGGGGTGCAATCAGTGGTGATCGCGAGCGCCTTCGTCGTCCCGTGAACCCGCACCACGCCGGCATCCCCCCCGGTCTGGAGCGTATCGGCGCCGACCTGCGAATCGTACTGCTCGGCAATCCAGCGGCGCGAGGCGAGGTCGGGGGAAGCCATGAGGGCGAGGAGATCGGCCGCCACGTCGTCGCTCGCAGGCACTTCGCCCAGCGGCTTGACGCCCGCCCATGCCGCATATTCCTCCTTCGAGAGGTAGGGGCGGTCATAAAGCGGCGCCTCGTCGGCCAGCGGGGCGAGCGGGATGTCGCACACCACCTCGCCATTGAATTCGAGCACCATGTGACCGGTGTCCGTGACTTCGCCGATCACCGCGAAATCGAGCTCCCATTTGCGGAAGATCGCCTCGGCCATCGCCTCCTTGCCGGGCTGGAGCACCATCAGCATCCGCTCCTGGCTTTCCGAGAGCATCATCTCGTAGGGGGTCATGCCGACCTCGCGGCAGGGGACCTTGTTCATGTCGAGCCTGATCCCCGCGCCGCCCTTCGAGGCCATTTCGACGCTGGAGGAGGTGAGACCCGCCGCGCCCATGTCCTGAATGGCGACGATCGCGTCGGTCGCCATCAGTTCGAGGCAGGCTTCGATCAGCAGCTTTTCGGTGAAGGGATCGCCGACCTGCACGGTCGGGCGCTTGGCTTCGGCATCCTCGCCGAAATCGGCGCTCGCCATGGTCGCGCCGTGGATCCCGTCGCGCCCGGTCTTGGAGCCGACATAGACGATGGGGTTCCCGAGACCGGTCGCCGCCGAATAGAAGATCTTGTCCTGATCCGCGACGCCCACGGTCATCGCGTTGACGAGGATGTTGCCATCGTAGGCCGGGTGGAAGTTGGTCTCGCCCGCGACCGTCGGCACGCCGACGCAATTGCCGTAGCCGCCGATCCCCGCGACCACGCCCTGCACCAGATGCTTCATCTTGGGATGATCGGGCCGCCCGAAGCGCAGCGCATTGGCATTGGCCATCGGCCGCGCGCCCATCGTGAACACATCGCGCAGGATGCCGCCCACGCCCGTCGCCGCGCCCTGATAGGGTTCGATGTAGGAGGGGTGGTTGTGGCTCTCCATCTTGAAGATCGCCGCCTGCCCATCGCCGATGTCGATCACGCCCGCATTCTCGCCCGGGCCGCAGATCACCCAGGGGGCTTCGGTGGGCAGCTTCTTGAGGTGGATGCGCGAGGACTTGTAGGAGCAATGCTCCGACCACATTACCGAAAAGATGCCGAGTTCCACGAGGTTCGGCTCGCGGCCCAGCGCGTGGAGCACGCGGGCATATTCCTCGGGGGAAAGGCCGTGCTGTTCGACGATTTCGGGGGTGATGGCGGTCATGGTCGGGGACTCCTTGGCGCGCCCTCTAGATCACCGTGCCGAAGACGCCAAGCCGCCGCGTCGGCGGAACCAGCGATTCTCCCCGACCCACGCGGCAATCACTGTCAGCAGCGCGAAGGCGACGAGCGCCTGGATATAGACGAACGGCCCCGCCTCCGCAGGGTGCGGGGCAAACCAGTTGACCAGCTGGAGCGCCAGCAGCACCCCCGCCAGCACCAGCGGCGGGCCTGCGGGTCCGCGCGTGCGCAGCAGATAGAAGGCAAAGGCACCCAAGGTCAGGCCCAGTTCCAGCGGGATCGCCACCCACGGCATGTTCCACAGCCCGAGCCCGAGCCTTGGCGGCGTGCCGTCGAGCGTCAGATCCGGGACGTGGACCACGAAGTCGAGCAGCCAGTGCGAAAGCACCACCAGTCCCGCCAGCACCCCCAGCCGCAGGCTGCGCCGGTAAATCCCGATCACCCCGAGAAACGCCGCCGCCCAGATTGCCGCGCCAAGCAGGCTGTGGGTGTAGGGCATGTGGTAGAGATCGAAGGGCACCATCACGCTCGCCTGCGGGTCGATGCGCATCGCCTCGATCCCGAGAATCGCGAGAGTGAAGAACCCCCAGTCGATCAGCTGTCCGGCCACGAACATCGCCCCCAGCCGCGGCCGCTCGGGGCTGACCGCGGCGGCGACGAAGGCGGGGGCGAAGTGGCCGATGAACATGTCAGGCGCCCGCGGTTGCGGCGGCCGGGGCGAATTTCAGCACCGCCCAGCAGGCGATCGCGCTCGCCGCTCCGGTCACGAAGGCGCCCCACAGGATGTCGAGCACGCTGACATGGGTCGCCCAGACCTTCATCACGGCCTGCGAGGTAAGATCGAAGGTCGCATAGCACAGCGCGCCCAGCAGGATGCCGTTGAGCAGCGCCGCCTGCACGCCGCCGCCGGTGAGGCCCGGCTTGATCGCGAACCAGCAGATGCCGGCGATGTAGATGAGGTAGAAGGCCACCGCCGCGCCCGCGTTGAACTTCTCGGCCATGATCTCGCCGATCACCGGCTTGTAGAGATTGCCCGCCGCCCAGCGCAGCCAGACGATGTCGAATGCCAGAAACGCGACGGCCGCGATGCCGTAGGCGATGATCCACTTCAGCAGCATGAAGGTCATAATCCCGTGATGGTTGGTCCCGCCCCGTCCGCGCAGCCTTGACCGCACCGCCGCGCCCCGTCAATGCTCGCGCACATGGACGAGGGCACTTCATCACCGGCGGCAGCTGCGCCGGATATTTCCGCCATGAGCTTCGAGCAGGCATTGGCCGCGCTCGAGGCGATCGTGCAGCAGCTGGAGCGCGGAGATGTGCCGCTCGACCAGTCGATAAGCCTCTACGAACGCGGCGAAGCCTTGCGCGCGGCGTGCCAGCAGCGGCTCGATGCGGCGCAGGCGCGGATCGAACGGATCGTGACCGCCGCCGATGGCCGCGCGGCCGGCACCCGCCCCTTCGATACGGAGGGCTGAGGCGATGCTGGTGGAAGCCACGGGCAATAGGCTCGCCCAGGAAATCCGGCGCGTCCAGGCCGAGATCGATTCGCTGTTCGATGCGCTGCTCCCCGTGCCCGATGACACCTCGGCGCGGCTTGTCGAGGCGATGCGCTATGCCGCCATCGGCGGAGGCAAGCGGGTCCGCCCGCTATTGGTGGCAAGCACCGCCGCCTTGTTCGGCGTCTCGCGCGGTGCCGCGCTGCGCGCCGGGGCGGCGATCGAGGCGATCCATGTCTATTCGCTGATCCACGATGATCTGCCCTGCATGGACAATGACGACCTGAGGCACGGCAAGCCCACCTTGCACAGGGCCTATGACGAAGCGACTGCGGTGCTGGCGGGCGATGCGCTGCACGCGCTCGCCTTCGAGATCCTCGCCGATGATGCCACCAGCGAGGATCCCTTCACCCGCTCCGAACTGATCCTCACCCTCGGACAGGCGAGCGGCATGGGCGGGATGGCGGGCGGCCAGATGATGGACATGGTCGCCGACGAGGAGGGTGTGGTCTATGATCTTCAGGCGATCACCCGGCTCCAGCAATTGAAGACCGGCGCGCTGCTGGCCGCGGCGGTCGAGATGGGCGCGATCCTCGGCAAGGTGCCGCCGCAGGGCAGGGCGCACCTCAGGGCCTATGCCCGCGACATCGGCCTTGCCTTCCAGATCGCCGATGACCTGCTCGATGTCGAAGGCGATATCGAAAAGGCCGGCAAGGCGCTGCGCAAGGACAATGAACAGGGCAAGCAGACCTTCGTGACGCTGATGGGGATCGACAAGGCCCGCGAACAGGCGCGCGCGCTGGTCGATCAGGCCGTGCTGCGCCTCGCCTCCTATGGCGGCGAGGCCGATATCCTGCGCGCCCTCGCGCGCTTCATCGTCGAACGCGACCGGTAGTCCGGCAAGGGGAAAGAGCAATGGCGTTCCGTCAATGCATCCAGGAAGAAAGCCGCGGCGGCGTGACGATGCGGGTGCACCGCTATGTCGAGAAGAAGATGGTCGCGCGCGGCCTGCCGACCGGGGTCGAGGGCCAGCTCCACTACATCGCCGAGCCGACCGAGGTGCACCAGCTCGAGATCGAGTTGAACAATGGCTCGGTGCTGATCCAGCCGGGCGCGCTGCAATATTCCTACGGCAACCTTGCCGTCGACGTGATCAAGCACGAGGCGAACAAGGGCTTCTTCGCCCGCGCCGCTGCCTCGGCCGCGACCGGCGAGAGCGCGCATGCGACCCGCTATTCGGGATCGGGCACGATCTGGTGCGAGCCGGTGCGCCGCCATTTCATCCTTGCCACCATGGACGGCCCCCAGGACGCGCTGCTGCTCGACGACAAGGCCTTCTATGCCTGCGCGGCGGAGATATCGCTTTCCACCCATATGCACGCCTCGATCCAGGGGCTGTTTTCGGGCAATGGTCTGGCCCAGCCCAAGATCACCGGTGCGGGCGTGTTTGCGGTCGAAAGCCCGGTGCCGGTCTTCGAGATCGACGAGGTCGCGGTGAAGCCCGGGCAGGAAGTGGTCGTCGATGGCGATTTCATGCTGATGTATTCGGCAAGCCTCGATGTGAACATCGGCCCGCTGGTGTCGGGCCTGCGCAGCGCGCTTCGCTCGGGCGAGGGCTTTGTCTACAAGCTGCGAGGGTCCGGCAGCGTGTGGGTCACCCCTTCCGCGCGGATCGCCTGACGGCTGCGCGCGCTGAAAACGGGAGAGCAATAACATGACACGCCGCGTCGGGATCTATCCCGGGACCTTCGATCCCATCACTCTGGGCCATGCCGACATCATCCGCCGCGGCTCCAAGCTCGTCGACTGGCTGATCATCGGGGTCACCACCAATCCTTCCAAGAACCCGATGTTCTCGACCGAGGAACGCTTTCGCATGGTCGAGCGCGAGGTCGCCAATCTCGGGCTCGGCAATGTCGAGGTGGTCGGCTTCAATGCCCTGCTGGTGAAGTTCGCCCAGAAACAGGGCGCCAGCGTCATCATCCGCGGTCTGCGCGCGGTCGCCGACTTCGAGTACGAATACCAGATGGCCGGCATGAACCAGCAGCTCGATGAGGAAATCGAGACCGTGTTCCTGATGGCCGATGTCTCGTTGCAGCCGATCGCTTCCAAGCTGGTCAAGGAAATCGCGGTCTATGGCGGGGACATCGCCAGGTTCGTCAGCCCCGAGGTGTGCCAGGACGTGATGGCCCGCGTGCGCGAACAGGGGCTGAAGGGCGATTACTGAGCCGCAGCATCGTCCCCGGCTGCGGCTTCCTCATTCATTGCACTGACAGACCGGCAGGGCTACACGGCCTCCCGCAATCCGGATGGAACCATGATCAAAGCCAAGCTCGCCTCTGCCCTTGCCGTCATCGCCTTTCTCGCCGCCCCGGGCGCGGCCCTCGCGCAGAAGCAGAAGGACGACACGCCCCCGGTGGCCTTCGGCGAGAATGCCGAAAAGCCCGACAAGGACGCGGCGGTCCCTGCGCGCACCTATGCCGCGATCAACTATGATGCCGGCGTCGATCCCGAGAGCATCTGGGTGCTCGACCTGTCCAACGGCCAGCGCGTCAAGATCCGCCTGATGGCCGACTGGGCGCCCGGGCATGTCGAGCGCATCAGGACGCTGACCCGCGCGGGCTTTTACGACGGCGTGGTGTTCCACCGCGTGATCGAAGGCTTCATGGCGCAGGGCGGGGACCCCACCGGCACCGGACAGGGCGGGAGCGAGCTTCCCGACCTCAAGGCCGAATTCAACCCGATGCCCCACGTGCGCGGCACCCTGTCGATGGCCCGCGCCGCCGAGGAAGACAGCGCCAACAGCCAGTTCTTCATCGTCTTCTACCCGCGCTTCAGCCTCGACAAGAAATACACCAATCTGGGCCGGGTGATCGAGAACATGGAAGCGGTCGACGCGATCAACCGCGGCGAGCCGCCTTCGAGCCCGACCTATATCGTCCAGGCCTCGATCGCGGCTGACGGCAAGGCCCCGCCCCCGCCGCCCGCGCCGGCTGCCGCTGACGGGCCGGTCACGCTCGACATGCTCAACGCCGCCTCGAGCAAGTAAGCCTCTTGCCGCTTCCTGCGCCTTCCCGCTAGGCGCGCGGGCCATGAAGGTTGACCTGTTCGATTTCGATCTGCCGCCAGAGCGGATCGCGCTGCGCCCGGTGCGCCCGCGCGATGCAGCGCGGATGCTGGTGGTGCGCGGGCAAGATGCCCCGTTCGAGGATGCGGGCGTGCGCGATCTGCCGCAGCTCCTCTCGCCGGGCGACGTGCTCGTCTTCAACGACACCCGCGTCATTCCCGCCCAGCTCGAAGGCCGCCGCGCTGACGGGGAGGCCAGGATCGGCGCGACGCTCCACAAGCGCATCGATCTGCGCCGCTGGCAGGCCTTCCTCAAAAACGCCAAGCGGGTGAAGATCGGCGACCATCTGGTGTTCGGCGGCGGGGTCACCGCCATCGCCGAGGAACGCCATGCCGACGGCTCGCTCACCTTGCTCTTCGAGGGCGATGAACCAGTCGAAGTCCTGCTCGACCGCGCCGGCACCATGCCGCTGCCGCCCTATATCGCCAGCAAGCGCGGCGTGGACCCTCTTGACCTTGAAGACTACCAGACGATGTTCGCGCGCGAGGAAGGCGCAGTCGCCGCCCCCACCGCCTCGCTGCACTTCACGCAAAGGCTGATCGATGCGCTGGACGCCGCCCGGATCGGCCGGGCGATGCTGACGCTGCATGTCGGCGCGGGCACCTTCCTCCCGGTCAAGGCCGAGGATACCGAGGATCACCGGATGCACGCGGAATTCGGCCGCATCCCGCAGGCGACCGCCGACCAGCTGAACGCCGCGCGCGCTGCCGGGGGCCGGATCATCGCGGTCGGCACCACGGTCCTGCGGCTGCTCGAAAGCGCGGTGGACGAGCGCGGCGTGATCCAGCCTTTCGCCGGGGACACCGCGATCTTCATCACGCCGGGCTACAGGTTCAAGGCGGTGGACGGGCTGATGACCAATTTCCACCTCCCCAGATCGACTCTGGTGATGCTGGTCAGCGCGCTGATGGGGCGCGAGCGGATGATGGCCGCCTACCAATCTGCGATAGAACGCGAATACCGCTTCTATTCCTATGGTGACTCCTCGCTGCTCCTTCCGTAACCGGGTGGCATGTCCGAACCCATTCTCTCGATCCGCGGCCTCACCAAGACCTATCGTGGCGGCACCCGCGCGCTCGATGCGGTCGATCTCGATATCCATGCGGGCGAGATTTTCGCGCTGCTCGGGCCCAACGGAGCGGGCAAGACGACGCTGATCGGCGCGGTGTGCGGGCTGGTGCGGCCTTCGGGCGGGACGATCACCGCCTTCGGGCATGACCTTGCACGCGACTGGCGCCGTGCGCGTGCACGGATCGGCCTGGTCCCGCAGGAACTCGCCACCGACATGTTCGAGACCGTGTGGCGCGCGGTCGCCTATTCGCAAGGGTTGTTCGGCAAGCCTTACGACCCTGCGCGGCTCGAGGAGATCCTCAAGGGCCTCTCGCTGTGGGACAAGAAGGACGCGCAGATCCGCGCGCTATCGGGCGGGATGAAGCGCCGTGTGCTGATCGCCAAGGCCCTGGCGCACGAGCCCGAACTCTTGTTCCTCGATGAGCCGACCGCGGGCGTCGATGTCGAACTGCGCAAGGGCATGTGGGACCAGATCGCCGCATTGAAGCAGCGCGGCGTGACGATCATCCTCACCACCCACTATATCGAGGAAGCCGAGCTGATGGCCGACCGCGTCGGGATCATCGAGGGCGGACGGATCCGCATGGTCGATGAAAAGCGCGCGATGATGGAGCGTCTGGGCACCACCGAGGCGGTGATCGATCTGGCCGCACCGCTCGGCGAAATTCCGCCTGCGCTTGCCGGCTTTGCGCTTGAACTGTCGCAAGCGGGCACGCGCCTTACCTATCGCGGCGGGAACGGGGAGGGCAGGGGCCGCGCCGAGGTCGCCCAGCTGGCCCAGGCGCTGACCCGGGCAGGGATCGCCTTCACCAGCCTCGACATTCACGACAGCTCGCTCGAGGACATCTTTGTCGGCCTGCTCGGCAAGCAGGCGCAGGAGGCCGCGTGATGCACTTCAACCCCCGCAGCGCCTTTGCCATCTACCAGCGCGAGATGTCCCGCGCCTTTCGCACCGCGTTCCAGTCGATCCTTTCCCCAGTGCTGACGACCTCGCTCTATTTCGTGGTGTTCGGCTCGGTCATCGGCGCGCGGATGGAGCCGGTCGGCGGGGTGCCCTATGGCGCCTTCATCATCCCCGGCCTCTTGATGCTGACCCTCCTGGGCGAGACCACCAGCAATGCGAGCTTCGGCATCTACATGCCGCGCTTCACCGGCACGATCTACGAACTGCTCTCCGCCCCCGTGGGCGTCGCCGAGACGCTCGCGGGGTTCGTCGGCGCGGCGGCGACCAAGGGCCTGATCCTGGCCGCCATCATCCTCGCCACCGCGCGGCTTTTCGTCGATTACGAGATCGCCCATCCGCTGCTGGCGATGGTCTACATCATGCTGGTCGCATCGAGCTTTGCGCTGTTCGGCTTCGTGCTCGGCATCTGGGCGGACAGCTTCGAGAAGCTCGGCATCATCCCGATGCTGATCCTGACCCCGCTCACATTTCTCGGGGGCACCTTCTATTCGATCCGCGATCTTCCGCAGCCCTGGGATGCGATTGCGCTCGCCAATCCCATCGCTTTCCTCGTGAGCGGGCTGCGCTATGCCTTCTACGGCGTGTCCGACGTGCCGATTGCGGTCTCGCTCGGCCTGACGCTCGGCTTTCTGGCGGTTTGCACGATCATCATCGCAGTGATCTTCCGGACCGGATGGCGGCTCAGAGAGTAATCCAGGTTAGACTTTAATTTCATTGTTCTGGAATTATGCACCGTCAATCCGACATTAACGATCACGCCTAGATTCGTTCATTTCACAGACAATCCGCGCTTCCTAGCCCCTGTCCGACGTCGCACCTCCCGCGGCGCTTAGACAAGGACGGATAGAACATGAGGAAGCTCGTCTTCACATCGCTTGGCGCAGCCGGCGCGCTGGCGCTCCCCGCCGCGGCCCAGGCCCAGGACACCACCAAGCCCGACATCACCATCGGTGCCTCGGTCGGTCTGCATGACCTCGGCGTCGATCTCGGCGATCTCGATGCCGACGACGGCGAATTCGATGAACTCGACATCGACGACAGCGCCGAAATCTTCGGCGCCTTTGCTGCGGCCGATTTTCCGGTCGGCGAAAGCCTGTTTGCCGGGGTCGAAGGCAATTTCCACTTCGGCAGCGGCCCGATCGAATCCGAATACGGCGTCGCTGGCCGCCTCGGCTTCAGGACCGAGGGCGGCAGCAAGATCTACGCCCGCGGCGGTTACCAGTGGGTCGATCTCGATCTCGAGAACCTGACCGGCGTCAGCGAGGATTTCCTCGACGAGAACGATATCGACGTGGCTGACGTGGGCGGCGATTATCTCGTCGGCGTCGGGCTTGAAGTGCCGGTGAGCCGCGTGGTGCTGCGCGCCAATGTCGATACCATCGCGTTCGACACGCTGCGCGGCACGGTGGGCGTCGGGTTCAAGTTCTGATCCGTCGCCGCATCGGCTGATGAGCGAAGGGGCAGGGGACACGAGGCACGTTTCCCTGCCCCTTTTGCATGCGGGTGACAGCGCCCCGCCGGCGCGCTAGGGGCACCGGCGCAATGACCGCCCCCCGTTTTTCCTTCACGCTCCACGCGACCTCAGGCAAGGCGCGCACCGGCACGATCGCGATGCAGCGCGGAGAGATCCGCACGCCTGCCTTCATGCCGGTCGGCACGGCGGCCACGGTCAAGGCGATGAAGCCCGAGGCGGTGCGCCAGACCGGCGCGGACATCATCCTCGGCAACACCTACCACCTGATGCTGCGCCCCGGCGCCGAGCGTGTCGCGCGGCTTGGCGGGCTTCACCGCTTCATGAACTGGGAGCGCCCGATCCTCACCGACAGCGGCGGCTATCAGGTGATGAGCCTCAGCGAATTGCGCAAGCTCACCGAGGAGGGGGTTGAATTCCGCAGCCATCTCGATGGCTCCAAGCACATGATTTCCCCCGAACGGAGCATGGAAATCCAGCGCCTGCTCGGCAGCGACATCGTCATGGCCTTCGACGAATGCCCCCGCGCCGATCGCCCGCGCGACGAGATCGCCGCCAGCATGGAGCTGTCGATGCGCTGGGCAAGGCGCAGCCGCGACGGGTTCGACAGTGGCGAAGAGCACGCGTCCCGCGCCGCGCTGTTCGGCATCCAGCAGGGCGCGCTCCACGAGGACCTGCGCCGCATCAGCGCCGACCAGCTCACCGACATCGGCTTCGATGGCTATGCGGTGGGCGGCCTTGCGGTGGGCGAGGGACAGGAGGCGATGTTCGGCGTGCTCGACTATGCGCCCGGCATGCTCCCCGCCGATCGCCCGCGCTATCTGATGGGGGTCGGCAAGCCCGATGACCTCGTCGGCGCGGTCGAACGGGGCATCGACATGTTCGATTGCGTGCTGCCCACGAGGTCCGGCCGCAACGGGCAGGCCTTCACATGGGCAGGGCCGCTCAACCTCAGGAATGCGCGCCACGCCGAGGATACCGGACCGCTCGATCCGCGCTGCCGGTGCCCGGTCTGCACCACCTATGCGCGCGCCTATATCCACCACCTCGTCAAATCGGGCGAGATGCTGGGCGCGATGCTGGTTACCGAGCACAACCTCAGCTTCTATCAATCGCTGATGCAGGCGATGCGCGACGCGATTGCGGCGGACAGTTTTGCGCGCTTCGCCAAGCAGTTCCGCGCCGATTATCTGCACCCGAAGGCTTGAAGGCTGCGCGCTGCTTGCTATCCTCGGCGCTTCCCGGGTTGGAGCTTTGCATGACATCTGCCGCATTTTCCGCGCTGCTGCGCGCGGGCACCGCCTGTGTGCTGGCCGCAGCGCCGGCTGCGCTCGCCGCCCAGCAGGCCGCCGCTGCGACGGACGATCTTGCCCGGACCGCGCAGCTCTTCGGCGCGCGCGAGACGGTGCGCGACATCAGCCTGTCGCCCTCGGGCAGCAAGATCGTCTACGTCTCGGCCGGTCCCGGTTCCTCCGAAGTGCTGACCGTCATCGACCTTGCGGGCGACGCCAAGCCCAGAGTCATCACCGTCAACAATGATGTCCAGTCCGATCTCGAGCAATGCGAATGGGCGACCGAGACGCGGATCGTGTGCCAGGTCTATGGCATGACGCGCAACGAGGACGGGCTGCTCTTGCCCTATGACCGCCTGTTCGCCCTCGATGATGACGGGACCAAGGCCAGGGTGCTGACGATGCGTCAGTCGGCGCTCGCGCTGGAAGCGCTGCAATTCGGCGGCGACGTGATCGCGCTCGATGTGGCCGGTGAGCCCGGCAAGGTGCTGCTGACCCGCAACTACGTCCCCGAAAACACCACCGGCACCCGCCTTGCGAGCGAGGCCGAGGGGATGGGGATCGATCTGGTCGATGCGACAAGTGGCAAGCACGAAGTCTACGAGACCCCCGACAAGATGGCCTCGCGCTATGTCGCCGATGCGGCGGGGCGGGTGCGGATCAAGGTGCGCTCGCTGCGCGATGGCAACGGGCTTGCGACCGGCAGGACCCTCTATTTCTACCGCACCGCCGATAGCGACAGCTGGAAGCCCTTCGAGGGCCTGACGATCGACGGCCAGCCTGTTGCCACCTTCGTCCCGCGCTCGGTCGATAGCCAGCGCAATGTCGCCTTCGGCTTCATCGAAAAGGACGGGTTCAGCGCCATCGCCGAATTCCCGCTCGACGGGAGCGGCGCGGGCAAGCTCCTGCTCGCGCGCAGCGATGTCGATGTCGACACCCTGCTGCGCATCGGCCGCCAGCGCCGCGCGGTAGGCGCGAGCTACGCGACCGAGAAGCGCGCCATCGCCTATTTCGACCCGGCGCTGGCCAAGATCGCCGCCGATCTCGGCAAGGCGCTGCCCGACAAGCCGGTGGTCAACATCGTCGGCGCGAGCGCGGACGAGAGCCGGCTGCTGCTGATTGCCTCCTCCGATACCCAGCCGGGCATGGTCTACCTGTTCGACCGGACGGCCCGCACCCTCGAGCCGCTGATCGCGGTGCGCGCCAATCTGGCCAATGTGCCGCTCGGCAAGATGCAGGCGGTGACCTATCCGGCGGCCGACGGCACGCCGATCCCGGCCTATCTGACCCTCCCGCCGGGCTCGGACGGCAGGGGGCTTCCCGCTGTGGTCCTGCCCCATGGCGGCCCTGCGGCGCGCGACGAATGGGGGTTCGACTGGATCGTCCAGTTCCTCACCGCGCGCGGGTTTGCCGTGCTCCAGCCCAATTACCGCGGCTCGGCAGGCTATGGCGAGACCTGGTACGGCCGCAACGGCTTCAAGGCGTGGGACGTCGCGATCGGCGATGTCAATGATGCGGGCCGCTGGCTGGTTGCGCAGGGGATCGCCAGGGCCGACCAGCTTGCCATCGCGGGCTGGTCTTACGGGGGCTATGCCGCGCTGCAATCGCAGGTGCTCGATCCGGCGCTGTTCAAGGCGGTGGTGGCGATCGCGCCGGTGACCGATCTCGGCTACCTCGTGGATGACGCGCGCGCCTATACCACCGCGCGCATCGTCAAGGACCAGATCGGAACCGGCGATCACGTCGCCGCCGGCAGCCCGCGCCGCTTCGCCGCGCGCTTTGCCGCGCCCGTCGCGCTGTTCCACGGAACGCTCGACCTCAATGTCGAGGTGCGCCATTCGCGCGGGATGGAGGCGGCGCTGAAGGCGGCGGGCAAATCGGTGCTCTACCGCGAGTATCCCGATTTGCAGCACGATCTGGGCGACAGTGCCGTGCGCGCCGCGATGCTGGCCGATATCGGACAGTTTCTCGACACTGCGCTGGGCCGCAAGTGAGCTTCGCGCGAAGGCACTCGACAAGTCCGGCCTGCACCGCCTAGGGCGAGCGCCATGAAGGATACACCGCGCGCCCCCGACGACTGCCAGACCATGCCCGAGGTGCGTGCCGGGGTCGATGCGCTGGACCGCGAGCTGGTCGCGCTGCTGGCAAAGCGCTTCGGCTACATGCGCGCCGCCGCCCGCATCAAGCCGGGCCGCGAGGCGGTGCGTGACGAGGCGAGGAAAGCGAGCGTGATTGCCGCCGCCATCGCCGAGGCACAGGCCCATGGCATCCCGGGCGACGTCGTCGGCGATATCTGGGAACGGCTTGTCGAAGGCTCGATCGCCTATGAATTCAACGAGTGGGACAGGATCAGGGCCTGAACCGGCACGCGGCGGGGGGGAATGAGTGATCTCGCCTTTGGCTGGCGCACCGCGCTGCTGCTGGTGGCCTTCATCCAGCTGCTGCTGATCGCCGCCGCGCTGCTGCGGCCGCTTGAAAACCGCGCCTCCAACCGGACCCTGGCCGCGCTGCTGGTGGTGCTGGCGGGCATCATCACCCCCTGGATGATCGGCTTTGCGGGGTTCTATGACCGGTGGCAGTGGCTCAGCTTCGTGCCGGTCGCGATCACGCTGGCGGCGGCGCCGCTCTTCTGGATCTATGTCCACGCGCTGGTGAACGGGCACTGGCCGCAGCGGGGCATCTGGCACCTCGCCCCGGCCATGGTGCAGTTCGCCTATCTCGCCGTCTGCTTTGTCGCCCTGCCGCTGCCGGTGAAGGATGCCTGGCTGGGGCTTCAGGCCCCCCTCTACAACGCGCTCGCCGGGCTTGGGGTGATGATCGGTCTTGCCGCCTATGGCCGCGCGAGCCTTGCGCTCATTATCCGCTACCGCACCGAATTGCCGCAGCAGGTCGCCGACGAGCATCGCTATGCGCTGGGCTGGCTGGGGCAGGCGATGGCGGCGCTGTTCATCCTTCTGGCGGTGTGGACTCTGTTCGGGGTATGGGACTTCATCACCCCGCTGGGCTATACCGGGCTGATGGGGCTCTATCTGGCGATCGCGGCAATCGCGCTGTTTCTGGGCATTCAGGGTCTGCGCCATGCCGACCGCCGCTTCCCGATGATCGCCGTCCCTGCTCTCGACACCGTGCCCGAGCGGGACTGGGCGGCGCTTGGCGAGGAATGGGCGGGCACCACCCGCGACAGGCGCTGGCACACCGATCCCGATCTCAGCCTCGCCTTGCTGGCGCGGCGGCTCGGCACCAACACCGGCTACCTTTCACGCGCGCTGAACGAGGGGCTGGGGGTGAACTTCTCGACTTTCGTCAACCGTCTGCGCTGCGAGAGCGTGGCCGAGGCGCTGGCGGCGGGGCGCGGCGATGATCTGCTCGACCTCGCGCTCGAAGCCGGGTTCAGCTCCAAGGCGAGCTTCAACCGCGCTTTCCGTGCCGAATACGGCTGCACGCCGTCCGAATATCGCGCGCGGGCGGACGTCTCAAAACCCGAATAATCCGCGTCCCATGCGCTTTTGCAGCGCAGGCCGCCATACGAGAGGGCATCCGGGCCTCCTGACGACAAGGAGACGATCATGCTGGACAGGCGGGGTTTCATCGGCGCGGGCGGGCGATTGGCAGCGGGCGGCACGGCGCTGACGATGCTTCCCGGGACGCTTGCGGCGCAAGGCGCGGGCACGCCCGACGACATGACGGTCCTGCGCGGCGCGCTCGGTCTGCATCCCGGCCTCTACCGCTACAACTCCCCGCGCGAGATCGAGGCGGGGCTGGTGTGCCTCGAGACGGCCCTCGCCCGCGCCGAGACCCGCGCCGATCGTTTCGTGGCGATCCAGCGCTTCCTTTCGGCGATCCGCTGCGGGCACACCCAGTGCAATTTCTACAACCAGTCCGACGCCCTCACCGCCGAGCTGTTCGACCGCCCGACACGGGTGCCCTTCGCCTTCGCGTGGCTGGGCGATGCGATGGTGGTGACCGCGGATCTGAGCGGCACCGGCAAGCTTGCCCCCGGCACGCGGATCATCACGCTCAATGGCTTGCCGGTCTCCGACATCCTCTACCGCCTCCTCCCCCTGACCCGCGCCGATGGCCACAATGATGCCAAGCGCCGCGTCCAGCTGGAGATGCGCAACACCGATCGTTTCGATTATTTCGACATCTATCAGGGCCTGCTGCTGCCCCCCGAAGGCGGGGTGACCCGCCTGACGGCGCAGCGTCCCGACGGGAGCGAGTTTGCTGCGGAATTCCCCGCAATCGGCCTTGCGGCGCGGCAGGCGGCGATCACGGTGCCCGAGGATGATGGCAAGACCACCCCGCTGTGGACCTGGGAGATGCGCGGCGATGTCGCGGTGCTCACCATGCCGACCTGGGTGATGTACAACACCCGGTGGGACTGGCAGGGCTGGCTCGACGAGCGGCTTGCGAGCCTTTCGGGCGCGCGCGGCCTTGTGGTGGATCTGCGCGACAACGAAGGCGGGAACGAGTGCGGGAACGCGATCCTCTCGCGCCTGACCGACAAGGACATCCAGTTCCCCGGATACCGCCAACTGGTGCGCTTTCGCGAAACGCCGACGGCGCTCGATCCTTTTCTCGATACCTGGGACCGCAGCTTCCGCAAGATGGGGGTCGGCGCCAGCGATGTCGGCGGCGGGTTCTACCAGCTCCCCGGCCAGAGCGAGGAGACCGACGTCATTCCCGCCAGATCGCCGCGCCTCAGCGCGCCGGTGGCGGCGCTGATCTCGCCCGTGTGCAGTTCGGCGACCTTCTCCTTTGCGCGGCGGGCGAAGGAATCGGGGCTGGTGCAGCTGTTCGGCGAGACTTCGGGCGGGAACCTCAGGGGGATCAACGGCGGGGCCTATTTCTTCGTGCGCCTGCCGCAATCGGGGATCGAGTTCGATGTGCCGCTGATCGGCTATTACCCGGCCGCGCCGCAGCCCGATGCCGGCGTCGATCCGGACGTGTTCATCCCGCGCACGATCGCCGATATTGCCGCCGGGCGGGATGCATGCATGGCGGCGGCGATCGATTGGGCGATGCGCGGCTGAGCCAGGCAAAAAGGGCGGCCCCGCGGGACCGCCCTTTTGTGTCTCTTGCGATACCGCGAAGGATCAGCGCGAGTAGAACTCGACCACCAGGTTCGGTTCCATCGTCACCGGATAGGGCACTTCGTCGAGCTTCGGCACGCGGGTGAAGGTCACCTTGTCGGTGCCGTCGGGCATGACGTAGTCGGGGATGTCACGCTCGGCCAGGCTCTGCGCTTCGATCACCAGCGCCATTTCCTTGGCCTTGCTGCCGAGGCTGACGACATCGCCCACGTTCACGCGGCGCGAGGCGATGTTGCACTTCTGGCCGTTCACATAGATGTGGCCGTGGCTGACGATCTGGCGCGCGGCGAAGATGGTCGGCGCGAACTTGGCGCGGTAGACCACCATGTCGAGGCGCTGTTCGAGCAGGCCGATCAGGTTCTGGCTGGTGTCGCCCTTCATGCGCGAGGCTTCGAGATAGTTGCGCTTGAACTGCTTTTCGGTGACGTCGCCATAATAGCCCTTGAGCTTCTGCTTGGCGCGCAGCTGGAGGCCGTAGTCGCTCATCTTGCCCTTGCGGCGCTGGCCGTGCTGGCCGGGACCGTAGGACCGCTTGTTCACCGGGGAATTCGGGCGGCCCCAGATGTTTTCGCCCATGCGGCGGTCAAGCTTGTGCTTGGCGCTCTTGCGCTTCGACATACGTCGTATCCTTCAATGTGCTGGATCGGCCCAGTGCCGACCATTCAACCCGGCATCGCTCCGTCGGAACGAAACTCCCGACGCGGCGCCTGCTTCACCGGGGTGCAGGGCCCATTTGCGAAGGCGCGCGCATAGCAGGAACCTGCCACAGGTCAAGCGGTCAGATGCCTGGCGCTCCTCAGGCGCGTTGGCGATGGGGCTCGGCGATGCCCTGCTCGAAGGCGGGGATCCGTTCGAGCGGCACGGGCGAGGGGCCGGCGAGGACATCGAAGTGCTTGCCCCGCCCGAAGCGCTTCAGCTTGGCGAAGCCCGCGCGGTAGAGCGCACGGCAAATCGTGGCGTTGTCGGTCCAGCGGTTGTCGTGCTCGTAGAAGATGCCGATCACATTGGCCGCATGGCGCGAGGCGAGCAGTTCCTCGATGATGACCGGCTCGTGCCCCTCGACATCGATCTTGACGAACAGTGGCAGGCCCGGCGGGAGATGCGCGTCGAGCCCCGCCATGGTGACGAGTTCGATCGTGATGCTCTCGCAGTCGCTGCGCTCGGCCATATGCGCCTCGAGGCTCGCCTGGCCGCTGTGCACCGGGTTGATGGTGATGGCGTGCATGCCCGCGGTGTCCGACAGCCCGACATTGAGCGCCAGCGCCCGTTCGCCCAGCTCCGCCAGCGCGAGGTTGGCGGCGAGCAGCCGGTGCGTCGCGGGGACGGGTTCGAGCGCGACGATCCGCTCACACATGGGATTTTGCGCCGCAATCAGCGAGAACAGGCCCTGATTTGCGCCGATGTCGAGAAAGGCGAAAGGCCGGTCGATGCTGGCGAGCAGATCGGCAAGGTAGGGCCCGTAGGTGCCGTATTGGCAATAGGCAAAGGTGCGGTCCGCCCAGTTGCTTTCCATCACGACCCCGTAGACCGAGCGCGCCGCGCGCGGGCCTGCCGTGCCGCGCAGCCTGTCCGCGATCAGATGGGCGTGGCGCATGGCGCGCGCGCGGATGACGCGCAGGTGCCGCCACAGCAGGAAATCGCGGGTCATCCGGGCTTGGGAATGGTCGGGCCAGGCCTGAGGATCAAGCGCACAGGCCGGCGCGGCAACGGGTTCGACAATCCGCATCTGTTTTTGCTGGCCCCGTTGGCGACTTCCCCGTGGCCTATCGAAATATTGCGGCATTTTTGCTACGTTCGCGTGACCGCTTTTCGAACGGCTATTCCTCGGGCGGGCGTTCGAGGCTGCTGAGGATGCCGCGCAAGGTGCGCACCTCGAGATGGTTCCAGCCCGGCTTGGTGAGCAATCCGCGCAGCGTCCGCCGCGTCGCCCCTGCGCGCGAGTGCGGGAAGAAATAGCCGCGCGGTTCCAGCAGCTTCTCGAAATGCGCGATCATGCCGTCGAGCTCGTCCTGGGGGGCGGGGGGGAGGGCGTCCTCGCGCGTCGGCTGCACCAGCGCTTCCCCGGCACCGGCGATCTCGCGGCCGATGCGCGCCCATTCATAGGCGACAAGGATCACCGCCTGCGCGAGGTTCAGCGAACCGAATTCGGGATTGATCGGCACGGTCAGGATATTGCGGGCGAGCGCCACGTCCTCGGTCTCCAGCCCCGAGCGTTCCGGGCCGAAGATGATCGCGTGGCGGCCGGCGAGGGTGTGGACCTGCCGTCCGGCCTCGTCGGCGCCGATCACCGGCTTGGTGACGCCGCGCTTCCTGACGGTGGTGGCGTGGACATGCGCGCAGTCGGCAACCGCTGCGGCGGTGGTTTCGAACACCTGCGCCTGTTCGAGCACGACATCCGCGCCCGCTGCAGCTGGACCCGCCGAAGGGTTGGGCCAGCCGTCGCGCGGGGCGACGAGCCGCATCTCGGTCAGCCCGAAATTGAGCATCGCGCGCGCCGCCTTGCCGATGTTCTCGCCCAGCTGCGGGCGCACCAGCACGATCACCGGCTTGTTGAGACCTGACATGATCTGCTTATTCTTTCGCGGCTTGCTGCACGGTGCTCGCGAATTCCTCGAAGTCGCGCGCTTCGGAGAAATCGCGGTAGACCGAGGCGAAACGGATATAGGCCACGCTGTCGATCTGCCGCAAACCTTCCATCACCAGCTCGCCGATATGCGAGGAGGGCACTTCCGCCTCGCCCGAGGTTTCGACCTGGCGCTGGATGCCGCTGATCAGCTGGTCGAGCCGCTCCTGGTCGATTCCGCGCTTGCGCGAGGCAAGCGCGATGGATTGTTCGAGCTTGGAGCGGTCGAAGGGCTCGCGGCGCCCTTGCTCTCCATTGGCCCCGGACTTCACCACCACGACCTCGCGCAGCTGCACGCGCTCGAAGGTGGTAAAGCGCGCCCCGCAGGACGAACACTGGCGACGGCGCCGGATCGAGGCATTGTCCTCGGTCGGGCGGCTGTCCTTTACCTGGGTATCGTCATGGGCGCAGAAGGGGCAGCGCATTCAGGGGGTTACTTCTTGACCCTCTGATAAAGCGCGAAGCCCACCCCGGCGATCAGGCCAAGTGGCCAGGAGATCACCGGCAGGATCGCCCCGGCCACGGCACCGATCGCCGCCCCGGTCAGCACCGGCGCGGTCGAGGGGTGGTTGATCCCTTCCCTGGCCATGCCGGTGACTTCGGCCTTGACGTCCTCGACCCAGTCCTGACGCCCGTTCGGTTCGTTCATCGTGGCAGCTCCTTACATGCCGGGATAGACGGGGAAGGCGGCGCACAGCGCGGCGACCCGCTGGCGCACGCTCTCTTCGATCTGCGCATCGCCCTCGGGGCCGTTCTTGGCAAGGCCCTCGACCACTTCGGCGATCAGCTTGCCGACGGCGCGGAACTCCTCGGGGCCAAAGCCGCGGGTGGTGCCGGCGGGCGTGCCGAGCCGGATGCCACTGGCTACGAAGGGCGAGCGGGTGTCGTAGGGGATGCCGTTCTTGTTGCAGGTGAGGAAGGCGCGGTCGAGACCCTTCTCGGCATCCTTGCCGGTGACGTCCTTGGCGGTGAGGTCAACCAGCATCGAATGGTTGTCGGTCCCGCCTGAAACGATGCGCAGGCCGTTTTCCTCGAGGCTTGCCGCCACCGCGCGGGCGTTTGCGACGATGCGGTGGGCGTAATCGCTGAAGGACGGATCGAGCGCTTCCTTGAAGGCCACCGCCTTGGCCGCGACGATGTGCATCAGCGGGCCGCCCTGAAGCCCGGGGAATACCGCCATGTTGAGCGGCTTGGTGTATTTCTCGTCATTCCACAGGATGATGCCCGAACGGGGCCCGCGCAGGCTCTTGTGGGTGGTCGAGGTGACGATGTCGCAATGGGGGAAGGGCGAGGGGTGCGCGCCGCCTGCGACAAGGCCGGAAATGTGGCTCATGTCGCACAAGAGCACTGCGCCCACTTCATCGGCGATGGCGCGGAAGGCGGGGAAGTCCCAGGTGCGCGAATAGGCGGTGCCGCCGCAGATGATGATCTTGGGGCTGTGTTCGCGGGCCTTGGCGGCGACCTCGTCCATGTCGATGGTCTCGGTCTCGCGGCTCACGCCGTAGGACACCACATTGAACCATTTGCCGCTCATGTTGACCGGCGAGCCGTGCGTCAGATGCCCGCCGGAATTCAGATCCAGCCCCATGAAGGTGTCGCCAGGATTGAGCAGGGCAAGGAACACCGCCTGGTTCATTTGCGAGCCCGAGTTGGGCTGGACGTTGGCGAAGTTGCACCCGAACAGCTGCTTGGCACGCTCGATGGCAAGGGTTTCGACCACGTCGGCATAGTCGCAGCCGCCGTAGTAGCGCTTGCCCGGGTAGCCTTCGGCATACTTGTTGGTGAAAACCGATCCGGCCGCTTCGAGCACCGCGCGCGAGGCGATGTTTTCAGAGGCGATCAGCTCGATCTTGTCGCGCTGGCGGGCGAGTTCCTTGCCGATGGCCGCGGCGATCTCGGGATCGGCGTGGGCAAGATCATTGTGCCAGAACCCGTCCATCGGAGAGGTGCGGGCGGCGAAGTCGAGAGGGGCGGTGCTCATTGATGGGTCTCGATGTGATCGGGCTGGAAGGGCGGCTTGCCGAGCTTGCTGACCCGGCGCTGGTGACGCCCGGCCGGATCGCCGGCATCGGCGAATTCTGTGTCGAGAAAGGTCGCAACGCAGGATTTCGCCATCTCGATCCCTACGAGACGCGCGCCCATTGCGATGCAATTGGCATCATTGTGTTCGCGCGCGAGGGCAGCCGACAGCGGCTCGGAGACCAGAGCGCAGCGCACCTGCGGGTGGCGGTTGACGCTGATCGCAATGCCGATGCCGCTGCCGCACAGCGCGATCCCGAATTCGACAGTGCCTTCCGCGACGATTTCCGCGAGGCGATAGCCGTAATCGGGATAATCGACGCTCGTGCCGGGTTCCGGGCCGAGGTCGGCGACCTCGTGGCCCTCCTCGACAAGCCATTCGGCAAGCTCGGCCTTGAGGTCTACGGCCGCGTGATCGGAGGCGATGGCGATGCGCATGGGGGGGCTATAGGCGTTGGGACGGGGAATCTCCACCCCGTCGCGTTGCTTTTTCGACCGACGCTTACAATCGGATCACCGGCGTCACCAAGCTAGTGGCTCTTATCAGGGCAGCACGATCTGAGATTCCGAGTGTCAGGTTGAAGATGCGAGCGCCGCGAGGCAAATATACCTCACGAAATACCTTTCAGCGAGATTAAACGCCGACGTCAATTCCATGTCTCTCACAAAAGTCGTGATGCCCAATCAGCATATGGAGCCTTGGCCCAGATGGCTTCGCAGCTTCTTGCCACGCGCCCGGACAGAGTGCCTGAAAAGCAATATCTTTACTGGTCACAAAAATTTCCGAATTCGGCGACCCAAAGTCGCCACGTTCGAAAACGGCATCGTCGGCAGGCCCGCCCAAAGCAACATAAAGCGCTTCAAACTTTTCCTGAAAGTCTGACTACTCCTGAAGGGTCATTTGCTTTACGAACCACTGCATTCGTATGATCCTTCATTGGTCCAAGAACGACCGCATCTTGCGCGACCGCGACGGATGCTTGAGCTTCCTCAGCGCCTTGGCTTCGATCTGGCGAATCCGCTCGCGCGTCACCGAGAACTGCTGGCCGACTTCCTCGAGCGTGTGATCGGTGTTCATCCCGATCCCGAAGCGCATCCGCAGCACGCGTTCTTCACGCGGCGTCAGAGACGCCAGCACGCGGGTGACGGTTTCCTTGAGGTTCGCCTGAATCGCGGCATCGACCGGGATGATCGCGTTCTTGTCCTCGATGAAATCGCCGAGGTGCGAATCTTCCTCGTCCCCGATGGGGGTTTCGAGGCTGATCGGCTCCTTGGCGATCTTCATCACCTTGCGCACCTTCTCCAAAGGCATGGAGAGGCGCGCGGCCATTTCCTCCGGCGTCGGCTCGCGGCCTTCTTCGTGGAGGAACTGGCGGCTTGTGCGGACCAGCTTGTTGATCGTCTCGATCATGTGCACCGGGATGCGGATGGTGCGCGCCTGGTCCGCGATCGAGCGGGTGATCGCCTGCCGGATCCACCACGTCGCGTAGGTCGAGAACTTGTAGCCGCGGCGGTATTCGAACTTGTCGACCGCCTTCATCAACCCGATATTGCCTTCCTGAATAAGATCAAGGAATTGCAGGCCCCGGTTGGTGTATTTCTTGGCGATCGAGATCACCAGCCTGAGGTTCGCCTCGACCATTTCCTTCTTGGCGATACGCGCCTCGCGCTCGCCCTTCTGGACCATGTTGACGATGCGGCGGAACTCGGTGAGGCTCATGCCGGTCTGCGCGGCGATATCGGCGATTTCCGAACGGATGCGCTCGATCGCGTCTTCCTCGCGCTCGAGGAAGGCGGCCCACTTCTTGTCCTTCTTGGCGCGCTCCCTGATCCAGGCATCGTCCATCTCGTTGCCGACATAGGCGGTGAGAAAGTCGACGCGCTTGACCTTGTGGCGTTCGGCAAGGCGCAGCATCTGGCCGCCCAGCGTGGTCAGGCGGCGGTTGAAGGCATAGAGGTTGTCGACCAGGAATTCGATCTTGGTCGCGTGGAACTGCACGCTCTCGACCTCGGCGGTGAGGTCTTCGCGAAGCTGTTCGTACTTGGTTTCCTTGGCTGCGGGGAAGGCATTGCCCTCTGCGAGCGTATCGACGCGCTCGCCCTGGAGCTTCTCGAAGGCGTTGAACAAGGTGGTGATGCGGGCGAAGCGCTCCAGCGCCTCGGGCTTCAGCGCGGCTTCCATCTGGGCAAGGGAGAGGGTGTTGTCCTCCTCCTCTTCCTCTTCGCGCTTCTGGCGGGGCTCGCCGTCCTCGTCCTCGTCACTTTCCTCGGGCTCTTCCTCGACCTCGTCGTCCTCGCGGATCGTCGGGCCGGCGGTGGCTTCGGAGATTTCGTCGTCGTCGTCATCCTCGGCGCCTTCGGCCATCTTCTCGGCCGGCGGTTCCTTGGAGAGCATCGCGTCGAGATCGAGAATCTCGCGCAGCTGCATGTCGCCGTTGTTCAAGGCTTCCGACCACTGGATGATGGCGTGGAAGGTGATCGGGCTTTCGCACAGCCCCATGATCATCATGTCGCGGCCGGCCTCGATGCGCTTGGCGATGGCGATTTCGCCTTCGCGGCTGAGCAGTTCGACCGCGCCCATCTCGCGCAGGTACATGCGCACCGGATCATCGGTGCGCTCGCCGGTGGCGAGCTTCTTGTTGGCGGCACGCGCATCCTTGGGCGCCTTGCGGTCGCCATCATCGTCGTCATCGTCGTCATCGGCGACAACGTCTTCGCTCTCGCCTTCCTCGCGTTCCTCGGCCTCGGCCTCGGCGTCCTCGTCGCTTTCGACGATCTGCACGCCCATTTCGGAGAGCGCGGTCTGGATGTCCTCGATCTGGTCGGGGCTCATCTCGCCCGAGGGCAGCGCCTCGTTCAATTCGTCATAGGTGACGTAGCCGCGCTTCTTCGCCTTGCTGATCAACTTCTTGATCGAAGCCTCGTTGAGGTCGATCAGCGGGGCATCTTCCTTCTCGGCCATATTTCCTGCGTCTATCCGTTGCCGGGCGACCTGCCGGATGGCGGGGCGCCTGTTGATCCCATGTGTGCCCCGGTCAGGGCGTATCGTCCGTGCCGGCCTCGAGCCTGGCCGGCGCGGCGGCCTTGCGGCGTCCGAAGGCCTTCAATCTATCCTCGGTTGCGATGAGCTGTGCACGCAAACGGGTCTGCTCCGCAAACGATCCTTCCGGATCGCTGTCGAAGCGCGCGATCGTGGCCGCAAGCGCAGCCTCAAGCGCCGGTCTTTCGACCAGCAGCGACACAGCTTCAGCCAGCTCCTCGCACGCAGCGTCGGGATCGGTGCCTTCTTCGAGAAAGGCGTAGCGGATATCTGCCGACGGGGCGGGTTGGCCTTGCTTGGGAGTGCATATGGCGGTTGGCCCGCGCGAATCAAGCGTTTCTGCAAGTTCGAGGAGCGATTCGATGGCAGGTGCGGCATCGGGCACCAGCCGGGCAAGGCCGATGAGCGCCTCGGTGTGCCGCGCGATCTGCCCGGGATAGCGCGCGAGCCCGGCCAGCACGGCCTGGAGCAGACCGAGCCGCTGGCCCCCGGCCATGATTGCGGAAAGCTGCTCGCGCGCGGCATCCGACAAGCCCGGCGCAGGCAGGGCCGCACCGCGCCATCCTGCGCGCTGGCCGAACAGGCTGCGCGCATTCGGCGCGGCGCGGCCAAGGCCCTTGTGTTCGCGCGGCGGGTAGGCAAAGGCCGAGAAGCGGTCGGAAAGCTCGCGGCGATAGAGGCTCTTGATCTCGGGATCGGCGATGGTCTCGACATGCGCCATCAGCCGCGCCTTCAACCCCGCCTTGGCCTCGGGCGTCGCAAGGGCTTGCGCATCGCGTTCGAATTCCCACAGCGTGTCGATCAGCGGGGCGGGGCGGCTCAGCAATTGCTCCATTGCTCTGGCGCCCTGCTGCTTGACAAGGTCATCGGGATCGAGCCCGGCGGGCAGCCGCACGATCCCCAATGAGCGCATCGGCGCCAGCATCGGCAGCGCCCGGGCAATCGCCCGCATCGCCGCCCTCTGCCCCGCGGCATCGCCATCGAAGCACAGCACCGGCACCTCGGTCATGCGCCACAGCAGCTCGAGCTGCATTTCGGTGAGCGCCGTCCCCAGCGGCGCGACCGCATCGGCAATCCCCGCATTGGCGAGCGCGATCACATCCATATAGCCCTCGACCACCACCACGCGGCCCGACTGGCGCGCGGCGGGGGCGGCGCGGTGGAGGTTGTAGAGCGTCCGGCCCTTGTCGAAGAGCTCGGTGTCGGGCGAGTTGAGGTATTTCGCAACGCCATCCCGCTTGGCGAGGATCCGCCCCCCGAAGGCGATCACGCGCCCGCGTGCGTCGTGGATGGGGAGCATGACGCGGCCCCGGAAGCGGTCGTAGCGCTCGCCCTGGTCGTTGCTCGCGCGCATTCCGGTGCCCTCGAGCATCTCCTCGCCGAACTGCGGGAGCGCGCGGGGGAGGGCCTGCCGGTCGTCCGGGGCCCAGCCGAAGCCGAATTCGCGCATCACTTCCGGCGAAAAGCCGCGCCGTTGCAGGTACGCGCGCGCCGCGCCGCCGCCCGGCCCGGCGAGGCTCTCGGCGAAGAAGCGCTGCGCCGCTTCGGTCACGTCGATCAGGCTGGCGCGCTGTTCGGCGCGTTTCGCCATCACCGGATCAGGGGCAGGGACCTCCATCCCGGCCATGCCCGCCAGTTCCTTGACCGCGTCCATGAATTGCAGGCCTTGGCTGTCCACCATCCAGCTGATCGCATCGCCATGCGCGCCGCAGCCGAAGCAGTGGTAGAACTGCTTCTGGTCGTTGACGTAGAAGCTCGGCGTCTTCTCGTCGTGGAACGGGCAGCACCCCTTCCATTCGCGGCCCGCCCGCGTCAGCTTCACCGATCGCTGGACAAGCGAAGACAGCGTGATCCGCGCACGCAGCTCGTCCTTCCATTGCGGGGTGATCGCCATGGGTATTCATTGGTCCTCTAACGGGCGCGTGTCGAGGCGGCGGGCAAAGGGACTGTGCACCCCGTGTGGATACTGCGTCAATCCAAGCGAAGCGCACCCTCGGCCCGCCAACGGACGGGCCGCGAGCGCACGTGCGCGAGCCGCAAGTGCCCGGAGCGAAGCGGAGGAACTGCACCGAGGACGTGCCCGCGCAAGGGGGGCACGCAACCAATCACGAAAGCGCCGCCTTCACCAGCCCGCTCGCCAGCTTTCCGTCGAGCACCGCGCCGTGGCGCGCGCGCAGTTCGGTCATCACCGCGCCCATGTCCTTCATGCTGGATGCGCCGAGGTCCGCCTTGATCGCCTCGATCGCGGCCGTGGTGGCGGCCTCGTCCATCATCTGCGGCAGGAATTCCTCGATCACCGCAAGCTCCGCGCGCTCGACTGCGGCAAGTTCGGTGCGGCCGCCTGCATCATACATTTCAATCGATTCGCGGCGCTGCTTGGCCATCTTCTGGAGCACGCTCGTCACCAGCACATCGTCATCGGCGACCGGCTGCGCGGCGGTCCGTTCCTCGATGTCGCGGTCCTTGATCTTGGCCGAAATCTGGCGGAGCGCGGCGGTGCGGTCCTTCTCGCCCGCCTTCATCGCGGCAATGGTGGCGGCCTTGATAGCGTCACGGATCATTTTTTGCTCATTCCTGTGGAAGGGTTCTATGCCGCGCGCCCCTAACGCAAATTCAGCGCCAAGCCTAGGTTGACGCGGATGCCGCGCGGGCCTAGCGGGCAAAACTTAGCACCATCGCCGGATCAACTGTAACGGAGCGCCCCATGGCCGACCCCGCATCTTCTCGCGCGCAACCTTCTGGCGCGACGGGAGTCCTCGTTCTGGCCGATGGCACCGTGGTGTGGGGCCGGGGCTTCGGCGCGGCGGGCTCTGCGGTGGGCGAGGTGTGCTTCAACACCGCGATGACCGGCTACCAGGAAGTGATGACCGATCCTTCCTACGCCGCGCAGATCGTCACCTTCACCTTCCCGCATATCGGCAATGTCGGCGCCAATGGCGAGGATATCGAGAGCCGCGTGGAAGGCGCGGTCGGCTGCGTGGTGCGCGAGGATGTGACCGAGCCCTCCAACTTCCGCTCGGCCGAGCGCTTCGCCGAGTGGATGGCGCGGAACGGCAAGATCGGCCTTTCCGGCATCGACACCCGCGCGCTCACCCGCCGCATCCGCCAGAGCGGCGCGCCCAACGCAGTGATCGCCCATGCGCCCGACGGCAGGTTCGACATTCCCGCGCTGGTGAAGCGCGCGGCCGAGTGGCCGGGCCTCGAAGGCATGGACCTCGCGATCCGCGTCACCCGCGAGGGCGGCGAGCAATGGGCGGGCGGATCGTGGAGCCTCGGCAAGGGCTATGGCCGCGCGGCGTTTGACGCCAAGCCGCATGTGGTCGCGATCGATTACGGCGCGAAGGACAATATTTTTCGCAATCTGGTGAAGGCGGGGGCGCGGGTGACCGTCGTGCCTGCGAAAACATCGTTCGACGAGGTCATGGCGCTCAAGCCCGACGGCGTGTTCCTCTCCAATGGCCCGGGCGATCCGGCGGCGACCGGCGAACATGCCGTGCCCGTGATCCGCGCGCTCTTGGATGCCGACGTGCCGCTGTTCGGCATCTGCCTCGGCCACCAGATGCTCGCGCTGGCGGCGGGCGCCAAGACGATCAAGATGCACCAGGGCCATCGCGGCGCGAACCATCCGGTGCAGCGCGTCGGCGAGGGCTGGGGGGAGACCTCGGGGCTGGTCGAGATCACCTCGATGAACCATGGCTTTGCGGTGGATGCCGCGAACCTGCCCGATGGGGTGGAGCAGACCCACGTCTCGCTGTTCGACGGGACGAATTGCGGGATTTCCATTCGCGGCAAGAAGGCGTTTGCGGTGCAGTATCACCCCGAGGCGTCGCCGGGGCCGCAGGACAGCTTCTATCTGTTCGAGAAGTTTGTCGGGGGGCTGGGGAGCTGACCTATGGCCGTTATCAGAGAGTTTGACCTCGATGTTCAGGGTCGAGAACGCGACCAGCCCGAAGCGATCGGAGGACGGATTGTGCCGCTTGTTTTCTCGGGTGAGAAATTTTTGCAGCTTAATTCCTATGGTTCGGAAAAGCGGGTGCACCTTGGTGCTCGCTCGCAGAACATCCGGCTGAGCCGGGAGGCCTTTTTACAACTCATGGAAGCAGGCAAGGCACATTTTGGTCTCGAGGACTGAAGTCATGCGAAGGCGCCGTGCAAAGCCGCGCTCTCTTCTCCCTTCCCCTCGGGGAAGGGTTGGGGATGGGGGTTCGGCGGTGAGGGGGCAGGGCGTCATTTCGGGCGTCGCACCCCCATCCCCCAGCCCCTTCCCCCAGGGGAAGGGGGGCGCGTCAGCGCTCATTTCGTGCGATGGCGATTTCCTCGGCTATCACTGTCAGCACCCCATCGATATTCCCCGGCACCTCGTTGTTCCAGAAACGGATCACGCGGTAGCCGTGGGCTTCGATGATGCGGGTTCGGTTCGCGTCGGTGGGGCTGTCGGCGTGTTGCCCGCCGTCGAGTTCGATGGCGAGACGCAAGGAGCGGCAGGCGAAGTCGGCGATGAAGTCGCCGATGGGGTATTGGCGGGTGAATTTGACGCCTTCGAGTTGGCTGGCGCGCAGGTGTTGCCAGACGCGGTGTTCGGCGTCCGTGGGTTGGTTGCGAAGCTTGCGCGCGAGGCTGGTCAGGCGCTTTTCCACTACTGTCTTACCCCCATCCCCTACCCCTTCCCCATGGGGAAGGGGAGTACAGCATTCGTCGCTGCTCTGGCAACCATTTCAACCGCTTCCCTCGCCCAGAACCCTGCGCCTGTCGCCGATTGGCCCGGTGCCGAGATCGCCGAGGGCGTCGCGTTTCAGGGCGATGGCTCGGTGACGCTTGATGCCTCGCCCGACACCGGCCTCCCGGTCATCACCTTCTGGCGGCCCGTGCTGCATGACGAAGGCACCCGCTACCCTGTCGCGGGCCGGATGGACTGCCGCATCGCCGCCTCCCAAGGCCCGTTCAGCGAGGAAGACTTCGACCCCGCCAGACGCCACAAGGCGGTGGCCGCAGCGCGCCGCGAACAGGGTTTTATTGACGGCGAACGCCTCGTCAGCGGCACCGAAACGGTGAAAAAGCTCGACGTCATCGGCCGCCGCAATGCGCCGCGCTCGTGGTACGTCCTCTCCTACATCATGGCGCGCGACGGGGACCGGTTGATCGACATCCGCCGCAACTGCACCTTCGTCTTCGGCAGCGCTGCCTCAAAGCCCGACGTGCTGCCCTACGTCAACCGCTACACCAAGCTGACCTTCGCCTTTTCCGAGCAGGAATCCTGATGCCCAAAAGAACCGACATTTCCTCGATCCTCGTCATCGGCGCAGGGCCCATCATCATCGGTCAGGCTTGCGAGTTCGATTACTCGGGCACCCAAGCGATCAAGGCGCTGAAGGAGGAGGGATATCGGGTTATCCTCGTGAACAGCAACCCGGCGACGATCATGACCGATCCGGAGTTTGCCGACGCGACCTATATCGAGCCGATCACGCCCGAAATCGTCGCCAAGATCATCGCCAAGGAGCGGCCCGATGCGCTGCTCCCCACCATGGGCGGGCAGACCGCACTGAACTGCGCGCTGAAGCTCGACGCGATGGGCGTGCTCGCCGAATACGGCGTCGAGATGATCGGGGCCAAGGCCGACGCCATCGACAAGGCCGAAAACCGCCAGCGGTTCCGCGAGGCGATGGATGCGATCGGGCTGGAAAGCGCGCGCTCGGGGGTTGCCAACACGCTCGAACAGGCCCGCGCCGTGCTCGAACGCACCGGGCTGCCCTCGATCATCCGGCCCTCCTTCACCCTCGGCGGCACCGGGGGGGGGATCGCCTACAACAAGGCCGAGTTCGACCAGATCGTGCGCGAGGGTCTCGATGCCTCGCCCACCACCGAAGTCCTGATCGAGGAATCGCTCCTCGGGTGGAAGGAGTTCGAGATGGAGGTGGTGCGCGACCGCAAGGACAATGCGATCATCATCTGCTCGATCGAGAACGTCGATCCGATGGGGGTGCATACGGGCGACAGCATCACCGTCGCCCCGGCGCTGACGCTGACCGACAAGGAATACCAGATCATGCGCTCGGCGAGCATCGCGGTGCTGCGCGAGATCGGCGTGGAGACGGGCGGCTCCAACGTGCAGTTTGCCGTCAATCCCAAGGACGGGCGCCTGATCGTCATCGAGATGAACCCGCGCGTCAGCCGCTCCTCGGCGCTGGCGTCGAAGGCGACGGGCTTCCCGATTGCCCGCGTCGCGGCCAAGCTTGCGGTCGGCTACACCTTGGACGAGCTCACCAACGAGATCACCGGCGCAACCCCTGCGAGCTTCGAGCCGACCATCGATTACGTCGTCACCAAGATCCCGCGCTTCGCCTTCGAAAAGTTCAAGGGCGCGGCCAATGACCTGTCAACCGCGATGAAGAGCGTCGGCGAAGTCATGGCGATCGGGCGCAATTTCCAGGAGAGTGTCCAGAAGGCGCTGCGCGGGCTCGAGACCGGGCTCGACGGGTTCAACCGCGTCACCGAGCTCGAAGGTGCGGGCCGTGAGGTCATCACCGCCGCCCTCTCGCGCCGCACTCCGGACCGGCTGCTCAAGGTCGCCCAGGCCTTCCGCGAGGGGCTTTCGGTCGAGGACGTGGCGGCCGTCACCTTCTACGACCCGTGGTTCCTGCGCCAGATCGAGGCGATCATCACGGCCGAGAAGGACCTCCAGAAGGACGGCCTGCCGCGCGATGCGGCGGGCCTCAGACACCTCAAGGCGATGGGCTTTTCCGACAAGCGCCTCGCCACGCTCGCGGTGCGATCGGTGGGGGTGGCAGGCGGGCTTGCCGAAACCCAGGCCGAGCGTTCCGGGCTGCTTCACGACGCGCTGGTCGCCATGGCCGGCGCGACCAGCGCGGAGGAAGTGCGCAGCCTTCGCCACAAGCTCGGTGTCTTCCCCGTGTTCAAGCGGATCGACAGTTGCGCTGCCGAGTTCGAGGCGATCACGCCCTACATGTATTCGACCTACGAGGCCCCGAGCTTCGGTGCCCCCGAGTGCGAGGCGGACCCTTCCGACCGGAAAAAGATCGTCATCCTCGGCGGCGGTCCCAACCGCATCGGGCAGGGGATCGAGTTCGACTATTGCTGCGTCCACGCCTGCTTCGCGCTTGCGGAACAGGGCTTCGAGACGATCATGGTCAACTGCAACCCCGAAACCGTCTCGACCGATTACGACACCTCCGACCGGCTCTATTTCGAGCCGCTGACCGACGAGGACGTGCTGGAAATCCTGCGGGTCGAGCAGGCGCGGGGCGAGCTTCTCGGGGTGATCGTCCAGTTCGGCGGGCAGACCCCGCTGAAGCTTGCGCAGGCATTGGAGGACGCGGGTATCCCGATCCTCGGCACCTCGCCCGATGCGATCGACCTTGCCGAAGACCGCGAACGCTTTGCCAAGCTGGTCAGCAAATTGAAGCTCAAGCAGCCCGACAACGGCATCGCCCGCAGCCGCGACGAGGCCGCTGCGGTCGCCGCGCGGATCGGCTATCCGGTGCTGCTGCGCCCTTCCTACGTGCTGGGCGGGCGGGCGATGGAGATCGTCGACAGCGAAGCCCAGCTCGACAGCTACATCGCCACCGCAGTGAACGTCAGCGGGGACAGCCCGGTCCTGATCGACCAGTATCTGCGCGACGCGATCGAATGCGATGTCGATGCCCTGTGCGATGGCACCGAAGTGCGGATCGCGGGCGTGATGCAGCATATCGAGGAGGCGGGCGTCCATTCGGGCGACAGTGCCTGCACCCTGCCGCCCTACAGCCTCTCGCCCGAGATCATCGCCGAGATGGAGCGCCAGGCCGAAGCGCTGGCCTTCGCGCTGGGCGTCAAGGGCCTGATGAACATCCAGTTCGCGGTGAAGGACGGCACGGTATACCTGATCGAGGTCAACCCGCGCGCCAGCCGCACCGTGCCCTTCGTGGCGAAGGCCATCGGCCAGCCCGTCGCCAAGATCGCCGCGCGGGTGATGGCCGGCGAGCCACTGGCGGGCTTCGAACCCTTCAAGCGCGACCTGCCGTACATGGCGGTCAAGGAAGCGGTCTTCCCCTTCGCGCGCTTCCCCGGCGCGGACCCGGTGCTGAGCCCGGAAATGAAGTCCACCGGCGAGGTGATGGGGATCGATACCGGCTTCGAGGCCGCCTTCCTCAAGTCGCAGCTTGGCGCAGGCATGATCCCGCCGCAGTCCGGAACGGTCTTCGTCAGCGTCAAGAACACCGACAAGGCGGTGATCGTCCCGGCCGTGCGGCGGCTCATCGAACACGGCTTCCGCGTGATCGCCACGGGCGGTACGCAGTCCTATCTCGCCGAACAGGGCCTTGGCGTCGAGCGGGTCAACAAGGTGGCCGAGGGCCAGCCGCATATCGTCGACAAGATCATCGACGGCGATATCGCGCTGATCTTCAACACGACCGAGGGCTGGCAATCGCTGATGGATTCAAAATCGATCCGTCAGGCAGCGCTCGCGGGCAAGGTTCCCTACTACACGACCGCGGCGGCTTCCGTGGCGGCAGCGGCGGCGATTTCGGCGATCCGGCCGGACCAGCTTGAAGTCCGCAGCTTGCAGGACTATTATGGCAGCTGACTGACACCTCCCCCGACAAACGAGAGTGCCTGACGTCGAGCCAGCTGGACGGCGTTGATAGCTTTCTTTTCCCTCGGGGGCAGGGGTCCAGAAAAACAAGCGGAAAGACGAAGAGCTATGGCGACGATGGAAAAGGTCCCGATGCTGGCCGAGGGTTACGAGCGGCTGACCGCCGACCTCAAGGTCCTGCGCGAGGAACGCCCGAAGATCGTCGAGGCGATCGAGGAAGCGCGCGCCCATGGCGACCTTTCGGAAAACGCCGAATATCACGCCGCCAAGGAACGCCAGGGCCAGGTCGAGGCGCAGATTGCCGAACTGGAAGACAAGGTCAGCCGCGCGCAGATCATCGATCCCACCACGCTGTCGGGCGACAAGATCATCTTCGGCGCGACCGTCACCCTGCTCGACGAGAACGACAAGCCGGTGCGCTACCAGATCGTCGGCCAGACCGAGGCCGATGCCAACAAGGGCCGCATCAGCTACAACTCGCCGCTTGCGCGCGCGCTGATCGGCAAGATCGTGGGTGACGAGATCGAGGTCACCGTGCCCTCGGGCGAGAAGTTTTACCTCGTCGACAAGATCGAGTTCATCTAACGCGGATCAAGGGGGGCGGTCATGGCGATACCTCCGGTAAGGCCGCTCGCCGAACGCAAGGTTGCGGCCCACTTCATCCAGAAACGCGCGGTCAGCATGGCCGATGCGATCCCCTATGCCCCCGCACGCCCGAGCCGCCAGCGCGCCTTCGAACGGTTGAAGGGCGCCGATGTGCTCAGGACCGACGGCAAGGGCAGATGGTGGCTCGATGAAGAGCTGTGGCAGGGCCGGCTCTCGAACCGCCGGACCAAGGCCGTGGTCGCGCTGCTGGCGGTCGGTGTCGCGGCAGCGGTCGCGGCGCTGCGCTAAGGGCGCGGCTCAGGCGAAGCGCTTTTCCATCGCGTAATTGTGGATCGCAATCGCACGGCCCTCGTGGGGGATCGTGAAGTCGCGCCGGCCGAGCAGGCGGTAGCCTGCGCGCGCGAAAACCGGGCGGGCCAGCTCGCTGGCCTCGGTGTACAAGCACGTGCTTCCCGTGTCGCGCGCTTCCGCTTCGGCTATGCGCAGCAGCAAGCCAGCCACGCCATTCCCGCTGTGATCCGGGTGGCAGTAGAGCATGTCGACGTGCCCGTCCGCCTCGGTCAGCACATAGGCTAGGGGTAGGTCCTGCGCGTCGACGGCAACAAGTATGCTGTCCCCCTTGGCTGCGCGCGCCAGGAAGGGTTCGGGCCCCTGATGGCGGGCGGCCCATGCGGCCACCTGCACGGGCGAATAGGCGCGCGCGCCCAGGGAGCGGATCGCCGCCAGCGTCAGAGCGGCAACGGCCCCGGCATCTTCCGCGCGGAAGGGCCGGATCACCGCCTCAGTCCTCGGGCGTCAGCAGCTTGTGGATGTGCACCACGACGTATTTCATCTCGGCATCATCGACGGTGCGCTGGGCCTGCGTGCGCCACGCGTCGACCGCGGCGTCATAGGAGCTGAAGACACCGACGACGTGGAGGCTTTCCGGGTCCTGGAATTCGATCCCGCGCGGATCCTTGACGCGGCCGCCCATCACGAGGTGGAGCCGCTGGGTGGGGGTGGTTTCTGCCATGGTCGTGCGCCCTTGGAGAGGAAGGATGCGCGCGGCTCTAGCGCGCTTGACGCCAAGGGCAAGCCTCCACTGCGCGCGCGGATCAGCCTTTGGTCTGACGCCGGATATCGCGCACCACCTCGAGCGCGGCATCGCGCGTGCGGCGGGCAAGGGTGCGGGTGCTGTCCGCTGCCGAGCCTGCCGCATCGGCGGCGCCGGCGGACAGCTTCTTGGCCTGCGCGCCGGCCGCCTCGCCCAGATCCCCGGCGCGTTCCTTGCCCTCGCGCGCGGCGTCGAGCACCTCGTCGATCATCGTCATCGCGTAGGCGACTGCCGCCTCGCCGATCATCTGGCCGAGCCGCGATCCGCCGCGCGCCGCGACCGACTTGACGCCCGACGTGGCGCCGGTGGCCGCGCCGGACAGCGCATCGCCGGCCGAATGCAGCGCGCGGCCTGCCACGCGGCGGCCGGGGCGGGTGAGAAGGCCGATCACCAACCCGAACGCGACCGCCCCGCCGACCACGGTCAGCGGATTGGCGCGGGTGTAGTCGATCGCCGCATCTGCGGCGGCGAGGGCCTGCTCGGCGAGGTTCTTTTCGGCATTGCGGCGCTCGGCCGCCTCGATGCGGGCACGCAGCGCATCGCGCTGGGAGTCGCGTTGTTCCGGGGCGGGGGTATCGGTCATGCGGGGTCTCCTTCGAAAGGCTCTGCGGGGCCATCCGGCATGGTCGGATCGTCTTCTTCGTCAAAATCGCTTTCGAGCAGTTCCTCGATCCAGTCGAGGATCGGCCCGCGGGCGAGGAACAGCACGATGGCCGCAATGATCCCGGCGAGCAGCCCCTTGCGTGTCCCGGCCTGCACGCGCGCCTCGGCGAGCACATCGCGCGCGCCGGAGCGGATCCGGTCCGAGATGGTCGCGGTGACGCCCGACGACACCCGGCTCGCGATCCCCTGTTCGGCAAGCGCGCCGCGCAGGCGTTCGATATCATTGTTGAGGACCCGGCGGGCGGTGTCGCGCAGGGCACGGTCCGCGATGAAGCGGTCGGTGAGGCGGGTCATGATCCCTCTCCCCCGCCGAACATCGCCCCGATCATCTTGCCGTCCCTCGCTGCCGCCATCACCAGCAGCACCACCCCCAGCAGCAGCACGCCGACGACGATCGCGATCGCCCCCCAGATCGTCACCAGCGGGGCGAGCGCAATGACCGCGCCCACCGCCAGCGCGATCAGCGCGAGGTTGAGCAGCACCAGCGCCAGCACCAGCAGCATGAGCGCGCGTGCGCCGTGCTTGCCGGCGAGCGCCGCGCGGGTCTTCTGGAAGGCGATTTCAGCCTCGGCATAATTGCGCGCGTCCTCGACCAGCGCGGTCACATCCTCGCGCAGCGCCGAAAGGCCCGCATCGGGTGCTTCGGGTGCGGTGGGCGAGGGCGCGGGCGCGCGCTCGGCCTCGGGGGGAGCGCCATCCTGCGGCCGTGCGAGGCCGGGGTCGATATCAGCCATGGGCCAGCCTCCCCGCCGCCGTCAGCGGCGCCTGCTGCCCAGCAGCCGCGCCAGGAAGAAGCCGACCACCGCGGCAACGCCGACCGCAACGCCCGGGCTCTTGCGCACCATTTCGCGCGCGTCCTCGCCCAATTCCTCGACGCTCTTGGATTCGAGCCTGGCCGAGGTTTCCTGCAAGGTTCGCGCAGCCTTGCGGGCATAGTCGCCATATTGCTCGCCGAGGCGCTCGTCGATCTGGGGCGCGCTGTCGCCCACCACCTTGCCGAGCGAGGCGATGGCGTCGCTCGCGGCCTGCTTGCCTTCGACCGCAAGCTCGCCGGCCTTGCCCCTGGCTTCGGCGACAAAATCCGTGCCCTTGGCGCTGGCCTGGCCGCTGACGGCCGAGAGGCGCGTCTCGGCCTCGGCGCGCAGGGCTGCGGCGCCGGCCTTGGCTTCTTCGAGCGCGGCATTGAAGCGGCTCTTGGCCTCGATGACCTGCGTCGATGCAGGCGCTGCCTCGGCCGGCGCGGCGTCGGCTGCCCTGGCGGTTGCCGCCGTCTTGCGCGAGGCAGCCTTGGCCGGCCCTTCGGACTTGGTCACGCCGCCCTTGGCGGACTTGGCCGGGGTCTTCTTCGCGGGGGCGGTGTCGGTCGGGTTGGTGTCTGCCATAGAAGGTCTCCATTGCGTTTCCGGGCGATCGGGTGCTCTCGTGCAGCCGCTTGCGCAAGGCCTTCCTCACGCATAGGGACAGCGCGCGAGCGGCTCGTCACAAGGTCGCATCAAGCCAGAATCATGCCCGATCCATCCTCTTGCCCAATATCATAGGGGCCGAATGTCTTAACACCCTAAACCACATTACAGCCGGAGCCAAACATGACCGCGATCATCGACATCCACGGGCGCGAAATCCTCGACAGCCGCGGCAATCCGACCGTCGAGGTCGACGTGCTGCTGGAGGATGGCAGCTTCGGCCGGGCCGCCGTTCCCTCGGGCGCGTCGACCGGTGCCCACGAAGCGGTGGAACTGCGTGACGGCGATGCCGGGCGCTATCTCGGCAAGGGGGTGCTTAAGGCCGTCGAGGCGGTCAATTCGGAGATCCGCGACCTCCTGATCGCCAATTTCGATACCGAGGACCAGCGCGATATCGACCTCTCGCTGATCGCGTTGGATGATACGCCCAACAAGTCGCGCCTCGGGGCGAACGCGATCCTTGGCACCTCGCTCGCCGTCGCCAAGGCCGCGGCCAACGCGCGCGGGCTGCCGCTCTATTCCTACCTCGGAGGCGTGTCGGCGCATATGCTGCCCGTGCCGATGATGAACATCATCAACGGCGGCGAACATGCCGACAACCCGATCGACATCCAGGAATTCATGATCATGCCGGTCGGCGCGGACAGCATTGCCGAGGCGGTGCGCTGGGGCGCCGAGGTGTTCCACACCCTCAAAAAGGGCCTCCACCAGAAGGGCCTTGCCACCAGCGTGGGCGATGAAGGCGGCTTTGCCCCCGACCTTGCGAGCACGCGCGCGGCGCTCGATTTCATCATGGAATCGGTCAGCAAGGCGGGCTTCAAGCCCGGCGAGGATATCGTGCTGGCGCTGGACTGCGCCGCGACCGAGTTCTTCCGCGAAGGCCGCTACGAGATCAGCGGCGAAGGCCTCAGCCTCGCGCCCGCCGAGATGGCCGATTACCTCGGCAAGCTGTGCGCCGATTACCCCATCCGTTCGATCGAGGACGGCATGAGCGAGGACGATTTCGAGGGCTGGGCGGCGCTCACGCAGCTGCTGGGCGACAAGGTGCAGCTGGTGGGCGATGACCTCTTCGTTACCAACCCGGCACGCCTGTCGGACGGGATCGCCCGCGGCCTTGCCAATTCGCTGCTGGTCAAGGTCAACCAGATCGGCACGCTGACCGAAACGCTCGCGGCGGTCGATATGGCGCACCGCGCGCGCTACACCTGCGTGATGAGCCACCGTTCGGGCGAGACCGAGGATTCGACCATCGCCGATCTGGCGGTTGCCACCAATTGCGGGCAGATCAAGACCGGCTCGCTCGCCCGCAGCGACCGGCTTGCCAAGTACAACCAGCTGATCCGCATCGAGGAGGAACTGGGCGACAGCGCCGGCTTTGCAGGCCGCGCCTGCTTCGGCGCGCGCGCCTAACAGGCAGCCTCGAAGAACCGGTCCATCGCCGCCTGCCCCGAAGGCGTCAGCCTGACGAGCACGCGGCGGTGATTCTCGGCATCGGCTTCGCGCACCACGAGGCCTTCCTCCGCGAGAACGCCCAGCCAGCGCAAGCCCGTGGTGGCCGGCGCGGCCGAGCCGATACACGCGCTCGACACCGATACCGGCTTGCCTTCGCCTGCGGCAATGTAGAGGTCGAGCAGGATGTCCCAGGCGGGCTCGCCGAAGAGGTCGGGATTGCCGAACAGCACCGCGCGCTTGCGCCGCAGGGCATAGGCTTTGCGGGCAAGCGCGAGGTGACTGCGTGCCGGGCGGGCAGGGCGGCCAATGGCCACCACCTCGCCCGTGGCAGGATCGGCGAAGTGCGCATCCGCAGCGCCCCCTTCGGCCGCTTCGCGCAGCCTTGCAGCGATGGCGATCAACTCGTCGGCGAGGGGGTGGAACAGCAGCGCGGCATCGCTCAAGGCGTGCCCTGCACCCGGGCTGACATGCGCGCCCGCGATCATCTGGCCGGTATCGTGCCTCATCTCGCCCATCCATCCGCCTTCCGGGGCCCGGGACTCGCGTCCGCAGGGGAATGCCTACGGAACCCGATGTAAGATCATCCGATCTGGTTGGCTTTACGGACGAATACGCAGTGCGGTATTTTCCCTAGGGAAAACAAGAGCTGCGGCGCTTTATCAGCGCTGCGCCTGGCCGCGGCGCAGGTGATCGATGGCCGCATCGAGATAGGCGCCGGCGATATGCGCGCCCATCTCGTCAAGCACGGCAAGCTCGCGTTCGAGTGCGGCGATGACGGCAGGCAGGCGGGCATCGCCCGGCACGGTCGAAGTGAGGTTTTCCACAGTCAGATCCCAAGCAAGCGCAACCCGTGTCCGCGGTGCCCGCACGCTTCGTGCGCGGCCGCCGGGACGGGTGTGATATCGCGTTAATGCCCTATGGAAATCTACAGAGGGAAACTACGTAGCGCGGCCCTCGCCCCGGAGCGGGACGCGGGGCTGCGCAAATCTCAACCGAAGCGGTCCTGCAAGGCGAGCAGCGCGAGCGCCGCCTTGGCCGCCTCGCCGCCCTTGTCCTTCTGCGCGGGGTCGGCGCGCACGAGCGCCTGGGCCTCGTTCTCGACCGTCAGGATGCCATTGCCGATCGCGATCCCGTCCATCGTCAGCGCCATGAGCGCGCGCGCGCTTTCGCCGGCGACGATCTCGAAATGGTAGGTCTCGCCGCGGATCACCACGCCGATGGCGACAAAGGCGTCATAGCGGTCGGCCTCGGCAGCAAGCGCGATGGCGCCCGGAATCTCGAGCGCGCCGGGAACGGTCAGCACCTCGACCTTGTGCCCCTTGGCTTCGAGCGCGGCGCGGGCGCCTGCGATCAGCATGTCGTTGAGGTGAGCATAGAAGCGCGCTTCGACGATGAGGATATCGGCCATGGGGGTTACTCCGGAATGGGATGGAAGTCGGTGATGGTCAGGCCATAGCCTTCGAGCGCGACCAGATCGGGGCGGCTGTTCGACAGCAGCACCATTTCCGACACGCCGAGATCGACGAGGATCTGCGAGCCGATGCCGATGTTGCGCAGCTCTTCGCTGGCATCCCATGCGCCGGTGCCGACCCGCCCGGTCAGGATCACGATCACGCCCGAGCCATGTTCACCCACGGCCTGCATCGCGCGCTGGAGCGTGCGCTTGCGGGGGCCGGGTGCCCCCAGCACGTCATCGAACACCGAGATCGGGTGGACGCGGGCGAGGGTGGCCTCGCCCGGGATGACGTGGCCTTTCTGGAGCACATAGGCCTCCGCGCCCGCCACCCGGTCACGATAGGTGATCATCCGCCACTGGCCGCCGTAGTCCGAGGTGAAGGCGCGCTCGGACAGGCGCTCGACCAGATGGTCGTTGCGCATCCGATAGGCGATGAGGTCGCGGATCGTGCCGATCTTCATGTCGTGGCGCCGCGCGAAGGTGATGAGATCATCGAGCCGGGCCATGGTCCCGTCCTCGTTCATGATCTCGCAGATAACGCCGCTCGGGTTGAGGCCGGCGAGGCGCGAGATATCGACCGCCGCCTCGGTATGCCCCGCGCGCACCAGCGTACCGCCATCGCGCGCCACCAGCGGGAAGACGTGCCCGGGGGTGACCAGATCGTCGGCGCCCTTGGCTGCGTCGATCGCGACCGAGATGGTGCGCGCGCGGTCGGCGGCCGAAATGCCGGTGGTCACGCCTTCCTTCGCCTCGATCGAGATGGTGAAGGCGGTCTGCATCGATTCCTTGTTGTTGCGGCTCATCGGGGTGAGGCCCAGGTGGTCGACGCGTTCCTTGGTGAGCGCGAGGCAGATCAGCCCGCGGCCATGGGTGGCCATGAAGTTGATCGCCTGAGGGGTGGCCATCTGCGCGGGAATGATGAGATCGCCCTCGTTCTCGCGGTCCTCGTCATCGACGAGAATATACATGCGGCCATTGCGCGCTTCGTCGATGATTTCATCAATTGTCGCAAGAATGGGCCGGGAATCGTTGAAATCAAGAAACATTTCTATCTTTTGCAGGGTCTCGGCCGTGGGATTCCAGTCAGGCTCCGCCGCATCGCGCAGGGTGTTGGCATGGAGACCGGCAGCACGGGCAAGCCCGGCGCGAGTCATCTTCCCGCTGTCCACAAGCTCGCGGACACGTGTGATGATCGATGTGCTCATGGGTTGCATATAGCACATTACGATGTGATCGCAAGGTGTGGCGGGCGAATATCGGATTGGCGATGCCACCCCGCCCGCAGTCCCGTCAGGGTGACCGCCGACTTCTGAGACCCTGTGCGAGATATAGCGCTCATAGCTCTGATTCAGTGTGATATTCTCTGTCACACGTGCGAACTGTGGAGTGCTGGGGCAGGGCGCGGCTTGCGCAGCGCGAGCGGCGCCATTCGCCACTTCAGCGACACCCTTGCCCGGGCCTGCAATCGACCGCGCGACGATTGCCGATTGTTTCTCGAGATTTCTTGAAGAAGATGATCCATCCGCATCAAAAAACGCGGAAAGATTACCTTCCACCGTGTCATTGGCAGCGCCCAGATCGTGCAGATCTGCCGTTGCTGCAAATCCGCCCCTGACCTTTGCGTCAACCGTGCTCAGCACCTCGGCCAGCGAGCGCGGCGCGCCGCCGGCTGCGAAGAAAATCGCGCGGTTGGCCTTCGCCTCGCGCGGGAAGAGTGCGGCGGCACTGGTTCCGGGCGAACGCTGCCAGACGGTCAGGAACCGCGCCGCGCCGCTCGAGCCGAGGAAGTGGGCGAGGTAGAGCTCGGTAGGGCCCGGCGCGCGGCCGAGCACCGGTTTCAGCACCGCGGCATTGTCGAGCGCATCGGCCGCCGCCAGCACCGCGGCCGCCGAAGGGTCGCTGCGCAGCGCAAGCAGGGCGGCGCGCGAGGCCGGGGCGGGCGCGGCGGAGGCGCCGTCCCGCAGGCCATAGCGCGCGCCATTGCGCTGGTAGCTCGCGATCCAGGTGCTCTCGATGAACTGGTAAAGGCCCCGCGCGCTGGACGAGCGGGCCTTGGCATCCGGGTTCAGCCCGGATTCGAGATGCGCCTGGGCGAGCAGATAGCCGAAATCGACCCCGGTGCGCTGCGATGCCTTGCGGATCGCGGCCACCACCTCGCGCCTGGCGGGCGTGCGCGGTGCCTCGCGCGCGGCAGGCTCGACGGGCGCGGCTGACCAGCCCGCAAGCGCCGAACGCAAGGTCCCCTGCTGCGCACGCACGGGCGCTGCGCCGAGCATCACGAGCGCGAGCAAGCCAAGGCAATAAAGGGCGATAGAGCGGAGCACCCGCGCGGATTACAGCAAGGGGGTTAAATCCCCCCTCACGCGGGGTGGTTTACGCAGGGTTTCACCGAGGGAAAATGCCGTCCCGCAGCCTCGCCCTCTCCCCATGGCATGTGAGTTTAACCAGTTCCGCGCCCGGGCGCCCGATCCTACCCATGAGCGGCGGCAGGAGGAGGCACGGATGGCAACCACTTTCGCGCAGGCCCACACACCGGATCGCTCACCCATCGCGATCCGCAACTTCACCAAGGAACGCTACGTCTCGCCCGGTTGGATGGAGCGTGAAGCCGAGCAGCTGTGGGCGACCAGCTGGCTGGTGGCCGGGGTTGCCGCCGATGTGCGCGAGCCCGGCCAATTCATCACCTTCGATATCGGCAAGCTGAGCGTGATCGTCGCCCGCGGCGCCGATGGCGCCCTGCGGGCCATGCATAATGCCTGCACCCATCGCGGCACGCGCCTGGTCACAGCGGCGGCAGGCGTGCTGCGCAAGTTCGTCTGCCCCTACCACGCCTGGGTCTACGGGCTCGACGGCGCGCTGGAGAGTGTGCCGGGGGCGGGGCGCTTCTCCAACGGCGTGCCGCGCGAAGAGCTGTCGCTCCGCCCGGTCGAGGTGGGCGAGGCGCTGGGCCTCGTGTTCATTCGCCTGACGCCGGGGCCGCTCACTCTCGCCGAATTCCTCGCCCCACTGGCCGCAGCGATCGGCACCTACCGGCTCGATCTGATGGACGTGACGGGCGACCAGAGCGTCTCGCACCTGTGCAACTGGAAGGCGATCATCGACAACTTCGCCGAGCTCTACCACGTGCCCTTCCTTCACCCGATCCACCGCCGGATGTTCGAGTGCACCACCGCGCCGATCGGGCTCTATGATCACGGGCACACGGCGGTGTTCGTCGAGGGCGGTGTGACGGATTCGGGCTTCCCCGTGCCCGATGTGCCCAGCGACATGCAGGCCATGCAGCTCGAGGCTTTCGGCCTCGATCCCGCCGCGTTTCGGGGGCGGGTGGGCGAGATCAGGCCGGCGCTGCAACGCGCCAAGCGCGCGCTCGCGGCCGAGCAGGGGCTGGCCTATGCGGATTTCACCGACGCGCAGCTCACCGATGTCTGGCAGTTCAACCTGTTTCCCAACGTCATCCTCTCGGTCACGCCCGAAAGCGCCTGGCTGATGCGCTCGCGCCCGGATGCAGCGGATCCGGGCCGCTCGATGCTCGACATGATCACGCTGGTGCGCTTCCACGGAACGCCCGGCAGCGAAGCGGGGGACGAAGAGGGCGAGCGGATCGGCACCCACTTCCGTTTGAACGGCCCGCGCCCGGCCGATTACCGGCGCCCGGAACGCGACAGCTTCACCCATGAGGACATCCTCGCAGGGGCCAAGACCATGACGGTGACGATCGACGAGGACATCTCGCTGCTCGGGCGGGTGCAGCAGGGGATGGCCTCGGCGGGGTTCGATAGGGTGTGGCTGAGCGACGAGGAATGCCGCGTCCAGCACTTCCACGACGCGCTCGACCGCTGCCTCGGGGCAGAGTAACAATCGCGACAATTCAAGGGGGTGGTGGACGCACTAGGGCTCGAACCTAGGACCCGCTGATTAAGAGTCAGCTGCTCTACCAACTGAGCTATGCGTCCGTTCCGATCATGCCGGAAACCCCGCGAACGGGGGCCGAAGCCGCGTCCCGATTCGCGTGAGGCGCTGCATTTAGCCGGTCTCTCCCTGATGGCAAGACCCTTTTCGCACGCGCGGCAAATCAGACCGTGAGGCCGCGGCGCGGGGCTTCGCGGTTCCAGCGGTTGACCATCATCAGCAGGCCGATGCAGATCATGTTGGTCATCATCGAGGATCCCCCGTGGCTCATCCACGGCAGCGGGATGCCCTTGGCCGGCGCCATGCCCATCACCATCAGCAGGTTGATCGCGATGTAGAAGAAGATCGTCGCGGTGGCGCCCGCGGCCAGCAGCGAGCAGAACCGGTCGTGGCTCTGGTTGGCGACCTTCCAGCCCCACTTGAGGATCAGCGCATACATGGCGAGCACGAACAGACCGCCCATCAGCCCCCATTCCTCGGCCATGGTGGCAAACACGAAATCGGTGTGCGGTTCGGGCAGGTAATCGAGGTGGCTCTGGGTGCCGTTGTTGAAGCCTTTTCCGAAGATACCGCCAGAACCTATTGCAATCTTTGATTGCGCGATGTGATAGCCTGCGCCCAGCGGATCGCTTTCGGGATCGAGGAAGGTGGTGACCCGCGCGCGCTGGTAATCGTGGAGCGCGAAAAAATAGACGAGCGGCAGCGCGGCGATCCCGGCCCCCATCGCCGACAGGAACCACCACATGGGAAGGCCAGCGAGGAACATCACCACCACGCCCCCGAAGGCAATCGCGACCGAGGTGCCAAGGTCGGGCTGGAGCAGCACCAGCCCGATCGGCAGCACGATCAGCATGCCCGCCGGCAGCACCGAACGCCACGATCCGATCATGCCCGCAGGCAGCGTCTCGTAGAAGCGCGCCATCGCCAGCACCACCGCGGGCTTCATCAGCTCGGAAGGCTGGATGCGGATCGGACCGAATTCGAGCCAGCGCTGACTCCCCCCGCCGACCTGGCCGACGATCTCGACCGCCAGCAGCAGCAGCAGCACGATCAGATAGGCGGGGTAGGTGAGCACCCGCACCGCATCGCGCGGGAGCGAGGCGATGATCGCGGTCATCACCGCGAACACCCCGAAGCGGATGAAGTGCGACAGCGCAAAGGGCTCCATCGCGCCGCCGCCTGCTGAATAGAGCACCAGACCGCCGAACGAGGTCAGCAGCACCAGCGGGATCAGCATCTCCCAGGGCTGGCGGGCGATCGGTTCGGGGATGATCCCGGAGCGCTGGACGATGGTGCTCATGTGGCGGTCTCTGCGGGTGGCGCGGGGGTTGCGGTGGGCGCGGGCGCAGGCGAGTCAGCGGGCGCCTGCGCAGGCGGGGCGGCGCCGCCCGGCGGGGTGCCCGAGGGGTTGGCCTCGGGCCGCGGGGCGATCACCTCGCCCGCGATCGCATCGGTCTGGGTGGCGGCGCGGCGGGCTTCGGCCTCGACCCGGTCGAAGATTTCCTCGTCGCGGCGCGGCGGGCGGCTGACGCCGGCCCCGCGCTCGGCCGCATAGGCGGCATAACGCGCCTCGAGCCGTTGCTGCGCCGTGCCGCCCCACCCGGCCTCGAGCGCGGCGAGCGCCTCCAGCCCCTTGGCGGGGTCGAACAGATAGGTCATCACATCGCGCGCGATCGGATAGGCCGCGCCCGACCCGCCGCCATGCTCGATCACCACCGCACCGGCGTAGCGCGGCTTGTCATAGGGGGCGAAGAAGATGAACAACCCGTGGTCGCGATATTTCCACGGACCCGACTTGCCGTTCGAGATCGACAGCGAGACGACCTGCGCGGTCCCCGTCTTGCCGGCGATCAGCACATCGGGGATGGGCAGGCGCGCGCGGCCGGCGGTGCCCGGACCGTTGACGACGTCGCTCATCGCCTGCCTCACATACTGGACCTGCTCCAGCGGGAAATCGATGTCGTTGAAGCCCTTGGGCGTGGTGTCGAGCGTCAGACGGGGCATCACGTGGTGCCCGGTTGCGATCCGCGACGCCATCACCGCAAGCTGGATCGGGTTTGCGAGCATATAGCCCTGGCCGATCGTGGCGTTGACCGTATCGAAGGTCTGCCACTCGCGGCCCCATTTCTTCATCTTCCACGCCGGATCGGGCACGGTGCCGAAGAACTGGCTGACCACGGGCAGGGGGAATTCCTGCCCCATCCCGCAGCGGCGCGCCATGTCGGCGATCGGCTGCATCCCGATGCGCTGGGCCATCGCGTAGAAATAGACGTCGCAGCTCTGGTAGATCGCCTTGGCCATGTTGACCGAGCCGTGACCGCGGCGGTTCCAGCAGCCGAACACACGGTTGCCGACGCGCAGCCCCCCGCCGCAGCTGACGGTCTCTTCGGGGTCGATCCCGGCCTGCATCAGCGCCATCGAGACCATCGGCTTGACCGTCGAGCCGGGAGGATAGAGCCCTTTCAGGACCTTGTTGCGCAGCGGCACGCGTTCATCGTCGCGCAGCATCGCATATTCGACCCCGCCGATCCCGTCGGAAAAGGAGTTGGGATCGAAGCTCGGCATCGATGCCATGCAGAGCAGGTCGCCGGTGCGGCAGTCCATCACCACCACCGAGCCGCTTTCGAGGCCGATGCGGCGCGCCGCATAATCCTGCAAGGGGCCGTCGATGGTGAGCTTGACCGGCTGCCCCTGCACATCCTCGCGGGTTTCGAGATCGCGCACGATCCGGCCGCCTGCGGTGACCTCGACCCGGCGCGCACCGGGGACGCCGCGCAGGTTCATTTCGAACTGCTTTTCAAGCCCGTCCTTGCCGATCTTGTAACCGGGTGTGATGAGCAGGGGGTTGGGATCTTTCTCGTATTCCTCGGCCGATGCAGGGCCGACATAGCCGATCAGATGGCCGACGCTCGATGCGGTCGGGTAGAACCGCGAGAAGCCGCGCTGCGGGACGACGCCGGGGAATTCGGGCAGGCGCACGCTGATCGCCGCGAAGTCCTCGTAGCGAAGCCCGCTCGCCACCTCGACAGGCTGGAAGCCGCGCGCGGCCGAGACCTTGTCCTTGATGTCGGCAATCCGCGCCGGCTCGAGGCTGAGCAATGCTCCGAGCCGGTCGATCGTCCCCTCGGCATCGACCAGGCGTTCGGGGATGAGATCGACGCGGAAATCGGCACGGTTGGAAGCGAGCGGCGCGCCGTCACGGTCGAGAATCCAGCCCCGGCGCGGCGGAATGAGCGTGAGGTTTACGCGGTTACTTTCGGATTCCGTGCGGTATTTCTCGTTCTCCGCGACCGAGAGATAGCCCAGCCGCAGGGCCAGCAGCACGCCCACGCCGCCCTGTACCGCGCCGATCAGCACCGCGCGCCGTTCAAACGAGGAACGCAGGAGCGAGGCGCTGATCATCCGCGCAGGCTTGTGGGGACCGCGCTGGAGGAAGGGGATCTTCATCAGTCGATCGTCCGCGCGCGTGACAGGCGGAAGCGGTCGAGCCCGGCGGCGGCGCGGGCGATGACCGGATAGAGCAGCACGCCCAGCAGCGCCTGCGGGGCGGCGACGAGCAGCATCTCGGGCGTCAGGCTCGCGCCCGAGACGACAAGGCTTGCCAGCCAGTAGACCACCGCGATCACCCCTGCGGTGAACCAGTCCTGCCAGAACCCGCGCCAGGGAAAGCGCGCCTCGATCGCCTCGATTGCGATCATGGCGAGCGACCACAGCAAGATCGCGCTGCCGAAAGGCTGGCCGCTGAACAGGTCGTCGAAGGCCCCGAGCGGTGCGCCGGCCCACAGGGGCAGCAGGCCGGGCCGCACCATCCGCCACGCGAGCAGCATCAGAAAGCCGAAGGAGGGGGCAAGCGGCATGGTGTCGGCGATCAGCAGCACCGGCAGGGCCGAAGCGAGCATGATCGAGGCATAGGGCACGCTGCGCACCCGCCACGGGGCCGGCGCGCGGTTGATGCGCGGGCCATAGATGTCCGAACGGGCACGAGGGTCGAGCCGCTCCATCACTCCTCCGCGCCCGCGCCGCCGTCGGGTGCCGCTGGCGTTGGCGCCGCAGAAGGCCGGGGCGCAGGCGCAGCAGCAGACGGGGCCGCAGCCGGGGCGTCAGCGCCTGGCGGGGCATCGAGCTCGGCAATCGCGGCGGCCTCGTGGATCGGCAGCACCGATACGAAATTGGTCGCCGCCGGTTCCGCCACAAGCCGGGCGATGCCGCCGTCGGGCGTGATCTTGGCGATGATCGCAACCGCGACCCCGGGGCGGTAGTAGCCGCCCGCGCCGCTCGTCACCATCATGTCGCCGACCTTCAATGGATTGACCCCGAGGTTGACGAGGCGGATGCGCAAGAGGCCATCGCCGCGCCCTTCGGCAAAGGCGATGACGTTGTCCTTGGCGCGGCGCACCGGCAACACGCTTTCACTGTCGGTGAGCAGCAGCACGCGCGAGGAGAAGCGCCCGGTTTCGAGCACCCGGCCGATCACGCCGCGTTCGGACAGCACCGGCATGCCGGGCGCAACCCCGCTCGCCGAGCCCGCGCCGAGATAGGCGTGGCGCCGCCCGCTGGTGGCGGTCGATCCGACCAGCCGCGCGGTGGCGACCGGCTTGCTCTCCCCGTCACGCAGGCCGAGCAGGCCCTTGAGGCGGGCGTTCTCGGCCTTGACCGCTTCGGCCTCGGCAAGGCGGATGCGCGCGATTGCGTTCTCGCGGCGCAATTCGGCGTTCTGGGTGCCGGCGTTGAAATAGCCGATCAGCCCGGCGAACAGCCCTTGCGAGCCCGCGCGCGCCGCTGCCGTGCCGCTTCCAACCGGGGTGACGACATCGCCGGCCAGTCCGCGCAAGGGGGCAAAGGCGGACGGCTGCCACAGCGACAGGGCGAGCAGCGCTGCACCCACCACGGCTCCCGCTGCGGCCAGCAGGTAGCCGGTGAACAGCGAGAGTTGCGCTTTCTTCGAGAAGCCGGCGCGGCGCGAAGAGGGGGGCGCCATGGCTTTAGATTCCCTTCTGCTGCCGGAGCCGGCTTACCGATGCGCGAATCACGCGGTCATCAGCACGCCGCGATAGACCGGATCCTCCATCGCCCGGCCGGTGCCGATGGCGACGCAGGTCAGCGGATCCTCGGCGACCGAGACGGGCAGGCCCGTTTCCTCGCGCAGGTGCTCGTCGAGACGGCGGATCAGCGCGCCGCCGCCGGTAAGGACGATGCCCTGATCGACGATATCGGCGGCGAGTTCGGGTGCGGTGTTTTCAAGCGCGATGCGCACGCCTTCGACGATCGCGCCGATCGGTTCGCTCAAGGCCTCGGCGACATGCGCCTGGTTGATGGTGATTTCCTTGGGCACGCCGTTGACAAGGTCACGGCCCTTCAGGGTGAGGGTCTCGCCCACGCCGTCTTCGGGGATCATGGCGATGCCGTAATCCTTCTTGATGCGCTCGGCGGTGGCGTCACCGATCAGGAGGTTGTGGTGGCGGCGGACGTAGCTGACGATCGCCTCGTCCATCTTGTCGCCCCCGGTGCGCACCGAGGTGGTGTAGGCAAGGCCGCGCAAGCTGAGCACCGCGACCTCGGTGGTGCCGCCGCCGATGTCGACCACCATCGAGCCCACCGGTTCGGTCACCGGCATGTCGGCGCCGATGGCAGCGGCCATCGGCTCGAGGATCAGTTGGACGTCCGAAGCCCCCGCATTGGAGGCCGCATCGCGGATCGCGCGGCGTTCAACCGAGGTGGAGCCCGAGGGGACGCAGATCACGATCTCGGGATAGCGGAACATCGACTTCTTACCGTGCACCTTCTGGATGAAGTGCTTGATCATCTGTTCGGCCACTTCGATGTCGGCGATCACGCCGTCGCGCAGCGGGCGGATCGCCTCGATGCTGTCAGGGGTCTTGCCCATCATCATCTTCGCGTCATCGCCGACCGCCTTCACGCGGCGGATGCCGTTGATCGTCTCGATCGCGACCACCGAGGGTTCGTTGAGGACGATGCCCTGATCCTGGACATAGACCAGCGTGTTGGCGGTGCCGAGATCGATCGCCATGTTCTGCGAGCCGAACTTGAAGAGATTGGACAGGAAGCTCATGTTGGGTGTGTTTTCCGGTAATGACGGGCCTCATCCGCTACCGCTGTCGGGGATGCGGCGGCGGGAGGTTGCGGACCCGTTTATGACATGACTGCGCGCGCCTAGCGAATCCGCGGGCAAAAGGCCAAAATATTTGTCCACCGTCGCGGTGATTTTGGCGCGGCTGCCCTCGAAATTGCGGCGGCTCGCCGCTAGCGTTGCGGCAAATGCCGGAAATCCGCCGCCTCCCTACCGATCTGGTCAACCGCATCGCCGCCGGCGAGGTGGTCGAGCGCCCGGCTGCGGCGCTGAAGGAGCTGGTCGAGAACGCGATCGACGCTGGCGCGCGGCGAATCGGCGTGGTGCTGGCCGAAGGAGGCCTTGCGCGGATCGAGGTGGCCGATGACGGCTGCGGGATGGGCCCTGCGGCGATGGCGCTGGCGCTGGAGCGGCATGCGACCTCCAAGCTCCCCGATTCGCTGATCGGCGCGGACGGCGCGATCGAGCTCGTCACCACGCTGGGCTTCCGCGGCGAGGCGCTGCCGAGCATCGCCAGCGTCGCGCGCCTCACCATCGAGAGCCGCGAGGCTGGCGCCGCGGAAGGCTGGCGGCGGGTGGTCGATCACGGCGCGCCGATTGCCGATGAGCCCGCCGCGCTTCCGCCGGGCACCCGCGTGCGGGTCGAGGAGCTGTTCGCCAAGGTGCCCGCGCGCCGCAATTTCCTGCGTTCGGCCCGCAGCGAATATGCCGCCTGCCTCGATGTGGTGCGCCGCCTCGCCATGGCGCGGCCCGATATCGCGGTCACGCTCGAGACGCTCGGGGAGGGGGCAAGGCGGACCGTCCTCAACCTGCAAGCGGGCGAGGAGCTGGCAACCCGCGTCGCGCGGATCATCGCCCACGAGCTCAAGGACAATTCGGTCGCAATCGCGATCGAGCGCGACACGCCCCACGGCGTGATGCGGCTGACCGGCGTGGCGGGGCTTCCCACCTGGAACCGCGGTGTCGCCGATCACCAGTATCTCTTCGTCAACGGGCGGCCGGTGAAGGACCGCCTGCTGGTGGGCGCGGTGCGCGGCGCCTATGCCGACATGCTCGCGCGTGATCGCCACGCGGTGCTCGCGCTGTTTCTCGATTTGCCGCCGCAGGATGTCGACGTGAATGTCCACCCGGCCAAGACCGAGGTGCGGTTCCGCGACAGCGCGGGGGTGCGCGGGTTCATCGTCTCGGGCCTCAGGCAAGCGCTGGCGAGCGGTGACCGCCGCAGCGCGCAGGGGCCGGACCGGGCGGCGATGGCACGGTGGCAGGCGGAGCCCCTTTCTCCTCCCTTCCCCTCGGGGGAAGGGTCGGGGATGGGAGGGCTGCCCTATCCCGCATGGACCGAAGCACCCCTCCCCAACCCCTCCCCTCAAGGGGAGGGGCTCTTGTTGCGGGAGATGGCACAGACCTTTGCCATGCCCCAAGGCCGCGCAGAACCCGCAGCGCCTCTCCCCGCCGAGGCGCAATCCTACCCCCTCGGCATCGCCCGCGGGCAGGTTGCGGGCACCTATATCGTCGCCGAGGCCGCCGATGGCCTCGTGCTGGTCGACCAGCACGCAGCCCACGAACGCCTCGTCCTCGAACGCCTGCGCGCCGCCGGTGCGGACGAGAACATGCGCCGCAGCCAGGCCCTGCTGGTCCCCGACGTGGTCGAGCTGGACGAAGTCGATTGCGACCGCCTCGAAGACGCCGCCGCGGGCCTTGCCCGCTACGGCCTCGTCATCGAGCGCTTCGGCCCGGCCGCGATGCTGGTGCGCGCGCTCCCCGCCGCGCTCCCCAAGGCCGATAGCAGCGCGCTGCTGCGCGATCTGGCCGACGACATCGCCAAGCATGGGCGCCAGGAGGATTCGGGCGCGCTGCTGCTCGCCGAACGCCTCGAACTGGTGCTCGCCACCATGGCCTGCCACGGCTCGGTGCGCGCCGGGCGCACCCTGAGCGTCGCGGAGATGAACGCGCTGCTGCGCGAGATGGAAGCGACGCCGAGGTCAGGCCAGTGCAACCACGGGCGGCCGACCTGGGTGAAGCTGTCGATGGAGGACGTCGAAAAGCTGTTCGGGCGGCATTAGCGCCGCAGCGCCGCCCGCACATCCGCCAGCTTCCCGTCGGCGTCCGCATCCTCGGGCAGGCCGAGCACCGCGCGCAGCAGGGCGGCGACCGCGACATTGTCGAACACCTCCAGCCGCGCCCCTTGTGCAAAGGCGGGGCCGTTTGCCACGAACAGCGCCAGCATTTGCGGATCGGCATTGTCGTAGCCATGGGCGCCGCCGGTGATCGGGTAGGGCGGGGTCCCCGCGCCGATCACCCAGCCCGGTTCGGCGATGCAGATGATCGCCGCGACACGCGGGTTGCTGCCCCAGTGCAGGCGTGCGGGAAGGTCTTCCTTGCGGGCGCAGGTCATGTGCTCGTGCGGCACCAGAAGCGCCCTGGCGACGCGGTCGTCGGTGCCGGTGACCGGCTCGATGGCGGCATAGGGTCCGCCTTCGACGAGGATGAAGCTTGCCGGGTCGATGAAATCCTCAAGCTGGATCTTGCGGCTTTCGTCGATAGCCCGCATCCCGTGGTCGGCGACGATGACAAGGTTCAACCTCACCCCTATCTTCGCTGCCCCATCGACCAGCTCGCCGATGCGGGTGTCCACCTCGGCGAGCGCCGCGTTGACCTCCGCGCTGTCGGGGCCGAAGCGGTGGCCGGCGGTGTCGACCGTGTCGAAATAGATCGTGGTGAAGGCCGGGCGGATCGCGGCGGGGCGGCGCAACCAGTCGATGAGGGTGTTGACCCGCTGCACGTTGGAGACGTTCTGGTCGTAGCGCAGCCAATCGGACGGGCGGCGGCCTTGGATGGCGACCTCGCTGCCCGGCCAGAACATCGTCGCGCTGCGCAGGCCGGCCTTTTCGGCGGTGATCCAGAGCGGCTCGGCCTCGCTCCACCAGAAGGGATCAAGCGCCTGCGGGTTGTTGCCCAGACCGAACATTACCCCCGGGCGGCGCGGGTCGATCATGGAGTTGCCGACGATCCCGTTGCGGTCGGGGCGGTAGCCGGTGACGAGCGCGAAGTGGTTGGGGAAGGTCTTGGTGGGAAAGCTCGGGCGCATCGGGCCGGCGGCGCCCTGTCTTGCCAGCGCGGCGAGGCGGGGGGTGTGGCCGCGTTCCAGATAATCGGCGCGGAAGCCGTCGATCCCGACCAGCACGGTGACGGGGCGGGGGGCCTCCTTGGCGGCGAGGCCGGCGGGGAGGAACACGAGGGCGATGATGATGAGGATGAGCCTGCGCATGGCGCCCGCCTTAGCCCGCGCCCGTTGCAAAGGCGAGACGCAGGCGCCCCTTCCGAAGGGCCGCAGTTGCCCCTTTCCTACAGACCGCCCGCAGGGGTACAAGGGCGGCATGGACAAGGCCCTGACATCGCGCATCATTATCGGCAGATTGGCGGGCTGCCGGAACGGAGGTTTTCCGCGCCAGGACAGTGTCTCATGTGTCTCCTACAGGCGCGCGCCGCGGCCTGCCGGGGCGCCGGTTCAGACGTTGAACTTGAAGAGCAGCACGTCGCCGTCCTGCACGACGTACTCCTTGCCTTCCTGCCTGAGCTTGCCCGCTTCCTTGGCGCCTGCCTCCCCGCCGAGCGTGACGTAGTCCTCGTAGGCGATGGTCTCGGCACGGATGAAGCCGCGTTCGAAGTCGGAGTGGATCTCGCCGGCGGCCTGGGGGGCCTTGGCGCCATCGGGGAAGGTCCAGGCGCGGGCCTCCTTCGGGCCGCAGGTGAAGAAGGTCTTGAGGCCGAGGAGCTTGAACCCGGCGCGGATCACCCGGGCAAGGCCGCTCTCGGTAAGGCCGAGGGCTTCGAGGAACTCGGCGCGGTCCTCCTCGGGCATGGCGACCAGTTCGGCCTCGATCGCGGCGGACACGACGACGGCTTCGGCGCCCTCGGCGGCGGCCTTGGCGAAGACCCTGGCGGACAGGTCGTTGCCGGTCGCGGCGTCCTCTTCGGCGACGTTGCAGACATACAGGACCGGCTTGGCGGTGAGCAACTGGGCCTGCCGGAAGAGGCGCGCTTCCTCCTCGTCATTGGGGACGGTGAGGCGGGCGGGCTTGCCCTCGCGCAGCAGCTCCAAGGCCTGGCCGAGCACGCTCGCCATCGCCTTGGCCTCCTTGTCGCCCGCCGCCCCGCGCTTGGCGGCGGCCGGCACGCGCTTCTCGAGGCTCTCGAGGTCGGAGAGCATCAGCTCGGTCTCGACCACCTCGGCGTCGGCAATGGGATCGACCTTGTTGGCGACGTGCTGGATGTCGTCATCCTCGAAGCACCTGAGGACGTGGACGATAGCGTCGACCTCGCGGATGTTGCCGAGGAACTGGTTGCCGAGCCCTTCGCCCTTGCTCGCGCCCTTCACGAGCCCGGCGATGTCGACGAAGCCCAGCTGGGTCTCGATGATCTTGGCGCTCTTGGCGATGGCCGCGATCTTCTGGAGGCGTTCGTCGGGAACGGCGACTTGCCCGACATTGGGCTCGATGGTGCAGAAGGGATAGTTCGCCGCCTGCGCCGCCTGCGTCTCGGTCAGCGCATTGAACAGAGTGGACTTGCCCACGTTGGGCAGGCCGACGATCCCGCAACGGAAACCCATGATGAAAGTGCCTTGGCTAGCTGGAAAGCGCCGCCCTTAGCGGGGAGGGGCGCGCATGGCTAGAGGCGGGGCGGTGGACATGCCGGGCGGGTCGCGATAGCCATGGCGGTGACGGGAGAGCGGGATGGCGAAGCGCGCGGGCATGATGGCGGGGCTCGCATGGAGTGCCCTGGCGAGCGCAGCGGCGGCCCACAGCCCGCCCGTGGCCGGTCCTGACACCGTCGCCGCGCTTGCCCGCGGGACGATGGAGGCGAGCGGGGCGCAGGGTCTCGCCATCGCGGTGATCGATGCCGGGCAGGTGCGCTCGGTCCAGACGTTCGGGATCCGCAACGCCAGCGCAGAGCCGCTGACCCCGCAAACCATCATGTACGGCGCCTCGCTCACCAAGGCGGTGTTCGGATACTGGACCGCGATGCAGGCCGAGCGCGGCCGGATCGATCTCGACGCGCCGCTGGCCGTGCGGCTTGCCCGGCCCTTGCCGGACTACGGCAACCTCGACGCCTATGGCAATTGGGGCGACCTTGCAGGCGATGACAGATGGCGCCGCATCACGGCGCGCCATGTGCTGAGCCACGCCACCGGCTTTGCCAACTTCGCGTTCCTCGATGAGGGCGGCAAGCTGCGCTTCCATTTCGATCCCGGCAGCCGCTACGGCTATTCGGGCGAGGGCATCATGCTGCTCCAGTTCGCCTTCGAGGCCGATGGGGGGCCAAGCGTGGGCGAGGGCGTCGCTGCCGATCTGTTCGCGCCGCTGGGTCTTACGGATGTGGGCCTGATGTGGCGCCCCGAGTTTGCCGCGAACCTTGCCGACGGGTGGACCCGGAGCGGCGAGATCGCGCCGCATGACGAGCGCAGCCGGGTGCGGATGGCGGGTTCGATGGATGTCTCGCCTGAAGCCATGGCCCAGCTTGCCGCCGCGATGGTGCGCGGCTTCGGCCTGTCGCCGGCGATGCACGCCGAATTCGCACGGGGGCACATGGCGATCACCACCCGTTCGCAGTTCCCGAGCCTCCAGCCCGAGGCGCCCGAGGCCGAGCGCTTCGCCATGCGCGCAGGCCTTGGGGTGATCGCCTTCACCGGGCCGCAGGGGCCGGGCTGGTTCAAGGGCGGCCATAATGATTCGACCGCCAACATGATGGTCTGCCTCGAGGCGGGGCAGCGCTGCGTCGTGGTCATGGCGAACGATGTGCGGGCCGAGCGGCGCTTCCCCAGGCTGATCGACGCGCTGCTGGGCGAGACCGGCATGCCGTGGCGCTGGGAATATCCCGACGCCGATTACTGAGGCCCAAGCCCCTGTGCCTGTCGCCATCCGGCAAGCGCGGCGGGGCCGTTCAGCCGCACGAGGTTGCCGGTGGAGCCCTTGAGCTTGGCCTCGGTGCGCACCCGGGGGCCCGCGTTCCAGTTCAGCACATACCACAGGAAGCCCGCATCGAAGCGTTCGGGACAGCCCTCGGGCATGTCGGGGCGTGACCGGCCGCGGTAGGCGAGCAGGCGCCGGACGAGCCGCCACAGGCACAGGCGGATCGGGAAATCGAGATAGATGACGGTGTCGGCGCGGGCGAGGCGGGGGACGAGGGTGCTGCCGTAATTGCCCTCGATCAGCCAGCGGTCCTGCGCGACCACCTCGGCGAGGCGGGCGTTCAGTTCGGCCTTCTCGGTCTCGACCCAACCCGCCTGCCAGCCGAGCTGGTCCATGTGGACGAGGGGCAGGCCCATGCGCGGCGCGAGTTCGCGGGCCAGCGTGCTCTTGCCCGAACCGCACGGGCCGATGATGAGCACGCGGTTCATGCTGCTCAATCCGCGCGGATCGGCAGCAACCGTGAATCGCTGATCGCCGCAGTGCGGTGGGCGGCGATGCGCTGGCTTTCGGGATCGCTGGCGAAAGCGAGGAAGCTGGACTTGCTCGCCTGTCGCACCAGCAGGACATGGTCCCAGCCTTCGCCGGCCGGGCCGATCAGGAAAGCGCCGGCAGACCCTGAAAACAACACAGCCCCGCCGCTCGCCTCCAGCAAGGGCAGCATCGCGCGCATATACAGCTCATAGGCCTCGCGCCCGCTGACCGGCGCTGGCGGAGCGCGATCGGGGGCGTGGGCATAGTCGGCCGTCTCGCGGAACCGCAGCAGGTTGAGCATCACCACCGGGCCATTATCCGGTGATCCGAAGAACGCGGCGCCCTGCTGCGGGCTGACCTCGAGATAGGCGCGCGTGTCTGTCACGGAATCAATCCTGCATCCTCAATGCCACATCATTCATGAAGCGCACGTCATCGCCCTTGGCGAGCCATTCCGCCTCCGCACCGATCGCGCCGAGCATCGCGGCAAGATCATCCTCCTCGGCCTTGGCGAAGTTGCCGAGCACGTAGCCGTTGACCCGGTCCTTGTGTCCCGGATGCCCGATGCCGAGGCGGATGCGACGGAAATCGGGGCCCAGATGCTGGTCGATCGACCTCAGGCCGTTGTGACCGGCATGGCCGCCGCCCTGCTTCACCTTGACCTTGAAGGGGGCAAGGTCGAGCTCGTCATGAAAAACGGTGAGCGCTTGCGGATCGAGCTTGTAGAAACGCAGCGCCTCGCCCACGGCGCGGCCGCTTTCGTTCATGAAGGTGGCAGGCTTCAGCAACAGCACCTTGTGCGCGCCGATCCGCCCTTCCTGCGCCAATCCGGCGAACTTCTTCTGGACGGGGCCGAAATCATGCATGTCGGCGATCACGTCCACGGCCATGAAGCCGACATTGTGCCGGTGGAGCGCATAGCGCGGTCCGGGATTTCCGAGGCCGACCCAGATCTGCATGACGTTTCCCTAATGCCCCCTTGCATAAAACGAAACGCCGGACTTCCCGCGAAGGAAGCCCGGCGCCCTAGTTTCCTTGGCTGCAAAGCCATGAGAGGCAGCGCGCTTACTCGGAAGCGGCTTCGCCTTCGCTGCTCTTGAGGCCCGACGGGGCGATCACGGTGGCGATGGTGAAATCGCGGTCGGTGATCACGCTGGTCACGCCCTTGGGCAAGGCCACGTCGCTGATGTGGATCGAATCGCCGATCTCCTTGCCGGTGACATCGACCGCGATTTCCTCGGGGATGTCGGCATTGGGGCACAGCAGTTCGAGTTCGTGGCGCACGATGTTGAGCACGCCGCCCTTCTTCAGGCCGGGCGAGGCGTCTTCGTTGACGAACACCACCGGCACCGAGACTTCGACCTTGCTGTCACCCGACAAGCGCAGGAAATCGACATGGGTCGGACGGTCGGTCACCGGGTGGAAGGCGACATCCTTGGGGAGCGTGCGGACGGTCTTGCCACCGATCTCGATAAGGACGATCGAGTTCATGAAGTGCCCGGTGCCCAGCTGGCGCACCAGTTCCTTCTGCTCGACGTGGATCATGGTGGGTTCTTCCTTGCCGCCATAGATGACAGCAGGGGTCCGACCTTCGCGGCGAAGTGCTCGGGAGGCTCCCTTGCCAGCCCGTTCGCGCGCTTCGGCCGGCAGGGTAAGAGTCTCGCTCATACGGATGCCTTTCGAATGCGTGTTTGATGGATACAGTCACACGGTGCCACCGCCTCCAGGGATGACCGGAAGCACCGAAGCGCGGGCCCTTAGAGAGGGATTGCCCGAAAGGCAACCCGTTTAGGGGATCGGGCGCAGGCGGTAGCCCTGCGCCTCAAGCAGGGCGGCGAGCCCATCGGACCCGACCAGATGCGCGGTGCCGACCGCGATGAGCGGGCGCGGGTCCCCGGCAAGCAGGGGCCCGAGCGCGGCGGCCCAGCGGCGATTGCGCGCAGTCAGCAGCGCTGCGCGCAGGGCAGGATCGGCAAGGATGCCCTGGCGGGTCGAGGCTTCGATCATGGCCGCATCGCCGGCAATCCAGGCGCGCTGGAGGCGCTCGGGATCGCGCACGGCCGATGTGCTCTCGCGCACCACGGCAGCAAGCATGGCGCGCTGCTGGTCTTCGGGCAGGCGGTCGAAGATCGCCAGCTGGCCGCGAAAGCCTTCGAGTTCGCGCACCGGGCGCCCGGCAAAGTCTGCGATCAGCGCGCGGTCGACGCCATTGGCAGGATCGCCGGGCGCATCGATCCGGGCAAGCGCAAGCGCCGCAGCCCAGGTCTCGTCAGCGGCAAGATCATTGGCGGCCAGGCCGCCGCGCGCCATCAGCGCGGCCAGTTGCGGGCGAAGTTCGGGCGGAAGACGCTGGTCGAGAGGGGGAAGGCCCGGGCTCTTCGCCAGCCCTGCATAGATCGCTGCCGCCGCGCCGCCGCCTGACAGATCGCGGACTTCCACCACCAGCAGATCGGCGCTGTCCGCCGCCTTGGCGAGGGCTGGCGTGCGCCACTCGACAAATGCGGGGAGGGCATGGATGGTGCCGACCATCCAGCCCTCCACCGACCCGTCGGCCGAAGCGATTTCGTAGAGCAGCGGTGCGGGCGGGGCCCTGTCGGCTGCGGGCATGTCGGGTGTATCGCTGCACCCGGCAGCCAGAAGGAGGAGGAGGGGGGCGATGATCCCCGCGGCGAACCGCAAGCCCATCGCCCCTGGCGTTCCTGCCATTACTTGACGCGGCTCACCTTGATGCCCTTCTGGGCGAGGTAGTCCTGCACGCTCTTGGCGCCGGCAAGGTGGCCCGCGCCGACCGCGATGAACACGGTGCCGGGCTGGTCGAGGCGGGTGTCGATCCACTCGGCCCAGTTGCGGTTGCGGGCGTAGAGCAGCGCATCGGCGACCTTGGGATCGTCCATGCTCTCGTTCATCACCGCGGCAAGCTGGTCGGCATCGCCCTCGATCCACTCGGCGACCATGCGGTCGAGCATCGGCTTGGTTTCGTCGATCGACTTGGCGGCTTCGATCAGGAAGGTGACCTGCGCGTCCTGCGGCATGCTATCGAAGATGCCGAGCTGGAACTCGGCGGTCTCGAGCGCGCCCTTCTCCTTGGTGCCGACCTTGCCGAGCAGCACCTTCTCGACGCCGCTATTGGGATCATAGCCTTCGAAGGTGAGCGGCAGGATCGACATGGTGAGGCCCACCATCCAGGGCTTGAGACCGTCGAACTGGCCCGCCAGCATCTCGCCCGGAGCCGGGACCAGACCCTTGGCCTTGGCGTCCTCGTACTGGGCGCGCGCTTCGGCCGGGACCTGGGCAAGCTGCGCGGCTTCGATCTTGCCGCCAAGCTGGGTGAGGGCCGCGGTGTAGGTGGCCTTCTGCTCGTCATTCAGGAGCGAGCGCAGGGTGGTGCCGGCCGGCAGCGCGCCCTTCTGCCGGGCCATTTGCGCCATCGCGGCCTCGCTCGCCGGGTCCATCGGGATTTCGGTCACGAGAATGTCCGAACCGTCGAGCGCCTTGGCGATCGTGGCATCGTACCACTCTAGGCCCTGGGGCAACACGTGGACCGTGCCGAACAGGTAGATGGTGGTATCGGCATCGGCGACCTTCCACAGCGCCGGCCCCTTGGGCGCGGCCGCGGCAGGCTCGGCAGTGCCGGCAGGGTCCTGCGCCAGCGCGGGGTTCGCCGCGAACAGGGCGAAGGGCGCGGCGGTCAGAGCGAGAAGGGATGAAAGCTTCATGTCACGGATTCCTTTCGGTGATGTGTTGGTGTGTGGGTCAAAAATACCCGGGAAACAAGGTGCTGGCATGACCTGCGGGGAAGGTCAGAGCCGCCAGCGGGCATAGAGAAAGGCAAGGATCATCGAGACGTAGGCGATTCCGAAGATCCCGAAGGCATGGGGCGGGGGCGCAAAGCCGCCGGCATAGAGCACCGCCCAGATGGGGTAGCCTGCCAGCACCGACACGCAGCCGCCGGTAAAGCCGATGAAGTTGTGCTCGCGCTTGTAATCGTCGATCATCCGGAAGCCCCACAGGGGGAGCACCAGGAAGCCGCCGAGCAGCAGGACCACGAGCCCGAGCGCGAGCGCCGGTGGGAGCTTGATATTCTCCCAGTCACCGCTGAACAGGCTGCCGGTCCCTTCATCGAAGAAGCCGGTCGAAAAGCCGATCACCCCGCCGAACAGCGCCGCAACCCCGATGTAGAAAATCTGCCGCCGCTGGCGCTGGCGGGTGCGGGTCTCGCCCGGTCCAAGCACTTCGTCCTTGCTGTTCCAGATCATGCGGGGTCTCCATTGTCGAAGATTTCCTCGATCCGCATGTCGAACAGGCGAGCGATGCGGAAGGCGAGGGGGAGGGAGGGGTCGTGCTTGCCGGTTTCGATGGCGTTGACCGCCTGGCGCGAGACATCGAGCCGGCCGGCCAGTTCCGCCTGGCTCCAGTCACGCTCGGCGCGCAGCACCTTGAGGCGGTTCTTCACCGGTCAGAACCCCGCCGCGGTCGACAGCTTGGCGAGGATCGCGCCGGCCGCATAGCCGCTCATCAGGGTCATCACGATCAGCAGCCATTGCTTCACGCAGACGTTCTTGGTGAGGATGTTCATGTCCGTTCTCCGTCACGTTAACCCGACTGAATGTCAGGTGATGCTGACTATATGTCGTGATTCGCTGACCATGTCAAGACAACCTGTCTTTCTGTCTTATCTGCATGACTGCCAGACCTCGCAGACACGCCTTCAGGCCTGTGCCCGGGCGCTCTTGCGGCCGCTTTCCCCTCGGCAATGCTGCGGCGCGGCATTGACGCTTGCGGGGGCTTCGGCCATGGCGAGCCGCCATGAGCGCTACGCCCCTCTTTACGCCTCCCGCACGCGATCCCGCGCGCTCGTTTCAGGACATGATCCTCACGCTCCACGACTTCTGGAGCGCGCACGCGGGCTGCGTCATTCTCCAGCCCTATGACATGCGCATGGGCGCGGGAACCTTTCACACCGCGACCACCCTGCGCGCATTGGGGCCCGAGCCGTGGAACGCCGCTTTCGTCCAGCCCTGCCGCCGCCCGACCGACGGGCGCTATGGCGAGAACCCCAACCGGCTCCAGCACTACTACCAGTATCAGGTGATCCTGAAGCCCTCGCCGAGCGACATTCAGGAGCTCTACCTTAAGAGCCTCGCCGCGATCGGCATCGACCCGCTGGCGCACGACATCCGCTTCGTCGAGGACGACTGGGAATCGCCCACGCTGGGCGCATGGGGCCTCGGGTGGGAAGTGTGGTGCGACGGGATGGAGGTCACCCAGTTCACCTATTTCCAGCAGATGGGCGGCTTCGATTGCAAGCCCGTCGCGGGCGAGCTGACCTACGGGCTCGAGCGCCTCGCAATGTACATCCAGGGCGTCGACAACGTCTATGACCTCGCCTTCAATTCGCAGGGCGTGACTTACGGCGAGGTGTTTCTCGAAAACGAACGCCAGATGTCGAAGTGGAACTTCGAAGTGGCGAACACCGACGCGCTGTTCGAGCTCTTCGCCAAGGCGGAGGCCGAGTGCCGCAATGCACTGTCGGCAGGCGTCCCCATCGCCGCTTACGAACAGGCGATCGAGGCGAGCCATGTCTTCAACCTGCTGCAGGCGCGCGGCGTGATCTCGGTGCAGGAACGCGCCAGCTACATGGGCCGCGTCCGCGACCTCGCGCGCTCCAGTTGCGAGGCCTATGCGGCCAAGATGACGCCGGAGTGGCAGGCGAAATACCCCGGGTGGAGTCTCCTCTGATGGCCGACTTCCTGCTCGAACTGCGCTGCGAGGAAATCCCTGCCCGGATGCAGGCCGGTGCGCGCGCGGAACTCGAAAAGCTGTTCCGCCGCGAGATGGGCAAATGGAACGCACAGGTTGGTGACGTTACTGTTTGGTCAACTCCTCGACGTCTCGTGTTGATTGCTCGTGACCTACCGGACACATCTAATCCCGTTATCGAAGAAACTAAGGGACCGAAGGTAAGCGCTCCCGAGCAGGCTTTGACCGGCTTCCTGAGCAAGGTCAAAGTGACCCGAGAAGAACTTCTTGAACGAGACGGTGTGTGGTTCGCGGTCAAAAATGTTCCCGGATTCAGGATGCTAGAAGTCCTGCACAACGTTGTTTTCAGCATTGTTTGGGATTTCGCTTGGCCCAAGTCGATGCGCTGGGGCGAACAGTCCCGAATGATGAATTCCCTTCGTTGGGTTAGGCCGCTATCTGGAATTGTCGCAATGCTGGGCAAAGAAACGGTGCCAGCGGATTTTGACGGGCTCGAAAGCGGAAATACAACCTACGGCCACCGCTTCCACGCATCTGGCCCCGTCACTATCGACGGTGCGGACGACTACATCGCCAAGCTGCGCAACGCTTTCGTGATCGTCAATCACGAGGAGCGGCAGGACATCATCCGGGAAGGTGCGGCCAAGGTCGCTGCCGAGGCGGGCCTCACCCTGATCGCCGACGAGGGCCTTGTCATCGAGAACGCGGGCCTCACCGAAAACCCCGTCCCGCTGCTCGGTCGCTTCGACGAGGCTTTCCTCGACGTGCCGCCCGAGGTGATCCAGCTCACCGCGCGGGTGAACCAGAAGTATTTCGTGTGCGAAGATGCGAAGGGCAAACTCGCCAACGCCTTCGTCTGCACCGCGAATATCGCTCCGCTCGACCCCGCTGTGGTCATCGACGGCAACCGCAAGGTCCTCGCCGCGCGCCTCTCCGACGCGCGCTTCTTCTGGGAGCAGGACCAGAAGACCCCGCTCGCAGTCCATGACGAGAAGCTTTCCCGCATCACCTTCCACGAAAAGCTCGGCACCGTCGCCGACAAGGCCCTGCGCGTGGCGAAGCTGGCGCGCTGGCTGTGCGAGGAGGGGATTGTCGCCGACACCCCCCTCCCGCTTGCGGGAGGGGCTGGGGGTGGGCCTGCGAGCGCGCGCCCTGATGCGCCCACCCCCGACCCCTCCCGCAAGCGGGAGGGGAGTCTGGCCGACCTCGCCGAACAAGCCGCGCGGCTGTGCAAGGCCGATCTTGTCACCGAGATGGTCGGCGAGTTCCCCGAATTGCAGGGCCTGATGGGCGGCTACTACGCCGCGAAGGAGGGCTTGCCGCAAGAGGTCGCCGAGGCGATCCGCGATCACTACAAGCCGGTCGGACAGGGCGACGATGTGCCGACTGCGCCGGTTACGGTGGCGGTGTCGCTGGCGGATAAGCTGGATACGCTCGTTTCGTTTTTCGCCGTAGACGAGAAGCCGACGGGCTCAAAAGACCCGTTTGCTCTGAGACGGCAAACTCTCGCCATTATCGCACTTGTCTTGAAAAATGGCCTCAGGTTTCGGCTCGGCACAGCGATTGGACGCCACGATTTCCTCGTAACGCTCGACGCTCCTACTTCGGGAACAGCGGCGCTCGACGCGCTCTTTGACTTCTTCGCCGACCGCCTCAAGGTCCAGCAGCGCGAAGCCGGGGTCCGCCACGACCTGATCGACGCCGTTTTCGCGCTCGGCGGGGAGGACGATCTCGTCCGCCTGCTCGCCCGCGTTCATGCGCTTCAGGCCTTCGTCACCACCGAGGACGGCACCAACCTCCTCGCGGGCTACAAGCGTGCCGCCAACATTCTCAAGAAGGAGGGCTACCAAGGCCCGACCGGCGCGCCCGATCCCATGGTGCTCGCCAGCCTCAAGGACGGCAACGACACCATCCCCGACACCGGCGAGGAAGACCCGCTGGCGATGGTCGACGATCCCGACGTGGGCGAGATCCTCGCCGCCGAAGCCCGCGACAATTCAGCGCTTTCCTACACGCCCGAAGAAGCGGAAAAGGCGCTGATCGACGCGCTCGATGCCGCCGCTCCGCGCGCTGCTGCGGCGGTGGAGGCCGAGAGGTTCGCCGATGCCATGGCTGCGCTCGCCACCTTGCGCGCTCCCATCGACCGGTTCTTTGAAGAGGTGACTGTCAACGACCCGCAAGCGGACAAGCGCGCCGCGCGCCTTGCCCTGCTCGCGCGTTTCCGCGATGCGGTGCACCGGGTAGCAGATTTCAGCCGGATCGAGGGGTGAGCGTTTCGCCCCTGGACAGTGTCTCATGTGTCTCCAACTTGCCGCTTGCGGCCGCTGCTTAACAGGATGACGTGACGTGCAAACAGTCTACCCCTTCGGCGGCAGCGCCGCGCACACCGATCCGCGCCAGAAGGACAAGACCGTCACCGGCGGCAAGGGCGCCAACCTTGCCGAGATGGCGTCGATCGGCCTGCCGGTGCCCCCGGGCTTCACCATCACCACCGAGGAATGCGTCGCCTATCTGCGCGATGGTGCGGGCTTTTCCGAGGGGCTGAAGGCAGCGGTCGCCGATGCGCTCGCCCATGTCGAGGCGGCGGTCGGCAAGCGCTTCGGCGAGGCGGCGGACCCGCTCCTGGTCTCGGTCCGATCGGGCGCGCGGGTGTCGATGCCGGGGATGATGGACACGGTGCTCAACCTCGGGCTGAACGATGCGACCGTCGAGGGCCTCGCCGCCTCGAGCGGCGACGCGCGTTTCGCCTGGGACAGCTACCGCCGCTTCATCCAGATGTATTCGGATGTCGTGCTCGGGATCGATCACGGGCTGTTCGAAGAAGCGCTCGAGATCGCCAAGGAAGACAAGGGCTTCTACAACGACACCGAGATGGCCGCCGAAGACTGGCAGGCGCTGGTGGGCGAATACAAGGGGATCGTCGCCGAGGAACTGGGCCGCGACTTCCCGCAGGATGTGACCGAGCAGCTGTGGGGCGCGATCCGCGCGGTGTTCGACAGCTGGGATTCGGACCGCGCCAAGGTCTACCGGCGTTTGAACGACATCCCGGGCGACTGGGGCACCGCGGTCAACGTGCAGGCGATGGTGTTCGGCAACATGGGCGAGATCAGCGCCACCGGCGTCGCCTTCACCCGCGATCCGGCGACCGGCGAGCGGGCCTACTACGGCGAGTACCTGATCAACGCGCAAGGCGAGGATGTGGTCGCCGGCATCCGCACACCGCAATACCTGACCAAGGCGGCGCGCGCGGCGGCCGGCGCCAAGCCGGCGTCGATGGAAGAGGCGCTGCCTGAGGCCTACACCGAACTCGCCCGCGTGTTCGACCTGCTGGAACTCCACTACAAGGACATGCAGGACATCGAGTTCACCGTCGAGCGCGGGAAGCTGTGGATGCTCCAGACCCGCTCGGGCAAGCGCACCGCCAAGGCTGCGCTGAAGATGGCGGTCGACATGGTGGCCGAGGGCCTGATCGACGAGCGCGAGGCGGTGCGGCGCGTGGATCCGATGGCGCTGGACCAATTGCTCCACCCCACGCTTGACCCGAAGGCCGAGCGCAATGTGCTGACCACCGGGCTCCCCGCCTCGCCGGGGGCAGCGGCGGGCCGGATCGTGCTCGATGCCGACACCGCCGAGCAATGGGCGGGCCGCGGCGAGAAGGTGATCCTGGTGCGGGTCGAGACCAGCCCGGAAGACATCCACGGGATGCACGCAGCCCAGGGCATCCTCACCGCGCGCGGCGGGATGACGAGCCACGCGGCGGTGGTGGCGCGCGGGATGGGGCGCCCTTGCGTCTCGGGAGCGGGCGCGGTGTCGATCGACCGGGCAAGCCGCACCCTGCGCATCGGGACCACCGAGCTCAAAGAGGGCGATGCCATCACCCTCGATGGGGCGACGGGGCAGGTGATGCTCGGCATCGTGCCGACGGTCGAGCCGGAGCTGGCGGGCGATTTCGGGACGCTGATGGTGTGGGCGGACAAGCTGCGGCGCATGAAGGTGCGCACCAATGCCGAGACGCCGGCAGACTGCCGCATGGCGCGCCAGTTCGGGGCCGAGGGCATTGGTCTGTGCCGCACCGAGCACATGTTCTTCGAAGCCTCGCGCATCAGCCTCGTGCGCCAGATGATCCTCGCCGAAGACGAGGCGGGGCGCCGCCGGGCGCTGGAGGGGCTGCTGCCCGAACAGCGTGCGGACTTCACCGCGATCTTCGAGGTGATGGCGGGGCTGCCTTGCACGATCCGCCTGCTCGATCCGCCGCTGCATGAATTCCTGCCGCACGCCGACGAGGAGTTCGCCGAGCTGGCGGACGCCACCGGCCTCGGGGTCGATCACCTGAAGCGCCGCGCGGGCGAGCTGCACGAGTTCAACCCCATGCTGGGCCACCGTGGTTGCCGCTTGGGCATCACCTTCCCCGAGATCTACGCGATGCAGGCCCGCGCGATCTTCGAGGCGGCCTGCGCGGTCATGCAGGCTTCTGGCGAGGCGCCGCTCCCGGAAATCATGATCCCGCTGGTCGCCACCAAGCGCGAGCTCGCGATCCTCAAGGCGCTGGTCGACAAGGAAGCCGAAGCCGTGTTCGCCGAGGTTGGCACGCGGGTCGAATACCTCGTGGGCACGATGATCGAACTGCCGCGCGCCGCGCTGATGGCGGGCGAGATCGCCGAGGAAGGCGCGTTCTTCTCGTTCGGCACCAATGACCTCACCCAGACCACACTCGGCGTCAGCCGCGACGATGCGGCGCGGTTCCTCAGCGTCTATGTCGAAAAGGGCATCTTCCCGCGCGATCCTTTCGTGAGCCTCGATATCGAGGGCGTCGGTCAGCTGGTCGAACTCGCGGCAGAGCGCGGGCGCATGACGCGGCCCGACATCAAGCTCGGCATCTGCGGCGAGCATGGCGGCGACCCGGCTAGCATCGCCTTCTGCGAGAGTGTCGGCCTCGATTACGTCAGCGCTTCGCCCTACCGCGTGCCGATCGCGCGGCTTGCGGCGGCGCAGGCGGCGTTGAAGAAGGCCTAGGTTCCGGCGAGGGATCGCCGTCCGGTGAGGGTGACGATCTCGAAGGTGTCGGCGGTCTTGCCATCGGCATCGGCGCGGGCGGCGAAGGCGGCGCGGGCGCGGGTCAAGGCGGCCTTGCCCAGCGCGCCGGCGGGCCGGGCGAGGGCATTGCCGAGGCCTTGGTCACGCAGGTCCGCGACCAATCTGCCGAACGATCCGTAGCGCACGGTCAGGCTGTGCGTATCGACCACCGGGTCCTTCCAGCCGGCGCGCTGGAGGAGGGCCGGGGCGGCGCGGGCGTCGACCAGCGGGTGGAGCCGGGCCGCGGGACGATCTGGCTCGGCGGCGAGCATCGCGGCGCGCAGGGCGCCGAGGCTCTGGCCGCCGATGAAGCTGGCGATGACAAGGCCGCCAGGGGTGAGCGCGCCGCGCAGGTGGATGAGCGCGCCGGGCAGGTCATTGACCGCATCGAGCTGGCCGCTAACGCCGATGAAGTCGAATGGGCCGCCAGCCAGCGGCTCGGCCGGATTGACCAGGGGTTCGCTTGCGACCGCGGCCCCGCCTTTGGTCAGGTAGTCCGCGAGCGCCTCTCCGCCGTGGCCGATGAGCAGCGCGCGAGCCGGGATGTGGCGCACGAAGCCGAGCCGGTCGATCATGTCCTCGGCGATGTCATCAAGGATGAACCGCGCCGGATCGGCAGACGCCCGCTGCCGCTGCGCCGCGCGGCGGGCCCGGGCGAGGCGGCGGGTCTCGGCGAAGATCGTGGGGACGGCGGGGGTGTTCATCCGCGCCGCCCTGCCGCGCTTGCCTGCTGGTTGCAAGACGTGCGACACTGGCGCGCATGGCAGCGGCCCTTCACCTTGCCCGCCAGATGGCCCCGCTGGTGGATTTCATCTATCCGCCGCGCTGTCCGTCGTGCGGGGCAGCGGTCGCGGGGCAGGCGGGGCTGTGCACCGATTGCTGGAGCACGCTCGAGGTGCCCGAACATGCGCAGGTGGCTGGCCATACCGTGCCGGTCTACGCCGCGACCTATTACAACGAGACCTCGCGCAAGCTGGTGCTGGCCTACAAGCACGGCGGGCGGATCGCACTGTGCGGGCTGCTGGCGCGGCTGATCGCAGCGCGGATGCCCGAACCCGAGGCAGGCCAGCCACTGCCGCTGCTGGTGCCGGTGCCGCTCCACCGCTGGCGGCTGTGGAGCCGGGGCTTCAACCAGGCGGCGCTGCTTGCGCAGGCGCTGGCGCGGCAGGGCAAGGGCGAGGCGGCGGTCGCGGCGCTGATGCGGTTCCGACGCACGCCCAACCTTGGCGGGTTGGGCCGCGAGGCGCGCGAGCGGGTGCTGACCGGCGCGATCCGCCTAGCGCCGGGCGCGGCGGCGCGGCTCAGGGGACGCGACGTGGTGCTCGTCGACGACGTGCTCACCAGCGGTGCGACCAGCCGCGCCTGTCTTGCCGCCATCTCGGCGGCAGCGCCCGCATCGGTCGCGCTGGCCTGCTTTGCGCGGGTCGAGGAGGATCACAAGCTCGCGCATCCGTGAGGTCTGCCGGCCCGTAAAAACATAACGCCCGAGGCCTTTCGGCCCCGGGCGCCACGTGACGAAACGGTGCGGATCCTCTCTGGCGAGCAGAGGCAGCGACCCCTAGCTTCGCTGCCGGGATCCAGTCCCTATCGTTCAACCGGTCGCGCTGGCACCCCGCTGCCAAATCTGCGGTCCGGTCACCCCCTGAACGTGGCACCGGGCGGTGCCACAAGTCCGGCGGAGAACCCCTTGCGAAGGCTCCGGCGGTTTTGTTCCACCGACTTGCCTGACGCGGAAGACGAAACCTGGGCGCGCGCAATTTTTTGTGACGTCCTGTTGTGTGCTTGCAACAATCCTTGCATGACCGGCCCCGGCCCTTTCTGGAGTTGCCTGCATGCCCGACCCTGTCCTCACTCCCGAAGAGCGCGAGAAGGGCCCTGTCTTTGCACCCAAATTCGATGGGGCAGGGCTGCTGACCGCGGTCGTGGTCGATGCCGCCGACGGCACCGTGCTGGTGGTGGCGCACATGAACGCCGAAGCGCTCGCAAAGACGCTCCAGAGCCGCAAGGTCCATTTCTGGTCCCGGTCGCGCGGGACCTTGTGGATGAAGGGCGAGAGTTCGGGGCACTATCTGGCGCTCGAGGGGATGCTGGTCGATTGTGATCAGGACGCGCTGCTGATTCGGGCCAGGCCGGCCGGCCCCACGTGCCACACCGGCGCGCGTTCCTGCTTCTACCGGGAAGTCGTTGAGGGCGACGGCGAGCCGGCGCTGCGCCGCAAGGATACTTGACGCTCACGTAAACGTAAGGTAGGACGCGCGTCATGGCTACCGCTCCTGCTCAACCCGCCGCCGCCGAACCGCGCCGCAACGGTGCGCATCTTGACCGGCCGGATGTCCACGAGCGCGAACATTTCACCATCTCCGACCTGACCTCGGAGTTCGGCTGCACCGCGCGCGCGCTGCGCTTCTACGAGGACGAGGGTCTGATCAACCCGGCGCGCGTCGGGCTCACCCGCGTCTATTCCAAACGTGACCGCGCGCGGCTCGCGTGGATCATGCGCGCCAAGAATGTCGGCTTTTCGCTGACCGAGATCCGCGAGATGATCGACCTCTACGATCTCGACGACGGCCGCGTGGAACAGCGCCGCGTCACGATCGAGAAATGCCGCACGCATATCGCCAAGCTGAAGGCGCAGCGCGACGACATCGACAGCTCGATCAAGGAACTGACCGACTTCGTGGCTGAAATCGAAAAGCTCGACTTGCGCTGATGCGCTAGCAAGCAGCACCGCACCGCTTCAACACGTCTGCACACCAGAGGGATCAACCGATGCCGACCTACACCGCGCCCACCCGCGACACGCGCTTCATCGTCAATGAAGTGCTCGATCTTGCGAGCTACGGCAACCTGCCGGGCTTCGAGAACGCGACGCCCGACATGATCGAGACCGTCATCAACGAGGCCGGCAAGTTCTGTGCCGAAGTGCTCGCCCCGATCAACCAGGCCGGGGACGAGCATGGCTGCACCCGCCACGACGATGGCAGCGTCACCACCCCCCCGGGCTTCAAGGAAGCCTATCAGGCCTATGTCGAAAGCGGTTGGGGCACGCTTGCCCAGCCCGAAGAGTTCGGCGGTCAGGGCCTCCCCCACGTGCTGGGCTTCGTGCTCGAGGAATATACCGGCACTGCCAACCAGGCCTTTGCGATGTATCCCGGCCTCACTGCCGGGGCGATTTCGGCGATCATCGCCAAGGGTTCGGACGAGCAGAAGGCAACCTATGTCCCCAAGATGATCTCGGGCGAATGGTCGGGCACCATGAACCTGACCGAGCCGCACTGCGGCACCGATCTCGGCATGATCCGCACCAAGGCCGTGCCCAATGGCGATGGCACCTATGCGATCACCGGTACCAAGATCTTCATCTCGGCTGGCGAGCATGATCTTACCAGCAACATCATCCATCTGGTGCTGGCCAAGACCCCGGGTGCGCCCGACAGCACCAAGGGCATCTCGCTGTTCATCGTGCCCAAGTTCATCCTTGACGAGAACGGCAACCCCGGCGTGCGCAACGGCGTCACCTGCGGGTCGATCGAGAAGAAGATGGGCATCCACGGCAACGCCACGTGCCTGCTCAATTATGACGGCGCGACCGGCTATCTCGTGGGCGAGGAGAACAAGGGCCTTGCCGCGATGTTCATCATGATGAACGCCGCGCGCCTTGGCGTCGGCATCCAGGGCTATGCCCAGGCCGAGGTCGCCTACCAGAACGCGGTGACCTACGCGCTCGACCGCCGTCAGGGCCGTGCGCTGACCGGCCCGGCCGACCCCGCTGCCAAGGCCGATCCGATCTTCGTCCACCCCGACGTGCGCCGGATGCTGATGGACGCCAAGGTCTTCACCGAAGCCATGCGCGCCCTGTGCCTGTGGGGCGCGCTCCAGGTCGATCTCACCCACAAGGCGCAGACCCCCGAAGAGCGCGAGATGGCCGACCTTCTGATTGGGCTGATGACCCCGGTCATCAAGGGATATGGCACCGACAAGGGCTATGACATCGCCAACAACATGCAGCAGGTCTATGGCGGCCACGGCTATGTGCGCGAGTGGGGCATGGAGCAGTTCGTGCGCGATAGCCGCATCGCGATGATCTACGAAGGCGCCAACGGCGTGCAGGCGATGGACCTGTGCGGCCGCAAGCTCGCAGCAGGGGGCGGCAAGGCGATCCAGGCCTTCTTCGCGATGATCGGCGAGGAAATCGCCGCCGCCAAGCAGGACGAGACCCTCAAGCCGATCGCCGAACGCCTCGAAAAGGCGCTCGGCGAGCAGCAGGCGGCGACCATGTGGTTCATGCAGAACGCGATGGCGAACCCCAACCACCTTGGCGCGGGCGCGCATCACTACATGCACATCATGGGCATCGTGACGCTCGGGCACTTCTGGCTGAAGATGGCCAAGGTGGCGCTCGCGAAGGTTGCCGAGGGCCCGGACGACAAGGCCTTCTACGAGGCAAAGCTGGTCTCGGCCAATTACTACGCCGAACGCTTCCTCCCCGATGCGGGCGCGCTGCGCCGCAAGCTGGAAGCGGGCAGCGACTACATGATGAAGCTGCCGGCGGAGGCCTTCGCGACCGCCGCGTAAGCCAGCCCTTGCGACACTTTTTGCGGGCCGCCATGTTGATCCATGGCGGCCCGCATGCTTTGTGCGCCGGGCTTGGTTTACAGGAGAGCGTCGATGCGGGGCTGGATCTTGGCAATCGCTGCTGCCGCATCGCTGTTCGCCGTTCCCGGCACAGCGTCACCCTTGCAGCCGGATCGCGCGGCGACCCGGAACCCGGCGAGCGGGAGCTTTGTCTTCACCGCTTGGGAGGGGCCGGGCTTGCCGGTCTATTACCAGCTCCCCGATCAGGTCACCGCCGATACGCCTGTGCTTTTCGTGATGCACGGGGTCAACCGCGATGCCGATCGCTACCGTGACGAATGGGCGCTGCTGGCCCGCCGCCACGGTTTCATCGCCATCGCTCCGCAGTTCGGCACGGCCGATTTCCCCGGATCGCTCGGTTACAACACCGGCTATTTCACGGCCGAGGACGGCGCGCCTCGCCCGCCGGGCCGCTGGTCTTTCGCCGCGATCGAGCCGCTCTTCGATGAAGCCCGCCAGCGCTTCGGCACAAAGGTGCAGCGCTACAGCATCTATGGCCATTCCGCCGGTGCGCAGTTCGTGCACCGCTATGTCCTGTTCATGGCCGAGGCGCGCATCGAGAAGGCGATTGCCGCCAATGCGGGTTGGTACACCATGCCCGACCGCAGCATTGCCTTTCCCTACGGGCTCGGCGCCACGCCGGTGGAAGAAGCAGCGCTTGCCGCAGCGCTCGGCAAGCCGCTCACCGTGCTGCTTGGTACGGCCGACACCGACCGCGCCGACCCCGATCTGCGCAAGACCCCCGAGGCCGATGCGCAAGGCCCGCACCGCTATGCGCGCGGGCAGGCGTTCTTCGCGCAGGGCGAGGCCGCCGCTGCTGCCAGAGGGCTGCGCTTCGGCTGGACCATGCAGCGCGTGCCCGGCATCGCGCACAGCAATGCCGGGATGGCCGAAGCCGCCGCCGCTCTGATCGCCGCGCGCTGAGGCCTACTTCTTCGCTTCCTCGGCGATCACATAGAGGTAATCGACATAGGCCATGGTCACCTGGTCGAGCCCGAAGACCTTGGGGTCCGAACTCTCGATCAGGAACCATTCGTTGGGCGCATGCGCACCCCCGCCGCGGCCGAGGCCGAATTGCGAGGCCGGCAGGTTCAGCGGCGCGCCGTTGAAGATCACCCCCGGCCAGCTCCCGGCATTGCGCGGGCGGATCGTGTAGGGGATGCCGCTCGCCTCGAAGAGCTTCTTCTGCGCGCGGATCAGGGCCGCATCCTCGGCGGTTTCGTTGGGGCCGTAGCCGCCCGAGACCGTCACCCGCACATCGTCGAACCCGCGCTTGGCAAGGTGCGCCTGAAGCTTGCTGACGGCTTCGGCCTTGGTCATGTTCGGCACGAGGCGGAATTCGAGCTTCGCTTCGGCGCGGCCGGGCAGCACGGTCTTGCCGCCTTCGCCGGTGTAGCCCGACACGAGGCCCTGGATGTTGACGGTAGGCTGCGAATAGAACCGCTCGAGGCTGGTCTGGTAATCCTCGTTGTCGATGAATTGCCCGATGCCGAGCGAGGCCTTCTCCTGGCGTTCGCGTTCGGGCGTCGCACCCTGCGCAATCAGCTCCTTCTGGCGGGCGGTGAGGGGCTGGACGTTCTCGAACCAGCCATCGATCGCGGGCGTATGCCCGTCATCGGCGACCAGCGTGTCCAATGCCTTGACCAGACGCCATGCCGGGCTTTCGACACGCGCGTAGTTCGAGGAGTGGACGTCGGTCTTGGGGTATTTGTCAGAGGTCTCGCCGCCGACCACCAGCTGGAATTCGACCGCGCCCTTGGCACCCAGGGTGATCTCGGCGCTGCCATCCTTGTTCTGTGCACCCGAAGGGATGAACACCCCGATCGCCTTGGAGAGCGCCGCCTGCACTTCGGGTACGGCGACGACCTGGTCGAAGTGGGTCGAGGCGACCTCCTCCTCGCCCTCGGCCACCAGCACGAGGTTGACGGGCAGCTTGCGCCCGCTCGCCTGGATCGCCTTGATCGCGGCGAGGAAGGCCATCTCCGGCCCCTTCTGGTTGACCACTCCGCGCCCGACGATCGCCTTGCCCTCGCCGGGCCGATCGACCAGCGTCGCCTGGAGCGGGTCGGTGTTCCATTCGGACGGATCGAACTGCTTGACGTCATACATGAAGTAAATACCGACCGTGGTCTTGGCGCCAGCATCGAGCGTGGCGAACACCGCAGGCACGCCGTCGGTGGGGATGATTTTGGCCTGCTGGAACCCGGCATCGCGCGCGAGCTTCATCATGTATTCGGCCCCCTCGGGCGTGCCGCGCTTTTCGGCGGCGATGGTGGGCAAGGCGACCCAGTCCTGAAGCGCCTTGACAGTGGTGTCGTGCTGCGCGGCGACGGTGGCCGCGATCTTTTCGCGCTGCGGCGTCTCGGCCGCCAGCGGCGCGGCAGCAAGCGCGATCACCGCGCCAAAGGTCCATCCCGCAAAAGCTCGCTTCATGTGCTGGTCTCCCCTGTGTGTGTCACATGGGGGTATCAGGTGCGCGGGCGAGCGCAATGGCTTTCGAGGGCGATCCGGCGGATGACCAGCCGTGCCGAAGCTAGTCGAGCATCCCCATCATGCGCTGCGAGCTCACCTTCATCTTGAGGCTCTTGGCTGCGGGCGATGCAGGCCGCTCCCATTGGCTGGCCGACCGCGCCGAAGCGACGCGGGGGCGGGCGGGCGCAGGGGTTGCCGCGGGACGCTGGGGTGGGGGCGCCGGCTGCGCAGCGCGGACGGGTTCTGGTTCTGGCTCGGGTTCGGGGGCCGCGATCACAGGCTCGGGCTCGGGCACGGGAATGGCGGGCGGCGGAGGTGCGGCGACCACCGGCGGAGGCGGTGCAACAGCGGCAGAAGCGGGGGCGGGGCCCGGCTCGCCATGCGCCTCGCCAAGTCCGATCAGGATTTTCTCGGCCACTTCCTCGATCGAGCCCACCACCAGCAGCGGCTGCCCGCCGACGATGCCGACGCTGGTCTGGCCGTTCTCGGCGGTGCGCAGCCAAGCCACGTTCGAGGCGACAACGAGGTAGTTGCCGCCGCGCGATTCGAGCTTGATGAACTTCATGACCGCCGGTTCCCGCGCAAAGACCTGATCGCTCGCGCAATCTTGTCGCACAGGGTTACGCCAGCAGGGTTAAGGAAAGGGTTATGCGGTCCCCGAAGTGACGCTGTCGATCAGTCCCATGAGCGCGGCCCATGATTGCCGGTCGGCGAGCGGATGATAGGCCGGATTGGGATCGCCTGCGGGGGTGAATGGGTTGGTGAAGCCATGTTCGACACCGGCAAAAGACAGGAACTGCCAGTCCGCGCCGACCCGGTCCATCTCCTCCCAGAAGGCGGTGACGTGCGCGCGGGGCACCAGCGAATCGGCATCGCCATGGCACACCAGCAGGCGCGGCCTGATCGGAGCGGCAGCGGGCAGTGGACTGGCCAGCAGGCCGTGGAAGCTTGCCGCAAGCGCCAGATCGGCGCCGCCGCGGGCCATTTCCAGCACCGCCATCCCGCCAAGGCAGTATCCGATCGCCATCTGCGGGATACCGGGTGCGATCGCCGCCAGCGTGTCGAGGCTCGCCCGCAGCCGCCGCCGCATCGCCAGCGGGTCGGCGGTCAGCGCGTTCATCGCCGCAAGGGCGCTCGCAGCATCATGCGGCGCATCGGGGCCATAGAAGTCGGCGGCCAATGCCATGCACCCCGCATCCGCCAGCGCGCCTGCCTTGGCCGTCACCCCGGGGGGTCGCGTTCATGAAGGTCGGGAACACCGTCACCGCCGCGCGCGCGCGACCCAGCGGCCGCGCCAGCCATCCGGTCAGTTTGGTCCCGCCGTCGGCGTAGTCGATCTGCTCGAGCATCCTACTCGACCGGAAGGAAATCCGGAACCGAGAGATAGCGTTCGCCGGTGTCGTAGTTGAACCCGAGCACCCGCGCGCCCGCAGGGAGATCGCCGAGCTTGCTGGCAATGGCGGCGAGCGTCGCCCCGCTCGAGATGCCGACCAGCATGCCTTCCTCGCGCGCGGCGCGGCGCGCCATGTCCTTGGCCTCCTCCGCATCGACGGTGATTGCGCCGTCGATCGCGTTGGTGTGGAGGTTGCCGGGGATGAACCCTGCGCCGATCCCCTGGATCGGGTGCGGGCCGGGCTGGCCGCCATTGATGACCGGCGAGAGCGCGGGCTCGACGCCATAGGCCTTCATTGCCGGCCAGTGCTTCTTCAATTCCTCGGCGCAGCCCGTAAGGTGCCCGCCGGTGCCGACTCCGGTGATCATCACGTCGATGGGAGCATCGGCGAAATCGGCAAGAATTTCCTGCGCGGTGGTGCGCGCGTGGACGGCGGGGTTGGCGGCGTTGTCGAACTGGCTCGGCATCCACGCGCCCGGCGTGCTCGCGACCAGTTCCATCGCGCGCTCGATCGCGCCCTTCATGCCCTTCTCGCGCGGGGTAAGGTCGAAGCTCGCGCCATAGGCGAGCATCAGCCGGCGGCGCTCGACCGACATCGATTCGGGCATGACCAGCACCAGGCGGTAGCCCTTGACCGCGGCGACCATCGCAAGCCCGATGCCGGTGTTGCCCGAAGTCGGCTCGACGATCGTGCCGCCGGGCTTCAAAGCGCCGCGCGCCTCGGCGTCCTCGACCATGGCGAGCGCGATGCGGTCCTTGATCGAGCCGCCGGGGTTGGCGCGCTCGGACTTCACCCATACCTCGTGATCCGGGAACAGCCGCGCAAGGCGGATGTGCGGGGTGCCGCCGATGGTGGCGAGGATGTTGTCGGCCTTCATGATGATACCTCTTTCTTGAGTTCCTGCGGCTCGAAACTGCGGGCGCGGCGCAGCTCGGGGAAGTACCACGCCCAGACCAATGTCACGATTATCGCACCCGCGCCGCCGAATACAACCGCGCCGACAGCACCCAGCAGCGCTGCGGCGAGCCCCGATTGCATCTCGCCGAGCTCGTTCGAGGCCGAGATCGCAAGTCCCGAGATCGAGGATACCCGCCCGCGCTTGTCGTCGGGGGTGAAAAGCTGGACCAGCGAGCTCCTGATGAACACCGAGACCATGTCGACCGCGCCCATCGCGGCAAGGATCGCCAGCGACACGATGAAGTATCGCGAAAAGGCAAGGGCGATGGTCAGCGCCCAGAAGGCGGCGACCGCCCAGAGCATCTTGACCCCGACCTCGCGCTGCAAGGGCCGGAACGATAGCCACAGCGCCACGCTCGCCGCCCCGAAAGCGGGGGCCGCGCGCATCAGGCCGAGGCCCTCGGGGCCGACGAACAGGATGTCGCGCGCGAAGACCGGCAGCAGCGCGGTCGCACCCGCTAGCAGCACCGCGAAGAGATCGAGCGTGATGCAGCCCAGCAGGAACCGCTCGCGCCAGACATAGACCAGCCCCTCGGCGATCTGCTTCACCGGCTTGAGGCGCGGCCCGTCCTGCCTCGCGCGTACGGGGCGCACTGTGAGGATTAGCAGCATCGAGCAGCCGAGCAGCGCGGCCGAGAGCGCATGCGGCAGCCACTCGGCGCGGGCGAAGATCAGGCCGCCCACCGCCAGTCCGGCGACGCTCGCGGTCTGCCAGGCGATCGAGGACAGCGCGATGGCGCGCGGCAGCAGGGCAGGGGGCACGATATTGGGCGCGATCGCGCTCATCGAAGGGCCGAGGAACACCCTTGCCGCACCGTGCGCTGCGGCAAGCGTGAAGAGGATCGGCAGATCCAGCGCATCGGCCCAGGTCGCCAGCGCCAGCACAACCGCGACAAGCCCGTCGATCCCGTTGGCGAAAGCCGCGACATGGCGCCGGTCGAAACGGTCGGCGGCAAGCCCTGCAACCGGCGTGAGCAGGAACAGGGGCACGAACTGCGCCAATCCGAGGAGGCCGAGCTGGAACGAGGCCTCGGCAACGCTCATCCCGTAATCGTCACGCGCCACGGCGTAGAGCTGGTAGCCGAGCAGCACCACCATCGACATGGTCGCAAACACGCCCATGAAGCGTGCCAGCCAATAGCGCCGGTAATCGCCGATATGGAGCGGGGAGGCGGGAACGGGGGCAGTCACGGCATCGGTCACGCTGCGCGCCATGGCAGGCGGCAGACGCTCTGCCAAGCAGGCGAAACTTGCGCCCCTGCGACTTTATGTTGGCTCAGCGCGTACGGCGCAGGCGCGGATTGGGCTGGAGCTCGTCGATGATGGCGACGAAATCGTCGAGCCGGATGATGCGTTCGAACTGAAAGCCGGCACGGTTGTCGCGGGTCCAGATCACATAGGCCTCGATCCGGCCGACGATCGGCAGGCGGATAATGATGCGGTCGCCGCGCTGGAGCTGCCCGCCATCGTCGACCATGAAGCCGTGAGCGGAAAGGTTGCAGATGTGCAGGTGCAGGTCGCCATACGCGAAATGCTCGACGATTGCCGGAAAATCCACCGGGTGACGCGCCGCACGGCGCATGTCGGTTACGCTGAGATTAGCTCCACCTGTCACGTAGCGCGATCCTTCCCTCCGTCTGGGTCACAGACAAGGGAAATGCCGCAGAAAGGCTGACAATTGGTAAAGGAACCGCGCCTCAGGGATTAGCGCGTGACAAGAGCATGGCGTTTCTTGCCGAGGCTGAGGCGCAGAGTCTCGCCCGCTTGCGGAAGAACCAGCTGCGCCGGATCGCTCACGGTCTCGCCCTCGAGCTTCACCGCGCCCTCGGCAACCTTGCGCTTGGCCTCGCCATTCGAGGCGGTAAGGCCGACTTCGGTGAGGAGCGCGGCAAGGCGCACGCCTTCAGGTCCGGTGGCGATCGCTGGAAGGTCTTCTCCCGCGCCCGATCCGGCGAAGGTTTCGCGCGCGGTGGCCTCGGCACGGGTCGCGGCGCCGCTGCCCCGCACGAGGCCGGTAACCGCGTTGGCAAGCACCACCTTGGCGGCGTTTATCTCCGCGCCTTCCAGTGCTTCGAGGCGGCTGATCTCATCGAGGGGCAGGTCGGTGAAGAGGCGCAGAAAGCGGCCCACGTCAGCGTCATCGACGTTGCGCCAGTATTGCCAGAAATCATACGCCGGGAGCTGATCCTCGTTGAGCCATACCGCGCCGGCCGCGGTCTTGCCCATCTTCGCCCCGCTCGCGGTGGTCAAAAGCGGCGTGGTGAGGCCGAACAGTTCGGTTCCGTCGATCCGCCGGCCGAGTTCGATCCCGTTGACGATATTGCCCCACTGGTCCGACCCGCCCATCTGCAAGCGAACATCAAGTTCCTTTGACAAGTGTCTGAAATCGTATCCTTGCAGGATCATATAGTTGAATTCGAGAAAGGTCATCGGCTGTTCGCGCTCGAGCCGCAGCCTGACGGAGTCGAAGGTCAGCATGCGGTTGATCGTGAAGTGCGTGCCGACTTCCTGGAGCAGCTGGATGTAGCCGAGCTGGCCCAGCCAGTCATGGTTGTTGACCATCACCGCATCGGTCGGACCATCGCCGAATACCAGAAGCTTGTCGAAGACAGTGAAGATCGAGCGGATGTTTGCCTCGATCGTCTCGTCGGTGAGCATCTTGCGGCTCTCGTCGCGCCCGGTGGGGTCGCCGATCCGCGTCGTGCCGCCGCCCATCACCACCACCGGCTTGTGCCCGCTCTGCTGCAAGCGGCGCAGCATCATGATCTGGACGAGGCTGCCGATGTGGAGCGAAGGCGCGGTCGCGTCAAAGCCGATATAGCCGGGCACCACCTGCCTTGCGGCAAGTGCATCGAGGCCCGCCGCGTCGGTCATCTGGTGGATGTAGCCGCGCTCTTCGAGCAGGCGCAGGAGGTCGGATTCGTAGGTGCTCATGGCCAGCGCCCCTAACAGGGCGCTTGCGCGACGGGAAGTGGCTTGCCGGGGGCGGGAGGAACGGCCACACCGGGTGGATGCACCCGCTGATGCTCCATGTCGCCTGCGACCTCGGCCCGGTCCGCGCCGTCACCGCCTCGGTCACCGCCACAAGCCAAGGCTGCGAGGCGGAATTCCGGCTCGACGGGGCGATCGCGGGGATCACCGTGCCGCCTGCCGCCGCACCCGGCCGGCGCGACAACCTGTGGCAGACGACCTGCTTCGAGATCTTCTGGCAGCCGCTGGGAGACACACAATATCGCGAGTTCAACCTCTCGCCTTCGGGGCAGTGGGCGGCTTACGACTTCGATTCCTTCCGCCAAGGGATGCGCGATGCGCCAGTCCATGCAATTGCACTGGCCTGTTCGCACGACGATGGCAGTCTTGTGCTCAGGGCCCGCATCGCGGCCGATCTGCCCGTGCCCGCGCAGGTCGCACTCAATGCGGTGGTCGAACATGCCGACGGCACCAGGCAATACTGGGCGCTCGCCTTTCCCCCCGGCCAGCCCGAGTTCCATTCGGAAGCCAACCGCGCGCTGATTATCGAGCGTTAACCCGTCGGAGCTGCGGTCACGAAGGGGCGGTTCAACTGCACGATCTTCCAGTTGAGCACGAAGGCAAAGCTCACCCAGATGAAATAGGGGACGTTCAGCCAGCCCGCAAAGGCGTTGCCCACCAAGCGCGGCAGCACCACCATCAGCGCCACCACCGAAAGCCACAGGAAGACATTCTCGGCGAGCGCCCAGTCGGGTCGCTTCAGCTTGAAGAACAGCGGCGACCACATGAAATGGAGCGTGAAATTGGCGATGAACAGCGCCCAGACCGCAATCCGCGCCTCGGGCGTGGGGGCCTCGGTGAGGCCGATGTAGAAGCTCCACCCCGCCAGGGCGAGGATGACCGTCCAGGCCGGGCCGAACAGCCAGTCGGGCGGTTGCCATGGCGGCTTGCGAAGGTCGCGATACCACTGGCCGATCTCGGTCAGCGCGCCGCCCGCACCGCCGAGGATGATTGCCCAGCCAGCGGCAATGGCTGCGGGTGTCCAGTCGATGTCCATGGGCACCTAACTGGCACACGGCGGACAATGTTCCCAGCCCTCATTCCCAAGGATTGCCTTTGCGCAGGCGATGTTCCATCGCTGATGCCCATGATGAACGGTATCGACCGGTTGCTCGCCGACCCCGAACTCCTCGCCCGATTGAAGGACCGCCGCGTTGCGCTGGTCGCGCACCCTGGGAGCGTGACCGCAGATCTGACCCACAGCCTCGATGCGCTGATTGCGGCAGGCGTACAGGTGAACAGCGCCTTCGGCCCGCAGCACGGCCTCAAGGGCGACAAGCAGGACAACATGGTCGAGACCGCGGACGAGATGGACCCGCGCTACGGCATCCCGATCTTTTCGCTCTATGGCGAGGTGCGCCGCCCGACGGGGCGGATGATGTCGAGCGCCGATGTGTTCCTGTTCGACCTTCAGGACTTGGGCTGCCGGATCTACACCTTCGTGACCACGCTGCTGTATCTGCTCGAGGAAGCGGCCAAGGCCGGCAAGGAGGTATGGGTGCTTGATCGCCCCAACCCTGCCGGGCGCCCGGTCGAAGGGTTGATGCTCCTGCGCGGACAGGAGAGTTTTGTCGGCGCCGCGCCGATGCCGATGCGCCACGGCCTCACCATGGGCGAGATGGGCCACTGGTTCATCGCGCATTTCGGTCTCGACGTCGCCTACACAGTGGTGGCGATGGAGGGCTGGCGTCCCGATGATGCCGACGGCTTCGGGTGGCCGGCGTCACGCCTGTGGATCAATCCCTCGCCCAATGCGGCCAACCTCAACATGGCGCGGGCCTATGCTGGCACGGTGATGCTGGAGGGCACGACGCTGTCCGAAGGGCGGGGCACGACGCGGCCGCTCGAAGTGCTGTTCGGCGCTCCGGATATTGACGCGGGCGCGGTGCTGAAGGTGATGAACACGCTCGCGCCCGAGTGGCTGGCGGGCTGCGCCATCCGCGAATGCTGGTTCGAGCCGACCTTCCACAAGCACCAAGGAATGCTCTGCAATGCATTGATGATTCATGCAGAAGGGTCTTTCTACAACCACGACAGCTTCAAGCCCTGGCGGCTACAGGCGCTCGCCTTCAAGGCGATCCGGATGCTCTATCCCGATTACCCGCTGTGGCGCGATTTTCCGTACGAGTACGAAGTCACCCGCCTCGCGATCGACGTGATCAACGGCGGGCCGGGCTTGCGCGAATGGGTCGACGACCCCGCCGCGCGCCCTGCCGATCTCGACACGGTGACGTCACACGACGAGGCGGCATGGATTGCCGAGGTGCGGCATCACCTGCTTTATTGAAAGTGACGTCATGACGCCGCAGCGCGCATGACAAGCGGATGGCGGAACACCTGCCACCGATGGGAGAGAGACAGAGAATGGCAACCGCGGCAGCGAGCGGGACCGGCGTGCAATCGGCAAGGCTGACCTTGTGGATCCTGCTCACGGTCTATGTTTTCAATTTCATCGACCGCCAGATCGTCAACATCCTTGCCGAGCCGATCGCGCGCGATCTCGACCTTTCCGACACCCAGATCGGGCTGATGACGGGGCTGGCCTTCGCCTTGTTCTACACAGTGCTGGGCATTCCCATCGCCCGTTTCGCCGACCGCGAGACGACGAGCCGCCCGCAGCTCATCGCCGTGGCGCTCGCGCTGTGGTCGGGGATGACCGCGCTGTGCGGCCTCGCGCAGAATTTCTGGCAATTGCTGCTCGCCCGGATCGGGGTCGGAGTGGGGGAGGCGGGCTGCACGCCGCCTGCGCATTCGCTGATCAGCGACATGGTGCCCCCTGAAAAGCGCGCCTCGGCGCTGGCCTTCTATTCGCTGGGTATTCCGGTCGGATCGCTGCTGGGGATGGTGATCGGCGGGCTGCTCGCCGACTTTCTCGGATGGCGCGAAGCCTTCGTGGTGGTGGGACTTCCCGGCGTCGTGCTGTCGCTGGTCGTGTGGTTCGGCTTGCGCGACCCGCGCCGTTCTGACGCCGCGGCGGTGTTGCGCGCCAAGAGCCAGCCTGCCGCGCTGCCGCTCGGGAAAGCGGTGGCCGAAGTCATGCGCTCGCGCGCTTTCGTGCTGCTGGTCTGCGCGGGCTCGGCGGCGTCATTCCTGTCTTACGGCAAAACCACCTGGACCACGATCTTCTTCCAGCGCACCCATGACCTGTCACCGGGGGAGGTGGGGCTGTCCTTCGGCCTCTTGGGCGGCGCTGCGGGGATCCTCGGCACATGGGCGGGTGGCTATCTCGCCGACCGGTTCGGCGCGACAAACCGCCGCCACGTGCTGAGCGCGCCTGCGATCGGGATGGCGCTGGCGGTGCCGCTCGCGATTGCCGCCTATCACGCGCCGACCTGGCCGCTGGCGCTGGTGCTGCTGTTCCTGCCGACGGTGTTCAACTCGCTCTACTACGGGCCGTGCTATTCGGCGGCGCAAGGCCTTGTCCCGCTGCGGGCGAGGGCGATTGCGGCGGCGAGCCTGCTGTTTTTCCAGAACCTCATCGGGCTGGGCCTCGGACCGCTGTTCTTCGGGATGCTGTCGGACTGGCTGCAACCCGTCTACGGCGCGGATAGCGTGCGCTACGTGCTCTACGGCGCGGCGGTGCTGGGGCTGGTGCCGGCGTTCTTCTTCTGGCGGTGCAGCCTGCATCTGGATGCGGAGCTGGATCAAAAGGGCGCCTAGTCCGGCTCCCGCACGGGCTGCACCATCGTCACCAGCACGAAGCTGATCAGCATCAGCAGGTACCAGCTGCCATACTTGGCGAGGCTGACCATCTTCCACTCCTTCTCCTGCCCGGGATAGTTCCAGGCATTGGCGAAGGTGGCGATGTTCTCGGCAAACCAGATGAACAATGCGACGAGGCCGAAGCCGACCAGAAGCGGCATCCAGCGATGGACGCGCCAGTTCATGAAGTGGACGCGGGTGCGCCAGAAGATCGCAGCCGTGGCGGCAAACAGTCCCCAGCGGATGTCCAAGACGTAATGGTGGGTGAAGAAGTTGGCATAGATCGCCGCCGCCAAGGCCCATGTCGTCCATGCGGGCGGATAGTGGCTGAAGCGGAAGTCGAAGATCCGCCACACCCGCGCGATGTAGCTGCCGACGGCGGCATACATGAAGCCAGAGAACAACGGCACCGCGCCGATATGCAGCACGCTCGCCTCGGGATAGGTCCATGATCCGGCCACCGTCTTGAACAGCTCCATCACCGTGCCGACGACGTGGAAGATGAGGATGACGCGAGCTTCTCGCCATGTCTCGAGCCGGAAGGCGAGCATTGCGGCTTGGATGGCGATGGCGGCGAGGGTCAGGAAGTCATAGCGGTGAAGGGCTGCGCGGTCGGGATAGAACAGGTGCGTGCCGAGCAGCAGCGCGAGCAGCAATCCGCCGAACAGGCACGCCCATCCCTGCTTGAAGCCGAACAGCAGGAATTCGTAGAGCCATAGCCGCCAGCCCGTGCCCGGGTCGAACGCCTCGAGCCGGAGGCGGATCGCCTCGAAGCGGGTGTGGTTCACGCCCTGCGCAGCCGTGCGCCGATGAGCACCGCCGGGACAATCGATCCGATGAAGGCGATGTGATACCACAGCGGGAAGGATGACCAGATCGGCTCGTTCAGGTGGACCGTGCCGCCGAGCAGCAACAGCACGCCTGCGGCGATGATTGCGGCGAGATGCTTCACTCGCGAAATGGCGGCGACGAGATAACCCGACCCGAGCAGAGCCGCGGCGCCCATGCACAGCCGCAGGATCATCATGCCAGAGGAAAAGCTGTTCGTGGGGAAGGCCTCGCCATAGGCCGGCCAGACCAACATCGCGCCGCGGTTGATGAGCGAGACGAACAGGGCAAAGAACACCACCCCGGCGACCACCGCGGCCAACAGGCGCCTCATCAAGCCCCGTGCTTCCGCGACAGCTCCCGCATCGCGTCATCCAGCCCTTCGAGCGTCAGCGGATACATCCGGTCGCCGACCAGCTGCTTGATCATCTTGGTCGACTGCGAATAGCCCCACTGCTTTTCGGGCACGGGGTTGAGCCACACGGTCGCGGGGTAGGTGTTGGCGACGCGCTGGAGCCACACCGCGCCCGCTTCCTCGTTCATGTGTTCGACCGAGCCGCCCGGATGGGTGATCTCGTAGGGACTCATCGCCGCATCGCCCACGAACACGATCTTGTAATCGTGGCCGTATTTGTGGAGAACATCCCAGGTCTTGGTGCGTTCCTGCCAGCGGCGCTTATTGTCCTTCCACACGCCTTCATACAGGCAGTTGTGGAAGTAGAAGAATTCGAGGTTCTTGAACTCCGCTGTGGCGGCGCTGAACAGTTCTTCCACCAGCTTGATGAAGGGGTCCATCGACCCGCCGACATCGAGGAACAGCAGCAGTTTGACGGCATTCCTGCGTTCGGGCCGCATCCTGATATCGAGCCAGCCCTGCTTGGCGGTGCCTTCGATGGTGCCGGGAATGTCCAATTCGTCCGCTGCGCCTTCGCGGGCGAAGCGGCGCAGACGCCGCAAGGCCATCTTGATGTTGCGGGTGCCGAGTTCCTTGGTGTTGTCGAGGTTCTTGAACTCGCGCTTTTCCCACACCTTGACCGCGCGGCCGTGCTTGGCCTCACCGCCGATGCGCACGCCTTCGGGGTTGTAGCCCGAATTGCCGAAGGGCGAGGTGCCCCCCGTGCCGATCCACTTGTTGCCGCCCTGGTGGCGCTTTTCCTGTTCCTCGAGCCGCTTCTTGAGCGTCTCCATGATCTCGTCCCAGTCACCCAGCGACTTGATCTTCTCCATCTCCTCGAGCGTCAGGAACTTCTCGGCGACCGCCTTCAGCCAGTCCTCGGGGATGTCGACCGGGTTCTGGCCGTAATCGGTCATGATCCCCTTGAAGACCTTCTGGAACACCTGGTCGAAGCGATCGAGCAGCCCTTCGTCCTTCACGAAGGTTGCGCGGGACAGGTAATAGAAGGCCTCGGGCGTCTGCTCGATCACGTCCTTGTCGAGCGCCTCAAGCAAGGTGAGGTGCTCTTTGAAGGAGGCGCCGATCCCGGCGGCGCGAAGCTCGTCGACGAAATTGAAGAACATGGGTGAACGCTTAACCCGCGCCCGCGCGCCTGACCAGTCCCCATTCTTGCGAGGGCGACAGGGCAAATCTTAACCGCTTGCTTACCATCATCTGCCTAGTGTCCCGCAGACCATGCAACAGGGCCGCGAACCGCATATGAATTCTCTCGCCATCGATACCGCCAATGCCCATGCCTTGGGGATGATCCCCGAGAGCTGCGGGGCGGTGACTGTCGGCTGCACCGATGTGGCAGGCGTCGTCGAAGCGGTAATCGCCTCGTCCAAAACGCTGCGGTCCGAGCACGAGGCACTGGCCGAGACCGTGCGCGCGCTGGAGGCCGACCAGACCAAGGTTGCCGAAGCCTCCGACGAGGCGCGCCTGCTGTCCGAACGGGCGATCGAGCGCCTGTCCGAAGGCACGGCGCTGATCCAGTCCTCGCTGGGCCAGATCGCCTCGCTGATCGAACTGGTCGACACCTTGGGGCAGCATGTCACCAGCTTCTCGGCCGCGATGGAGCAGGTGCGCCGCAGTGCGCATGACATCGGCGAGATTGCCGAGACGACCAACATCCTTGCCTTGAACGCCACGATCGAGGCGATGCGGGCAGGCGATGCCGGCCGCACCTTCGCGGTGGTTGCAAGCGAGGTGAAGAGCCTTGCCAACGACACCCGCAAGGCGACCGAGGAAATCGCCCACACCATCGACGCGCTGGGCGGCGAGGCCGAGGTGGTGATCGGGCGGATCGAGGCGGGTTCAAAGGCCAGCGGCGAGGCGCGCGCTTCTGTCGCGCGGATCGAGAGCACCATCGCCAATGTCGGCGCGCTGGTGGAAGAGGTCGACAAGCAGAACGACGTCATCGCCCGCTCCACCGGCACGATCAGCAGCCATGTGGACAAGGTCCAGCGCGTGCTGACCGGCTTCGATGCCGCCGCACGGTCCAATGAGGACCGGCTCCACGGCGCGCACCGCAAGATGGAAGAGCTGGAGATTACCGCCTCCGAGATGTTCGACCGCATTGTCCACGCGGGCCTGAGCCCCGAGGACAGCGCCATGGTCGCAATGGCTCAGGCGATGGTGCAGGAGCTGGGCCAGCACACCGAAGCGGCGCTGGCGCGCGGTGCGATAACCATCGCCGCGCTGTTCGATACCGATTACCAGAGCGTGCCGGGGACCAATCCGCCGCTGTTTCGCACCCGCCTGACGGATTGGGCCCATGCCGAATGGCGCCCCTTCCTCGACCGCGGCAAGGCGAGCGATCCGCGCGTGCTGGCCGCCGCCTGCACCGACATGAACGGGTTTCTGCCGACCCACCTTTCCGAACGCAGCCGCACCCCGACCGGCGATCTCAACCACGACACCCAGTTCTGCCGCAATGGCCGCATCATGCTCGAGGCGATCGACCGCAAGGCCAAGGTTTCCTCCGCGCCCTACATGATGGCGGTCTACCGCCAGGAGGGCGACGGCGACAGCTACGTGGTGGTGCGCAACGTCTACGTCCCGCTCTATTTCGGCGGTCGGCGTTGGGGCGACTTCGAGCTGGCCTACAGCTTCGACTGATCCACCCGGCTTCGCACAGGGGTCACTTGCCCGTCACCATGATCGTCGTGCCCTTGTTCTCGGCGAGCAGGCCGGCCGAGAAGACCGGGCTGACCTTGCCCGGCAGGCCCAGCGCCTGCTCGGGGGTGGGAAGCCTGTCGAAGGGCGGGTAGACCTGCTCGGTTACACCGTTCGACTGGGTCACGAGGAAGCCCTTGGACGGCTTCATCAAGGGCCCTGCATCATAGCCCGCGACCGACAGACTGGTGCCGGTGTCGCCAAGCGCGATCAGATAGGTCTCGGCTATGCCCTCGCGCCGGTAAATGCCATATTGCGGCTGCGATCCGGCGTCGCGGCACCACACCGGATCGGCGGCGCCATCGGCCACCGACACTCCGGTCTCGGCCAACTCCTCGCTGGCTCCGCCGAGCAGCCCGCCGATCATGATCGAGCCCGTCACGTCGAGCTCTACCAGCCTGGCCTTCTTCCCCGGCTTCATCGGCGCGGCGCAATCGCGCAGCTCGGCGAAGGCAGGGGCTGGGCGGGTGGCGGCGGGCAATGTCACTGCGGCGATGAACTGGCTCATCCGCGCCTCCAGGGTGGCAGCATCCAGGGTTTTGGAGCTCATCCGCAGCTTCACCAGCCAGCCATCGTGAAGCCAGATTGCCAGCCCGCTCGAGGTGAGTTCGCCCTTGGTCGGCGTGACGATCCTGAGACCGCTCTTGTCGCCCGCGCCTGCGGGCGGGGTGAAGCGCACGATGCTGACCGCGTTCGCATCGACATCGCCGAGCATCGGGTTGGCAAACATGCCCGCTGCCGCGCGATCGCCCAACACCGCGACCGAGGCAGGCGCGGCGCGATAGATGTAGAGGTCCGCCCAGCTGCGGCTCTGCGGATCGCGGAAGTTGATGCCGATATTGTAGCCCTCCGCATCGAACTGCTTGCTGTCGCCGCGCGTGAAACCGGCGAGAACGGCGGAAAGGGTCAGCCCGCTGCGGTCGTGGCGCCAGGTCGCAGCGGGGCGTTCCGGGGCAGCCTGTTCCTGCGCGGCGAGCGGCACCGAGGCTCCGGTCCACGCCGCAGAAGCGAGCGCTGCCGATGCAACGAAGCGATTGAATGCAAACATGATGTCCCTCTCTTGTCGGTTGCATCATAAGCCTGGGCCTGTGTTAGGCAAGAGGGCGCGCGCCCGGTCCGATATGCGCAAGGCCCCTGCCAGGGGCGAACGGGTCTTGCCCGGAAATTCGCAACCGCTTAACCGTTAACTCTTCGGATTAACGGAGGTGCGCAGTGCGGCGCTTGCGGCTCTATAGTGTCTGGCTGCTGCCTGCCGCGCTTCTGGCATTGGCGAGCCTTGCCGCCGTTGTTGCAACAGGCGGCGCCTCGCCAGTGAGCGCGCCCGCATTTGCGGCCGAACAGGTAGCGGCCGATCCGGTACCGGCCGTTGCGCCGCCGCTCTCAAGGACGGTGGGGCAGGTGCTCCAGAGCGGCGTCGTCATCACCGTCAGCCTCAAAACGCAGCAAATGCACGTGTTCCGGGACGGCGTGTTGTGGCGGTCGAGCCCGGTCTCCACCGGCAAACGCGGGAAGCGGACGCCGACCGGCACTTTCGCGATCCTTCAGAAGAAGCGCTACCACCGCTCGAACCTCTACAGCAACGCGCCGATGCCGTGGATGCAGCGCCTGACGTGGAGCGGGATCGCGATCCATGCCGGACGTCTGCCCGGCTATCCGGCCTCGCACGGCTGCATCCGCATCCCCGCCGCTTTCGCCGCCGAACTGTTCAAGATCACCGGGCCGACGACGACCGCGGTCATCGTGACCGATGAGCCACTTGCGGATGGCGGGGCGGCGCTGGCGCTGGCGCAGCGCAGCGACGCCGTGGTGCCGATCGCGCCGGCGCTGCTACAGCGCGAGCGCCCGGCGCTGGCTGCCGCTGCACCGACTGGTCCCGCGCCGCGCTTGCCCGCGGCCCGGACCATCCCCGTATCGCCAACCGGCGTTGCCGGGCAGCAGACGATCCAGCTCGCCGCCGCGCTTTCGGCGGCGGAGGCGGCGGCGCAGTGGGAGACGCTCACAGCGCAGCGCCCCGTGCTGAAGGGCATGCGGATGGCGGTCATCCCGGCGATGGTGAACGGCAAGCAATACTACCGATTGCGCGCCTCGGCCCCCGATGCCCACGCGACCTGCAAAGCACTGAAACGCGCCGGGATCGCCTGCTTTCCGGTGATCTAGGCAGCGCACGGCCCTGAACTGCGGGCGCGCCGGGGTCTGGGCGAAGGCCCTGGCCGCGCAAGGCGGGCAGAACCCTTGAGCCCCGCGGGTGCCCAAATCCGCCCGCCAGCCTACCGGATGCAGCTTGCCCGCAAAGCGGACGGCATCGGCATGGAAGATAGCATTGTTGGCGGCGTTACCCGCAGCAATCTGCCGGTGCCGGCGACATCAGCACTGACGCACGGCGACCGGCTCGCCTCAGCTCGGGTTCCGCCGCGCCATGAAAGCGAGGCGTTCAAACAGCATGATGTCCTGCTCGTTCTTGAGCAGCGCCCCGTGCAGCGGCGGGATCGCGCTTGCCGGATTGCTGTTTTGCAGCACGTCGAGCGGCATGTCCTCGTTCAGCAGCAGCTTGAGCCAGTCGAGCAGTTCGGAGGTCGAGGGCTTCTTCTTGAGGCCCGGCACTTCGCGCAGGTCGTAGAAGATGTCCATCGCCTTCTTCACCAGCGTCTTCTGGATGCCGGGGAAGTGGACGTCGATGATGTCCTGCATCGTCTCGCGGTCGGGGAACTTGATGTAGTGGAAGAAGCAGCGCCGCAGGAAGGCGTCGGGCAGCTCCTTCTCGTTGTTCGAGGTGATGACGACGATCGGGCGTTCCTTGGCAGCGATCCTCTCTTGCGTCTCGTAAACGTCGAAGCTCATCCGGTCGAGCTCCTGGAGGAGGTCGTTGGGGAACTCGATGTCGGCCTTGTCGATCTCGTCGATCAGCAGGACCGGAAGCTGGGGCGAAGTGAAGGCCTCCCACAGCTTGCCCTTCTTGATGTAGTTGCGGATGTCGTGGACGCGTTCTTCGCCCAGCTGGCCGTCGCGCAGGCGGGCGACCGCGTCATATTCGTAGAGGCCCTGCTGCGCCTTGGTGGTGGACTTGATGTTCCATTCGATCAGCGGCGCGCCCAGCGCCTTCGAAATCTCGTGGGCCAGCACGGTCTTGCCGGTGCCGGGCTCACCCTTGACCAGCAGCGGGCGGCGCAGGGTGACGGCGGCATTGACCGCGACCTTCAGATCCTCGGTCGCGATATAGGACTTGGTGCCTTCGAAACGCTGCTGCTCGCTCATCGGGTTTCCTTTGGGGACTTAATTCGGCGGCCAGCGATAAGGGCGCGCAGCGCGCTGCGCAAGGGGGGAGGGGGCTGGCAAATCAGCGAGGCAGCAGCAAGATGCGCTGGGCGATGGCTTCCAGCTTGCCCTCGTCGACGACGGCTTCCGGGTTGTTCCAGCCCAGCGTGAGCACCCAGTCGCGCCCGGCCTTGTCGGTGAGCAGCCAAGTGAGGTTGAGCACCCCCGGCTCGCTGCCGCCCTTGAAACCGATGTAGCGCCAGTTGGCCTTGATCGCATCGGTGGCCGAGGGGTTGATTGCCATTATTGCGAAGGCCTCGGGGTCGGCGGTCTTGCGCATATGGGCAAGCAGTCGGGCGAGATCGGCGGGGGAGGCGAACCATTCGATCTCGAGCGCCTTGGGGCCATTGCCGAAAGCGGCATTGACCTCGTCGAGCGAAACCGGGGTGATGAAGTCCAGCGCATTGACCGACGCGATTGTCACTTGTCTCTCGATCTTGTCCTGTGCGGACCACGTCCCGATCATCCCCGGCTCGCTCGCCTTGAGGACGAACAGTTCGCGGGTGGTGAGAAACGGATCGTTAGCCGCCGGATCACTATGCCCGCTGTCCTTCATCAGCTTGATGATGCGGTCGGGGCCAAGCACCGCGATCAGCTGATCGGTCGCGGTGTTGTCGCTAACCGAGATCATCAGGCTGGCGAGCGTGTGGAGCGTCACCGGCGCGCCTTGCGGCCAGTCCTGCAATTGCCCGCTGGGGTAGCTTCTTTGGGTGAGCGGCACGACATTGCTCCACCTGCGCTTGCCCGCCTTCACATCCTCGGCGAGGGCGGCAAGGACGAAGAGCTTGAACGCCGATCCCAGCGCGAGCGGCCGGTCGGAATTGCGGCTGATGAGCGGCGCACCGCCAAGCGGCCCGAACCACGCGTTGACGCTGCCCGGCAGGGCTGCAAGATCGGCGGCGATGGCCTCGGGCGTGTCGCCTGCCACCGCGAGCCAATCCACCGAGGTGAAGCGCAATTCGTCGATGCGGTTGTTGTCCGCAGGGTCGAGCGCGAGCGCGCCCTTGGCAAGCCCCCGCTCGAAGCGGATTTCGAACGCCGCGCGGGTGCCATCGCGAGGGAGAAGCAGGCTGACCGCGAGCGCCCGGCCGAATTGCGCGGTGAGATTGGCCGACAGCGTCCTGATCTGCGCATCGGCAATCGCCGCGCGGAAACCGGCGGTGAAGAGTTCCTCCGGAGCCGCTTCGCCATTGAGCAGTTCGACAACCTGCCGGCTGCGCGCTTCGAGCGGGGTTGGCTGTGCCGCCGCTTCCGGTGCGGGGGGCGGCGATATCTGCTGCTGCTTGCGCTGGTCAATGCGGGCGCGGCAATGTTCCTGCTGGCGACGCAGAAAGGCGGGGTCGATGCCCACGGCTTCCTGCTCGGCACGGATTTCATCAGCTTCTGGACCTCCGGGAGGATGCTGCACGCAGGCGCCAATGTCTACGAAACGGCCGCGCACATCGCCGCCCAGCGCGAATTCTACGCGATCCCGGGCGAATATACCGCCTTCTTCTATCCGCCGAGTTTTCTGCCTTTTGTCTGGCCACTGGGGTTCCTGCCCTATTTCCCCGCGCTCGGGGTGTGGCTGGCGGCAACGGGAGCGGCGTTCCTTGCGGCGGTGCGCGCGTGGTTCCGGGCAATGGGGCTCAAGGGGCCCGCGGCGGTGCTCGTCGCGGCGTTTCCACCGCTGTTCGTGACGCTGACCCACGGGCAGACGTCGTTTCTGCTCGCCGCGCTGCTGGGGGGAGGGCTGCTGCTGGTGGAGCGGCGCCCGTGGCTGGCGGGCGCGCTGATCGGGCTTGCAACCATCAAGCCGCAATTCGGTCTGCTGGTCCCCCTCGCGCTGCTGGCGAGCGGGCAGTGGCGCACCATCGCGGGCGCTGCCCTGTCGGCACTGGCGCTCGCAGCGCTGGCAAGCCTCGCTTTCGGGCCGCAGATCTGGGCCGATTGGCTCGCCATCACGCGCACCGCCAGCACCGCGACCGCGGCAGGCAATATCAGCTTTGCCAAGATGGTGAGCGTGTTCGCCGGTCTCAGCCTCATGGGCATGCCCGCGGCAGCGGCAATGGCGGTCCAGGGCGCGGTCTCGCTGGCGCTGGCAGGAGCGGTCATCGCCGCAGGCTGGCGGCGCGCCTTCACGCCGGGCCTCGCCGCGCTGGTGCTCGCCGGAGCCCCGCTCGCCACGCCCTTCGTGCTGGATTACGACATGGTGCTGACCGCCTTCCCGCTCGCCTATCTGTTCGCGCGGGCGCGCAGCGAGGGATTTGCCGACTGGGAGCGCATCACCATTGCCGCCGTCTTTGCCGGCGCCGCTTTCGCGCGGCCGCTGGCATTGAACACCGGCCTTCCCATCATGCCGCTGCTGCTGGCCGCGCTGTTCGCTTGCGTGTGGCGCAGAGTGCGGGACGAGGGCGCTGCTCAGTAATAAGTCGTGGTGTAGGCCCCGTCCGAGACATTGATTTGGACCTCGCGGAAGGCGAAGGTCCGGTCGACCCGGTAGGTGATCGCAGCGGTTTCGGGATCGCGGGCGAGCAGGGTGATCTGCACCAGCCCCAGATCGAGCACCTTGGGATAGGTATTGCCCCTGATCCCCTTGCGGGCATCGACCAGTTGCAGCACCCCCTTGTCATCGTAGACGAACAGAGCCGCTTCCTTGTCGACCCCGTCAATATTCGATTTGTAGCGGATCACCGGCCCGAACACGCTCCCGGTCCCAGCATATTCGAGCCGGAGATAGCGGTTCGGCAAAGTCAGGTTCTGGAGGCGCGTATAGCCGATGGGCGTGATCGGGACGTCATGGGCGACGTCGCGCCCGCGAGCCCCCATGATGAAGGCGCGCTCGAAAGTTCCGTCTCCGGTCTCGTCGATGAGGCAGAAGCTTGCCTCGGCGTCGAAATTGACGGGACCCCTGCTGCGGCCCTTGACGCTGACCACTGCGGGCCCACTGCGGCGTTCGTCATCCGAAAGCGGTCGGCTCTTGGCGCAATAGGTCTTCGCCGACAGCGTCAGGCCGAAACGGTTGGGCATCGACAGCGTGGCGCGCCGCAGCGGGGTGAGCGGGGAGAGCTGCGGATCGATGCCGTGCACCCTGCCGGTGACGCGTCGGGAAAGCATCGCCAGATCGGGCTGGACCAGAGTGGTGCCAAATAGCACTTCGCCCGGACGCACCTCCCGCTGTGTGCCGACTACCGCCGTATCGCCCGCGGCAGTGTGGAGCTTTGAGAATCCGGTCACCGGCGGCGACATCTGCGGCCCGGACCCAACGGCGAGAACGAGGGCGGCGAGCGACAAGGCAATGCGTTTCATGGTGCCGCGATCATCGCCATCGGCAGGCCCGTTGCAACCATAAATCCGTGGTTTGAGGCTCACGCGTCGATCAGGTCGCGGTCCACATCGCTCGCGCGGTTCTGGATGAAGTTGAAACGGTGTTCGGGATTGCGGCCCATCAGTTCGTCGACCAGCCTTGCGACACCGGCGCGCTGTTCGAATTCAGCAGGCAGGGTGATCCGGATCAGGCTACGGGTCTCGGGCGCCATGGTGGTCTCGCGCAGCTGGCCCGGGTTCATTTCGCCAAGGCCCTTGAAGCGCGCGACTTCGACCTTCTTGCCCTTGAACACCGTCGCCTCGAGCTCGGCGCGATGCGCGTCGTCGCGGGCATAGCGGCTCTCCTTGCCCGCAGTGAGCCGGTAGAGCGGGGGCTGAGCGAGGAACAGGTGGCCGCGCCGCACGATATCGGGCATTTCCTGGAAGAAGAAGGTCATCAGCAGCGTCGCGATATGCGCGCCGTCGACATCCGCGTCGGTCATGATGATGATGCGGTCATAGCGCAGCGCATCGGCATTGCAGTCCTTGCGGGTTCCGCAGCCCAGCGCCAGCGCAAGGTCGGCGATTTCGCTGTTGGCACGGATCTTGTCGGCAGTGGCGCTGGCCACGTTCAGGATCTTGCCGCGGATCGGCAGGATCGCCTGGCTCTTGCGGTCGCGCGCCTGCTTGGCGCTGCCGCCCGCGCTGTCGCCCTCGACAATGAACAGCTCGGTCTCGCGCCCCCCTTCGCCGCTGCAATCGGTGAGCTTGCCGGGCAGGCGCAGCTTCTTGGCGTTGGTTGCGGTCTTGCGCTTGATCTCGCGCTCGGCCTTGCGCTTGAGGCGCTCGTCCATGCGCTCCATCACCTCGCCAAGCAGCGCGCGCCCGCGCTCCATGTTGTCGGTGAGGAAGTGGTCGAAGTGGTCGCGCACCGCGTTCTCGACCAGCCTTGCGGCTTCGGGCGAGGTCAGGCGGTCCTTCGTCTGCGACTGGAATTGCGGATCGCGGATGAAAACGGAAAGCATCACCTCGGCGCCGGTCATCACGTCGTCTGCGGTGATGTCCTTGGCCTTCTTGGCCCCGACCAGCTCGCCGAAGGCACGCAGTCCGCGGGTCAGCGCGGTGCGCAGGCCCTGTTCATGCGTGCCGCCATCCGGGGTGGGCACGGTGTTGCAATACCAGCTCGTCGCGCCGTCCGAATAGAGCGGCCAGGCGATCGCCCATTCGGCGCGTCCCTGCTGGATACCGTCGACCTGCGGAAAATCCTGCGATCCGGCAAAGGGCTGCGCGGTCACGCATTCGCGCGTGCCGACCTGTTCGGCCAGGTGATCGGCAAGCCCGCCCGGGAACTTGAACACGGCCTCGGCCGGCACCTCCTCGGATGCGAGCGATGGGGCGCATTTCCAGCGGATCTCCACGCCGGCGAAGAGGTAGGCCTTCGAGCGCGCGAGCTTGAACAGCCGCTTGGGGTTGAAGCTGCGATCCCCGAAAATCTCGGTGTCGGGGATGAAGCTGACGGCGGTTCCCCGCCGGTTGGGAGCCGCACCCAGGTTCTGGAGGGGCCCTTGCGTGATCCCGCGCGAGAATTCCTGCGCATAGAGCTGCTTGTCCCTCGCGACCTCCACGCGGGTAAAGGATGACAGCGCGTTGACCACGCTCACCCCCACGCCGTGCAGGCCGCCGCTGGTGGCATAGGCCTTGCCGGAGAACTTGCCGCCCGAATGGAGCGTCGACAAGATCACCTCGAGGGTCGATTTGCCTGGAAACTTGGGGTGCTCGTCCACCGGCATCCCGCGGCCATTGTCGGTAATCGTCAGGCGGTTGCCTTCATCCAGCCTGACCTCGATCCGGGTCGCGTGCCCGGCGACCGCTTCGTCCATCGAATTGTCGAGCACTTCGGCGGCAAGGTGATGGTAGGACCGGTCATCGGTGCCCCCGATATACATACCGGGCCGGCGACGGACCGGTTCGAGCCCCTCGAGTACCTCGATCGCGGAGGCATTGTAATCGCCGCTCGAGCTGGGCGTGTTGGCGAAGAGATCGTCGGGGGAGGGTTCTGCGGCCATGGGGGCGGCTTATAGGGCCGCCGCGCCCTGCCTCACAAGCCACCCCCCCCGGTGTTTTACGCACTCACTTGCCGAAGCCGCTCGGCGCCGGATCGACCGCGACGACATCGCCGCCTCTGACCTCGCGCACCTCCAGCGCGCGTTCGACCACGCCGCCCCGGCCGAAGCGGAACGCGCCGTCGACCCCGAGGAAGCCGCCCTTGTCGTAAAGCTGCTCGCGCGGGAACGGCGTGCCGACCTTCCATTCGCGCGCAACGCGAAGGGTCAGCAGCACCGCATCGTAGCCCAAGGTCGCCACGCGGAAAGGCTGGCCGCCGAAGCGGCTCGCATAGCTTTCGGCGAAGCGGCGGAAGCGCTGGTCGGATACGGCGGAGAACAACGCACCTTCGAGGCCCGGCGTGCGGGCGAGGGCGGCCTCGCCGCTCCACAGTTCGGTGCCGAGGATGCGGGTGCGGCTGCGCGCGGACTTGTTCAATTCGCCCGCGGCATCGATCCCGAGCCGCGCCGAATCTGCAACCAGCACCGTGTCATAGCCGCCCGCGGCCCGCAGCCGCGCCGCCGCGCTGACGATCGAGGTGTTGCCCCGCGCATAGCCCTCCTTGCGCACCAGCGCACCGCCGTAGTCGCGCAGCGCATTCTCGAGCGAGAACACCGCGCGGGTGCCATAATCGCCCTCGGGCGCAAGCACCGCGAACTTTGCCGCCCCCCGGCTGCGCGCGAACTGCACCGAACGGCGGATCGATTGTTCGGGCAGGTGGCCGATTACGAAGACATCGGCTGCCGCGACGCTCGCGTCATTGGCGAAGGCGATCACCGGAACGCCTGCGGGCCGGGCGGCGGCCTGGACCTGCGGCACGGCATCGGCGGTCAGCGGGCCGAGGATCAGCTTGTTTCCGTCGGCAATGGCCTTCCTCGCGGCGCTGGTGATGCCTTCGGAGGTATCATAGGTCGTGATGCGCAGATTGTCCGCGCCGGTATCGAGCAGCGCCATGGTCGTCGCATTGGCAATCGCTTGCCCCACCGGCGCGGTGTCGCCCGACAGCGGCACCAGCAGCGCGATGCGGTGGCGGCCGGTATCGGTGGGGAGCGCGGTCGCGGAAGGTTCGGGCGCCGGCACCGGGGGCGGGGCGGTCGCGACGTCGGTCTTGGGCACCACCGCACAGGCGCTTGCCAGCAATGCCGCGCCGGCCAATGCAAGATTGCGGACGTGCAGGCCCCGTGGCGCGCCGGCGAGCGATCCGGCCCAATTCGGCGCCCAATTCGGACGTGTCCAAAGCTTCATTCTTGCCGACCCCTCAGTCGTGCTCCATGGACTCACGCGACATGAACCCGGAGCTGCCATCCCTTCCCGCGTGGGAACCCGCACCCGGGCTGTATATCCTTGCGACCCCGATTGGCAATCTCGGCGACATCACCTTGCGCGCGCTCGCGGTCCTGCAAGGCGCGAGCCTGATCGCTTGCGAGGATACGCGGGTCACAGGTAAACTCCTGAAACATTACGGGATCAAGGCAAGGCTTCAGCGGTTGGACGACCACGCCCCGCCCGAGATCCGCGCGCGGGTGATCGACGAAGCGAGGCAGGCGGCGGTTGTGCTGGTGTCGGATGCGGGCACGCCGCTGGTGTCGGACCCGGGCTACCGTCTGGTGCGCGAGGCGCGCGCGGCGGGCGTGATGGTGACAAGCATTCCGGGCGCCTGTGCGGCAGTCGCGGCGCTGGCCATGGCAGGACTGCCCAGCGACCGCTTCCTGTTTGCGGGCTTCCTGCCGGTGAAGGACAAGGCACGGGCCGAGGCGCTCAAGGGGCTGGCGGGTGTCGCTGCGACGCTGGTGTTCTACGAGACCGCGCCGCGCCTCGAAAAGTCGCTGCTTGCGATTGCGCAAGTCTGGCCGGACCGCGCGGTCGCCGTCGCGCGCGAGCTTACCAAGCTTCACGAGGAATGCCGCAACGGCACGGCCGCAGCGCTCGCCGCGCACTACGCCGCGCACCCGCCCAAGGGGGAGATCGTGCTGCTGGTCGGGCCGCCCTCGCACAGCGAGGCGCCGGTGTTCGATACCGACACGCTGCTGCGCGCGGCGCTCGCCGAGGCGGGGCCGGGCAAGGCAGCGGGCGTGGTGGCCAGGGCGACCGGTATCGACCGCGCCGCGCTCTATGCCCGCGCGCTGGAATTGAAGGGCGCATGAGCGAGCCGCGCCCCCCCGTTCCCCGCACCCGCGAACAGCGCCACGAAGCCGACAGCCGCGGACGGCAGGGCGAGGCGGAAGCCGCGATGTGGCTGGCCCAGCGGGGCTGGCGGATCCTCGCCGAGCGGCTCAAGACCAAGGCGGGTGAGATCGACCTCATCGTCCGCAAACCCGGCCTTGTCGCCTTCGTCGAAGTCAAGTGGCGCGCCCGCACGGCTGCGCTTGCCGATGCCATCGACGAACGCCGCCTTACGCGCGTTGCCAACGCGGTCGAGATGGTGTGGCAGGATTATGCGACCCAGGACGAAGACATCCGCATCGATGTCATCCTGCTTGCACCGGGCCAGAAGCCCACCCACATCGAAAATGCCTGGATGCCTTTCGGCTGATCCTCCCGGAGTGCCCCAAATGAGCCTGCGTATCGCCGTCCAGATGGACCCCATCGACAGCATCAACATTGCCGGTGACAGTTCCTTTGCGCTGATGCTGGCGGCGCAGGCACGGGGCTACACCGTGTACGAATATCACGTCGAAAGCCTGACGCTGGACGAGGATGACCGCCTCTTCGCGCATGCCTGGCCGGTGACGGTCCGACGCACAAAGGGCGACCATTTCACGCGGGCAGAACAGGTACGGCTCGATCTTGGCCGCGATGTCGATGTAGTGCTGATGCGCCAGGATCCGCCGTTCCACATGGGCTACATCACGGCCACCCACCTGCTCGAGAGGATCGGGCGGGAAACGCTGGTGGTCAATGACCCGGCGAATGTGCGCAACAGCCCCGAAAAGGTGATGGTGCTGAACTATCGCCGCTTCATGCCGCCGACGCTGGTGACGCGCTCGGTCGAGGAGGTGCGGCGCTTCATGGCCAAGCACGGCGCGATCGTGGTCAAGCCAATCCACGGCAACGGTGGCAAGGCGATCTTTCGCATCGGCGAGAACGGCGAAAACCTCACCGCGCTGTTCGAGGTGTTCAACCAGACCTGGCCCGAGCCGCACATGATCCAGCCCTTCCTCCCGGAGGTTGCACACGGTGACAAGCGGATCGTGCTGATCGGCGGCGAGGTTGCGGGCGCGATCAACCGCGTGCCGGGGGAGGGCGAGTTCCGCAGCAATCTGGCGATGGGCGGCAGCGCGCAGGCCACGCAGCTGACCGAACGCGAGGCGGAGATCTGCGCCGCGCTCGGCCCCGATCTCAAGCGCCTCGGCCTTACATTCGTCGGCATCGACGTGATCGGGGGAAAGTGGCTCACCGAGATCAACGTGACCTCTCCCACGGGCATCGTGGCGATTGACCGCTTCAACAACACTGATACGGCGGGCATGATCTGGGATGCGATCGAACGGCGCCTTGCCGGGCGCCGCGCGGACACTTGACGCTCCCCAAAACGCACGACTGGGACCACATGACCGACTTCCTCCTCGAACTGCTCAATCAGGGCGGTTATTTCGGCATTTTCCTGCTGATGGCGGCCGAAAACGTCTTCCCGCCGATCCCTTCGGAAGTGATCATGGGCGGGGCTGGCGTGCTGGTCGCCAAGGGCGAGATGGCCTTCTGGGCGGTGTGGATCGTCGCCACACTGGGCACAGTGGCGGGCAACCTGTTCTGGTACTGGATCGGGGTGCGCTGGAGCGAGGAGCAATTGAAGACGATCATCGACCGCTGGGGCCGGTGGCTGACCTTCGAATGGGACGAATTCACCAAGGCGCGCGACATCTTCTGCAAGTATGGCGACTGGATCGTCTTTCTGCTGCGCTTCTCGCCGATCCTGCGCACCATCGTCTCGCTGCCCGCCGGGCTTGCAGGGATGAAGCTGTGGCGCTTCTGCCTGTTCACCGCGCTCGGATCGGGCATCTGGAATGCGGTGCTGATCTTCGGCGGCAAGACCGCCGCACCGCTGATCGAGCGTTTCGAGAAGTTCGCCGGCTACGGCGTGGTGCTGTTCGTGCTCGCGGGGGTGCTGTTCTACATCTACCGCGTGGTGACCTGGAAGCCGGTCGAGGCGCACGAGCGCGGAGAATAGGCGGGCGCGCTTATCCGCGCGGATGCGCCTTGCGGTAATTCTCGAGCAGCGCGGCGGCATCGACGCGGGTGTAAATCTGGGTCGATCCGAGCGAGGCGTGGCCGAGCAGTTCCTGAAGGCTCCTGAGGTCGGCGCCCGCGCTGAGAAGGTGCGTCGCGAAGGAGTGGCGCAGCGCATGCGGCGTCGCGCTGTCGGGCAGACCGAGGGCGCGGCGGGCATTCGCCATTGCGCGCTGGACCATGCCGGGCGAGAGCGGGCCGCCCTTGGCGCCGCGAAACAGCGGCCCGGAAGGGGTCAGCGGGAATTCGCACAGACGCACATATTCCGCCACCGCCGCACGGGTGACCGGCAGCACCGGCACCACCCGCGGCTTGCCGCCCTTTCCGGTCACCTGCAACACCTCGCCCAGCGATGCATCGCGGCCCGAAAGCGAGAGCGCCTCGGCGATCCGCAGGCCCGATCCGTAGAGCAGCAGCAACACCGCCCTGTCGCGCGCGCCGATCCAGTCCTCCTTGGCAAAATCGTCGACGAAGCTCGCAAGGTTCTCGGCCTCGTCGGGGGTGACGGGGCGGGGAAGGCCCTTCTTGAGGCGCGGCCCGCGCATCCGCGGGGCCGCAGGATCGGGGTCGCCAGCCTGGCTCCGGGCAAAGGCGATGAAGGCCTTGCACGCCGACAGTTCACGCGCGGTGCTGGCATTGCCGAGCCCCTCGGCGCGGCGCGCGGCAAGATGGGCGCGCAAATGGTGGGCCTCGGTCGCAGCCATCTGCGCCCAGTCCCCGGCGCCCCGCGCCGCCAGCAATCGCGCGGCGGCCGCCACATAGGCGCGCACGGTATGGGGCGAGCGGCGGCGATTATCGGCAAGATGCGCGCGCCAGCTCTCGATCATGTCGGCAGCACTCATGCGGCGACCAATGTGTCGGCGACCACCTCGGCAAGCAGCGCATCAAGCACCCCGCGCCCTTCCGGCGACACCCCGATCCGGGTGTCTGCGGCCCACATCATCCCGAGCCCCAGCAAGCGCTCGAGGGCCCGCTCGTCGATCATGCCATCGCGCGGCAAGCCGAAGCGGGCCGAGAGCCCGGCAAGATCGACGCCTTCGCCAAGGCGCAGGCCCATCAGCAGGGCTTCGGCAGCCTGATCGGCAGCGCAAAGCGCGCGCGCCTCGGCGATGCCATCGCCCTGCCGTGCGACGGCTGCGAGGAAGTTCTCGGGCTTCTTGTGCCGCACCGTCGCCACCGCGCCGCGCCGTCCGTGCGCGCCCGGGCCGATTCCGGCGTAATCCTGGTAGCGCCAATAGGTCAGATTGTGGCGGCTCTCCTCGCCCGCGCGGGCGTGATTGCTGGTCTCGTAGGCAGGCAGGCCCGCCGCGCCGGTCAAGGCTTGCGTGATGTCGAACAGCGCCGCCGCCGCGTCATCATCCAGCGGCATCAGCCGCCCGCGCCGCACGTCACTGGCAAAGCGCGTGCCGGGCTCGATGGTGAGTTGGTAGAGCGACATATGCCCCGTTCCCTGCGCGAGCGCGCGGACAAGTCGGGCCTCCCACAGTTCGGGGGTGTGGCCGGGCAGGGCATAGATCATGTCGAAGCTGACCCTGGTGAAATGCGCCTGCGCGGTCTCGAGGGCACGCAAGGCCTCGTCAGCCCCGTGCACCCTTCCCAGAAACCGCAACTCCGCATCGTCGAGCGATTGCACCCCCAGCGACGCCCGGTTGATCCCGGCCGCGGCCAGCGCGGCGAAGTTCGCCGCCTCGACCGATGACGGGTTGGCCTCCAGCGTGATCTCGATTCCCGGCGCAAAGCCCCACAGCGTCTCCGCTTCGGCGATCAGCGCGGCGACAAGGGGAGGGGGCATCAGCGAGGGCGTCCCGCCGCCGAAGAAGATCGAGGCAAGGCTCTCGCCTCCTGCCACCGCGGCCTCGGCGCGCATGTCGGCGATCAGGGCTGCCTGCCATGCCGCCACATCCACGCCGCCGCGCACATGCGAGTTGAAGTCGCAATAGGGGCACTTCTTCGCGCAGAAGGGCCAGTGGATATAAAGGGCGCGGGGGCCGGGGGAGGTCGGGGGTGGAATTTTTAGCCTCGCTTAACCGTTGACGCATAGACCCACATCATGCGGAGCTCCCGTTTCATGTCCCTGCTTGCCCGCGTTGCCTGCGCCGCGCTGCTTATGGCAGCCGCGCCCGCCCTGCCGCAAGACGCCCGTGATGACCAGCGCCCGCTGTTTCCGGCCGAGCAGGAATGGCTTGGCGAACACAACAAGGCGCGTGCTGCTGTCGGCCTTGCGCCGCTGCGCTGGAACCACCAGCTGCGCGCCGATGCGCAAGCCTGGGCCGAGGACCTCGCCCGCCGCCGCGCCTTCCACCATTCGCCCGATCTGCTTGAAGTCAGGCAGGGCGAAAACCTGTGGATGGGGACGCGCGAACGCTATGCCCCCTGGCAGATGATCGACGGCTTCCTCGCCGAACGCGCCATCTTCCGGCCCGGCACATTCCCCGACGTTTCCACGACCGGACGCTGGGCGGATGTGGGGCACTACACCCAGATCATCTGGCCCGAGACCGAGGAAGTCGGCTGCGCCACCGCGCTCAACGCCAAGCACGAGGTGCTGGTGTGCCGCTATTGGTCGGCGGGCAATGTCATGGGCTACCGCCTCGATCCGGCCCCCCGCCTGACCCGCCGCTGAGACCTTACACTCCGAACTGTTCGGCGACGAGCTTGGCGAATGCAGCGGCGCGGTGGCTGATGGCATGCTTCGCTTCGGGCGCGATCTCGGCGAAGGTGAGCGCGCTGCCGGTGGGCACGAATACCGGATCATAGCCAAAGCCGAGCGCGCCACGCGGCGGCCATGTGAGGGCGCCTTGGCAGGCACCTTCGTAAATCGCATGTTCGCCATCGGGCCAGGCGATCGCAAGCACGCAGTGGAACGCGGCGCGCCGGTCGACATCCGCACCCTTTTCGGCGAGCATTCCCTCGACCTTGCCCATCGCCATGTACCAATCACGCCCCGGAGCGCCCTCGAACCACTGGCGCTCGGCCCAGTCGGCGGTGTAGACGCCGGGGCGACCATCGAGCGCGGCGACGCTCAATCCGCTGTCGTCGGCGAGCGCAGCAAGGCCCGAAGCCTCCGCCGCCGCGCGCGCCTTGATGAGCGCGTTCTGCGCAAAGGTCACGCCGGTCTCTTCGGGCTCCGGCAGGCCGAGCGATCCGGCCGAGATACAGCGAACGCCATAGGGATCGAGCAGCGCGGAAATCTCCTTGAGCTTGCCCGCGTTGTGCGTTGCAATCACAAGGCTGCCGGAGCCGAGGCGGCGGGTCATTTGCGCAATGTCCAAGGGCGCGGCAGGCCCGAAAGCCTTATCTGGTCACGCATGAAATCCACCACCTCTGTGCTCACCTGCTGCTTGGGAAAACTCAGGGCCAGAAGCCGGTTGGGAAAGAGCGCGAATATCTTCTCGTCCTCGTCCCAGCGAACCAGCTGGCCCCACTGTGCGCGTTGCATTCCGGATGCCTGCTCGACCCGGATGCCACCCTCCTCGAAAAACAGCGTCGCCTGTTCTTGTAGCGCGTACGTCTCGCGGTAGATCCGCCGCACTCTCGGCTTCAGGAAGAGGCGCATGAGGAGGACGTAAAGGCTCGCACCCGAAATGCCCACCAGCATCAGGACGATCCCATGAATGACCGATTGCTCCGACACTGCGATCGGTACGGCGATGATGGCGCCGGTCGGCAAGGTCAGCCACAAGCACCGGATCCACGTCCGCCTGAACACCAGCGCGTTGAGGGCGAGGTAATCGTCCTCTACCACCCGGTAGATCACTCGTTCCGGCAGGCTCACATCACTTTACCGCATCCAACTGCGCGGCGAAGATCCGGTCGCAGCCGATGCGCGCAAGGCGCAGGAGGCGCAGCAGGGCTTCCTCGTCATAAGTCGCGCCTTCGGCAGTCGCCTGCACCTCGGCGATCTTGCCGCCCGACAGCAGCACGAAATTGCCGTCGGCCTCGGCATTCGAATCCTCGTCATAGTCGAGGTCGAGCACCGGCGTGCCCTTGAAGATGCCGCAGGAAATTCCCGCGACCTGCGCGGTGATCGGATCATGCTTGATGTCGCCCGAGGCCATCAACCCGTTGATCGCGAGCCGCAGCGCGATCCACGCGCCCGAGATTGACGCAGTCCGCGTGCCGCCGTCAGCCTGGATCACGTCGCAATCCAAGGTGATCTGCCGCTCGCCGAGCTTTTGCAGGTCGACCACCGCGCGCAAGGAGCGGCCGATCAGACGCTGGATTTCCTGCGTGCGGCCCGATTGCTTGCCCTTGGCCGCCTCGCGCTGCCCCCGGGTGTGCGTCGCGCGCGGGAGCATCGAATATTCCCCCGTCACCCAGCCTTCGCCCTTGCCGCGCAGCCATGGCGGGACGCCCTTCTCGATACTCGCGGTGCACAGCACCTTGGTGTCACCGAAGCCAATCAAGCAGGAACCTTCGGCGTGCTTGGTGAAGCCGGTCTCGATCGTGATGGCGCGCATTTCATCGGGCGCGCGTCCTGAAGGGCGCATGATCATTCCTTGGTTGTTCAGGCTCGCCAGTATACGGGCTGTCTGAACGTGGGAAGTCCGGTCTTAGGGGTTATGCCATGCGGACATTGATTGTTGCGGCGTGCCTCGTGTCCATAACCATGGCGAGTGCTTCGCGGGGACAGGCTTCCGCGCCACAAGGTGCCGAAGAGCACGACCCCTTCCCGGTGATAGAGCACCGCGTGACCTCGTGGGGGCGCACGGTCGGCAATCTTACCATCACTGCCGATGGCCTGATGGTAAGGCGCGATTTCGACTTCAATACGGGCAAGGAAACCGTGGCCAAACGCACGCGACTTGATCCCGATGCGCACCGCAACGCGATTGCTGCGCTTGAAGTGCTGCGAACCACGGCCCAATCGCCGGGCTATTGCAGTGGTGCGCCGACCGATGGCCCCAGCGGCGAGTTTCATTGGGACGGCGGCCAGGCCTACCGGATCTACTATCCGTGCTCTTCGCAATTCCCCGAGTTGCGGGCCGCCGAGGATCGTTTCTGGGCTATAGTCAGCACGGCAGAACAGTCTCAGACCATGAGCGACGATTGACAGACACGGTCGGAATCAAGTTCAAATGGCATCATGACCTCGCTCCCCGTCACCGAACTGACCCAGCGGGCGCGCGACATTTTTCAGCGCGTGGTCGAGGAGTATATCGCCAGCGGGCAGCCGGTCGGCTCCAAGACGCTGGCGGCCGATGGCACGCTGAACCTCTCGCCCGCCTCGATCCGTTCGGTGCTGGCCGATCTGGAGTTGGCGGGCCTGCTTGCCGCGCCGCACACCAGCGCGGGGCGGATGCCGACCGATGCGGGCCTACGCATCTTCGTCGACGGGATGATGCGCGTGGCCGAGCCGACGCGCGAGGAACAGGCCGCGATCGAGGCGCGTCTGGCCGAAGCCGGGCCGCTCGAAGCGGCATTGAAGCAGGCGAGCGCGATCCTCTCCGACCTCTCGGGCGCGGCCGGGATGGTGCTGGTGGCCCCGCGCGAACAGAGGCTTGCGCAGTTCAGTCTCGTCGATCTCGGGCAGGGCCGAGCGCTCGCGGTGCTGGTGGGGGAGGATGGCGGGGTCGAAAACCGCGTGCTCACCATGGGCGGCGCGCTCAGCCCCGTGGCGCTCGACCGCGCGTCCAACTACATCACCGCGCGCCTTGCTGGACGCACGCTCGCCGAGGCAGCGATGGCGATGCGAACGGAGATTGCCGCAGGCGAGACCCAGCTCGACGACGCCTCGCGCGATCTGGTCGAGCGCGGCCTTGCGGTGTGGAGCCAGGATGCCGCCGCGCGCCCGGTGCTGATCGTGCGCGGGGCGGCGAACCTGCTCGATGAAACCGCGCTCGGCGATATCGAGCGGGTCCGGATGCTGCTCGAGGATCTCGAGAACAAGCAGTCGGTCGCCCAGCTCCTCGATTCGGCGCGCGAGGCCGAAGCGACGCGGATTTTCATCGGCAGCGAAAACCGCTTGTTCGCGTTGTCAGGCTCGAGCGTCATCGCCTCGCCCTATCGCGACCGCGAGGGGCGCGTGGTCGGCGTGCTCGGCGTGATCGGCCCCACGCGGTTGAATTATGCGCGGGTTGTCCCCATGGTGGACCTCACCGCCCGATCGCTGGGCAAGCTGATCGCTTGAATGGAAAGCCAAACGACATGACCGAGAACGACAAGCCGCTGGATCAGGCGGTGGACGACGAATTGAAGGGTGTGCCCGAACATCTGCACGAGGGCGGCGGGGAGGAGCCATCGTCGCCGCTCGCCGAAGTGGTTGAAGCGCTCAAGCGCGATCTGGAAGGTGCGCGGCAGGAAGTGCTCTACGCCCAGGCCGAAACGCAGAACGTGCGCCGCCGCCTCGAACGCGAGAAGGACGAGGCCCGCGCCTATGCCGCGACCGGCTTTGCCCGTGATATCCTGTCCGTCGCCGACAACCTGTCGCGCGCGATCGACGCCATCCCGCCGTCGCTGCGCGAGGAAGATAGCATGAAGGGCCTCGTCGTCGGCCTCGAGGCGACCCAGCGCGAGCTTGAAAAGGTGTTCGCCAACAACGGTATCACCCGCATCGCGGCGGTCGGTCTGCCGCTCGATCCCAACCAGCACCAGGCGATGATCGAGGTGCCCTCGGCCGATCACGAGCCGGGGACGATTGTCTCGGAGATGCAGGCCGGATGGATGATCAAGGACCGCCTGCTGCGCGCGGCGATGGTGGCGGTGGCGAAAAAGCCTGACTGATGGCGTGAGCCTGTCGGCGCTGCTTGGCGCGGGGGTCGCCCTGCTGGCGGCGATCCTCGGGTGCATCGGTATCTTGCGGATGATAGGAGAGAGGGTGCCCCGCCCGCTGCCGCCGCGTCCGCCAGAGCCGCGCTATCCCGAACAGCCTCCGGTCGGACCCCCCTACCATGCTTTCACGACCGCATTCGATGTCGTGTGCAAGGGACGCGAGCTTGAGCGCGTGCTGGCGACCAGGGCGCTGAACCGCCGTGCATCGCGGCATTCGGGCGATCCCGATCCCGCTGGACGGCGCCGCCAGTTCGACGATGGCTATGCCGCTGCCACGGCCGGCCTGTCGGATCCCGCCGCGGACTTTGGCGGGGTAGCGGTGATGATCCTGCTCGACCAGTCAGGGTCGATGGCTGGTCGCATGCCGCGGGTCGCGGGCGGTTTGCTTGCGGCGCTGGAGCGCCTGGAGGCGGCGGGTGCAACCACGCTGCTGGCCGGTTTCACAACGATTGGATGGCACGGAGGCCGCGCGCGGCGGCAGTGGCGCAAGGCGGGGCGCCCGATCCACCCGGGGCGGCTGTGTGACCTGCTCCACGTGATCTACTCCGGGCCCGACAGGCCGACCACGCGCAAGGATTTGTTGCCGCTGACCGGCTACGCAATCTGTTTCGAGAATGTCGACGGAGAGGCGGTCGCATGGGCCGACGGGCAGCTCCTGGCGCTACCGCATACGCGGCGGTGCCTCGTGGTCGTCAGCGATGGCGCGCCAGTGGACGACAGCACGCTCACGGAGAATTGCGCGGAGTACCTGTGGGACGATCTCGCCCGGACCGTCGCCGGGATAACGCAGCGGGGGAAAATCGCGCTCGGTGCGGTCGGGATCGGGCACGATGTGTCGCCGCTCTATCCGGTCGCGCGGCAGGCCGGCGACGATGACGGGCTGTGCGCGGCGATCCTCGCTGTGACCCAGGATCTTCGCGGTTAGCCTTCGCTCCACACCGGCGGGCTGCTCGACGGCGCCGCCTCAAGGATGGCGAAGACATTGTCTTGAAGCCGCGCGAGGGGCTCCGATATGTCGATCTTGCGGAACAGCTTTCGCACATACGGCTGATGCGGAATGAACTGGATCAGGAACGCGTCGTCATCCGGCCCGCCCGTAACGCCATAGGCAATCGCCGCTTCGGGCAGGCGGATCTCGCAATACCAGCCCCAGTCCTCGGCGATCGTCGCGGTGACGGTGATGCCTCGAGCCGAAAGGGCCTCGGCTATATAGCTGGCAAGCGCAAAACCGAACATCTCTTCGGCATTGGCAAGCTCCGCGTCGCGCGCGTGGCGCGCAAAATGCGTGCTGTCGAATGCGATCGTGCGGGCAAATCGGTCCATCGGCGGTTCCTTCGGGAAGACGGGATAGCACCGCAGTCTCAACTTTCGGTTGCCGCAAGCACGGCACGCATGGCGCTGCGATCACCTGCCTGCGCGGCAGGCTGCGGAACAGCGGCGGCGGCGCTCGGGTAATCCTGCGCATCGATCAATGCCCCGGAGAGACCCATGACCTATCGCTTCCCCCCGATCCTGCTTGGCGCTGCCGCAGCGCTTTCGCTTGGCGCGTGCGCTGACAATTACGCCGTCGAAGGCGCTGCCGTGGGCGCTGCGGCGGGGGCTGCGGTGGGGGCGGCCACTGGCGGCGATATCGGGACGGGTGCTGCGATCGGCGCGGCGGCGGGCGGGGTCGGCGGCACGCTCATCAAGAAGCGCGACAATGGCGAATGCTACCGCATCGATTCCGATGGGCGCGAGTATGCGGTGCGCTGTCCCGACTAGGCGGGTCCTAGAGCGAGTAGATGAGGAGGTAGCGGGCGATCTGCAGTCCCAGGACCGCAACATTCGCCCGCTTGCCCCGCACGATCATCCCCGCCGCCATCAGGCCGACGAGCACGAGCGTGTAGCCGATGCCGGCAGGCGTGATCAGCCGCGCGGCAAGATCGGGGACCGACAGCAGGAAGGCCCATTGCACCGCCACCATCACCAGCAACATCGCGAACACCACCCGCCGCACCCGGAAGTAGTGCGTATCGAGATCAGTGAAGTTCTCGGGGTCGGTGGGGAAAACGAGGCGGCTGGCGAGGAAATAGGCGCTCGAGAACACCAGCACCCCCAGCACGGTGAACCGGTCGGCCGCGACATGTTCCTGCACGATCCACGCGAAGATCCAGAAAGATAGCAGGTCGAGAATGACGAACAGCGCAAGCAGCGGGGTCAACACCCCGATCGAGAAGGTGCGGTCCCCGGCCTCGCGCGCGAGCATGAATTCGAGGGTGCGGCCAAGGCCGTTCAAAAGCTCGACCAGCGAAAGGCCGAGGACGAGGCTGTAGAGGACGAAGACGAATTCGAACTGGCTCACGCGGGCGCTCCCGGAAAGGCGACCAGCGCGGCATAGGCGGCCTTGTCGGAGACCCCGGGCACGGGCTCGCCATTGCGCAGCAGAAAGGCATGGCGCACGATCTCGGCCTGCTGTTCGAGCCCGTAACGCGCCAGCGGCCAACCCGGCTTGAGGGTGTAATCATAGCGGCATAGGGGATGGCGGCGCAGCACGAGATACCAGCGGCCGAGCCGCTGCGCCTGCCAGACATGGGTCATCTCGTGGATGAAGTGCCCTTGTTTTGCCAGCGAGGCAGCGGCGAAGTCGTCGCAGTAATGCGGCGCGGCGGGGTGGAAGTGGAGGCTCCCCATGGGAGCCATGGTCACGCCGCGCGGTTGCAGGGGGAAGAACTTGCGGCGGACCACCATGACGGGCGCATAGTCGATCGCATCGCCGAACACCGAGCGGGCGAGGCCGACTTCGCCTGGGGTCAGCACACGCGTGCCGCCGGAAGGGCAGAGGCGAGGCAAGGGCCCTCCGGTTCCGGCCGGCGCGGTGTTCAGCGCTCGTCCCCCGCCGCGCGCACCGGCGCATCGACGGTGACCGTGGTCTCGTCCGAGAGGGTGAGCGTGAGCTTGGCGGCGGTGCCCGGCTTAAGCCGGTCCGAGGGTTTCATCACCATCACATGGAGCCCGCCCGGCGCGAAGCTGACAGGCGCACCTTCGGCGAGCGGAACCTCGTCCATCATCACCATCTGCATCTTGCCCGCGCCCTCGGCATAGTCGTGCATCATCGTCATCCCCGCGCCTTCGACTGCGACGCCGGTGAGCGATAGGCCCGGCGCGCCGCTGTAGGAAAGGTCGAAATAGACGGCCGCCGGGTTGCCGGCGACCGGCGCGAGGACGAGGCGGGCATTGCTGACAGCGAGGCCTGCGCCCGGCGAAGCGGTTGCCGCATCGCCCGCAGGCGCATCGGCTGCGGGCGAACAGGCGGGCAGTACGGCAAGCCCCAGCACCGCCAATGCCGTGCTCAGAACAGATTTCATGCAGATCTCTCCCATGTGGATCGCCCCAAATCTAGGGGCCCCGCTCTCTTGTGCCAAGCGAAAGCACACCTATATCGCCGACACAAACGAGCCGCCAAGGTGCTTTGCCGACCACCGGGAAGCCGACGGCAGCGGTGTCCAACAATGTCCTTATGGATGGGGAAACAATGGGTAAAGTAATCGGTATCGACCTCGGCACCACCAACTCCTGCGTTGCTGTCATGGACGGCGGCAAGCCCAAGGTGATCGAGAACTCGGAAGGCGCGCGCACCACGCCCTCGATCGTTGCCTTCACCAAGGACGGCCAGCGCCTCATCGGTCAGCCGGCCAAGCGGCAGGCGGTCACCAATCCGGACAACACGCTGTTTGCGATCAAGCGCCTCATCGGTCGCCGGTTCGAAGACCCGCTGACCAAGAAGGACATGGGCCTCGTTCCCTACAAGATCACCAAGGGCAAGAACGGCGATGCATGGGTCAACGCCGGCGGCGAGGACTACAGCCCGTCGCAGGTTTCGGCCTTCATCCTCCAGAAGATGAAGGAAACCGCCGAAAGCTATCTCGGCGAAACCGTCACGCAGGCCGTCATCACCGTGCCCGCCTATTTCAACGACGCCCAGCGTCAGGCGACCAAGGACGCAGGCCAGATCGCCGGGCTTGAAGTGCTGCGCATCATCAACGAGCCGACCGCGGCAGCGCTCGCCTACGGGATGGACAAGGAAGATGGCAAGACCATCGCCGTCTACGACCTTGGCGGCGGCACCTTCGATGTCTCGATCCTCGAGATCGGGGACGGCGTGTTCGAAGTGAAGTCGACCAACGGCGACACCTTCCTCGGCGGTGAAGACTTCGACAATGCGATCGTCGAGTTCCTCGCGGATTCCTTCAAGAAGAAGGAAGCGATGGATCTGAAGACCGACAAGCTCGCCCTCCAGCGTCTCAAGGAAGCCGCTGAAAAGGCCAAGATCGAGCTGTCGAGCGCGGCAACCACCGAAATCAACCTGCCCTTCATCACCGCGCGCATGGAAGGCGGCACCACCACGCCGCTGCACCTGGTGGAGACGATCACCCGCGCCGACCTCGAAAAGATGGTCGACGCGCTGATCCAGCGCACGCTCGAGCCGTGCAAGAAGGCGCTCAGCGATGCGGGCATCAGCAAGGACCAGGTCGACGAGGTGATCCTCGTGGGCGGCATGACCCGCATGCCCCGCGTGCGCGAAGTGGTGGAGCAGTTCTTCGGTGCCAAGCCGCATACCGGCGTGAACCCCGATGAAGTCGTCGCCATGGGCGCGGCCATCCAGGCGGGCGTGCTCCAGGGCGACGTCAAGGACGTGCTGCTGCTCGACGTGACCCCGCTCTCGCTCGGCATCGAGACGCTGGGCGGCGTGTTCACCCGCATGATCGACCGCAACACCACCATCCCGACCAAAAAGACCCAGACCTACTCGACCGCCGAGGACAACCAGAACGCGGTGACGATCAAGGTCTATCAGGGCGAACGCGAGATGGCGGCGGACAACAAGCTGCTCGGCAATTTCGACCTGATCGGGATTCCTCCGGCGCCGCGCGGCGTGCCGCAGATCGAAGTCACCTTCGATATCGACGCCAACGGCATCGTGTCGGTGGCGGCGCGCGACAAGGGCACCGGCAAGGAGCAGACGATCAAGATCCAGGCTTCGGGCGGTCTCAGCGATTCCGACATCGACCAGATGGTCAAGGATGCCGAAAAGTTCGCCGAAGAGGACAAGAAGCGCCGGGCGGCCGCGGAAGCGCGCAACCAGGCCGACAGCCTCGTCCACGCGACCGAAAAGCAGCTCGAGGAGCACGGTGCGAAGATCGATGCCGCGACCAGAACCGAGGTCGAGGAAGCCATCGCTGCGGTCAAGACCGCGCTCGAGGGCGGCGATGCCGACGACATCAACGCCAAGGCGCAGGCCCTCACGCAGAGCGCGATGAAAATGGGCCAGCAGATCTACGAGGCCCAGCAGGCCGCCGGACCCGAAGGCGAGGCTGCGGCAGCCGAGGAGGCTCCGGCCGAAGACGTTGTCGACGCCGAATTTTCCGAGGTCGACGAAGACAAGAAGGGCTGAGCGAGCAACCTGAGCACCCACCCGTCATTCCCGCCAGACCGGGGGTGACGGATGGGTCAAAGGGGCGAAAGAATGGCTACCCAGACCGACTATTACGCCACGCTCGAATGCGCCCGCGATGCCGACGGGGCGACGCTCAAAAGCGCCTATCGCAAGCTCGCGATGAAGTGGCACCCCGACCGCAATCCGGGCGATGCCAGCGCCGAGGCCAGGTTCAAGGCAATCAACGAGGCTTACGACTGTCTCAAGGATCCGCAGAAGCGCGCGGCCTATGACCGCTACGGGCACGAGGCCTTCACCCAGGGGATGAACGGCGGCGGCCCCTTCGGTGGCGGTCGCGGCGGCGACGGATTTGCCGATATCGGCGACATCTTCGAGACGATCTTCGGCAGCGCCTTTGGCGGCGGCGGTCAGCCGCGCCAGCAGACCCGCCGGGGCGCGGATCTGCGCTACGACATGCAGGTCACCCTCGAGGAAGCGTTCCACGGCAAGTCGACCGAGATCGAGATCGAGGTCTCGCAGTCCTGCGAGACCTGCGACGGCAGCGGGGCGACTCCGGGCACCAGCGAACGCCAGTGCAACCTGTGTCACGGCATGGGCTCGGTGCGCGCCAAGCAGGGCCTGTTCGTGATCGAGCGCCCGTGCCCCACCTGCAACGGGCGCGGCACGGTGATCGAGAACCCCTGCCGGTCATGCCGGGGCGAGGGCCGCGTCGACAAGGCCCAGACCCTCAAGGTCGATATTCCCGCAGGCGTCGACACCGGCACCCGCATCCGCCTGTCCGGCAAAGGCGAGGCAGGCCAGCGCGGCGCGCCTCCGGGCGATCTCTACATCTTCCTCCACGTCAAGCCCCACACCCTGTTCGAGCGCGAAGGCACGACGCTGGGCACCCGCGTGCCGGTGAGCTTCACCACCGCAGCCCTTGGCGGCTGTGTCGAGATTCCCGATCTTGATGGTTCGACCAACCGGCTCGAAATCCCCGCCGGGATCCAGTCGGGCAAGCAGCTGCGCATCCGCGGCGCCGGCATGCCGGTGCTGCAAGGGCGCGGGCGCGGCGATATGGTCGCGGAGATCATCGTCGAGACCCCCACCAAGCTCTCGCGCCGCCAGAAGGAAATCCTCGAGGAATTCAAGGCGACCGAAACCGGCGAGGAATGCCCCGAAAGCCGCAGCTTCTTTGCCAAGCTGAAGGACGCCTTCGGGGGCTGAGGGGGCGCAGTGCTTCCCTCGCTCCTCGTCATCGACGATTTCCTCAAGGACCCGTGGGCGGCACGGCGCGCGGCCCTCGGGCTGGACTATGATCCGGCGCGCCAGCACGGCAATTTCCCCGGGCTCAATTCCTCCGCGCCGCTCGATACCGACGCGATCGATGCTGCGGTCTCGCGGCTCTTGGGGCTGAGCCTGGGTTCCCAGCGCGGCACCCAGCACGGGCATTGCCGCCTTACCCCGAGGGGCGCCAGGGGACGCAGCGGGGTGCATATCGACCCGGCGGCCTATTCCGGCATTCTCTACCTCTCGCGCCCCGAGGATTGCGCCAGGCCCGAGGCGGGCGGCACCGACTTCTTCCGCCACAAGCGCACCGGGCTCGAGGCCGTCCCGCAGGACCCGGCCAGGATTGCGGCAAGCGGTTACAGCGATATCAATGCACTGGTCGAGGACGTGGTCAACAAGGACACCACGCTCCCCGCCAAGTGGGAACGCACCCTGCGCGTGCCCGCCCGCTTCAACCGGCTGCTGCTGTTCTCGCCCTGGCAGTTCCACAATGCCGCCCCGGGTTTCGGGCGGACGGCGGAGGATTCGCGGCTGGTGATGCTGCTGTTTTTCGGGCCGAAAGCCTAACCCAGCTTCTCGCGCACCTCGGCCCTGATCTGCTCGACCAGCCCGCGCTGGCAGCGACCGGCGGTCTCCTCCTCCTCCAGCACCGCAAGGAACGCCGCGCGCTTGCCTTCACGCACGGCCTCCGCCGAGACACCGCCCGCGACCGTGGATGCGATGAGATCGATCATCCGCTCCGCCCCGTGGAGGCGTCCCCACAGGTAATCGTTCTCGCGGTAGTCGCGGCTGAAGAAGGCGCCGAAGTTGTAGAATTCGATGCCGCGCAGGGTTGCCGCGGTTCCACCCTCGCGGATGCTCAGGGCATCATCGGGCGAGATGCGGTCGATCTTGACCGGGTTGAATTCATCGAGCCCCTCGCGCCGCGAAAGCGGGAAGGTGGCGACATCGTAGAAGGGAAAGCCCAGATAGGTCAGCAGCATCCGCCGCTTGAGCGCCCTGGGCATGTCCTCGAGCGCGTCGATCAGCATTTCCTCGGCGGCCAGATCGGTTGCGGGGAGCAGCCGCTGGGCGGCGAGGTAATCGAGCACCGCGCCCGGTTGTGCCGCGCCGTCTGCCGCAAGGCCGCGAAAATGGGCGGCCTGAAGCACATCGGCATCGGCGCGGTGATAGAGCGCGAGGATCTCGTAGAGCCGGTCGCGGGCGCGGTCCAAGGCGTCCTCGGCGACTTCGGGGCCGACCTGCCAGTCGCGCGCCAGCTTGCGGGCGAGGAGTTGCAGGCGGCGGATGCGGAAGCCGGTGTCATGCGCGCGGAAAAAGGCGATCGCGCCGTGCGTCGCCCCGCCGCCCGCATCGGTCAGCACCCCGAGCCCGCGCACCTCGAGCTCGCCCCTTAGCGCATTCACCAGCGGCAGCGGATCGGCCAGGGGTTGCCCTGCCGCCTTGAGGGTCAGCTGCGCAAGCTGGAGCAGGATCGCATCGAACTTGATGAGCGCATAGGCTCCGAAGGCATAGCCCGCCCGCTCGGCCGCAGCCTGCTGCGCCTTGGCCCGCCACGCGGCGAGGCGTTTGGGGGTAGGGCGGTCGAGCAGGAAGGTGTAGCCGAACAGCTTTTCCACCGCGCGGTCGATGTCGCCTTGCAGGTCCATCACGATCCGCTTGATCCGCGCCGCATCGCGCGATTGCTGCTCGATGCGTTCCAGATCGTCGCGGATCGGCTGTTCGCGCGGGATCGTCGAGAGCGAGCCGAAGATCGCGCCGAAGAAGCCGATCTCGCGGGCCCGCATCGCTGGGGCGGGCGGGGTTCCTTCGGGACGCGGGTCGAGATAGACGAAACGCCGGTCGACCTCGCGCTGGGCGGGACGGCCGTACAGCGCGGCGAGCGCGGCGCCGAACGGCGCATTGACCAGCACCGCCCCGTCGATCAGCGCGACCTCGCCCACCGTGCCGCGTTCGACATGGGTGGGCATGATGCGCCGGAGGAAGGCCGCGCGTCCGTCCCAGGCGTGCCCCTCGGCCTCGGCCAGCGCGTCGATCTCTGAAAGGGTGAGCGGGGGGAAGGCGCCGGGAAAGCTCGCGGTCGCGCGCGCGGCGAGCACCAGTTCGAGCGGATCGGCGAGCGGCGCGCAGTCATTCTCGCCCACTTTCGCGCGGAAGTTGATCGGCAGGCGGTGCTCGGTCTCCTCAACCTGGGCGGGCGAATTGAGACGCAGCGTTTCGGGGTGGCCGCGAAAATCGGTGGCGGTCACCGCGAGGTCGATCGGATAGCCTTCCGGCAGCAACGCGATGCCATCGCCCTCCTCGGCCATCTTCATGAAGGCCTCCAGCAGCATCGCCGAAAAGCGCGCGCCCGAGAACGGCGGGCTGAACCACCGCCCGCGCACCAGCTTCGACACCTTGGCGCGCACCTCGGCGCGGGTTTCGGGCGAAACGGTCGCGCTCACCGCATTGCCGGGGCGCGACAGGAACCATTCGGCGATCGGCTGCGCCCAGACCTTGGCATAGCGCCACATCGGCTCGGCGCCGGGATCGGTCAGCTCGCTGACATCGGCGTTGGCGAGCCACAGGTCGGTGAGCGGCTCGAGGCTGTGCCCGGCGTGGATCGCCTGGGCGAGGAACACCGCATTGATCCCCCCTGCGCTCGCACCGGTGAGGATATCGGGGAGCACGCGGATCTGCAGTCCGTGATCGCGCTCGATGGCCTTGAGAAAGTCGCGATAGGCCGCCGCCACCCCCTCCAGCCTGACGGCCGCAGGGTGGTGGAAGGCACGGCTCGCTCGGGCAAGGTGCCACACCTCCTTGGTGATGCCGTGCATGTAGACCGCCAGGCTGACCCCGCCGTAGCACACGAGAGCAAGGCGCAGTTCCTTCTGGCGCATCGACAGGTGTCTAGCGCGAGCGGGCGGTGCAATGCAATTGCGTTCGTTATCTGTTCTCGTTAAGAGGCAGGGCATATGGCAAAAACCAAGCGCCGCTACGTGTGTCAGGAATGCGGGAGCGTGTCGCACCGCTGGCAGGGGCAATGCGCCGATTGCGGGCAGTGGAACACGCTGGTCGAGGATGTGCCGGCGACGGTGTTCTCGCAGAAGCACGACTTGTCGAGCGGGGGGCGGGCCGTCGCCTTCGAACCATTGAATGCGCCCACCACGCTGCCGGTGAGGAAGTCGACGGGCCTTGCCGAGTTCGACCGCGCGCTCGGCGGGGGGCTGGTGCCGGGTTCGGCGGTGCTGCTTGGCGGCGATCCCGGTATCGGCAAATCGACCCTGCTGCTCCAGACTGCGGCAACGATCGCGCGGGGCGGCAATGATGTGGTCTATGTGAGCGGAGAGGAGGCCGCCGGGCAGGTGAGGCTGCGCGCCGCGCGCATGGGCGTGGCCGATGCGCCGATCCGGCTCGCCTCGGAAACCTCGGTGCGCGATATCCTGACGACGCTCGGGCAAGGCGAGCCGCCCGCACTGCTGGTGATCGATTCGATCCAGACGATGCATTCCGACACCATCGAGGGCGCGCCCGGCACCGTCAGCCAGGTGCGCGGCTGCGCGCTGGAGCTGATCCGCTACGCCAAGGAAAGCGGCTGCGCGCTGGTTCTCGTCGGCCACGTCACCAAGGATGGCACCATCGCGGGGCCCCGCGTGCTCGAACACATGGTCGATGTGGTGATGAGCTTCGAGGGCGAGCGTTCGCACCAGTACCGCATTCTGCGTGGCTTGAAGAACCGCTTCGGCGCGGTCGACGAGATCGGGGTCTTCGCCATGGCGAGCGAGGGGCTGGAGGAGGTCGCCAACCCCTCGCTGCTGTTCCTCTCGGGCCGCGAGACGCCGCTTGCCGGGAGCGCGGTGTTCCCGGCGCTGGAAGGCACGCGGCCCGTGCTGGTCGAGATCCAGGCGCTGATCGTGCGCCTGCAATCGGGCGCGACCCCGCGCCGGGCGGTGGTGGGGTGGGACAGCGGGCGGCTGGCGATGCTGCTTGCGGTGCTGGAATCGCGCTGCGGGCTCAACTTCTCCTCGGCCGAGGTCTATCTCAACATCGCGGGCGGATACCGCCTGACCGACCCGGCGGCCGATCTCGCAGTGGCCGCCGCGCTGGTCTCGGCGCTCGCCGACCGGGCACTGCCCGACAAGACGGCGTGGTTCGGCGAGGTCAGCCTTGCCGGCGAGATCCGCCCCGTGGCCCACGCCCCGCTGCGCCTGCGCGAGGCGGCCAAGCTTGGCTTTGCACGCTGCTACGGTCCGGCGGGCTCGGCCAATGGCGAGCGCGGTGCCGACTACCGCGGGCTTGCTGCACTTGCGAACGTCGTTGACCAGGTGATGGGCAACGCATAATCGTCAGGGACTATGGCCGTCCTCGACATCATCATCGCCATCATCGTCACGATCGCCGCGATCGGCGGCTTTGCGCGCGGCCTGGTGCAGGAGGTGCTGAGCCTTGCCTCGTGGATCATGGCGGCAATGGCGCTGCATTTCCTCCACCCTGACCTGACCGAGGGCCTCAAGAACTTCTACCGCTCCGAGCCGACCGTTTCGCTGTTCGCCTTCGCGCTGCTGCTGCTCATCCCCTATGCGGCGATGAAGGTCATCATCGGCACCGCCAGCGGCGCGTCGGACGGCGCGGTGCTCGGCCCCGTAGACCGCGTGCTCGGCTTCGGTTTCGGCGGGGTCAAGGGCGCGCTGATGGCGGTGTTCGCCTTCGCCATGCTGGTCACCGGCTTCGACGACAGCTGGGGCTACAAGGGCCGGCCCGAATGGATCACCACCGCACGCACCTATGCTGCGGCCGATGCCTTCTCGCGCCAGCTGCTCCCGGCGATCGCGATCCGGCGTGACCAGCTGCGCGGCGAGGAGGACGCCCGCGCCGCGGCGGCGGCCAAGTTCCGCAAGTGAGCGCGCAAAGGGCGGCCAGGCTCTATTCGCCCGCCTTGCTGGGGCTGGCGACTGGCCTTGCGGCATTTCCCCTCGCCGATGACCTGCCCTTGCGGGCCGAGGCGCGTTCGCGCAGTTGCGGCAGCGTGATAACGGTGGGGCTCGCCCTCGACAGGTCCGGTCACATCGCAAGGGTCGGCATGAAAGTCAGCGCCTGCGCGATCGGACAGGCATCCGCGGCCCTGCTGGCACAGGCGGCAGCGGGGCGCAGGCCGGAGGCTGTAGCCGCGGCCGCCGAGGACCTCGAGGCATGGCTCTCCGGCAGCGGCGCGCTCCCCGATTGGCCGGGGATTGCCGCGCTCGCTCCGGCGCTCGGGCACCCCGGACGCCACGGCGCGCTGATATTGCCGTGGACGGCGGCGCGCACGGCGCTATTCCAAGGGGCTGGCACTCGCTAGGGGCAGGTGCCGGAAACAGGGCCGCATCAGCCAGTGACAAGAGGGGATACGAGGGACATGTCAGAGGCGCAGGCGCTTGGCATACGCGAGCCGAGCGAGAGCGAAATCCGCCTGGTGATCGGCGCTTCGAGCGCCGGCACGATCTTCGAGTGGTACGATTTCTTCATCTACGGCACGCTCTCCGGGCTGATCGGCGCGGCCTTCTTCCCTTCGGACAATGCGACGCTCGAGGTGCTGCTGGTATGGGCCGGGTTCGCCGTCGGCTTCGGGTTCCGCCCCTTGGGCGCGATCCTGTTCGGCTTTCTGGGTGACCGGCTCGGTCGCAAATACACCTTCCTTGTCACCGTGACGCTGATGGGCATCGCAACCGCGGGCGTCGGACTTGTGCCGACCGCCAATTCGATCGGGCTTGCCGCGCCGCTCATCGTGCTGTTCCTGCGCATCCTCCAGGGCCTCGCGCTCGGCGGCGAATATGGCGGGGCGGCGGTCTATGTCGCCGAGCATGCCCCGCCCGAAAAGCGCGGTTTCTACACCAGCTTCATCCAGGCGAGCGTGGTCGGCGGCTTCGTGCTAAGCATCATCGTCGTGCTCGGCTGCCAGCTCCTGATCCCGGCCGAAGCCTTCAAGGCCTGGGGCTGGCGGGTGCCCTTCCTGCTCTCGCTGATCCTGCTCGGCATTTCGCTGTGGATGCGCCTCAAGCTCTCCGAAAGCCCGGTGTTCCAGGCGATGAAGGAAGCGGGCGAGATGGCCAGCAACCCCTTCATCGAAAGCTTCACCTATCCCGGCAACAAGAAGCGCATCTTCGTCGCGCTGTTCGGGATCACCGGCGTGCTGACGACGATCTGGTATACGGCGTTTTTCTCGGGGATGTCGTTCCTCAAGGGGCCGATGCGGATGGACGACCAGGTGGTGAACCTCGTCCTGCTGGTCTCGGGCCTGCTGTCGATGGGCTTCTACGTGCTGGTCGGGCGGTGGTCGGACCGGATCGGGCGCAAGAAGCCGATCATCGTCGGCGCGCTGGCGACCCTCGTGCTGCTGTTCCCGGTCTTCTGGGGGCTGGGCGCGCTCGCCAATCCCGGGCTGCGGCAAGCAGCCGCGACGGCCCCCGTGGCGGTGGTCGGGACGCAGTGCGACTTCGACGCCTTCGCGCAGAAGCAGGCGACCGATTGCGGCAGGCTGCTCCAGGACCTCACCACGCTCGGCGTTCCCTACAGCCTGGCTGCTGGCGAGGGCCTTGCGGTCACGGTCGGGCCCGAGCGGCTCGATCTCGCCGCCACGCCCGCCGCGGACCAGAAGACGGCGGTGCAGGACTTGCTCGAAGCGCGCGGCTACAGCTTTGCCAAGCAGGTGCCGCCCTTCGTCAACATCATCGGCATCGTGCTGCTGCTGCTCGCGATGGGAGTGTTGTCGGCGCTGACCTATGGGTCGGTCGCAGCGCTGCTGTCGGAGATGTTCCCGCCGCAGATCCGCTATTCCTCGATGTCGATCCCCTACCACATCGGTGCAGGCTACCTCGGCGGGTTCCTGCCGCTGATCGCGACCTACATCGTCGCTACCACCGGCAATGTCTATTCGGGCCTATGGTACACCTGGGCAGTGGTCGCTTTTGGTGTCGCCGTGGCGTGGTGGGGCCTGCCGGATGGACCACCGCAAGACTTTGCGGATGACTGATCGGGCCGCCCCGCTGCCGCCGCCGACCTTGCGCCTCGTCGTCGATACCGGCGCGCTGGCGGCCAACTGGCGCGCGCTCGATGCGCTGTCGGGCGGGGCAAGGGCAGGCGCGGCGGTCAAGGCGGATGCCTATGGCCTTGGCGTCGAGGCTTGCGTCCCCGCCTTGCGCGATGCCGGCTGCCGCGACTTCTTCGTCGCCCACTGGAGCGAGGTTGCCGCGGTCACCAGGCATGTGCCGGCCGAACAGGTGGCGGTGCTCCACGGCGTGCTGTCCGAGGCCGATTGCGCCTATGCGAGAGCAACGGGCGCGGTGCCGGTCATCAACTCGCTCGATCAGGCACGGCTGTGGACAGCGACAGGCGCAGGCCGGTGCCACCTGATGGTCGACACCGGCATCAACCGCCTCGGGATCGGGCTTGCCGAGGCGGGCGATCCGGCGATCGCCGCGCTCGATATCGACATCCTGATGAGCCACCTCGCCAGCGCCGACGAACGCACGGCGATGAACCGGATGCAGGCCGAACTTCTCGCCGAGGCTGGAGAAGCCATTGCCCATCGGCGCCGCAGCCTCGCCAACAGCGCCGGCATCGCGCTGGGGGAAAGCTTCGCCTTCGATGTCACCCGCCCGGGCCTTGCGCTTTATGGCGGGGTGCCGCGCGCGGAGCTGGCAGAGCACATCCGCCCCGTCGCCAGGATCGAGGCGCAGTTGCTCCAGATCCGCCAGATCGCACCTGGCGAGGGCGTGGGCTACAACAGCGCCTTTATCGCCAGCACGCACATGCGGGTGGGCACGGTCTCGATCGGCTATGCCGACGGCTTCCTGCGCCAGCGCGGGCCGGGCAATGCGCTCCGCCACGACGGACGGGCGCTGCCGATCCTCGGCAAGGTGTCGATGGACATGGTGGTGGTCGATCTTGCCGCAGCGCCCGATGCAGCGGCGGGAGACTGGCTCGATGTGCCCTGGAGCATCGCCGATGCTGCGCAGCAAAACGCTCTTTCGGCTTACGAACTTCTGACCACTATCGGCCCCCGCTTGCGGGCGCGCTGAGGCCGCACCAGCGTTGTTGTTGCACCGCAGCTAGTGCAGGTGCTAAAAGCCCCTTACGAAAGATAAGATAACGCGGGGTCAAACAGCAATGGTCAGGACGAAAGCGGCAGCATCCGGTGAAGCGGGCGATGCCATCATCATCAAGAAATACGCCAACCGGCGGCTCTACAACACGGCCTCGTCGAGCTACATCACCCTCGAGGATCTGGCGCGGATGGTGCGCGAGAACGTCGAATTCCAGGTGCTCGACGCGAAGACCGGCGATGACATCACCCACCAGATCCTGACCCAGATCATCATGGATGAAGAGGCGAACGGCGGGCAGCAGATGCTCCCCGTCAGCTTTCTGCGCCAGCTGATCGGCATGTACGGCAATTCGATGCAGGCGCTGATGCCCTCCTATCTCGAAGCCAGCATGGCCAATTTCCGCGAGAACCAGTCGAAGATCCGCGAGGCCTTCGAGAAGGGCATCAGCGCGACGCCCTTTGCCGCGATCCATGAAACCAACATGGCGATGATGCGCGCGGCGGCCGATGTGTTCATGCCCGGGCTCGGCAAGGGCAAGGACAAGCCCGCCGCTCCCAAGCCGGCGCCGGAAACCCGCGACGAGATCGCCGTGCTGCGCGAACAGATGGCGGCGATGCAAAAGAAGCTGGACGAACTCGGCAAATAGGGCAATGCGCCCTGCCGCCTAATTCAAGCAGGAAGCCAGCACCCGTGTCCCAGATCCGCCACGCGCTCTCCGTCAAGCGCGAAGACGACTTTGCCAAGTGGTATCAGGAGGTCATCTCCGCCGCCGACCTCGCCGAAGAATCGGGGGTGCGCGGGTGCATGGTCATCAAGCCGTGGGGCTACGGCATCTGGGAACGCATCCAGCGCCTGATGGACGACCGGATCAAGGCCGCGGGCGTTTCGAACTGCTACTTCCCGCTGTTCATCCCGCTCGCCAATTTCACCCGCGAGGCCGAGCATGTCGAAGGCTTCGCCAAGGAAATGGCGGTCGTCACCCACCACCGGCTGATCGCCGATGGCAAGGGCGGGCTGATCCCCGATCCCGAAGCCAAGCTCGAAGAACCGCTGGTGGTGCGCCCGACCTCGGAAACGATCATCGGCGATGCCATGGCGCGCTGGGTGCAGAGCTGGCGCGATCTGCCGCTGCTCACCAACCAGTGGGCCAATGTGGTGCGCTGGGAGATGCGCACGCGGATGTTCCTGCGCACCAGCGAATTCCTCTGGCAGGAAGGCCACACCGCGCACGAGACCCGCGAGGATGCGCTGGCCGAAACCCACCGGGCGCTCGAAATGTACCGGGCGTGCGCGGAAGATGACCTCGCACTCCCCGTGATCGCGGGCGAGAAGCCGGAGAATGAACGCTTCCCCGGCGCGGTCGAGACCTGGTCGATCGAGGCGATGATGCAGGACGGCAAGGCATTGCAGGCGGGAACGAGCCACTATCTCGGCACCAACTTCGCGCATGCGGCCGGTATCCAGTTCCAGGACCGCGAGGGCAGCCAGCAATATTGCCACACCACCAGCTGGGGCGTCTCGACCCGGATGATCGGCGGGGTCATCATGACGCATGGCGATGATGACGGCTTGCGGGTGCCGCCCGCGATCGCGCCCCAGCAGATCGTCATCATCCCGATGCTGCGCGAGGCTCCCGAGGACGCGGAGCTGATCGCCTATTGCGAAGACGTGCGCGCCGCGCTGGCCGCCACGAGCGCGCTGGGCGAACGCGTCCGCGTGCTGCTTGACGTGAAGCCGGGCAAGGCCGCAGCCAAGCGCTGGGACTGGGTGAGAAAGGGCGCGCCTGTCATCATCGAGGTCGGCCCGCGCGACATGGCGGAAGGCAAGATCGCGGTCCTGCGCCGCGACCAGCTGTGGAACGACGCCAACGGCAAGCCCGCCTTCACCTATCCCCAGCATGCCGATTTCGTCGCCGCGGCGGGTGGGGTGCTCGAAGCAATCCAGAACGGCCTCTACGAAGAGGCCCGCGCGCGCCGCGATGCCAATATCACCCGCGGGCTGACCGCATGGCAGGCGGTCGTCGACCACTTCGAGAAGGGCGGCAGATATCCCGGCTGGGTCGAGGTCGAGTGGGCCAAGCCGACCGGCAGCGCGCTCGAAGCGGTGGTCGAGAAGCTGAAGGCGGTCAAGCTCACCATCCGCAACGTGCCGCGCGGCGCGCAGGCGGCGAGCGGCGCCTGCATCTTCACCGGCGCGCCGGCGACCGAGCGCATTCTGGTGGCCCGCGCCTACTAGGCTTGCGCCTCTGCCGGAGGGCGGGCAGACAGGGGGCATGTTGAAACGTGCCCTGCTTGTCGCCGCCCTCGTCGCCGCCCCGCTCGCCGCCGAACCCCACCCCGCCGACGAGGTCTCCGCCGAAAGGCTGGAGCAGGACGTTGCCAGGCTTGTCAGCTTCGGAACCCGGCACACCCTGTCCTTGCAGACCGACCCCAGGCGCGGGATCGGCGCGGCGGTCGACTGGGGACTGGAAGAGTTCCGCCGCATCGGCGCGAAATGCGGCGGGTGCCTTGAGGTGCTGCCGGTGGGAGAAACCGTCACCGGTCCGCGTGTCCCCGTGCCGACGCTGGTGCGCAACGCGGTCGCGATCCAGCGCGGCACCGAGCGGCCGAACGAGGTCGTGATCGTGCAGGGCCACATCGACAGCCGTGTCTCCGATGTCATGGACGCGGCCTCCGACGCGCCGGGCGCCAATGACGACGGCAGCGGCACGGCGCTGGTGATCGAGGCGGCGCGGGTGCTTTCGGGAACGAAATACCCCGCAACCATCATCTACGCGCTGCTTTCGGGCGAGGAGCAGGGGCTCCACGGCGGGCAGATCCTGGCGAACTGGGCAGAGGCGCAGGGGTTCACGGTGAAGGCGGTGCTCAACAACGACATCGTCGGCAATTCCTGCGGGAGCAACGGCTATTGCGAGCCGAAGATCGTGCGCGTCTTCTCCGAAGGCCCGCGCGCTGATCTTACGGACAAGCTGCGGGCCGCGCAGACCCGTTTCGGGGGCGAGAACGACACGCCCTCGCGCAACCTCTCGCGCTGGGTGGCAGGGCTGGCGGAGAAGCACCCGGACGGCCTGCAAGTCCGCCAGATCTGGCGCACCGACCGCATGGGGCGGGGCGGGGATCAGGTGCCGTTCCTTCAGAAGGGCTACCCCGCGATCCGCTTTTCCGTCGGGGTTGAGGATTACGACCACCAGCACCAGGACCTGCGCACCGAGAACGGCGTGGTCTATGGCGACACCATCGACGCGATGGATTTTGCCTACCTCGCCGGGGTGACGAAGCTCAATGTCCGCGCGCTCGACGCGCTCGCCCGCGCGCCGATGCCGCCCAAGGTGAGCGTGAATGCGGCGGTGCGGGTGGATACCGGGATTGGGTGGAGCAACGTGGTAGGGGCAAACCGTTTTCAGATCTTCGCTCGCCGCACAGATGAACCCTCATGGCGTGATTCCGAAATGGCAGCAGACAACTTCCCGGATGCGAGCACGTTTTGGCCCGACTGGTCAGTGGAGATGCTCGACACCACCGCATCTGGCTACGAGCAGGCCTTCCCCCTTCGCGGTGATGACTGGATATTCGGCGTCTCGGCCTGTGACGGCGATTATTGCTCGCCCGTCTCCAGCGCTGTTCCCGGCGGAGCATTCGAGCCGGTAGGGAAATGAGATATTTTTCGCGCCAAGCCGCCAAGGCGCCAAGATGATAGAGCCACACGCAGACCTTGACGCTTTGGCGCGCACGATTGTGGATACGGCCTATAGGTTGCATCGCGATTTGGGCCCTGGTCTGCTGGAAAGCGCCTATGAGGCTCTGCTTGCAGCACGATTGGAGCGCGATGGCATTCTGGTGGACCGGCAGGTGCCGGTCGATGCGAAATTTGATGGTATTGTCCTGCCTTCCGCTTACAAGATCGATTTGCTTGTTGAACGAAGCATCGTCATCGAAATCAAATCCGTCGAGCGGGCATCGCCCGCTCATGCAAAACAGGCGCTGACCTATATCATGCTGGGTGGCTTTCCCCTCGGCTTCGTCACCAACTTCGGCACTCCCATGTTCAAGGATGGGGTGAAACGCCTGATCAACAACACAGCCCCCTTGGCGACTTGGCGGCTTGGCGCGAACAAAAAAGACTGAAATGCCCAAACCTCCCAAGCTCCCCCAGGGGATGCCGAGCCGCCAACAGGTGCTCGACTTCATCCAGTCTTCCGACATTCCCGCCGGCAAGCGCGAGATCGCCAAGGCGTTCGGGTTGAAGGGGCAGGAGAAGATCAAGCTCAAGGCCCTGCTCAAGGACATGGCCGAGGAAGGCCTGATTGACGGCTCCAAATCCGCCTTCCACCGCATGGGCGGGGTGCCCAAGGTGACGACGCTCCGGATCGTCGATGTCGATGATGGCGAGCTGATCGCCGAGCCCGACAATTGGGACCCCGAAGCCCCGGGCAAGCCACCGCGCCTTGCGGTGCGCGAGCCCAAGGTGCGGGGCGCCAAGCGGCCGCCAGCGCTGAAGCGCGGCGACCGCATCCTCGCGCGCACCGAGGAGACCACAGGCGGCGTGTGGATCGCGCATCCCATGAAAAAGCTGCCCGCGCGGACAGAAGGCCTGATGGGGATCGTCGAGATCGACAGGACCGGCAAGGCGTGGCTCGCTCCCGTCGACAAGCGCGTCCGCCAGTCCGCGCCCATCGCCGACCGGGGCGAAGCGGAGGAAGGCCAGCTGGTCATCGCCGAGCGGGTGGGGCGCTCCGAGCGGGCAGGCGTGAAGGTGATCGAGGTGGTCGGCGATCCGCTCGCCCCGCGCTCGTTCAGCCTCATCGCCATCGCCAAGCACGGCATCCCGCACATCTTCCCCGATGAGGTGCTGGAGGAAGCCCCGCGCGCGGCGAAGCTCAAGCTCTCCGACAAGGCGCGCGAGGACCTGCGGCATCTGCCGATCGTTGCCATCGACCCGGCCGATGCGCGCGACCATGACGATGCGATCTGGGCCGAACCGGATGGGCAGGGGGGGTTCAACGCGCTGGTCGCCATTGCCGACGTCTCGTTCTACGTGCGCCCGGGCTCCGCGCTCGACCGCGAGGCGAGGAAGCGCGGCAATTCGGTCTACTTCCCCGACCGCGTGGTGCCGATGCTGCCCGAGGTGCTCTCGGCCGACGTGTGTTCCCTGAAGGAGGGCGAGGACCGCGCGGCGATGGCGTGCCACCTCCACATCAACGCTGACGGCAAGATCTCGAGCTACCGCTTCACCCGCGCCCTGGTGCGGATCGCGCACAACATTGCCTATGAGGACGCGCAGAAGGCGGTCGATGATGGCAACGCGCCCGCCTACCTTGCCAATCTGTGGGCCGCATGGCGCGCGCTCGCCGCAGCGCGCGATGCCCGCGATCCGCTCGAACTCGAACTGCCCGAACGCCGCGTGGTGCTCGACGAGGAAGGCCGCATCGCCTCGATCGCGATCCGCGATAGGCTCGATGCGCACCGCGTGGTCGAGGATTTCATGATCGCGGCCAACGTCGCGGCGGCCAAGGCGCTGGAGGCGAAGACCGCGCCCGTCGTCTACCGCATCCACGAGCCGCCAAGCCGCGAAAAGCTGATCGCGCTGCGCGATTATCTTGCGACGATGGGCAAGAAGCTTGCCCTCGGGCAGGTGGTGACGCCGGGCCTGTTCAACCGGATGCTCAAGGACATCTCTGACGAGGCCGAGCGCGCGCTGGTGATGGAGGCGGTGCTGCGCAGCCAGACCCAGGCTTATTATGGCCCCGCCAATGCCGGGCATTTCGGGCTTTCGCTGGGCAGCTACGCCCACTTCACCTCGCCGATCCGCCGCTACTCCGATCTTCTCGTCCACCGCGCGCTGGTTGATGCCTACAAGCTCGAACAGCCCGCCCCGCCGGGGTCGATTCCTGCCACTTCCGGCCTTTCGGACCGTGACCGCGCCAGCCTCCAGCAGGTCTCCGACGCGATCAGCCAGACCGAGCGCCGCGCGATGGAGGCCGAGCGCGACACCATCGACCGCTATGTCGCCGCCTGGCTTTCGGGCAGGGTGGGCGAGGTGTTCGACACGCGCATCACCGGGGTGCAGAGCTTCGGCTTCTTCGCCACCATCACCGGCCTCGGCGGCGACGGGCTCGTCCCGATCTCGACCCTGGGCGGCGAATATTTCCGCCACGACGAGGCCGCCAAGGCGCTGGTCGGCAGCGACAGCGGGACGACCTATGCCACCGGCGACCGGCTGAAGCTCAAGCTTGCCGAGGCCAACCCGCTGACAGGCTCGCTCAAATTCGTGCTCCCCGATGCCGATGCGCGGGCGATCGAGCCGCGCGGGAACAGGCCCGAAGACCGGCGCAAACCCGCAGGCGGAGCGCCCAGGACGGCGGGCAAGTTCATGGTCGGCAAGCGCGGGCGGCCCGGCAATATCCGCCATCAGGGCCGCAGGAAATGAGCCTTCGCGCCTACAGGTGGAGCGCGTTGCCCGTCTCGTCGTAATCGGCCGGGATGATGTAGAGCGGGCAGGGCAGGCTGCCCGCCGCGCCCGAGAAATGCGTCACCAGCGGGCCGGGCGCGGCGCCCTTTGCGGCGCCGAGCACGAGGGCGGCGACCTCGGCATGTTCGGCAAGGAATTCGCTGACGATCTTCTGGCCCTGTCCGATCTTGACCGAGATCGTCGGCATGATCCCGCTTTCCGCCAGCAGATTGCCGGCCACCCCGTGCGCGAGCATCTCCGCCCGGTCGCGCGCTTCGGCCTCGATGGTCGCCTGGACCGCGCCGAAAGCGGAAAAGTTCTGCTGCGGCACCAGCGCGAGCAGATGCACCGCGCCCCCCACCGCCACCGCGCGCCTTGCCGCATAGCGCAGGGCCGAGGTCGCCTCCTCGCTCTCGTCGATGATGACCAGAAATGTGCGCATTGTGTCGGACCCCGTTGGGCGTGAACGTATCAATGCATTCGTATGGAATGGCAAGTCCTAGCGCTTCCACGCCTTGCCGGACGTTAGGGAATTGGCCAGAGAAACCCCAAGGATCGTTTACGGGAGTTTCAGCGGATCATGGCCCTCGACATCAAGATGCCGGCATTGTCGCCCACCATGGAAGAGGGTACGCTCGCCAAGTGGCTGGTCAAGGTCGGTGACACCGTGCGCTCGGGCGACGTGATGGCCGAGATCGAGACCGACAAGGCGACCATGGAGTTCGAGGCGGTCGATGAAGGCGTGATTGCCGAGATCCTCGTCGAGGCCGGGACCGAGGGCGTGAAGGTCGGCGCGGTGATCGCGCGGCTGACCGCCGAGGGAGAGGACGCCGCCCCCGCACCCGCCGCAGCGGCTGCCCCTGCGGCAGAGGCTCCGGCCGCCGAAGGGCCCGCCGCCACGCCGACCGCAAGGAAGCTCGCCGAGGTCAACGGCATCGACCTTGCGGGGCTGGCCGGCACGGGCCCCAAGGGCAAGATCACCAAGGAAGATGTCGAGGCCGCGATCCTCAAGGGCGGCTCCCCCCCCATCGCACCGGTCCCTGCGGCTGCACCCGCGGCTGCCCCCGCCTCCGCTCCGGTCCCGGCAGCACAGGGCGCGCGGATCATCGTCTCGCCGCTCGCCAAGCGGATCGCGGGTGCCAAGGGGATCGACCTCGCACTGGTCAAGGGGACCGGCCCCAATGGCCGGATCGTCAAGGACGATATCGAAAACTACACGCCCGCCGCCCCTGCCGCCGCCGCTGCCGCTCCGGCCGCAGCCCCAGCCCCTGCCGCCAGCGCACCCGCAGCGCCGCCCGCGCCGGCCCCCGTCCCCAGCCTTGGCGGCGATCTCGATGCGCCTTACGAGGTCCAGAAGCTCGGCAATGTCCGCAAGGTCATCGCCCGCCGCCTGACCGAGGCCAAGCAGACTATCCCGCATATCTACCTCACGGTCGATATCCGCCTTGATGCACTGCTCAAGCTGCGCGGCGAACTCAACAAGTCGCTTGAAGCGGACGGGGTGAAGCTGTCGGTCAACGACCTGCTCATCAAGGCGCTCGCCCGCGCATTGCAGCGCGTGCCCAAGTGCAATGTCAGCTACCAGGGCGACACCCTGCTGCAATTCACCCGTCAGGACATTTCGGTGGCGGTCGCAGCGCCTTCCGGCCTCATCACCCCGATCATTCGCGATGCGGGCCGCAAGGGCTTGGCGGAAATCAGCACCGAGATGAAGGCGCTGGCGGGCAAGGCCAAGGACGGCAAGCTGCAACCCCACGAATTCCAGGGCGGCACGGCGAGCCTGTCCAACCTCGGCATGTTCGGCACCAAGCAGTTCGACGCGGTGATCAACCCGCCGCAGGCGATGATCCTTGCAGTCGGCGCGGGCGAGCAGCGTCCGTGGGTCGAGGACGGCCAGATCGTCGTCGCCACGGTGATGAGCGCCACCGGCAGTTTCGACCACCGCGCCATCGACGGCGCGGACGGCGCGCAGCTGATGGAGGCGCTGAAAAACCTCGTCGAGAACCCGATGGGGCTGGTGGTGTGACCACGCCCGGTGAAACCTCCTCTCCCCTTGCGGGAGAGGAAGGGGCCCGCCGCGCAGCGGTGGTAAGGAGAGCGGCATGACCGACCGCTACCCCCAGATCCGCGTCACCGCCATGCCGTCTGATACCAACCCCTATGGCGGGGTGTTCGGCGGGTGGTTGATGGCGCAGATGGCGCTGGGTGCCGGTTCTCTCGCGAGCCGGGTCGGGCAGGGCAAGGCGGTGGTCGTTGCGGCCACCGACTTCGCCTTTCCGGGCGCAATGGCGGTGGGGGACGAACTTTCGGTCTATTGCGAGGTGCTCGCCACCGGCACCACCTCGCTCACCATCGCCGCCGAGGCCGTCGCCCGCGAGCGCAACGGCGAGGCGAGCCAGACCGTCGCGCGCGGCACCTTCAAATTCGTCCTGATCGGCGAGGACGGCCGCCCGCGCGCGCTTGCAGCGGATCCCGGGCAATGAAGCGTTTTCCTACACGCGCCGCGCCTGTCATGATGCCCGCGATGATCCTCCGCAGCCCCCTTTGCGCGTGCGTCGCACCCCGCTTTTCCGGCACCGTCGGCACGGCTGGTTTTCTGCCCCTGAACAGTGTCTCATTGTCTCCTACATCAGCTTCGGAAAGGGATCATCTGAATGTCCGCCTCCTATGACGTGATCGTGCTGGGCTCGGGCCCCGGCGGCTATGTCGCGGCGATTCGCTGCGCGCAGCTCGGGCTCAAGACCGCGATCGTGGAACGCGAGAACCTGGGCGGCATCTGCCTCAACTGGGGCTGCATCCCGACCAAGGCGATGCTGCGTTCGGCCGAGATCTTCCACTACATGCAGCACGCTGGCGACTACGGGCTCAAGGTCGCAGGCCAGATCGAAGCGGACTTGGCCGCCATCGTCAAGCGCAGCCGCGGGGTGGCCAAACAGCTCAATCAGGGCGTCACGCACCTGATGAAGAAGAACAAGATCACCGTGCACATGGGCACCGGCACGCTGACCGGCCCCACCAGCCTGACGGTGAAGAGCGACAAGGGCGAGGAGCAGCTCTCGGCCAAGCACGTGATCGTCGCCACCGGCGCGCGCGCCCGCGACCTGCCCTTTGCCCCCGCCGACGGCAAGCGCGTGTGGACCTATCGCCACGCCATGACCCCCGCCGAGCTGCCCAAGCAGTTGCTGGTGATCGGATCGGGCGCGATCGGCATCGAATTCGCGAGCTTCTACAACGACCTCGGCAGCGAGGTGACGGTGGTCGAGATGCTCGACCGGATCGTGCCGGTCGAGGACGCGGACGTCTCGACCTTCCTCGAGAAGTCGCTGAAGAAGCAGGGCATTACCATCATGACCGGCGCGGGGGTCGAGGCGATCAAGGTCTCGGACACGGGGCTAACCGCGACCATCAAGGACAAGGCGGGCGCTTCGGCCACCAGCGACTTCACCCACGTGATCGTCGCCATCGGGATCGTGCCCAACACCGAAGGCGTGGGCCTTGAAGGCCTTGTCGACATGGACCGCGGCTTCATCCAGATCGACCCCTATGGCCGCACCAAATCCGCCGGGCTGTGGGCGATCGGCGATTGCACGCCCGGCCCGTGGCTGGCGCACAAGGCGAGCCACGAAGGCGTGACCGCCGCCGAGGCCATCGCCAAGGAACTCGGCAACACAGACGTCCACCCGCATCCGCTCAACCGCTCGGCGATCCCGGGTTGCACCTACTGCCACCCGCAGATCGCCTCTGTCGGGATCACCGAGGCCAAGGCAAAGGAGGCCGGCCACGAGGTCCGCGTTGGCAGCTTCCCCTTCATCGGCAACGGCAAGGCCATCGCGCTCGGCGAGGCCGAGGGCTTCGTGAAGACCGTATTCGACGCCAAGACCGGCGAGTTGCTCGGCGCGCACATGGTCGGCGCCGAGGTCACCGAGCTGATCCAGGGCTACACCGTGGGCAAGGTGCTCGAGACCACCGAGGCCGAACTGATGCAGACCATCTTCCCGCACCCGACGCTCAGCGAGATGATGCACGAAAGCGTGCTCGACGCCTACGGCCGGGCGCTGCATTTCTGATGGGGTGGCGGCGTTCCTGCGGAGCGTGAAGCGATGCGCTAGATTTGAGCGCGATCCCGATATTTCTGGATCGCGATCCACCCATAGGTTGCAGCCATGGCGCCGCTGCCGACGAGCCAGAGCCAGTCCTCCGACGTTTTCGGCGTGACATAAATGCCGAAAGCAAATGCGCTGGTGCTGACGATGAGAACTGGGATAATCATGCGCCATCGCAGCATCGCTCGTGCCTGTCGCTTCAATAGCGCGGGCGGGCGAGGTGGAACCGCATCCGGCCTGCCCGCAACACGTCGCCAGGGTGCGAAACTGGCCCACATTACGCGCGCAATGACAAAAGCGACCGCGCCGCACACCGCGAGGTATTCAGCCCATTCTCCAACATCGAACAAGTCGGTGACGACCATACCCAAGGCAATGATCAGGATAACCGTGAGAACGGTTTTCAACGTGCCTGCGAAGCCCGCAACCGATTGCCACTGAGCGACAAGCGCTTGGAATTCGGCGTTGGAGACGAACCTTCCGCCAGCTTTGCGCCCCGGATAGAACAAATAGCCATCCTGATGCGATACGAACTGGTTGGAAAACAATGTTTTCGTGTCGGTCAATGAAACCAGTCTCCGCAAAGCTGGCGGAGGACGAGAATCTGCGATCGAACTTTCTATTCCACAACCCATTGATTTCAATGGGCGGGAATATAGTTCGAATTCTGGTTTGTCCGTCGAACGGAAACTTACGTCGAGTTCCTCTGCTGTGCGCGTTGACTCAGAACAGAGAGACCGGACGGATCCCGGTCGAGCAGCAGCAGGGCACTCATCACCGCATGGCTGACTAGCACGTCGCCGCTCTCATATTTCTGGAAAGCGTTGGGGCCGCCACCGATCAATCGGCCGGCATCTTTTTGGGTGAGATGTAGGCGCTTCCTGATACGGCGCACCGCCTCGGGATCGAGCAGGTCCTCAACCTGGGCCTTGAGCCGATTCAGAGCCCGATCCGAAACCTTCATGTCTTCACCAGTGTGAATGCTCTCATCGCTCGCATCACAATACCAGCCGGGCATGTCGAACGTGGCTTGGTGCCCCTTGTATGTGATGGTCATCGGCCGAACGTCGCGGAGCATCGGCTGGCCCGTTTCCGAGCAGGGGGGGATAATCATAACCCCTGATAACACCACTGTGGTGTTTCTCCAAGAATGGTGAATTGCGTCTGCGTGGACCAACGTACGATCCGCTCCGATGCCGGCCCAGATACGTGCCGCCCCTCAAAACTCGACCGTGAAGTAGGCTAAATCGACTGAGGTCGCCCAAGCTAACTCCGGCGACCTCGAATGCTCGTCCTACTCATGGCAGGCGAGGCTGCATGGCCGTCCACCCTTTTGCCCTCAACGTCAAGGAATTCACGCTCTGACGTCTTCCTGAACACCGCGCTGCCGATGCTACTTAGAGCCTGCCTCCGTTGGTTGACAAAAAGGGGGATATATGGAAAATTGTCAACCAACGGAGAGCCCATGATACATGATCGGATTCGGCGCGCCAGGCTGTTGCGTGGCCTCACCTTGGACGCCCTAGCGCAGCAGCTTGGCGACATTTCTAAACAGGCTTTGAGCAAGTTCGAGAAGGGGAATAGCACCCCGAACTCCACTCGCCTGCTACAGCTTGCTGACGCCTTGGACATCAGTCCGGAATATTTCTTCCGGCCCGATCCGGTGCCGCTCGCGCCACTGGAATTCCGCAAACTGGCGAAAATGCCGAAATACCGCCAGGAGCAGGTCGAAGAGCAGATTCGGGAGTACCTTGAGCGTTATATCGCGCTTGAGAGCTGCTTTGACCCAGCAGATATCGGCAATCCCGCGACCCCGTCGCAGGCGATTGCGGTTGCCAGTGTCGATGAGGCAGAGAAGGCAGCAGAGAAACTGCGCGAGCAGTGGCAGATCGGCGGCGATGCGATCGCGAATCTCACCGAGCTTTTCGAGGAGCACGGAATCAAAGTCGCATTGCTAAGCGGCCTTGAGGACTTCGATGGCGCATGCGCAGTCACTAAGGACAATCAACATGTGTTGATTGCTTTAAACGCTGATCGCCCTGGCGAGCGTATGCGTTTCACTGCTGCGCACGAGCTCGGGCATTGGATCATGAAACTGCCCGCAGACATGCCTGAGCGGGACGCAGAACAATGCTGCCACCGCTTCGCTGGCGCTTTTCTCTATCCCGCAAACTGCGTCACCGGTGATTTTGGCAGCCATCAGCGCTCGCATGTTCACCCTCAGGAACTTCTCATCGCCAAACGGCAATATGGCCTCTCGATGCAGGCAATAGTCCGTCGTTTGAAAGATTTGGGGCTACTTAGCGATGGCGGCTACAAGTCGCTCAGCATTCAGTTCAGCCGGAAAGGGTGGCGCAAAGACGAACCAGAGCCGCTTCCCTGCAAGCCACCGCAGCGTTTTGAGTCCTTGGTTTTCTGGGGCCTGGCAGAAGGCATCTTCAGCAAGTCTCGTGCGGCTGAGCTATTGAAAAGGCCAATCAGCGCCCTGGATCCCGACGTTGTGGGATCCGGGGCGCCGTTATGAACGTCGTTTATATCAGCGACACAAACATATGGATCGACTTCAGGAACGCAGGCCTGCTCGATCACATGTTTCAGCTGCCATTTTCGTTGTGCTGCACAGATTTCGTGCTTCGCGAGCTACAAGATCTGCCGCAGGCTGATCTTGTAGCAAACGGCTTGATGGTTGAATCCATGGACGACTCTCGCATCATCAAGCTTTTCGCCTTGAGGGATGCGCACAACAACAGTTCATTGGCCGATGTTTCCTGCTACCTTCTTGCTGCTGAGACTGGCCGGCCACTTCTCACCGGCGACGGCAAGCTCAGAAAGCAAGCATCCAAGGATGGGTTGCAGGTGCACGGCGGGCTTTGGCTTCTTGACCAGATGGTCGAGCATGGCGTGCTGCAGCCATTGACTGCTGCCGACGCGCTTCAACTGATGCTGGATCATGGAGCTCGGCTGCCAGCCGGAGAATGCCAATCCCGTCTGAATGGATGGCGCGGAAAATGACTCAGACCACGAAGGTGCCTCATTGAGCCAGAGCCCGAATCTTCAGCAGCAGGAAGCCATCGACACCCTCGACGGGCCTGTACTCATCGTTGCCGGGCCCGGGTCCGGCAAAACCTTCTGCCTGGTCGAGCGTACCGCAAATCTGTTGGCATCACGCGATGTTGCCCCTGAACGGGTTCTTATCTCCACCTTCACCGAGAAGGCGGCCAAGGAGCTTAAAACCCGCATCACCGATAAGCTTCAACGAGGGAACACAAAGATCAACCCGCTCGACCTGACGGTCGGCACACTGCACTCGATTTTTCTCGACATCATCGATGAGTTCCGAGCCTTCTCTCGGATCCGGCGCAATTACACCATCCTGGATCAGTTTGATCAGCAGTATTTCCTGTTCCAGAGGATGCCGGAATTCAGGCAGATCGACGGCCTCGAAGCCTTCTTACGGCCATCACCTGGGATTTCGTCATGGCGGGTGGCAGAGCGGCTGGGCGAATACCTCAACAAGATATCGGAGGAAGCTGTAGCGCCAAGAGCGCTGGCCACAGCATCTGCCAAAGAGCTGCAGGTCCTTGGCGAGGCCTACACCCTCTACCAGACCCTCCTCGAGCAGTACAATTATATCGATTTTTCAACAATTCAGGTCGAGATTTTGCGCCTCCTCGACCTCCCTGAAGTCTCCGATCAGCTATGTTCGCGATACGACTACCTGATGATCGATGAGTACCAGGACACCAACACGATCCAGGAACGTATCGTTTTGAAGCTGGCTTCGGGCCACAGCAACCTCTGCGTGGTTGGTGACGATGACCAGTCTCTCTATCGATTTCGCGGGGCATCAATCAGAAATATTCTCGAATTTCCCGATAGGTTCGCCCCTGGGAAATGCCGGCAGATCTATCTGACGAAGAACTACCGATCGCACCCAGACATCGTCGACTTCTACAATCAGTGGATGGGGCTGGCCGACTGGCAAGGTCCTGAGCGTTCCTATCGCTTCCCGAAGGTTATCGAGGCTGCCGGTAACGATCGTGCCACCCGTCCGGTTGTGTTCAAAGTGTCTGGGGACGACGGGGAAGCCAATTGGGCCTCTGAGACCGTCGGCTTCCTAACCAAGCTGCGTGCCGACGGAATCATCAAAGACTGGAATCAGGTCGCTTTCCTGTTTCGGTCAGTCCGTAATCCCAAGGTAGCGCAGTTTGCCAACGACCTCGAGGCCGCAGGCATCCCGATCTACGCACCACGCTCAAACATGTATTTCGAGCGTGACGAGATCCGGCTGCTGATCGGCGCCTATATGTTCCTGTTCCCCCAATACGGGGCGATCCGGGCAACGCGGGAGGGCATGCAGCTCGATGTTTGGGCCTATTTCGATCGCTGCCTTGGCGATTTTATCGCCCACCTCAAATCGGGTGCGGACGAGCAGATCGCCGCTTGGGTCAAGGACAAGGCCAAGCAGCACCTGACCCTGTCCGAGAACACAAACTACTCCTTTGCCAGCCTGTTCTACGACCTGATCCAGTTCCCGACTTTCAGCCGATACCTTGGCGAAGATCTGGCCCATGCCGGGGTGAGAGACAGCCGACCGGCGCGCAACCTCGCCAAATTTTCGCGCCTGCTCAACAAGTACGAATACCTCTACAACGTCATCATTCTCCAGCCGGAGCGCCTTGAACGCGACCTGCTGACGCTGTTCAATTACTTCCTGCGTTTCCTCTGGGACGGCGGAATCGAAGAGTATGAGGACGAGGCAGAGTACGCCCCTTCCGGCTGCGTCTCATTCATGACGATTCACCAGTCCAAGGGGCTGGAATTTCCGATTGTGGTTGCCGGGTCGCTCGATGCCGTGCCCCGGCGCCAACAGTCGCCACTTGACGATTTGCTCCAAGCAGAATTCAGCGACGGCGAACCGTTCGAGCCGCTTGACCGGATCAAGACTTTTGACTTTTGGCGTCTGTTCTACACCGCGTTTTCGCGCGCCCAGAACATGCTCGTGCTTTCCTGCCAGGAGAACACCCCAAAGGGGCGCGGGCAACGCAACGTGCCATCGCAATATTTTCAGCCGGTCTACACCCCGTTGAAGAGCTGGCGTCAGCTGATTTTTGATCCTGCAGCAGTCAAGCTGGCCACGATCAAGGAGGCCAACCTCAAGCACAGCTATTCCTTCACGTCGGACGTCCTCATTTTTGAGGCGTGTCCGCAGCAGTACCGTTTTTTCAAGGATCTTGAGTTCGCCCCTGTGCGGACCAACGCCATCCTGTTCGGCACTCTGGTCCATCAGACGATCGAGGACATTCACAAGGCGGTGCTGCGCGGAGATGAGCGGAAGGTCACCACCGAGCAAATCGATCAGTGGTTTCGTACCAACTATGCCAACATCTCGCAGAAAGAGCGGGTCTATCTAGGCGAGCCGGTGCTGCGCATCGCGCGCCGGCACGTCGCGACCTATGTCGATCGGGAGCGCGCCAACTGGCACCGGCTGCGCGAGGCTGAGGTCGAACTCAGCCTGCTGAAGGCAAATTATGTCCTGACCGGCAATGTCGACCTGATCCAGGCCGACGACGGAGCCTGGGAAATCATCGACTTCAAGACTGAGAAAAAACCCGACTTGATCGATGATGCCGAAAAGCTGGCGCGATATCGGCGGCAGCTGCAGATCTACGCCCACCTCTTCGAGGAAAAGCGAGGAGTTCGCGTGGACCGGATGGCGCTCTATTACACCGGGGAAGAATCAGGAAATCCGCGGATCACCTTCCCCAGGGAGACAGCCGATATCAAGGGCACAATCGAGCAGGTTGATTCCGTGATCGGCAAAATCGTATCCAAGGACTATGGGTTGCATGAGCGACCGGAAAAGCTGTGCAAGAACTGCGATTTCCGGTCATTCTGCGACATGACATTCTGCCGAGCCTGACGGCTGGCACAGTAAGACGACAAGGATTCAAAGGGGCGGCATGAACAAGGATAACCCGGAAGCATTTGAGACATTTGAATTCGATCTGCCTCCGATCCGTGGGTTCCCCGAACTGCGCTGGGCGGGCAAGCGCCCGTTCAAGTCGACCCAGTATTTTCCCGCCCAGAAGAAGGAAGCTTATGGCGATCCGACGGATGGCTGGTGGAATCGTATCTACTGGGGCGACAATCTTCAGGTGATGTCGCACTTGCTGCGCGAGTTTCGCGGCAAGGTGGATCTCGTTTATCTTGACCCGCCTTTTTCATCTAACGCCGACTATAAAAAGAAGATAAAGCTTCTCTCTAAAAATATCGAGAGCGACAGCCAGGCCTTCGAGGAAAAGCAGTACAAAGATATTTGGTCAAACGACGAATATAACCAGTTCATTTTTGAACGGCTAGCCGTATGCCGAGAGCTTCTTTCCGAGAATGGCCTATTTTACGTCCACTGTGATTTTCACAAATCACATCACGTTCGCTGCATAATGGATGAAATATTTGGACCGGAGCGGTTTGTAAATGAGATCGTTTGGAAAAGAACGTCAGCCCGCAGCGATTCTAGCACATTTAACCACATCCACGATGTAATATTTATATATTCCAAATCTGATAATTATTATTTTAATCAGATATATATTCCTCATGAGCAGTCGTATATCGATAAATACTACAGCTATCGGGAGACTGATGGGAGGCGATTTGCAACAATCAATGCTACCCAAGCGGGACTACGCAATGGCTCCTCGGGTAACGATTGGAGGGGGTTTTCGCCATCGGCAAAGGGCAATCATTGGAAGTTTGCCACGGAAGAACTTGATCGCCTCGATGCCGAGGGGCGAATTTACTGGCCACAGAAGGAAGATGGTTGGCCACGTTTGAAGAGCTACCTCGATGAGCTGAAAGGGGCTGCAATTCAAAGCATTTGGACGGACATCAAAGCGGTGAATAGCCAAGCTGCTGAGCGGGTGGACTATCCGACGCAGAAGCCCGCTGCCCTCCTTCAACGGATTATCGAGTCATCTTGCCCGCCGGGCGGGATCGTTTTCGACTGCTTTATGGGCTCTGGCACGACACAAGCCGTTGCCATGAAAAGCGGCCGCAAATTTCTCGGTGCAGACATTAACCTTGGCGCGATCGAAACCACTGTGGGCCGCTTGAATGCCATTAGGACTGCTCAAAGTGAGAGGCAGAGCAACCTTTTCGCAGCAGACAATCCCCAGAATCCGACTACGCTTTACACTGGCTTCGAGGTCTATAATGTAAACAATTACGACCTGTTCCGAAATCCTGTGGAAGCAAAAGAACTCATTCGCGAAGCAATGGAAATGCAGCCGTTGCCCCCCAGCAGCGCTTTCGACGGCCAACGCGATGGTTATCTGGTCAAGATCATGCCGGTGAACCGTATCGCGACGCGGCAGGATTTAAACGAGGTTATCAACGGGCTCGACTTCAAGGCCTTCGAGCGCCGCAAAGTCGAGGCGCCGAATAAACCGGTCGAGCGCATCCATCTAGTGTGCATGGGCCACGAACCCGACCTCGGCTCGCATCTGACCCTTGAGGCAAAGAAATCCGGCTTCGATATCGAAGTGATGGTCACCGACCTGATCCGCGACAAGGCGCATCTGCATTTCAAGAAATCCTCGGACGCCCGGCTCGCCATCGAAAACGGCGAGCTGGTCATCAAGGGCTTCTATCCGATGAACCTGTTGCAGAAGCTGTCGCTGGAAAGCGACGCGGTGGAAGACTGGCGTCAGCTGGTTGAAAGCGTGAAGGTTGATTTCCACTATGACGGAGCCGTGCTGACGCCGGCGATCGTCGATGCGCCGGGCAATGACGATCTGGTGGCAGGCCGCTACGCGATCCCCGCTGATGCCGCCACTATCCGAGTCAAGATCACCGACCTCCTCTCAGAGTCTTGGGAAGGTGTGATCGAAAATGGCTAAGGGGAAGAAGACGGTCCGCCAAGACTTCGCCTTTTTTCAGGCGCTGCTCAAGTTCTATACCGACAATCGCGGAACGATCCGGAAGCGTTACAAGCAACTTTCCAAGCAGATCCTGGATTTCAACGATCCCGATCTTCGCACGGATGCCTTCCTGCGCAAGCCGCAGTTCGAGGCGCTGGAAATTTATGTATTCCTGAAGGAGTTCGGCGACAACGCCCACGTCCACGAGCTGTTTCAGCAATGGGCGAAGAATGCGGGGCTGTTCGAAGAATTCCAGACGACGGGCGCCGATCGCAAGGGCCAGGGCACCTTGCTGCCCTTCATGGAACTGGAGGGCGAAGATCAATATCAGGCGATCTTTACCCGCCTGAGCGAGCGCGCTCGTTCCTACCCGAACTACATTTTTGCGCTGACCATGGGCCTGGGCAAAACCATCCTGATGGCAACCTGCATCTTCTACGAGTTCCTGCTGGCCAACAAATTTAGCAAGGACACGCGGTTCTGCAAGAATGCACTGGTGTTCGCGCCGGACAAGACTGTGCTGCAATCGCTGAAGGAAATCCAGACGTTCGATCTAGATCTGGTTGTCCCGCCCGAATATGCCAATTTCCTGCGGTCAAACCTGAAGTTCCACTTTCTCGACGATACCGCGTCGACCATCGGGGCACAGGACGGATCGTCGTTCAACGTCATCATCTCGAACACTCAAAAGATCATCCTGAAGCGGCGCTCGGCAGAACAGACGGTCACCGACAAGCTGTTTTCGGAGAAGACCGGTACGCTCTCGGAAGTCTATGGCGAGCTTTATGAAATGTTGGGCGAAGCCGCTCCGGAGACCGATGCCGACCTCGCTGTCAACGCCCGCTTCCAGCGCATTGCTCGCTTGCCGCAACTCGGCATCTATGTCGATGAAGCCCACCACTCGATGGGTGCGGCACTCGAGAAGGATCTCGGCCAGGCAAAGCAGGATTCAGCCCTGCGGACCACAATCGATGAGCTCGCGCGCGCCCTTGAGCACAAGAAAACCAGTGTCGTCGGCTGCTACAATTTCACCGGCACGCCGTATGTCAAAGACACCATCATGCCCGAGGTGGTCTATGCCTATGGCCTGAAGGCCGCCATCGACAAAGCCTATCTGAAACAGCCGGATTTCGTGGACTACTCCGGCAATGTTAAGTCGGGCGACTTCCTAAAGCTGGCAGTGCAAGATTTCTGGGAGCGCGAAGGGGAGAACCGGCGCGAAGGAATGCTGCCAAAGCTGGCAATTTTTGCCTCCACCATCGACGAGCTGACCTCGGAACTGCGACCGGCATTGGAAAAAATTCTATCGGACCTCGGTGTGCCGACCAACCGCATCCTTGTAAATGTCGGTGATGAGAAACTGACAACGGCGGAAGACATTCGCGAGTTCAATCGGCTTGATACCGAAGAGTCTGAGAAGCAATTCATCCTGCTGGTCGGCAAGGGCCGAGAGGGTTGGAATTGCCGCTCGCTGTTCGGCGTGGCGCTCTATCGCAAGCCCAAGTCCCGCATTTTCGTGCTGCAATCGACCATGCGCTGCCTTCGAGCGATCGGAGAGACGCAGGAGACCGGGCATATCTACCTGTCGGCCGAGAACATGGAGATTCTTAAAGACGAGTTGCAACAGAATTTCCGGGTCACCACGGACGAGATTGGTCCCAAGAAATCTGACGAGAGCGAGACGTACACGGTCACCGCAGTTCCCCCGCCAATTGTTCTGACGATCACTCGTCGCCGGGAGCTGTTCCAGACGCGACGGAAGGATGAACCGGGGAAGCTTTCATTCGACCTTTCCAACACCGCGTTGGAACAATACCGGGCAACTCTTCGCCGTCGCAAGGCGGTGAATGCCGCCATTGATGAACAGGAAGATGTAACCGACCAGCTGGAGAACCGTCAGTTCTCAGAATACACGCTGGTCGCTGAAATCGCCCGCTATTTCGCTGGAGACAACGTTTCGCCATTTGATATCAGCGCGATGCTCGAAGAGACTGAGGTTGGCCTGAGCCGATTGGTCGAGGCCGTGAACATGTCAAATGATGTGATTTACGACCTAATCGTCCCCGCTGTCTTCCAGGCTCTGTTTGAGATCAAGACGTTTGAGGATCCGGTCGAGGAACAGATTGAGCTGGTGAAGGGCTATAACCCCGAGGCCAATCGCGTGCCTTCGTTCACGTTTAAAGCAAAACCTCATCTCGTCGCGAGCAGGGATTTCCCGCAATACGCAACAACGCGACATCGGACTTTCCACCTGGATCACTACTGCTTCGATAGCCAGCCAGAGCTCGACTTCTTCGAGAAAGTTTTGAAACTGAACGATGGCGACAAGATCTATTTCACCGGAATGCTTGTGCACGGACAATCGGGATTTCGGGTCAATTATATCCACCCGGAATCCCATACGGTCTGTAACTACTACCCAGATTTCCTAATCCTGCGTGAGGACGGTTCAACACACCTCGTGGAGGTCAAATCCGGGTGGAAAGCGAACGATCCTGTCGTGGTGGCAAAAAGGGAAGCTGCAGAGCGGTTGGCGGAAGGAAGTCGATTCCACTACGCATTGGTTACGAAAGACGATTTCCAGGACTCCCTAAGTGAAGTCTCTGGTTGGCAAAATTACAGTGGCCCGACATCTGCAGCCACACTTGATTTGAATTGATGTATTCAATCCTCAATGTGGCCGTCTTGCAGGATACGACGCTACGTATGGCTGTACGCGCGATGATAAAGGCCCACAGATCAGACCGCTCACTATTGGAAAATGGACAAGGTCGTGCATAAATGAGACCCCGTTCCATCAACATCTTCCTGCTCGATGGCGATCCGGACGGTATCCGAGTGGCCCAGATCTCCATGTCCACGATGACGTGACCCCCAGCTTTCCCCCAGCTTGGATTAGAGTCTGGCGGTTGTTTTGCGCATCGGCGC
>NZ_ANFX01000007.1 GCF_000331285.1 Porphyrobacter sp. AAP82 | reverse complement strand
TGCGCCCGCCGCGCCTGCGGCCGCCGCGCCCGCCGCTGCCAGCGAACCGGCGGCTCCGGCGGGCCGTTAACCCTTTTGCCGTTGATTAGGTGGGGGCGCGGTCTCGACTTGCGCCCGGCGCGGGGGCAAGATTCGGACAACGTTCATGTGCTGCGCGCCAGTTTCGCGCAGGAATAGCCAGGGAACCTGACGCCATGACCACCCGCTCCAAGACCTTTGCCCTGCGTCTTGCCGGAGCCGCGCTGATCGGGGCAGCGGCAGCCAGCGTCGCGCCGCTCGCCGTGCCGGCCGCCGCGCAGGAAACCCCCGCCGTCGCCGAAGCGCGGCTGCGCAAGATCGAGGCCGAGGTCCGCGCCTTGCAGCGCAAGGTCTTCCCGGGCGGCGATGGCAAGTTCTTCGAGCCGCAGATCGCGCCGGGCATGGCGGGCGGGGCGGGCGCTCCGGCTGCCACCGTCCAGAGCGGCGTTCCCGCGGCGAGCGCAGTGACCGACATCCTCGTGCGGCTCGACACGCTCGAAGCCCAGCTCCAGCGGCTCACCGCGCGCAGCGAGGAGCAGGCGAACCTCCTTGCCCAGCTCGAAACGCGGCTGGCGGCGCTCGAGACCGCGGCCAATGCCCCGCTGCCCGAAGCCGCGCCCGCTGCCGCACCCGCGCTCCAGCCGGCGGCGACCCTGACCCCGGCGGCGACGAGCCCCGCCCAGAGCCCCGCCCAATCGCCCGTCCAGAGCACCACGAGGCCGCCCGCACAGGCTCCGGCGCCGACCGCTCCCGCCGCCACTCTCGCCGCCTCGCCCAGCCCCTCGCGCCTCGCCGCGGTGCAGGCGATCGCCAAGCCGCAGACCGCCGATCCGGGCGACGATGAATATTCCTACGGCTTCCGCCTCTGGAACGGCGGCTTCTACCCCGAGGCCCGCCAGCAGCTCACCAGGTATGTCGAGCAATACCCGACCCATGCCAAGATCAGCTACGGCCGCAACCTCCTCGGCCGGGCCTTCCTTGACGACCGGATGCCCGAGGATGCGGCGCGCTGGTTCCTCAAGAACTACCAGGCCAACAAGGCGGGCGAGCGCGCGCCCGACAGCCTGCTCTATCTCGGCGCTTCGATGGTCGCGCTCAAGGACACCAAGCGCGCCTGCATCGCGCTTGCCGAATTTGCCGAGACCTACCCGCTGGTCGCCGCCGGCCGCCTCGCGACCGAATACCAGACCACCCGCGCGAAGGTGAAGTGCAGCTAGGCCCTGCCGCGGCCCGCTTTGCCGCCGGCCTGGCGGCGCTGTGGCCTGCCGAGGAGCGCGAGGGGCGAGCGCTCGGCCTGGCGGTGTCGGGCGGGCCGGACAGCCTCGCGCTGCTGCTGCTCGCGGCCGAGGCGCTCCCGGGCGGGATCGCGGTCGCCAGCGTCGATCACGGGTTGCGGCCCGAAGCGGCCGCCGAGGTCGCGCTGGTCGAGCGGATTGCAGGCGCGCTTGGCGTTCCCTTCACCCCCCTCGCTGTAACGCTCGCCCCCGGCAATCTCATGGCCGGCGCGCGCACGGCCCGCTACGGCGCGCTGGCGCGCTGGGCAGGGGAGGCGGGCCTCGGCGCCATCGCCACCGCGCACCATGCCGACGACCAGGCCGAGACGCTGCTGATGCGTTTGAACCGCGGCAGCGGGCTTGCAGGCCTTGCCGGGGTGCGTCCCCGCGGGGTGATCGAGGACAGCGATGTCACCGTGCTGCGCCCGCTCATCGGCTGGCGCAAGGCCGAGCTGGCCGCGGTGGTCGCGGCGGCGGGCATCGTGCCGGCCGAGGACCCTTCCAACACCAGCTCCGCCTTCGAACGCGCCCGGATCCGCGCGCAGCTTGCCGCCGCCGACTGGCTCGACCCCGTCGCCATCGCCGCCAGCGCTGCGCATATCGCCGAAGGCTGGCAGGCGCTCGAATGGTATGCCGAGCTCGACTGGCACGAGATGGTGCTGCGCGAGGAGAGCGACACCGCCGCCCCCGGCTTCACCTATTGCGCCAATGTGCCCCGCGTCATCGCCATCGAGACGATCCTCAGGATCATCCGCGAACTCGGCGGCCACGCCACCCGCGCCGAGGCCGCGCGCGCGTGGGACCGGCTATGGGCGGGCGAGAACGCCTCGCTGGGCGGGGTGCTCGCGGTGCCGGGGGTGGAACGCGTCGAGAAGGTCGGCGTGCCGATGCGCGTCTGGCGCTTCCGTCCCGAGCCGGCGCGGGGGAGCGTGAACTGAGTGCTTGTTGGCGGCCGCGCTGGCGCGCGCCACCGAAGGTGACCAGAGATCAGAGTATCTTGTCGCCCAGCCCGACCATCCGGCCGCGGGTGATGATCACCTTGTCGCCGCGCCTCGCCGCCGCGAACAGCTTGGCGACGAAATCGTCGGGCACGCCGATGCAGCCGTGGCTGGCATAGCCGTTCATCACCGGCGAGCCGTGGATCGCGATCCCGTCCCAGGTCAGCCGCAGCGTCCAGGGCATCGGCGCGTCGTTGTACTTCTCGGAGACGTTGTTGCGCTCCTTGGTGAGGATCGGGAAGGTGCCGAGCGGGGTGGGGTGCTCCTGCGTGCCCACCAGCACCACCGCGGTGCCGATCTCGTGGCCATCGCGGCAGGCGCTGATGACGCGCGCTTCGAGGTCGACGGTGATGACCAGCGCTCCGGTGGCAGGCGCGGCGCTTTCGTCCCAGAACCAGTCGCCGTAGCGGATCGTGCCCTCGACCGGGAGGATCGACCTGATGACGAAGCCGCCGCCAGCAGGTTTGGGCGCGGGGGCGGGGGCGGGCAGGTCCTGCACCACCGGCATCGCGATCATCCGCACCGCGGGCCCGCGCGGGGCATCGGCATCGGGGTCCTGCGCGGCGACCGCTGCGATATCCCCGGCGACCACCCCGGCGACTTCGGCGACATCTTCGGCGGCGGGCGCGGCTTGCGGCGCGGCGGGGCCTGCGCCGGCCAGCGGCGGCAGGCCGGCATAGACCACCGCGGCATCATCGGCTGAGGGCATCTGGCTGTCGGGATCGATCGCCTCGAAGGTCCCCGTGGCGCGCGCCGCGACCGCCTCGGCGGCGTCGGCAGCGCGCCCGGCATCGGGGAGGCCTTGCGCAAAAGCGGCTAATTGCAGCGCGATGACCGCAAGAAGAAAGGCAATGATCCGGACCATGAGAACGAATATGCCGCGTGGGCCTGTCAGTTTCCAGCGCCTAACCGCGCTTTGTCCCTTGCGGGGACGGGCGGGGGCGAGGGGTTAACGGGTGCCGGGGGGCTTGGACCATCTTCTCCCGTCCCCTCGGGGAAGGGCCGAGCCCCCACCCCCTCCCCCCTCCTTTGACAAGGCGGGGAGTACCATTTTCCTACAGACCCGGACTTTGCTAGGCCGGCAAGGCTTGCTCTTTGCCATCGTCGACCCCTCGCGCGACCGCGCCCCGCACCGTCTTGCGGGCGGAAAGAGTTTTGGCGCTGGACAGTGTCTCATTGTCTCCTACACGCGGCCTGAGAGGCCCGTGAGGCGCTGAACCTGCCCCGGAGCGACGACGACTCGGGGGTGCCTTACGCGACCACCCCGAACAGGTCGTGGGCGTCGGCGTCCTCGATGAGGGCGGTGACGATGGCACCCGGCTTGAGGGTGGCGCTGGCGCCCCGCAGGTAGACCGCGCCGTCGATCTCGGGCGCGTCGGCTTGGGAACGCCCGGTGGCGCCGATGTCGCCGTCCTCGTCGGGCTCGCCGACCTCGTCGATGATGACGGGGAGGCTGCGGCCGACCTTGGCGGCGAGCCTGGCGGCGGAGATGCGCTCGGTCACCGCCATGATGCGGGCGTAGCGCTCCTCCTTGACCTCTTCGGGCACAGGATCGGGCAGGGCGTTGGCCGCCGCGCCTTCGACGGGTTCGAAGCGGAAGGCGCCGACGCGGTCCAATTGCGCTTCCTCGAGCCAGTCGAGCAGGTAGCGGAAGTCGTCCTCGGTCTCGCCCGGGAAGCCGACCACGAAGGAGGAACGGATCGCGATGTCGGGGCAGATCGCGCGCCAGCTGTGCAAGCGTTCGAGCACCTTGGCCTCGTTGGCGGGGCGGCGCATCAGCTTCAGCACCTTGGGGCTGGCGTGCTGGAAGGGGATGTCGAGATAGGGGGTGAGCAGCCCCTCGGCCATCAGAGGGATGACCTGGTCGACATGCGGGTAGGGGTAGACGTAGTGGAGGCGGACCCACGGCGACTGGCCTTCGGGGGTGCGAAGGCGGCCAAGCTCGCGGGCGAGGTCGGTCATGTGGGCGCGGACGGGGCTCCCCTTCCAGTCGCGGCTCTCGTGGCGGATGTCGACCCCGTAGGCGCTGGTGTCCTGGCTGATGACGGGCAACTCGCGCGTGCCGGCCGCGACCAGCTTCTCGGCCTCGCGCAGGACAGCGTCGATGCGCCGGCTGGCGAGCTTCCCGCGCAGCGAGGGGATGATGCAGAAGGCGCAGGAGTGGTTACACCCCTCGCTGATCTTGAGGTAGGAGTAGTGGCGCGGGGTGAGCTTGATATCGGGTTGGGGTATGAGGTCGACGAAGGGCCCCTGCGAGGGCGGGGCATGGAGGTGCACCGCCTCGACCACCTGCTCGTACTGGTGCGCGCCGGTCACCGCGAGCACGCTGGGATGCGCGGCGCGGATCGCCTCGGCCTCCTCGCCCATGCAGCCGGTGACGATGACGCGGCCGTTCTCGGCGATCGCCTCGCCGATCGCGGCAAGGCTCTCCTCCTTGGCGCTGTCGAGGAAGCCGCAGGTGTTGACGAGCACCACGTCGGCGCCGGCGTAGTCCTCGGCGAAGGCATAGCCATCGGCGCGCAGGCGGGTGAGGATGCGCTCGGAATCGACCAGCGCCTTGGGGCAGCCGAGGCTGACCATGCCGATGCGCTTCTGGTCGGGGAGGGTGGTGGGAGCGGTGGTCATGTCGGCGCGGCCCCTACACCGTGTGCGCCGCTCGCGCTAGGCTTGACCGCGCTGCCCCCGCGATGGCATCGGGAGAGCCATGATCGCCAAGCTCTTCACCGACCACCCGCGCAGCCTCGGCGAGACCTATGGCCAGCACGCCCGCACCGCCTTCAGCTTCGGCTGGCGGATGACGCTGGGGGGCCTCGCCTGCATGGTCCATGCGGTGGTGCCCGGCCTCTTCTTCAAGACCGCGAGCCGCACCGTGGTCCAGCTCGACGCCGAGATGCGCGGCCGCAAGCCGGCGCCAGGCGAGGAGGAGTTCGCCTACGTCATCTGAGGGCGCCATCTGAGGCGCGCTCTGTCCTGCCCGCGCCGCTTGGAGTATGGAGCCGGGCATGCGGATTACCATCACCAAGGGCACCAGCGCCGACAGGATCGCGCTCGAACGCGCCGACGGCTCGCGCGCGGCGTTCGGCTTCCCCAGGAAGGGCCCCTATCCGCACGATGCCTACCACTTCTTCGTCGAGCGCGAGCTCGGCATGGCGGCGGGGTTCTGGGGGCTGGTCGCGGGCGGGATAGCGCCTGACGATGTGCAGGCGCTCGCGCTCGCGGGCGGCCATGCCAGCGCCAAGCGGGCGGGGGTGCCGGACGCGGGGCTGGTCCAGCTGATCCAGGCCGAACGCCTCGTCGAATGCTTCGAGGCGGCGAGCTGGAGCGGCGGGGCGGACGACGACAGCATCATGGCAATGGCCGAGCCCGGGTGGGCCGCAGGCCACGTGCCCCCGCCCGAGGGCGTGCCCGGCAGGCTGGGTGCGATCCGCGCTGGCCTCGACCCCTTCCTCGCCGCATGGAGCGCGCTCGCCGCGGGCGAAGCGCTCACCCTCGACTGGCCAGCTCATCTGGAGACCCGCAAATGAACGACTTTGCCCTGTGGCCGGTGCTGGCGGGCGCCGCCGCCTTCTTCGCGGTCGGCGCGCTGTGGTATGGCGTCCTGTTCAGCAAGCCGTGGCAGCGCGCGGCGGGCCTGTCGAACACCCAGCTGCGCGAGGGCAACATGGCCGTGATCTTCGGCCTGACGCTGGCCTTCGAGATGCTGATCGCGATGGTGCTGTGGCACCTCCTCGCCCGCACCGATCCGCCGCCGCACGTGGTGATGATGATGGCGGTGGGCTTCGCGGTCGGCGTGATGATCCCGGCGATCGGGATCAATTACCTCTACCTGAGGAAGCCGCTCGCGCTGTTCCTGATCGACGCCGGGCACTTCATCACCGGCATGGCGGCGATGGGCGGGGTGTTCGTGTGGTTCAGGAGCTAGACGCGGCGCTCTCGCGCGCCGCGGTCGGCACGATCTCGACCACCACGTCCCCGGGCTGGAGCATCTGGCATTCGTCCTCCCAGAAGCCGATCGGGCGGCCATTGCGGTATACCCTCAGGCCCTTGCCGCCGCTCTCGAGCTCGGCGATCGACTTGCCGCATTCCGCTTCGCTCACCACCCGCTCGACCAGCTGCACCCGGCCGCTGACGCTGGCGAGGTCGGCGAGGTAATCGGCGATGTGTGCGCCCTTGACGCTGCCGGCCAGCAGCAGCCCGGTGAAGCGCACCGGGTTGATGACGTTGTTCGCCCCCGCCTGCCGCGCCAGCAGTTCGTTGTCGTCGGCGCGCACCACCACGCTGATCGGCACCTTGGGGGCGAGGTGGCGGACGGTCAGCACGATTAGAATCGAGGTGTCGTCGCGACCCGCACTCACCAGCACGCTCTGCGCCTCGGCGATCCGCACCGCCTTCAGCGTCTCGTCGCGGGTGGCGTCGGCGGCCATCACGTTGACCCCGAGCTTCTCGGCTGCCGCGAGGCGATCCTCGCTGGGGTCGATCACCACGATGCAGCGCGGGTCCACGCCGCGCTCGATCAGTTCAGCCACGCTCTGGCTGTTGGAGGTGCCGTAGCCGAGCACGACCACATGGCCGGTGAGCTGTTCCTCGATGCGGGCCATGCGAAACTTCTCCCAGCTGCGCTTGATGACGAAATCGTAGGCCGCGCCCACGAAGATGAACAGGACGGCGATGCGCACCGGGGTGACGATCACCGCCTCGATCAGCCGCGCGCGGTCCGAAATCGGGGCGATGTCGCCGAAGCCGGTCGTGGTGATCGAGATCATCGTGAAATAGACGACGTCGAGAAAGCTGATGGCGCCGTCGTGCGTGTCCTTCAGGCCGTCGCGGTCGAGCCAGTGGATCGCCACCACCAGCGCGATCAGCAGGAAGGCGAGGCCGAGCCTGAGGCCGAGGTCGCCCCACACGGGGAGCTTCACCTCGCGCCGGAGCGGACGGAACTGGTCGGCCAGAAGCGCGCGCCGCCTGAACGGGTTGCGGCGCGCCGGGGGTGCCATCAGTCGGCGAACCGCTCGGCAAGGATGCCGATGGTCGAATAGTGAGTGAGATCGAGCTGGAGCGGGGTCACCGCGACGAAGCCTTCCTCGATCGCTTCAAGGTCGGTGCCGTGGTCGAGAGTATGCTCGATCTGGTCGAGCCCGAACCAGAAATAGCGGTAGCCGCGCGGGTCGCGGCCCTCGACGATGGTGCCGCGCGAATAGTCGTGGAAGCCCTGACGCACCACGCGGATGCCCTTGACGTCCTCGGCGGGACGCGCGGGGAAGTTGACGTTGATGAGCGTGCGGTCGGCCATCGGCGCGTCGATCAGCTTCGCGAGCACCTTCGGCCCCCATTCGAGCGCCGCGCCGAAGGGCACCTCGTCGCCCATCCCTTCGCGGGCATAGACCTGGCTGAAGGCGACCGAGCGGATGCCCGCGAGCGCGCCCTCGATCGCGGCCGAGACCGTGCCCGAATAGGTGATGTCGTCGGCGAGGTTGGCGCCGCGGTTGACCCCTGAGAGGATGATGTCGGGCGCGTCCAGCATGACTTCGCGCAGCGCCATCATCACGCTGTCGGTGGGCGTGCCGCTCACCGCAAAGCGCCGATCGCCATGCTTGTGCAGGCGCACGGGGCGGGTCAGGGTCAGCGAATGCCCCGCCCCCGATTGCTCCTCGCTGGGGGCGCAGATCCAGATGTCGTCGGAGAACTGGCGCGCGATCTCTTCCAGCACCTTGAGGCCGGGGGCGTTGATGCCGTCGTCATTGGTGAGGAGGATGCGCATTACTGGGCGGGTTCCAATCGGGTGATACCGCCCATGTAGGGCAGCAGGGCATCGGGCACGGTGACCGAGCCATCCGCGTTCTGGTAGTTCTCGATCACCGCGACCAGCGTGCGCCCGACCGCGAGGCCGGAGCCGTTGAGGGTGTGGACGAACTCGGTGCGCTTTTCGCCTGCCACCCGGTAGCGGGTGTTCATCCGCCGCGCCTGGAAGTCGCCGGTGTTGGAGCACGAGCTGATCTCGCGGTAGGCGCCTTGTCCCGGGAGCCAGACTTCGAGGTCATAGGTCTTGCGCGCGCCGAAGCCCATGTCGCCGGTGCACAGCAGCAGCTTGCGGTAGGGCAGCCGTAAGCGTTCGAGGATGGTCTCGGCGGCGCGGGTCATGCGCTGGTGTTCGGCTTCGGAATCCTCTGGGCGCACGATGCTGACCAGCTCGCACTTCTCGAACTGGTGCTGGCGGATGAACCCGCGCGTATCGCGCCCCGCCGCCCCGGCCTCGGAACGGAAGCACAAGGTGAGCGCGGTGAGGCGCATGGGGAGCACGGCTTCGTCGAGCAGTTCGCCCATGACGCTGGCGGTGAGGGAGACTTCCGAGGTGGGGATGAGCCAGCGCCCGTTGGTGGTGCAGAAACTATCTTCGGCGAACTTGGGCAACTTGTCGGTGCCATACATGGCATCATCGCCCACCAGCACCGGCGGATTGCATTCGGCATAGCCGTGCTCGCCCGTCTGCACGTCGAGCATGAACTGGCCGAGCGCGCGGTGGAGCCTTGCCATCGGCCCACGCAGGAAAGTGAAGCGCGCGCCCGAGAGCCTTGCGCCGGTCTCGAAATCCATGCCGAGGGCAGGCGCGATGTCGGCGTGTTCGCGGGGGGTGAAGTCGAATTCGCGCAGGTTGCCCCAGCGGCTGACTTCGACATTGTCTTCCTCGCCCGCGCCGTCGGGCACATCCGCAGCCGGCAGGTTGGGGATGATCTCGAGCGCCGCTTTCAGCTTTCCCGCCAGTTCCTCGGCGCGGGTCTCCATCGCGGGCATCGCGTCCTTCAATGCGGCGACCTCGGCCTTGATCGCTTCGGCGCCGTCCTTGTCGCCCTTGGCCATCGCCGCGCCGATCAGCTTGCTCGCCTCGTTGCGGCGGCTCTGCGCGACCTGCACTTCGGTCACCGCCGCGCGGCGTTCCTCGTCCAGTGCGATCAGGGACGCAGCCTGCCCGGGCAAGCCGCGGCGGGCGAGGCCGGCATCGAAGCCGGTCGGATTCTCTCGGATCAGGCGGATATCGTGCATGGTGCGCGCATATGCCCGCTCGGGCTTCCCAAGGAAAGAGGGAAGGGCGGGGTCGGCAGGCCGCGCCGTGGCTGCGACCTGCGGCGGAACCCTCGCGGCCCTGCACCGGTACGTCAGGCCAAGGAGAACAGCATCATGCTCAAGAAGATCATCGGCGCCGCGATCGGTGCCAAGCTTGCCAAGAACTCGCCCGCCGTGGGCGGCGCGGCCGGCGCGGCGCTGGGCGCGGCGGTGCCCTTCGTGCTGTCGCGCATCAGCCTGCCGACGATGGTGGTGCTGGGGGTGGGCGGCTATCTCGCCAGGCGCTGGCTGGGCGGGCAGCCGCAGCAGACAGGCACGCCGCCTGCCGCCGCGCTGCCCGCGCCGGTGCTCCCGAGCCTTCCCCCGACCGTACCCACGCCGGTCCAGACCTACGATCTGCCCTGACCCGAAGCGGGGCGGCGGTGGATAGCCAGAGGCCGCCGCCCCGTTGGGGAAAGGGTTTCTAGAAGTTGACCTGTGCGGTGACGAACACGCGGCGCGGATCGCCGTAGAAGCCGGTCAGCGTGCCTTCGCGCCCGAGCGTGGGCACGAACGGCGCCCCGCCCACGCCGCCAGCGACGAAGTTGTAGCCGGCAACGATGTATTCCTTGTCGAACAGGTTCTTGCCATGGAGGCCGAGCGAATAGCGCCCGTCGTCCGAGGTGTAGACGATGCTCGCGTCAACCAGCACGAAGCTGTCCTGATCGAGGAACGGGTTGGGCACTTCGAACTGGCTCGCATCCGAGCGCAGCGCGGCCGTGCCGATGAAATCGACGATCCCGCCGGCCAGCGGCAGGCCCAGGTCGAAGCCCATGTGGGCGGTGATGTCGGGGGTGTTCTGGAAGACCCGCTGGCTCGCCACATCGCGGCCGAAGGCGTCGATGAAGGTGTTGAACTTGGCGTCGATCACGCCGAGCGACCAGTTGACGGTGAAGCGGCTGCCGTCACCGGCAAAGTCGCGGCCGACCAGCGCGTTGCCTTCGAATTCGATCCCGTTGACATCGGCGCTTGCGGCGTTGGAGGTGATGCCGATGAAGCTCTCGTTCACCCCGTCGCCATTGGCATCGAAGCCGACCGAGCCGGGGATCTGGACGTCCTTGTACTTGCCGAGGAACCCCGCGAGGCTGATGTTGAGCCGGTTGTCGAGCAGCGAGGCCTTCCAGCCCGCCTCGTAGCTGTCGACCGTTTCGGGGTCGAAGGCGAGGAAGTCGTAGACCTGTTCGGGCGTGCAGGCCCCGCCGGTCGGGTTGCGGCATGCGGTGGTCTGGCCGCGCGGGTCGAAGCCGCCGCCCTTGAACCCTTGCGAATAGGTGAAATAGAGGTTGTGGTCGGGCGTCGGCTGCCAGCTGATCGAGGCGCGCGGGTTGAAGTCTTCGAAGGTGGCGCTGCCGGTGAAGTTGCTGGTGGTGGCGATCACCGCACCGGTCCCGCCGAACAGGTTCGAGAACCCGCCGAGGAAGGTCCGCCGCAGCACCAGACTGGTGCGCTTGTCGTTGGTGTAGCGCCCGCCGACCGAGACGCTGAGCGTGTCGGTGAGATCGTAGGTGAAGTCGCCGAACACCGACCAGGTTTCGGTATCGACATCGCCCAGGGTCTGCGCGGTCAGGCCGTTGACGGTGGTGAACAGCGCCACGTCGAAGGCGGTGAAGGCATTGGCGTCGAGGTAGTAGACGCCGAGCACGCCCGACAGCTTGTCGCCCTCGTAGAGCAGCTGGAGTTCCTGGCTGAACTGGTTGTTCTCGTAGATCGCCGGCACGTCGAGATCGATCGCGGGAAGGCTGTCGAAGTCGATCGGGGTGGTCGAGCTGTCCTCGCGGTAGCCGGTGATCGACTTGAAGGTCAGCGTGTCGGAGAGTTCGATCGCGATGTTGAGTGCAGCCCCATAGGCCTCGACCTCCTGGTCCACGATGTTGAGCCCGGCGCGGGTGTCGAACACGTCACCCAGCACCGGCGCGCCGCTGCGCAGACCGGGGATGAAGCGGTGCCCCTGGCGGGCTTCGGAGTTGTCCTTGACGTAGTCGCCCGAAAGCCGCGCCTTGACCGGGCCGCTCTCGAATTCGACCGTGGCCCGCGCGGCCCAGACGTCCTTGTTGTAGTTCTCGGTCCCGAGCGTCAGGTTTTCCCCGAAGCCGCCGCGCGACAGCCGCGCGCCGCTCGCGCCGATCTTGAAGCTGTCGCCGATCGGGGTCGAGGCGGTGACGATCAGGTCGGCCTGGTCGTATGAGCCGTAGGTCGCGCGCGCCTTGAGGCTCAGATCGTCGGGCAGGTCGGCGGTGACATACTTGATCGCGCCGCCGATGGTGTTGCGCCCGTAGAGCGTGCCCTGCGGCCCGCGCAGCACTTCGATGCGCTCGACATCATAGACATCGAGCACCGCGGCCTGCGGGCGGTTGAGGTAGACATCGTCGACGTAGAGGCCGACGCCCGCTTCGAAGCCGGCGACCGGATCCTGTTGGCCGACGCCGCGGATGAAGGCGGTGAGCGTGGTGTTGGTGCCGCGGCTCACTTCGAGCGTGATGTTGGGCACCTGCTGGGCGACCTGGGTGATATCCTGCACGCCCTGCTTGGCAAGCGCCTCGCCCGAGATCGCGGTGACCGACAATGGCACGTCAAGCAGCTTTTCCTCGCGGCGACGGGCGGTGACGTAGATGACGCCGTCTTCCTCGGCAGCGGCAGCGGCGGCGGCTTCGTCGGCGGCGTCCTGCGCGGCGGCGGGGGCGGCATAGACGGCAAGTCCGGCGGCGCCGGCAAGCAGCAGTGCGCGGGTGCAAAGCATCGTTTTCATGGGTTGGTTCCTCTCCTGGCCCTCTTATGGCCATCACTCGTATTGAAAGTTGAACCACCTTTCAAGTTTAGACTTGTGCGGGCCCGTTGCGCGGCCTACCGAAAGCGCCGAGGGAGAGGCAGATGGGCAACACTCGGGAAGCTGCGGCGCCGGTCGCCGATGATGCGTCGCCTGACGCCAAGACGCCGCGCACCGAACGCGGGCGGCGCACCTTGCGCAAGCTGCTCGACGCGGCGGCCGAGGAGTTCGGCGAAAAGGGCTTCCACGAGGCTTCGGTCAGCTCGATCACCCGCCGCGCCGGCATGGCGCTGGGCAGCTTCTATACCTATTTCGACAGCAAGGACGCGCTGTTCCGCGCGCTGGTCGCGGACATGAGCGAGCAGGTGAAAAGCAGCGCGAGGTCGGCGATCAGCGAGGGCATGGGGGCGCTCGAGATCGAGCGCGCAGGGCTCCTCGCCTTCCTCAACTTCGCGGCCGAGCACAAGGAAGTCTACCGCATCATCGACGAGGCCGAGTTCGTCGATCCGGCAAGTTACCGCGAACATTACGAGACGATCGCCGCGCGCTTTGTCGAGCGCTTGCAGGCTGGCGCGGCACGGGGCGAGTTCCGCGACGGGCTGGGCGAGATCGAGGCCTGGGCGATGATGGGCATGAACGTGTTTGCGGGCCTGCGCTTTGCGGTGTGGGGCCGGAATGACAAGTCCCCCGAAGAGGTCGCCGACGGGGTCAATCGCTTGCTGGCGGAAGGCCTGCTGCGCCGCTAAGGCTTGCGGCGATGATCCTCGCTGTCGACGCTATCCCCGAGGCCGATCGCCTCGCCGCCATCCATGACCGCATTGCCCTGCTCGAATGGCGGGACGGGCGCGAGACGGCAGGGGCGGTCGCGCGCGAGGTCAAGCGCAACGCGCAGGCGGTGATGGATTCCACCGCGGGCCGCAGCCTCGCCGAGGAGATCACGGGCCTCCTGCAAAGCCACCCGGTGATCCGCGCCGCCGCGCAGCCGCGCCGCTTCTCGCACCTGCTGGTCAGCCGGACGGGCGAGGGCGGGGGCTATGGCGCGCATGTCGACAATGCCCTGATGGGGAAGGGCGACCGGCGGGTGCGCACCGACCTGTCCTTCACGCTGTTCCTGACCCCGCCCGAGGCATACGACGGCGGCGAGCTTGTCATTCACGCCGCCGGGGCGACCCAGTCGGTAAAGGGCGAGCCGGGGCATCTGGTGCTCTACCCCTCGGGCTCGATCCACGAGGTGCGGCCGGTGACGCGGGGACAGCGGATCGTGTGCGTGGGATGGATCGAGAGCATGATCGCCGACGCTGCCCGGCGCGAATTGCTGTTCGATCTGGAAAATCTGCGCGCTTCCTTGCGCGCGCAGCTGCCCGCACAGTCCGCCGAGCTGCTGACGCTCGACAAGACCATCGCCAATCTATTGCGGATGTGGGCGCGGGTCTGACCGCTTCGGCGCGGCGGCGCGTTTGCCCTTTACGGTGAACCACACGATCAGGCTCACCCCGATGACGCTCGGCCCCGCCCAGATCGCGGGGTTGAAGACATGTTCGGGCACCAGCCGGATCAGCCCCACCGACAGGAACGCCGTATAGGCCGAAATGCCCATGCCGATGAGGGCGCGGAAATGCTCGCCAATGTGGGTCCCGCGCGGCGGATCGCTCTCGCGCCAGATATAACGCTGCTGGATCAGCATCGCGGCGATGCCGATGAAGGCGACGAGCATCATCAGCGGATGGCCCACCTGCCAGCCGAACCAGCCGCACCACGCGCCGGTCAGTACCACCGCAGCGATGACCGCCTGATAGCGGGCCGAGCGCAAGGCGCGGCGGTTGCGGCTGTGCCTCACCACCCCAAGGCCATAGTCGACAAAGCCGATGGTGAGCATGCCGAGATAGAGCATCATCCACCCGAACAGCCCGTCGAACAGCCTGCGGTCGGTGACCTCGGGGTGGCGGTGTTCGGGGCCGTAGAGCGACAGGAAGGCCATCGCGATGGCGAGCGTCCCTGCGCCAAGGAAGCCGTAGCACGCTGCGCGGCCCCACTTGCGGTGCGCTGCTGCGCCCTTCCTCGTGACGATCGGTCCCCAGAACGCGATCAGCCCCACCGCGCCGGTGGCGACATGGAACACGACAAGCGCGTGAAACAGCGTCATGCCGGCCAGCATGACACAAACCGTGTCCATCCGCTAGGACACTCTGGCGTTCGGCTCAGCGCACCCGCGAGGGCGCGACCAGCACCGCGTTGGCGATCATCAGGTCGAGCCCGTCGAGGAAGGCGCGGGTCGAAGGGTCATGGACAAAGCCGATCACCAGCCCGCGACCGGTCGGCTGGGCCATCAGGTAGGGCTTGTAGGCCATCTGCCGCCGGTTCTCGTCCCACACATAGCCGCTGGCGACGAGGTTGCCGGGCGCCGCAAAGCGCACTGCGTTGACGCCCTTGTCGCGCCCCAAGGGCGTGAAGATCTGCGTCCCTGTCGCCAGCACCACTGCACCATCGTCATAGCCGGCCGAGAGGAAGTGGTCGGGCTCGCCCACCACGTTGAGCAGCGCGCCGGGCAGCGTGTCCGGGAGCGCGGCCGGGTCCTTGATCGCCTCGCGGTAGGCGGCATCGCTGGCGATTTCGGCGGCTTCGGCCAGATCGCTCTTGTCGCCGCTGGTCTCGCCGGGATCGCGGCCCAGCGCCGCCTCGCGCTTGACCGCAAGCAGCGGATTGTCGCCTGAACTGAACGTCTCGAGACTGTCGCCAATCGCCACCAGCACCCCGCCGCGCTGGACGAAGGCGCGCAGGGCCCGCTGGCCGGCATCGCCGAACTGGGCGGAAGGGTTGCCCTCGGGCACCAGCACCACGTCATAGTCGGAGAGGTCCGCGCGGGCCAAGCGAGAGGTGCGGATCGGGGTCACGGGCAAGCCGATGCGCTGTTCGAGCACATAGCGCAGCGCGCCTGCCGAAAGCTGGTCGATCCCGTCGTCCCACGCCACGGCCACGCGCGGCACGGTGAGGCGCACGAAATGCTCGCTGCCGAGATTGGGCCCGTTCTCGACCCAGCCATTGTCGAGCGCGACCGTGGCCGCGCCGATCTCGCCCGCCAGCGCGGCAAGGCGCGCCATCTTCCCGGGCGTGTTGGAACCGGCGGGGAACACCACCGTGCCGCGCGGGAACGTCCGCCCGCCTGCAACGAAGGCCTTGTCGGTGACGCGGCCCTCGATCCCTTCGCGAAGGGCAAGGGTAACGAGGCGCGCCTGCCCGCTGTCGGTCCATGGCACGGCAATGGCGAAGGCCCCGCTGCCTTCGGCCCTAGGCGTGATCGGCGCGTCGGCGCTGACCGTGTCGCCGCCGCTGGCAATATTGCACAGCGCCACGTCGACCCCCGCCATCGGCCCCACCGCCCAGGCGGTCACGTCGTAAAGCTCGTGCGGCAGATCGACCGAGCGGCGGCGCTCCTGTTCGGCGAGGAAATCGGGCGGCAGCGGCGTGTCGCGGTCGAGCAGGCTGCGCACCAGCCGTGCGGCCGGCTGGGCCTGCGGCACGGCGAGGTAGCCGGCGGGATAGGACTTGCCGCAAGCGCTGGCTCCGCCCTCGCGGCGCAGCACGGTGATGCCCTGCGCAGCAAGGCGCCGTCCGAGCCGTTCGGCATTCCAGCGGCGCTTGCCGAGGTCGATCACATAGGTGCCTTTGCCCGCCGCGCCGCTCGCATTGCCCGCGCGGTAGGCGGCGAAATCGGCGAGGAAACGCTGCGCATTGTCCGCCACCGCGCTCGCCGTTGCGAGGCTTGCCGAAAAGTGGTTGGCGATGCCATCGGCATAGGTCAGTTCGGTCCCGTCGCGGCGCTTGAACACGAGCCCGCGCGCCGACCCCTGTTCGTAGGTGCTCCCGACCGCCCCCTGATGCGCGTTCCAGGTGTCGCCATAGCCGGGGTAGAACAGGTCATAGACCTCGCGGGTGAAAAAAGGCTCGCCGCGCGCATCGAAGGCGGCGGCGTTGTAGCGGCCGATCAGTTCATAGGCGCGGATCTGGGCGGGGGTGAGGTTGGGGCTGTAGGGCTGGGCGGCCGGCGTGAAGAAATAGGTCTCGTCCCCGCCCATCTCGTGGAGGTCGACCACCACCACCGGGTTCCACTGGCGGATCGCGGCGACCTTGCCGCGGGTTTCGGGCTGCGAGAGCGTGAACCAGTCGCGGTTCAAATCGAACATGTAGTGGTTGACCCGCCCGCTCGGCCAGGGCTCGTCATGCTCGGCCGCCTGCCGGTCGGCGTCGGCGGCAATGCCGGTCGCGGCGAGGAAGTTGTTGACGAAGCGCGCGCGCCCGTCGGGGTTCTGCATCGGGTCGATCACCACGATGGTGCCGGCCATGATCTTGTCGGCCCGCGCGTCGCCCTTCGCGGCGAGCAGGTGATAGGCGGTCATCAGCGCGGCATCGGTCGAGGAGATCTCGTTGCCGTGGACGCCATATTGCAGCCAGGTCACCGGCAGCGCGCTGCCATTGCCTGCGCGGCCCGCAGCGATGTTCGCCATGTCGGCGCGAATCGCATCGAGCCGCGCCATATTGGCGGGTGCCGAGAGCACCAGATAGTAGAGCGGCCGCCCCTCCCAGCTCGTCGCATACTGCACCAGCCGCGCCCGATCGGGCGCGGCGGCGGCGAGCGCCTTCAAATAGGCATAGGCCTGGTCGGGCGAGGTGATCCGGCTGCCCGGCGCATGGCCGGCGGTGGCGGTGAGCGTCGGGATTGCGGGATCGAACTGCCCTTCGGCAAAGGATTGCGCACCTGCGGGCGAGGCCGAGGCGAAGATGGCAAGGAGAATGAGGCTCCAACCCCGGATCATGTCACGCATCGTCTGTCCCTGTTCGGCCGCAAGCAGCAAGATTGACGGACTTGCCGCGACAACCCCTGCATGGTCAAGCGGAGAGGGGCGAATGACGAAGGCCTGCCCCCGCCGGGCGCGCGGTCGCCGATGCGCGAGGCGGTTGCGCGCCGCGGAATGCCCCGCCATAGACACCCGGACGCGGCAAGGATGTGATTGGCATATGACGGTGATCGACGGTCTCGCTCCTCCCGCGACGACCATCTTCGAACGCATGTCCCGCGCCGCTGCGGCGAGCGGGGCGATCAACCTCGGGCAGGGCTTTCCCGATCTGCCCGAGCCGCCCGAACTGATCGCCGCGGCCGGCGCGGCGGTGGCGGGCCGCAGCAACCAGTATCCCCCGATGCGCGGGCTGGCCGAACTGCGCCGCGCGATCGCCGCCTACTATGCCCGCGAACAGGGGCTGGACCTCGACGAGCGCGAAGTGCTGGTCACCTCCGGCGCGACCGAGGCGCTGGCCGCCACGATCCTTTCGCTGGTGCGCCCCGGCGACGAGGTGATCCTTGTCCAGCCGCTCTATGACGCCTATCTGCCGCTGGTCCGGCGCGCCGGGGGCATCGCGCGGTTCGTCAACCTCGTCCCGCCCGGCTGGACCCTGCCGCTGGACGCGCTCGAAGCGGCGATGAGCGATGCCACGCGGCTGCTGATCCTCAACACGCCCAACAATCCCGCAGGCAGCCTGATCGACCGGGCGACCCTCGAAGCGATCGGCACCCTCGCCCAGCGGCATGACGTGATCATCCTGTGTGACGAGGTCTGGGAGGCGATGCTTTTCGAGAGCGCCGGGCATGTCTCGCCGCTCGCCATTTCCGCCTTGCGCGGCCGCACGGTCAAGATCGGTTCGGCGGGAAAGATTTTCTCGCTTACCGGCTGGAAGGTCGGCTGGGCGTGCGCGGCCTTGCCGCTGGTCGAGACCATCGCGGCGAGCCACCAGTTCCTGACCTTCACCACCCCGCCGATGCTGCAATGGGCCGTGGCCGAGGGGCTGGCACTGCCTGCCGATTGGCACGCGGCGCACCGGGCGCGCTATCAGGCGGGCCGGGCGCGGCTGGTTGCGGGGCTGGCGGATGCGGGCTTTGCCGTGCTTCCCAATGCCGCGACATGGTTCGTCACCATCGATCTGGCCGCATCGGGGATCGACGTGGCTGACGCGGCCCTGTGCGAGCGGCTGATCCCCGAAGCCGGCGTTGCGGCCATCCCGATCAGTGCCTTCTATGCCGAAAACCCGCTGACGGGTTATATCCGCCTGTGTTTCGCCAAGGGGGACGACACGCTGGACGAAGCCGTCCGTCGCCTCGCCCGGTTCCGCAGGAGCCTGCTGTGATGGACTTTGCTGCCGCTGCCGATCTGATTGTCGCCACCGGCCGCCGCCTCGACGCGCGCGGGCTCGCTCCGGCGACCTCGGGGAATTACTCGGTCCGGCTGGCCGATGGCAGCATCGCGGTCACCGTCTCGGGCCAGCACAAGGGGCGGCTGACGGCCGATGGCGTGATGCGGGTCGATGCGGCCGGCGTGCCGCTCGATGCCAAGCGTCCCTCGGCCGAAACGCTGCTCCATTGTCTCGTCTATGACCTCGACGAGGGCGCGGGCGCGGTGCTCCACACCCACTCGGTCGCCGGCACGGTGCTGAGCCGCGCGCTGGGCGAGACGATCATGCTGACCGGTTACGAGCTGCTCAAGATCTTCCCCGGAAACGACACCCACGACACCAGCATCGCCATTCCGCTGGTCGACAACAGCCAGGACATGGCGGCGCTCGCCGACGAGCTGCGGCCCCTGATCGCCGCGCAGCAGCCGATCATCCCTGCCTTCTACATCCGCGGCCACGGACTCTACGGCTGGGGCCCGACGATGGACGCTGCCGAAAACATGATCGAAGCTGTCGAGTTCCTCATCGCCTGCGCCTGGGAGGAACTGAAACGCGAAGGAGCCCGCCGATGACCAGCCTCACCCAGTATGACGACGCCGCCCCCCATGCCGTGCGCCAGCACCTGTCCGATCACCCCGCGATCGCCGCCGCGCTGGCACCGCACGGGATCGTGCTCGAACGTTGGGCGGCCGAAGCGCCGCTCTCGGCCGATGCCGACGACGCGGCGATCCTTGCCGCCTATGCGGGCGATATCGACAAGCTCAAGGCGCGCGGCGGCTACCGGAGCTGCGATGTGCTGCGGCTTTCCCCCGACCATCCCCAGCGCGCCGAGCTGCGCGCCAAGTTCCTCGCCGAACACATCCATGACGATGACGAGGTGCGCTTCTTCGTCGAGGGTGCGGGGCTGTTCTACATCCACGCAGGCGGCATGGTCCACGCGCTCGAATGCACGGCCGGCGATCTCATCGCCGTGCCTGCGGGCACGCAGCACTGGTTCGACACCGGCGAGCGGCCGAGCTTCACCGTCATCCGCCTGTTCACCACCCCCGATGGCTGGGTGGCGCGCTTCACCGGAGACCCGATCGCCGACGCCATTCCCAAATACGATGGCATCGCCGCGTGACGCCAGCCGCGATCCTCACCGATATCGAAGGCACGACGTCGAGCATCGCCTTCGTCCATGAGGTGCTGTTTCCTTACAGCCGGGTGCGGCTTGAGGATTATGTCGCGGCGCACGCCGGCGAGCCCGAAGTGGCCGCGATCCTCGCTGCGGTGCGCGCCGAGGCGGCAGAGCCGGGGCTGGACACCGACGGCTGCATCGCGCTGCTTGCCGAATGGCACGATGCCGACCGCAAGGTCGCGCCGCTCAAGGCGCTGCAAGGCCTGATCTGGGCGAGCGGCTATGCCGATGGCGCACTGCAAGGCCATATCTATGCCGATGCGGCCGAGGGCCTCAAGCGCTGGCACGGGCGCGGTATTCCGCTTTACGTCTATTCCTCGGGCTCGGTCGCGGCGCAGAAGCTGATCTTCGGCCACACCGCCTACGGCGACCTGACGCCGCTGTTTGCGTGCTTCTTCGACACCGCCATGGGAGGCAAGAAGGAAGCTGCCTCCTACACGTCCATCGCCGCCGCGATCGGGGTTTCGCCGGGCAGCATCCTGTTCCTTTCCGATGTCGAGGCGGAACTGACAGCGGCGGCCTCGGCCGGGCTGATGGTGACCCTGCTGGCGCGTGACGGCGCGCCCGCGGCATCGCCCTATCCGGTCGCCGAAGACTTCCGCACGATCCTGCCCGAAGGGGTATCGGCATGAGGATCGAAGGCGCTGTGACCCGTTCGATCTGGGTGGAGCCCGATGGCTGGGCCGTGGGCATTTTCGACCAGCGCCTGCTGCCCTGGCAGGTCGAACGCATGGTGCTTCGCGAGATCGGTGGGGCCGCCGTCGCCATTGCCGACATGGCGACCCGCGGCGCGCCGATGATCGGGGCGGTCGCGGCCTATGGTCTTGCCTTCGGGCTCAAGGCCGACCCGTCCGATGAAGGCCTCGCTGCCAGCTGCGAGCAGCTGCGCGTCACCCGGCCGACCGCGGTCAACCTGCTGTGGGCGCTCGAACGGGTGCGCCGCGTGGTTGCGCCCCTGCCGCCCGCCGCGCGCGCCGCAGCCGCCCATGCCGAGGCGGGCCGCATCTGCGACGAGGACGTTGCCATGAACCGCGCGATCGGTGAAGGCGGGCTCGGGCTGATCCGCGCGATCGCCGCCAGGAAGGCGGGCGCGCCGGTCAATGTGCTCACCCATTGCAACGCCGGCTGGCTCGCCACCGTCGACTGGGGCACCGCCACCGCGCCGCTCTACCTTGCGCATGACGAGGGGATCGCGCTCCACGTCTGGGTCGACGAGACCCGCCCGCGCAACCAGGGCGCGCTGACCGCCTTCGAACTGGCCGGGCACGGCGTGCCGCACAGCTACATCGTCGACAATGCCGGCGGCCTGCTGATGCAGCAGGGTGCAGTCGACATGGTGATCGTCGGCACCGACCGGGTCACCGCCAACGGCGATGTCTGCAACAAGATCGGCACCTATCTGAAGGCGCTCGCGGCCAGGGCGCACGGCGTGCCTTTCTATGTCGCGCTGCCTTCCGCGACCTATGATCCCGCGACCGCGACCGGGGCGGATGTGCCGATCGAGGAACGCAGCGGCAAGGAAGTCGCCTTCGTTGCGGGCGAGGGCGGGCACAAGGTCCGCGTCACCCGCTCGCCGGTCCGCAACCCGGCCTTCGACATCACGCCCGCAAGCCTCGTCACCGCCTACATCACCGAAGCGGGCATCGCCGCCGGCCCCGAAGCGCTGGCGCAGCTGCTCGCCGGGCAGGGATAGCGCCGCGCAGATCGTCTCGCGATGTCCGAAGAAAGCCGCCCGCCCCTTGGCGCCCCCCCATGGCGTGCATCGCCACCATCTCTTCCAAGTCTTTGAAAAGATGGTGGGCGCGACAGGGATTGAACCTGTGACCCCACCCGTGTGAAGGGTGTGCTCTACCGCTGAGCTACGCGCCCGTCCCTATGGCCTGAGGCCCGGACAGGGGGGCGCCATTACTGGGGTCGCGGGCAATTGGCAAGCACCTGCTGCGTGGCCGGTGCGATTTAACTGCCGGCGAGCCATGCGAGGAGCGCGAGCAACCCCTCGGGCCGCACGGCGGCGGCCTTGGGCGGGGCTGCGGCGGAGGCATCGAGGGGGGCGGGGCAGGCTAGGCAATAGGCCTGGACCCCGCGCGTGCCCAGCAGCCGCTCGGCATCGCGGGCGATGCGCGTGCCCATCGCCTGCGATCGCGTCGCGGTCAGCGCGAAGAAATCGCCCGCCGGCGCGGTGCGCGCCTTGGCCGCCTCGCCGGCGACGAGCTGGCGGATCAGCGAATCGTAATTCGCATCCTTCTCGCCGAGATAGACCGCGTGCCATTCGCCCTGCTTCGCGCCCGCCTTGGCCGCCGCCCATTCGAGCGCGTCGGACAGCCCGCCGAATTCATCGACCAGGCCGATCTGGCGCGCCGTGCCGCCGTCCCATACCTGCCCTTGGGCGATCTGGTCGACGCGGCTGACCGGCAGGCGACGCGCGCCCGAAACCAGCTTGAGGAAGTCCTGATAGGTCCCCCCGATCGAGGTCTGGAGCAGCGCATCCATCGCCGGCGAGAAGCCGCCGACGAAATCGGGCTGGCCCGAAAGCTCGGTGGTCCGGTAGCCGTCGGCCGTCACCCCGAGCCGCGCGGCGGCGTTCTCGAAGGTCGGAACAACCGCATAGACCCCGATCGAGCCGGTGATCGTCTCGGGCTCGGCGAAGATGCGCTCGCCCGGCGTGGTGACCCAGTAGCCGCCGCTTGCCGCAAGGTTGCCCATCGACACCGCGACCGGAATCTTGCGCGCGCGGAAACGCTGGATTGCGCGGCGGATTTCCTCGGACGCGGTGACCGAGCCGCCCGGCGAATCCACTCGCATCACCAGTGCGGCCAGATCATCGTCCAATGCCTCGTCGAGCAGGTCGGCGATGCGCGTGCCCCCGGCGATGCCCGGCCCCGCATCGCCATCGACAATCTCGCCGGCGATGGTGACGACCCCGATCGCCTTGCCCTTGCGCAGCTGGCCGAGGTCGGCGAGGTAGGCGGAAAGGTCGCTCGAGGCATAGGCGCCGGGAAGCGTGCTCCACGGGTCCTCGCCCGCAAGTTCGGCCACCCGCGCACCGAAGGCGGCCTTGTCGCCGAGCTTGTCGACCATGCCTGCATCGAGCGCGGCCTTTGCCATGTCGCCGCCCGAGCTTGCCACCCACGCCGCCGGATCGCCGGTGATCCGCGCCAGTTGCAGCTTGGGCCGGGCGCGGGTGACGTTTGCCTTGTATTCCTCCCACAGCGCTCCGTAGAGTCCGCCGATATTGGCGCGCGCCTCCTCGGACATGCCGGAGCGGGTATAGGGTTCGACCGCCGACTTGAACTCGCCCACGCGGTACACCCGCGCGTTGACGCTGAGCTTTTCGAGCAGGCCGGCATAATAGAGATTGCTGCCGCCCGGCCCCGCGATCACCGCCATCCCTTGAGGGTCGAGCCACACCTCGCTGGCATGTGCGGCGAGCAGCATGTGATCGTCGGCATAGGCCATGGCAAAGGTCAGCGCCGGCTTCTTGGCCTTGCGCAATCGGTCCATCGCCTCGGCGATCTCTTTCAGGTGCACCTGACCGCCGCCGAGAAAGGTGGTCATGTCGAGCACCACCGCCTTGACGCGGTCATCGGTTGCGGCCGCATCGATCGCGCGCACCACGTCGCGGGCGCGGATTTCCTCGACCGGCGCCTCGCGCGAGAGCAGCGCCTCGATCGGATCGAGCGCGCTCTTTTCCTCGACCACCACGCCCGCAAGGTCGATCAGCAGCGCCCCGTCACGCACCTGCCCGGGATTGGGCCGCGCCGAGAGCACGCCGAACAGCGCGACAAAGAACAGCAGCAAGAACAGCAGGACAAGCCCGTCCTTGATCCCGACGAGGATCTTCCAAACCTTGCCCACGAAGCTCATTGCATGTCCCTTATGATCTGCCCCGACCGCGATGTAGGATCTTTGCCCTTGCAGTTCTATCGGAAACCTTACGGCGCGGGTTGAGTGACAGACGCGCTTCGATTAAGCGCATCGCTTTAATGGCCAGCACCAATCTTACCGCCCTCTCGGGCCGCTTTCCGCCCGGAAGGCTCGCTTTCCCGCACCGCGATCTCACCGGCATCGGCAAGCTCGCACGGCACGAAATCCTCTATCTGCTGAGCGAGGCGCAGCAATGGGTTGCGCTCAACCGCCAGAGCGCCAAGCACACCGACCTGCTCGGCGGGCTGACCATCATCAACGCCTTCTTCGAGAATTCGACCCGCACGCTCTTGTCCTTCGAGATCGCGGGCAAGCGGCTGGGGGCCGATGTGGTCAACATGCACGCTGCGACCAGCAGCGTGAAGAAGGGCGAGACGCTGATCGACACCGCGATCACGCTGAACGCGATGCGCGCCGATGCGATCGTGATCCGCCACGGGTCTTCGGGCGCGACCGGGCTGATCGCGAACAAGGTCGATTGTCCGGTCCTGAATGCGGGCGATGGCCAGCATGAACACCCGACGCAAGGCTTGCTCGATGCGCTGACACTGCGCCATGCCCTGGCCGAGCGGGGGGAGGGCGCAGAGGATTTCACCGGCCTGACAGTGACGATCTGCGGCGACATCCTCCACAGCCGCGTCGCGCGCTCGAACATCCTGTGCCTCACCGCGCTGGGCGCGCGGGTGCGCGTCTGCGCGCCGCCCGCGCTGATGCCGCAAGGGGTGGAGGCAATGGGGGTGGAGGTGTTCCACAATTTCGATGCCGCGCTGGACGGCGCCGAGGTGGTGATGATGCTGCGCCTGCAATCTGAGCGGATGACGGGCCAGTTCATCCCGTCCCCGCGCGAATATCGGCATCTCTACGGCCTGACGACCAAGCGGCTCGCGCTCGCCCGGCCTGGCGCCCTGGTGATGCACCCGGGGCCGATGAACCGCGGGATCGAGATCGACAGCGAGGTCGCCGACCTTGCGGGCCGATCGCTGATCACCCGGCAGGTCGAGATGGGTGTGGCGATCCGCATGGCGTGCCTTGACGTCCTCACCCGCGAAGCGCGCGGCGTGGAGGGCTGGGCATGAGACAGATGCATCCGCTCGTCATCGTCAATGCCCAGCTGGTGACGCCCGGGGGCGTGGTGCAGGGGGGGCTGCGCTGCGCCGAAGGCGTGATTGCCGCCGTGGGCGCCGGAGTCGAGGCGATGGCGGGCGACGATGTCGTCGATGCGCGCGGCAAGCTCCTCGCTCCCGGCATCGTCGACCTCGGCGTGTTCGCGGTCGACAAGCCCGCGTTCCATTTCGGCGGGATCACCCGCGCCGCGCTGATGCCCGACCAGTCGCCCCCGCTCGATCTGCCGAGCCGGGTCGGCTTCATCGCCAAGAGCGGCAAGCCCGATCTGTGGGTCCACCCGCTCGCCGCCGCCACCCGCAGGCTCGAGGGGCGCGAGCTTGCCGAACTCGCGCTGATGCAGGATGCGGGCGCGAGGGGGATCGCCACCGGGCGGCGCTGGATCGCCGATAGCGGCGTGATGCTGCGCCTGCTGCAATATGCCGCGATGCTCGACCTTGCGGTCGTGACCCACGCCGAGGATGGCGGGCTTGCCGGAGAGGCCGCCGCGACCGCAGGCGAGATCGCCACCCGCCTCGGCCTGCCCGCCGCCCCCGCCGAGGCCGAGGCGCTGGCCATTGCCCGCGACATCGCGCTCGCCGAACTGGCGGGCGCGCGGCTGCATATCCGCCAGGTCACCACAGCGCGAGGGTTCGAACTGATGCGCGAGGCAAAGGCGCGGGGGCTGCCGGTCACTTGCGGGATCACGCCTGCGCACTTCATGCTCTCGGACCTCGCGACCGCCGATTTCCGCACCTTCACCCGCCTCTCGCCCCCCTTGCGAGGCGAGGCCGATCGGCAGGCGGCGCTGGCCGCGATCGCTGACGGCACGGTGGATGTCATCGCCAGCGGCCATGATCCGCGCGGGCCCGAGGACAAGCGCCTGCCCTTCGCTGACGCCGCGCCGGGCATGGCGGGGGCCGAAACGCTGCTCGCCATGGTGCTCGGGCTGGTGCGGGACGGCGTGATCGACACCCCCCGCGCCTTCCGGTTGCTCGCCGCCAATCCGGCACAGCTGCTCGGCGTGCCCGCTGGCGCTCTGGCGGTCGGGCTCGAGGCGGACCTCGCGCTTGTCGACCCCGACCAGCCCTGGATCATCGACCGCCGCAAGATGGAGGCGACTGCCGACAACACCCCCTTCGACCGCCAGGGCGCGCAAGGGCGCGTGCTGGGGCTGTGGAAGGGCGGGGTTGCCCTCGGCCACTGACGCATGCTTGCATTGCGGTGCCGGAGGCGTAGTCTGCCCGCGGGGTTGGCCAAGGGGGCGGGGCAATGGCAACACATGCGCAAGGCTTGAAGGGCAAGAGGGGCGGCTCGGGAACGCTGGTGGAGTTCCTCGACCGCTGGTTCTATGTCGGGATGGCGCTGTTCCTGATCGCCGTGATCCTGATCGGCTTCGTGCCGGATTCCTTCCTGCGGGCCGGTGACATCGCGGCCGGTGGCCGACCCGGGTTCCTCTGGCAGGCGCATTTCCATGCGCTGACCATGGCGGCATGGATGGGGCTGCTGCTCACCCAGACAGTGTTGATGGCGACGGGCCGCAACCGGTGGCACATGCAGTTGGGGCTTTTCGGCATGGTGCTTGCCCCGCTGATGGTGATCGGCGGTGTGATGCTGGTCCCCGCGCAGTTCGCCGCGCGGATCGCCTTTGCCGAGGCCGGCGATCCTGCCGAGGTTGCCGACATGGCGCGGGCAATGACCAACACCGCGCTGCTCCAGCTGCGCAGCGGCATCAGCTTCGCGCTGCTGGTCGCCATCGCGCTGGCCGCGCGGCGGTTCGATGCCGGAATGCACAAGCGGATGATGATCCTCGCGACCATCTCGCCGATCGGAGCGGCTTTCGCGCGGATGCCGTTCCTCTACAATTCGCAGCCTCAATCGCCTCTCTCGACGCTGGCCTGGCCGGCGGTCTGCGTGATCCCGATGATCGCGTGGGACCTCTACCGCCAGCGCCTCGTGCACCCCGCCTACTGGATATTCCTCGCGGTCACCCTGTCGGGCAGCCTTGTGGTCATGTGGCTGTGGGACACGCCCGGCTGGCAGGCCCTTGCCGGGCCCTTGCTGCACCCGTGACAAAGAAAACTCCCGGCCAGCGGCGGCTGACCGGGAGCAAGGCTTGCTCAGCGTGAATGACGACGAGGCGCCTCAGCGGCTGCGCGAGGCAACCTGCACGTCGCGTTTGACGACGCCAGCGGGCGGGGTCGAGGCGGCGTAGGCGAAGCACCCGCGGCCTGCCGACTTCACGGTGCCGCACATGGCGCGGGCGCCCTGCGAGGTGAAGCCGTCGGCGGCGACGCGCCAGAAGGTGCGGCCACCCACCAGCGCTTCGGTGATCACCGGCTTGCGGTCCTTCAGTTGCGGGAACTTGGCCAGCAGCGTGCTCCAGCCGCGCTGGGCTTCGGCCTTGCTGCCGTAGGAGCCGAGCTGGACGAGGTGGGTGGCCGGACCCCTGTCGGCGGCGGCGGCGGCGGCAGGGGCGGGTGCGCCGGCAGCTGTGGTCGCGGCCATGCGGCGCTGCGAGGCGGCCTGGGCGACACGCGGCGCGGCGGGCGCGGCAGGAGCGCGAACCGCCGCCGGCGTGGGCGTGGCGGCCGAAGCTGCGGGCAGCTGCTGGACCATCGGGTTCGAGACATAGCGGATCCCCGGCGCTTTGGGCTGTGCTGCGGCGAAGGTGACGAGGGGCTGTTGGGGCGCCGGTGCGGGGGCCGCTTCGGCAGCGGGTGCAGGCGCGGCGAAGGCGGCGGCGAAGCTGGCCGAGGCGGCGGGATCGGCGACCGCGGCGGGTTCGGCTGCGGCCAGCGCGACGTCAGCGTCGACACCGGCGTCGAACGCGGCGACCCTCATGTCCTGCGCCGGGAAGCCGGCGAGCGCGAGGTGCATCGGCTGGCCGGCATCGGCGCGCGGGGTGACATCCAGCAATGCGGCAACGCGCTGCGCGGCCATTTCGGGTGCGCTCGTCTGGGCCCACTGGGCAAGGCGCGCTTCGATCTGGTCGGCGGGCACGTCTTCGGCGGCCATCACGCGGGCAGCGCGCCAGTTGCCGGCCAGCGCATAGGCATAGGCAAGGTTCTGGCGCAGTTTGGGGGTGGCGACCTCGGCGCTGCGAACGCCGTTCACCAGCACAGCCACGCCGCGTTCCGGCTGCCCGGCAAGGGCCAGCGCAAGGCCGAGATCGGCAGGGTCGATCGCAGCCGAATAGTCATCGAGCACCAGCACCGCCGCCTTGGGATCGCCGATCGCGATCTTGGCGAGCGCGAAGCTGAGCACCGTGCGGGGGTTGTTGTCGCCCAGCTCCAGAGCATCGCCGAAGGTGGCAGCCGCGGATTCGAAGCGGCCCGCCTCGAGATAGGCCGCACCCAGCAGCGCGCGATAGGAGGGGTTGCGGCCATCGGCGAGCACGGCCTCCTCGCCATGCTTGATGGCCTTTTCGACCTTGCCCTTGGCGAGCGCTTCCTGCGCGTTCCCGAAGGACGTCTCGGCACGCGGTGCGGCCGAAGCGGGCGCTCCGGCGAAGGCCAGTCCCGCGATCGCGGTGGTGACGGCGAGCGCGAGACGCGGCGATGTCTTCCGGCCGGTTGTGATGCTGCGGTCCATGGTCAAAGTCCCCCGTAGATCCTGATGGTTCACGTTGTCGTGGCGGTTGTGGTGGCGGGCGCTCAGTGGCGCTTGAGGTGATTGGCGATGACATCGAGCTCGTCATATTCGGCGAGCAGGCGGTCGAGAGCCTCGGTCACGAGCACCTGGGCGCTGACGCCCTGCATGGTCGCGGCAAGGCGCAGCTTGAGGTGGCGGTCGGCATCGAGCCGCAGCGTGAAGGCGGCGCGGCGCGCGGACGGAGCGGCGGCAACGCGGGGCACTGGTGCCGGAGCCGGCGCAGCCTGCGGCACGTGGGACACCTGCGGGACGAGCGGCGAATAGATCGCGGTGTCTGCGTCCTCGTCCTCTTCGTCCGCGTCGTAATCGGCGGAATCGAAGACTTCGCCGTAGGGCGCCTCCTCGTCCTCGTCCTCGGCCCCGTCCTCGTCATATTCGGGCTCGCGGTCTTCCGGGCCGGTCATCGCCGCATCGGCGAGCACGCGCTCTTCGAGGCGGCGCTGTTGGCGACGGACGATCGGGCCGGGGCCGGCGGTGGCGGGGCTGGCGTTGAGGTCGGCGCTGATCGGCACGATCTGCGCGCCGCCCTCGCCATCCGAATCGCCCATATCGTTCCAGCCGAGATCCTCGAGCGCCTCCTCGGGCACCACGGCCGCTTCCTCGGCGACCAGCGGTGCGACCTGCGGACGCATCGCGGGCTTGGCGCCGCCCTTGCGGGCGAGCAGCGAAGGTCCGAGCGAGGCGAAACCGGAATCCGACATGGCCCTGTGCGCCTTCGCTTACTGCGCCACCCGGCGGCCGAAGCCGCCCGCGGGACGCGGCACGCCGCCCATGTGCTGGCCGGAGCCATTGGGCGCGGGCGCAAACACGGTGCGGCGGAAGTTCTTTTCCAGACGATCGGCGATATAGCGCCACAGCGCGGCGATTTCCGCAGCCGAGCGGCTTTCGGGATCGACCTCCATCACCGTGCGGCCGTCGATCATCGAGGCGGCGAAATCGGTGCGGTGGTGGAGCGTGATCGGGGCGACGGTGCCGTGCTGCGAGAGCGCGACCGCGGCCTCCGAGGTGATCTTGGCCTTGGGTGTGGCCGCGTTGACGACAAACACCAGTGGCTTGCCCGCGCGCTCGCACAGGTCGACCGTGGCACCCACGGCGCGCAGATCGTGCGGGGAGGGGCGGGTCGGCACGACGATCAGTTCGGCCACGCTGATGACCGACTGGATCGCCATGGTGATGGCCGGCGGGGTGTCGATCACCGCGAGCTTGAAGCCCTGCTGGCGCAGCACTGCAAGGTCATTGGCGAGACGCGCGACCGTGGTCTGGGCGAAGGCGGGATACTCTGCCTCGCGCTCGTTCCACCAGTCGGCAAGGCTGCCTTGCGGGTCGATGTCGATCAGCACGACCGGCCCGGCGCCAGCGCGCTGGGCCTGGACGGCGAGATGTCCGGACAGGGTGGTCTTGCCCGATCCACCTTTTTGCGATGCCAAAGCGAGTACACGCAACGCCTGGGTCCCCCATGGATTGAACCGCTGCGTGCTGCCCTATTGCAACGCCTGACAACGGCTGGATGGACACGGGATCGCAGGATACCCCTAATTTAGGGTTAACATGCCGGACGTGCGGGGAATGGCTGATGCGGCCCCGGCCCGGCCTCGCCGCGCGCGACCGGGCCTAGACCACGTGCAACCATTTGATAACCGTGTTGCCCTATGGATCGCTCCACCACCCCTTCTGCTGGGCCCAGCACCAACAGGCGAGAGACGATCGATGGCACGCTTCATTATGGCAGGTTCGAGGACGATGACGATGGCCGGCGCAGGGCTTGCGCTGCTTGCGGCTGCGGCGCCCGCGCTCGCGGACGTGAAGGCCGGCGTCGATGCGTGGAGTGCGGGCGACTATGCCCGCGCGGTGGTCGAATGGCAGGGCCCGGCCGCTGCCGGCGATGCCGATGCGCTGTTCAACCTTGCCCAGGCCTACCGTCTCGGGCGCGGGGTCGAGATCGACAATGCCCGCGCGCGCCAGCTCTACGAGCAGGCCGCGGCGCTCGGCCATGTGAAGGCCGCCGACAATTTCGGGCTGATGCTGTTCCAGGAAGGCGAACAGCAGAAGGCCATGCCGCTGATCCAGGCTGCTGCCGACCGCGGCGATCCTCGCGCGCAATATGTGCTGGGCCTGTCGCACTTCAACGCCGACTATGCTCCGCGCGACTGGACGCGCGCCTATGCGCTGATGACGCTGGCGAACGGCGCCGGCCTGCCGCAGGCGCGCGAGGCGCTGGCGCAGATGGACACCTATATTCCGCAGGCCCAGCGTGCCCAGGCGCAGTCGCTCGCCCGCGAGCTTGATGCCGGTGCCAGGGCCCAGCGCCAGACCGAACTCGCCGCCGCCGAGCTCGGCAGCCGCCCGGCCGCCGCAGCGGTGCTCGCGGTCGCAACTGCGCCCGCGCCCAAGCCGCCGGTGGTAACTGTCGCTGCCGCCGCGCCCAAGCCGATGGGCCTGCCGCCCGCACCCAAGCCGCTCGCTCCGGCCCCGGCGCCTGCGCAGCTCACGCTTGCCTCGGCCGGCAAGGGCTCGACCGTGACGCCCGTTCCGGCCGCGCTCGCCCCGCGCAAGCAGGGCAGCTGGCGCGTGCAGCTTGGCGCTTTCGGCGTGGCGGGCAATGCCGACAAGCTGTGGAGCCAGATCGGCAGCCATGCCGCACTCGCGGGCACCCGCAAGGCGCTCTTGCCGTCGGGCAGCCTCACCCGCTTGCTCGCCACCGGCTTTTCGAGCGAGGCCGAAGCCGGCCGCGCCTGCGCCGCGCTGAAGCGCGAAGGCAAGGCCTGCGTCGTCGCCGGGCAGGGCTGACCCACCAAGCGCCGCCGGGAATCGACCGGCGGCTCTTTCCAAGCTCCTGCAAATCGCTAATCTCCCGGCCCGGACCATGGGCTCGGGGGATCAGCCATGAACGACACGCTTTCACCTTCCGCGGCCGATGATGTTTTCGGTGACGGGCAAGCGTCCATCGCGCCGGTCGCCGCGGCGCAGCGCATCGACACGCTCGACTTCATCCGCGGCATCGCGGTGATGGGTATCCTGTGGGCCAATATCGTCGCCTTCGGCCAGCCCTTCGAGGCCTACATGTACCCGGCCGCCTTCCGCACCGATCCGGGCGATCCGGGCGGGTGGCTGTGGATCGCGCAGTTCGTGGCGATCGACGGCAAGATGCGCGGGCTGTTCACCATGCTGTTCGGGGCGGGGATGTACCTGTTCATGGAAAAAGCCTGGGCGCGCGGCGCGACATGGCGCCTCCAGGCGTGGCGGCTCGCCATCCTCGCGGCCTTCGGGCTGTTCCACTTCTTCTTCATCTGGCCGGGCGACATCCTGTTCTTCTATGCGGTGTTCGGCTTCGTGGTGCTCGCCTGCATCGGCTGGTCGGCCAAGGCGCAGCTTTGGACCGGGCTCGTCGGTTACATGTTCGGCGTGCTGTTCTACGCGATCTTCATCAGCCTGCCCTGGGCGGTGGTCGATACATCCTTCGGCACCCAAGGCGGCCCCGAAGTCGTCGAGATGCGCGCCGGCCTGATTGCCGACATCGACAAGACACTCGCCCACGGCGCGGTCCCGTCCGATGCGATCGCCGCCGGGGATTACGGAGCGCTTGTTGCCCACCGCTTCGCCGAGCAGTGGAGCGAGCCGCTCAGCAACGTGCTGTTCTTCTGCTTTGAATCGATCCCGCTGATGCTGATCGGCATGGCGCTTTACCGGATGGGGTTCTTCTCCGGCACCTTTACCCGCAGCAAGATGATCGCCTGGGGCTGGGCGGGGGTGATCGCAGGTGCTCTGGCGCACCTGGCGATCGGGCTCGCCGTCAAGGCGGGGGGCTTCACCTTCTACGGAACGCTTGCCGGGTTCATCGCCTGGAGCCCGCTGCCGCGCCTGCCGATGCTGCTCGGCCTTGCCGCGCTGATGGTGGTCTATGCCCCGTCCGCGACAGGCTGGCTGGGCGACCGCATCCGTGCTGCCGGCCGCGCTGCCTTCACCAATTACCTCGGCACCTCCGTCCTGATGATGTTCGTGTTTCACGGCTGGGCGTTGGGGCTGTTCGGCGCGCTCAACCGTCCGCAGCTTTACGTGGTAGTGGCGCTTTCCTGGGCAGTGATGCTGGCGTGGTCGAAGCCGTGGCTCGACCGCTACAATTACGGCCCTCTCGAATGGTTGTGGCGCTGCCTGACCTATGGGCGGGCCTTTCCGCTCAGAAAGTAGCACCCCCCTTGTTATTGAGAATAATTCGCATAGATTGCCTTGTGCAAACGCTTCGCAGGAGTGATTCGAGCGGCCATGTACATCTGCATCTGCAATGCCATCCGTGAGAATGATTTGCGCAAAGCCGCGCTCGCCTGCGATGGCGATGCCGAGGCGACCTATGCCTGCCTTGGCAAGCGCCCCAATTGCGGCCAGTGCCTTGAAGAGGCGCAGGAAATCATTGACGCCGAACGCGCGGCGGCGCGTTGCGATTTCCTCGCAGTAGAGGCGGCCTGACCCGCGATTGCGAAATCCTCGCAAGATGCTGATTAATAACGAATTTTGAGAATCATCCCCCTTGCGGACAGGCCCGGCAGCGTCTAGAATGGACGCAATGCCGCAACCCGGCTTTGACTTTTCGCAAAAGGACACTCCCCATGAAGGGCGACCCCAAGGTCATCGACTATCTCAACCAGGCGCTCACCAACGAGCTGACCGCGATCAACCAGTATTGGCTGCATTACCGCGTGCTCGACAACTGGGGCCTCAAGAAGCTCGCCGCCTATGAGCGCCACGAAAGCATCGAGGAGATGGAGCACGCCGACAAGCTGGCCGAGCGTATCCTGTTTCTGGAAGCGCTGCCCAATTTCCAGGCAATCCACAAGCTGAAGGTCGGCGAGAATGTCGAGGAAGTGCTCAAGGCCGACCTCGCGCTCGAACACGAGGCGATTCCCCTGCTGCGCGATGCGATCGAGCATTGCGAAAGCGTGCGCGACTATGTCAGTCGCGACCTGTTCGCCTACATCCTCAAGAACGAAGAAGAGCATGTCGACTTCCTCGAAACCCAGTTCGAGCTGATCGAGCGCATGGGGCTGCATAATTACTGCCAGCTGCAAAGCCAGGCTGCGGGCGAGAGCTAAGGGTCGGCCGCAGGGCTGCACAGAAATAGGGCAGAGCGTTTTTGTGTGCCGCCCGCCGTCCGGCGTGCAGTCCTCGACGCTGTTCCTCCGCTGCGCTCCGGGCGTCTGCGGGCGGCCACCTGAACCCTCTGGCGCCCTTGCGGCCCGTCCTCTGGCAGGCCGATCAGGCGTCCCCGCCTGCCGGTGCAAGCGGGTCGCGGGTTCAATCTTTCACTTGCGCACCGATCGCGGCCAGCCGCGTTTCGAACAGGAAGAAGCCGAGGCCCGTCACCAGCAGCACCATTGTCAGCACCCACATTGCGGCAATCAGCGTGCCGATCTGCGAGGTGATATAGGCCGAGACGAACAGCAGCATGATCACCGCGCTGATCATCACTGCCGATGCGGTCGAGAACATGATCGCGCCCTGCATCAGCCGTCGCCGCCGCATCAGCCAGCCATATTCGCGCGCCTGCCTGGCGGTGCGGCTGTCATCCATCTTGTCCTCGATGGTCTCGATCCGCTTGGCGATCCAGATCATCCGGCTCATGATGACATTCATGACCGCCCCGATGCCGGAGAGCAGGAAGGCGGGGGCAAGGCTGAGCTGCACCACCTGCTGGACGCGCGGGGTTGAGGCGGTGCGCTCGAGGATCTCGAGCGCGAAGGGTGCCTGCTGGGCAGCCGCTGCAAGGGTTTCGAGCAGCATTACGGACTACTCCTTGGCGTAGGGGTTCTTGTTGGCCTTGAGCGTCACGCGCACCGGCACCGCATCGAAGCCCAGCTTGGCGCGGATGCCGTTGACGAGGTAGCGTTCGTAGCTCTTGGGGAGCAGGTCCAACCGGGTGCCGAAGATCACGAAGCGCGGCGGGCGGGTGCCGGCCTGCGTGATATAGCGCAGCTTGATCCGCTTGCCGCCCGGGGCCGGGGGCGGATTGGCTTTCATCGCGTCATCGAACCAGCGGTTCAAGGCCGAGGTGCTGACGCGCTTCGACCACGCCTCGCGGATTTCGAAGGCCCCGGCGAGCATCTGGTCCAGCCCCTTGCCGGTCTTGGCGCTGACCGCGAACAGCGGCAGGCCGCGCACCTGCGCAAGGCCATCGTCAAGCGCCGCGCGGATGCCGTTGAACAGCTTGCTCGCGTCTTCGGCCACGTCCCACTTGTTGATCGCGATCATCAGCGCGCGGCCTTCTTCGAGGACGAGGCTGGCGATCTTCAGATCCTGATGTTCAAGGCCCTGCGTCGCGTCGAGCAGCAGCACCACCACCTCGGCAAAGTCCACCGCCCGGCGCGCATCGGCAACAGACAGCTTCTCCAGCTTCTCGGTGACGTTCTTCTTCTTGCGCATGCCCGCCGTGTCGATGAGGCGGATCTCGCGGGTCTCGCCCGACTTGGGATCGGTCCAGTTCCAGTCGATCGCGATCGAATCGCGGGTGATCCCGGCCTCGGGCCCGGTCAGCAGGCGGTCTTCGCCCAAGAGGCGGTTGATGAGGGTGGACTTGCCGGCATTGGGCCGGCCGACGATGGCGAGTTTCAGCGGACCGGAGGGGCGATCATCCTCGTCCATTTCGCGGTAAGCCGCGCGTGTCGCGTCATTGGCCTCTTCCCACTCCTCGGACCTTGCACCGATGATCGGCCACAGCCCGCCGAACAGATCGGCCACGCCCTCGCCATGTTCGGCCGAGACGCCGAGCGGTTCGCCCAGGCCCAGCGCATAGGCTTCCATGATCCCCGCCTCGGCGGCGTTGCCTTCGGCCTTGTTGGCGACCACCACCACCGGCACTTCCTGCTCGCGCAGGTAGCGGGCGATTTCCTCGTCCAATGGCGTGAGCCCCGCGCGCGCATCGACCACGAACAGCGCCGCGTCCGCGCCTGCCAGCGAAGCCTCGGTCTGCTTGCGCATCCGCCCCGGGAGCGAAAGTGCGTCCTCGTCCTCCCACCCGGCGGTGTCGACGATCGTGAAGTGCAGCCCCGCGATATTGGCGTCGCCCATCCGGCGGTCGCGCGTCACCCCGGGCTGATCGTCGACCAGCGCGAGTTTCTTGCCCACCAGCCGGTTGAACAGCGTGGACTTGCCGACATTGGGCCGGCCGATGATGACGACTTCGGGTTTTCTGACGGGGGACATAACCCGCGCCAAGTGGGCGCAAACAGCCCTTTTGGCAAGCTATGAGGCCAATCAGCCCTTCTTGGCGACCGGCGGGTTTTCGCCGAGGTCCTCGTACCAGGCTTCGACCGGGCCGGTCAGTTTGATCGTCAGCGGCTGGCCCTTGCGGTCGACCGCCTTGCCCGCCTGCACCCTGACCCAGCCTTCGGAGATCGAATATTCCTCGATATCGGTGCGCACCCGGTCCTTGAAGCGGATGCCGACCCCGCGCTGGAGCTTCTCGGCATCGAAGAAGGGGCTGCGCGGATTGACCGACAGGTGATCGGGCGGCACGTCGGCGCCGGAAGTGGCGGGGGCGGTTGCGGGGGGCTCTTCGGTCATGGCCGCGCCCTTATCCGCCATTCCGCAAGGCTTCAAGCGTGTTGCGCTTGCCCTTTGGGCGCAAGGGGGATAAGGGCCCACGCTGATACGCGCGGGGGGCCATGCTTCCCGCGCGGCTTCGTTCGGGCATGCGGGCGTGGCGAAATTGGTAGACGCACCAGATTTAGGTTCTGGCATCGCAAGATGTGGGGGTTCGAGTCCCTTCGCCCGCACCAGTTCGCTGCTCGGCACAGCCCGGCCTTACGGAATTCTAGCTTAGAAGGCATCAGACCAGTTCCCATGCAGACCCAGCAGACCGTCAACGAAGGCCTCAAGCGCGCCTATCTGATCACGATCACCGCAGGCGAAATCGCCGCGAAGATCGATGCCGAGATCAAGAAGGTCGCTCCGCAGGTGCGCATGCCCGGCTTCCGTCCGGGCAAGGTGCCCGCCAACCTCGTGCGCAAGATGCACGGCGAGGCGCTGCACGGCCAGGTGGTGAACGACACGATCCGCGAATCGGTCGACACGCTGCTGCGCAACGAGGCGCTGCGTCCGGCGATGCAGCCCGAAATCGGCCTCAACGAGGACTATGAGGAAGGCAAGGACGCCGCGATCACCGTCGCGCTCGAAGTGCTGCCCACCATCGAGGCGCCGAGCATCGACGGGCTCAAGCTTGAAAAGCTGGTCGTGCCGGTGACGGACGAACAGATCGACGAGGCGCTGGCGGGCATTGCCTCGCAGAACAAGAGCTACAAGGACGCGCCCAAGACGAAGAAGGCGGCGGAAGGCGACCAGCTGATCATCGACTTCGTCGGCAAGCTCGATGGCGTCGAGTTCGACGGCGGCAAGGCTGAAGACGCCGCGCTGGTGCTTGGTTCGAACACCTTCATCCCCGGCTTCGAAGATCAGCTGGTCGGCGTGAAGACGGGTCAGGAAAAGACCATCACCGTCACTTTCCCGGCCGAGTATCAGGCCGAACACCTCGCGGGCAAGGAAGCGACCTTCGACATCACCGTCAAGGCGGTGAAGATCGAAAGCGAAACCACGCTGGACGAGGACTTCGCCAAGAGCCTCGGGCTCGACAGCCTCGAGAAGCTGCGCGAGATCATGAAGGCGCAGCTCGAACAGCAGACCGCCGGCCTCACCCGCACGCAGATGAAGCGCGCGCTGCTCGATCAGCTTGCCGCGGGCCACAGCTTCGAAGTGCCCGGCACCATGGTGGAAGCCGAATTCCAGCAGATCTGGTCCCAGCTCCAGCAGGAAGCCGCGCGCGACGAGAACCCGGCCGAGGCCTTGAAGCAGATCGAGGACGAGAAGGACGAATATCGCGCGATCGCCGAGCGCCGCGTGCGTCTGGGCCTGCTGCTCTCGGAAATCGGCCAGGCCAACGGCGTGGAAGTGACCAGCCAAGAAATGGGCATGCTGATCCAGCAGGCCGCGATGCAGTACCGCGCCGAAGACCGCGAGCGTTTCGTGCAGTACATCCAGTCCGAACCGATGGCCGCCGCCCAGCTGCGCGCCCCGCTCTATGAGGACAAGGTCGTCGACTTCCTGTTCGACAAGGCCGAGGTCACGGAGCGCGAGGTGACCGTCGAGGAACTCCAGGCCGCGATCGAAGCCGAAGAGGGCGCGGAAGCGGCTCCGGCTCCGGCGAAGAAGGCCCCGGCGAAGAAGAAGGCTCCGGCCAAGCAGGAAGCAGCGGCTGAAGAAGCCCCCGCCGCAGAGGAAAAGCCCGCCAAGAAGGCCGCCGCCAAGAAGCCGGCTGCCAAGAAGGAAGCGGCTGCCCCGGCAGAGGAATCCGAAGCCAAGCCCGCCAAGAAGGCTCCGGCCAAGAAGGCTGCGGCGAAGAAGTAATCCGGCGTGGCGGGGGGCCTAATCCCCCGCCGGTTGCCACGGAGCGAAAGTCGGCGCGGGCAGCTTGGCTGTCCGCGCCTTTTCGTAGACCGCGCCTGCCTTCAGCACCGCGTGGTCCTGCCACTGGCCGCCCATGATGCTGAACCCGATCGGCAGCCCCTCGACACCGCCCATCGGCACGGTGATATGCGGATAGCCGGCGATCGCGGCGAGGTAGACCGTCTTCGTCATCGGCCCTGCGGTGTCCTGTGTGCTTGAGATCGGCACCACATGGGTGCGGCTGACGATCCCGACGCTGGGCTTGAAGCCGACAAGGCCGTTGATCGAGGCGGGGCAGGTGATCGAGCCGTTGGTCTCGGTCCCGATCGCGCCCCAGGCAAAGCCCGCCGCGATCGCCGCCCCGCTCCCCGAAGACGATCCGCAGGTGTTGCGGTCCGTCGCATAGGGATTGCGCGTCAGGCCGCCGACCCCGCTCCACCCGCTGGTGGAGTTGTTGGAACGGATGTTGGCCCACTCGCTGAGGTTGGTCTTGCCGAGCACCACGCCGCCCGCCGCCCGCAGCAGCGCGATCATCGGCGCATCGCGGCCCGTGGCATTGTCGGCCAGCGCAAGGCTGCCCGCGGTGGTCGGCCACTCGGCAGTCTCGACATTGTCCTTCACCAGCACCGTGCGCCCGCCGAGCAGCTTTTCGGTCTGGGCGACCGCCACGGCGGCAGCATCGCGGTTGTAGGCGATGACCGCATTGAGCACTGGCCCGGCATCGTCGAGCATCCTGATGCGCTCGATCTGCATGACGATATCGGTGACGGCGGTGGAGGGCGTTTCCTTGATCGCGATCGTGTCACCGGCCGGCGCGGCGTCTTGCGCCAGCGCGGGCAGGGCAGTGGTGGACAGAAGCAGGGCGAGGGCCGGACGGGCGAGGTTCCTGAGGGTTATCCCCCATGGTTTGCCATGCATCCGCCAAGGCTCAAGGGGCAAAATGGCCCCGGCCCCGCGGCGGCTCCATCAGCCAATTCACATGAACAAGGTAAACGCTCTTGAAATTGCCCCTGACACTCCGACATAGCCAGCTCGTGAAGCAGCAAGGGCAAAGGCACCACATGATCGATCTGTTCGGCAACGCAGGCGAAACCTACGGCACGCAGGGGCAATTCACCCGCGATCCCCTGACCGGCGCGCTGGTGCCCGTGGTGGTCGAGCAGACCAGCCGCGGCGAACGCAGCTTCGACATCTTCAGCCGCCTGCTGCGCGAACGCATCGTCTTCGTCACCGGTCAGGTCGAAGACGGCATGGCTTCGCTGATCGTCGCCCAGCTCTTGTTCCTCGAAAGCGAGAACCCGTCGAAGCCGATCAGCATGTATATCAACTCGCCGGGCGGCGTGGTGACCGCGGGCCTCGCGATCTTCGACACCATGCAATACATCAAGCCGCGCGTGTCGACCGTGTGCATCGGGCAGGCCGCCAGCATGGGCAGCTTCCTCCTCGCCGCGGGCGAGCCGGGCATGCGCATCGCGCTCCCCAATGCGCGGATCATGATCCACCAGCCTTCGGGCGGTGCGCGCGGGATGGCGTCGGACATCGAGATCCAGGCGCGCGAGATCCTGCGCATCCGCAGCCGCATGAACGATCTCTACGTCAAGTTTACCGGGCGCAGCCTTGAGGAAATCGAAAAGGCGATGGACCGCGACACCTTTCTCGAAGCCGAGGAAGCGCGCGCCTTCGGCCTTGTCGACAAGGTGTTCGAGACTCGTCCCGACAATGAGGAAACCGGCGCCGAGGACGGTTCGGGCGGCGCGCCTGAATAAGGCGCTGCGCCAAACCTGCGCCGCTGCGGGACAGTCTGCTGCAAAGCGTGGTTTTTCCGCGCTCTGGCGAGGGCGGGCATTATGGTAACACCACGAAATCGCGCACCATGTGTTGATTCATGGGTGCCAAGCGATACACTTGACGAATCCGCCCGGGGTGCTCCGGCATGCGCGCACGCGGATTCGAGGACACAGGAATGACCAAATTGAGCGGATCCGACAGCAAGAGCACCCTCTATTGCAGCTTCTGCGGGAAGTCGCAGCACGAGGTGCGCAAGCTCATCGCCGGCCCCACGGTGTTCATCTGCGATGAATGCGTCGAGCTGTGCAACGACATCATCCGCGAGGAAACCAAGGCAGGGATCGCCGGCAAGAAGGATGGCGAGATCCCCACGCCGATGGACATCTTCACCACCCTGAACGATTACGTCATCGGTCAGGACCGAGCGAAGCGCGTGCTCTCGGTCGCGGTGCACAACCACTACAAGCGGTTGAAGCATTCGGGCAAGGCGGGCGACGTCGAGCTGGCCAAGTCGAACATCCTGCTCGTCGGCCCGACCGGTTCGGGCAAGACCCTGCTCGCCCAGACCCTGGCGCGCACCTTCGATGTGCCCTTCACCATGGCCGACGCCACCACGCTGACCGAAGCGGGCTACGTGGGCGAGGATGTCGAGAACATCATCTTGAAGCTGCTCCAGGCCTCCGACTACAATGTCGAGAAGGCCCAGCACGGGATCGTCTATATCGACGAGATCGACAAGATCACCCGCAAGGCTGAAAACCCTTCGATCACCCGCGACGTTTCGGGCGAGGGCGTGCAGCAGGCGCTGCTCAAGCTGATGGAAGGCACCACCGCGAGCGTGCCGCCGCAGGGCGGGCGCAAGCATCCGCAGCAGGAGTTCCTGCAAGTGGATACGACGAATATCCTGTTCATCTGCGGCGGGGCTTTTGCGGGGCTCGACAAGATCATCGCCGACCGCTTGCAGAAGCGCTCGATCGGCTTCGGCGCGCACGTCGCCGATCCCGACAAGCGCCGCGTGGGCGAATTGCTCGAGAAGTCCGAGCCCGAGGATCTCCTCAAGTTCGGCCTGATCCCTGAATTCGTCGGCCGCCTGCCGGTGATCGCCACGCTGCACGATCTCGATGTGCCCGCGCTGGTGACGATCCTCAAGGAGCCCAAGAACGCTCTGGTCAAGCAGTACCGCAAGCTGTTCGAGCTCGAGGATGTGGAACTGACCTTCACCGACGATGCCCTCCAGGCGATCGCCGAGCGCGCGATCAAGCGCAAGACCGGCGCGCGCGGCCTGCGCTCGATCGTCGAAGGCCTGCTGCTCGACACGATGTTCGACCTGCCCGACATGGAAGGCGTCACCGAAATCGTGATCGATGCCGATGTGGTCGCCGGCAAGAAGGACCCGATCCGCGTCCACGGCGGTGACGTGGCGAAGAAGGAAGAGGCGGCATAAGGCCCGCGCGGGACGGTTGAGCGGATGCGAGGGCTCCGGTTTGGCGGCATGATGGCGGCCGGGCTTTCTCTGGCGGCCGCGGCAAGCCTTGCCGGAGCACAGCCCGCACCGCCTCCCGCTCCCCCGCCGTCACCGGCCTTGCCCAGCGGCCCTGTCCCGATCGGCTATGACGCGCTGGTTCAGCCAACGGGCATCACTCAAAGCGGGCTTGCGTCGCGTGGAAAGAGCCTTGCGGATGTGATCATCCGTCCCACCTCGGCAGTGGTTCTCCAGGGCACGCTCGATGCCGCCACGGCCAAGCTGGCCGCGGTCACGCCGGGCTTTGCCTTCGCCCCGGGCCGTGTCCTGTTCGGTACCCGGGAAAGCCCCGGCCTCTATTGCGACCTCATGCGCAATCGCGGGCTTGGATCATCTGCCGCATGCCTCAACGACATTGATCGCGACGGTCTGTTCGACGAGGCTGTCCGCTTCGATTTCAACTCGGCGAGCGCGGACCGGGTGTTCATCACCGACAAGGGCAAGGTGCGCGGGGGCAAGCTCAAGAAGCGTTACCCGCTCGCACAGAAGGTCGCCTATGCCGTTGCCCCGGCAGGCAATCTTGCCGAGGCCCGTATCGGCCTGTTGTGGGCTGACAGCCCGTCAAACAAGGCACGCCCCGGCCAGCCGCCGCTGGTCGAGCTCCTCATCACCGATGGCGACAACTTCACCGGCACCCAGATCATGTCGAGCAGCTATGCGCTGGTTCCGGTCTCAAGCGGGCTGCAAACGCTGGACTTTTACGGGGCGCGGATCACGCTTAAGGCCATTGCCGCTGACGGCGCGCTACAGTTCGACCTTTCGGCGAGCCCCGAACCGCGGCCCATCGGTCTGGTGTTCCGCGGCTACCGGCTGGTTCTCATCGGCTATTGAGCGGGCCGGCGCGGGCCGGCCTTGCGCGCACAGGTGAAAAACCCCGCCCGGCCCTGGAGGATGGCCGGACGGGGTCGGGAGAAGCGCTACCCCCCTCGGGTGGGGGATGGGGAAGCCGGGGGGCAGCGCCAGCCGGAGAAGGCTCAGGCGGGCAGGAACACGCCGTCGGTGACGTGGACCACGCCGTTCGAGGTCACGACGTCGGTCTGCGTCACAGCGGTGGCGCGGCCCATGGTGTCGGTGATCACGATCTTGTCGCCCGAAAGCCGCGCGGTCAGCTTCTCGCCCGCGATGGTGGTGATCGTAGCAGTGCCATTGTGCTTCAGGATCAGCGCGACGAGATCGGCGCTCGTCACCTTGCCCGCGACCGCGTGATAGGTGAGGATCTTGGTCAGCGTGCCCTTGTTCTCGGGCTTCACCAGCGTGGCCACGGTGCCGTCGGGCAGCTTGGCGAAGGCGGTGTCGGTGGGGGCGAAGACGGTGAAGGGGCCGGGGCTCGAAAGGGTGTCGACCAGCCCAGCAGCCTTGACCGCGGCGACCAGCGTGTTGTGGACGCCGGTGCTCATCGCGACCTGGACGATGTTGGGCGAAGCGGTCGCGGCAGCCTTGTGCTGGTGCGCGGCGGCGGGGAGCGCGGCGAAGCCGGCAGTCGCAGCCAGAGCCGCCGCGGCAAGCGCGGTGAGAGTGGTCTTGGGAGTCATAAGGGGGGATCTCCGTTGGGGGTTACGTCACGAGTGCAAGCCCCTCCGGCCTGCATAAGACGTTACGGAATCCTCGGGATTGCGGATGCGCGGAAAATGCTATTGCGGATGAATAGCGCATTTTGCGCGGTGAAGCGAAGTCGCCTCAGACTTCCTTGAACGAGCCGCTCGCGACCACCGGACCGGCTTCCTTGCCTTCGGGTTTGCCGCCGATCGGCTCGCGGGTCAGGACCAGTCCGGCGCCTCTGCCCAGCTGGGCGGTGACGGTGGCCGGAAGGACCATGCTGCGCACCTCGCCCGGCTTGACCACGCCCAGCGATTGCCGCGGTCCGTCATCCTTGGGCGTCAGCCACAATTCGTGATCGTGCACCCCGTCGGCGGTGAGGCCGAGCGCAGCGACCACCAGGCGATCGCTGCCGGGGATATAGGTGACATCGAGTCTGAGACCGGAATCGCCGATCGGGACAATGGCGACCATCGGTTCGGTAACGGCCAGCAGTTCGGCTGGCTCCGGCGTGACGGGCGTCTGCGAGGGCGCCAGCGCCATCCACGCCAGCAAGGCCGCCGCGGCAATGGACGAAAGCCCCGCCACCCGCTGCCACAACCGCACCCGCGCCTCGAGCGCCACGACATTCGCGCCCGCCGCACCGTCAGCGGTGGGAGCCTCTGCTGCGGCCTGCTGCGCGGCGACCCGCGCGGCGATGCCGTCCCACACGTGATCGCCCGGCTCGGCACCGGGCATGGCGTCGGAGAGCGGGGCGAACCAGTCGTCCCACCATTCCTTGCGCCACGCGAAGGCCGGGTCGGTCGCGTATTTGCCGCGCGCGGCGAGCAGTTCCTCGCCTTCGAGCAGGCCAAGCGCCCATTCGGCCGCGATCATCGGATCGTCGCGCTGCACCTCGGGGCCGGTATCGTCAGGCGCGCTCATGCCGCCTCGCTCGCTTCGAGACAGGCGCGCAGGCGTTGCAGCCCGCGCCGGATCCAGCTCTTCATCGTGCCGAGCGGGACATTCGCGGCATCGGCCAGCTGGGCATAGGTCTTGCCCTCGAAGAAGGCCGCGCGGATGTGGCCCTGCGTGCGGGCGTCGAGTGTGCCCAGGCACTTGTGGATCTGGGCGGTCTGTTCGGCATCGACCAGCAGCGCATCGGCAAGCGGACTCTCGTCGGCGAGCGGTGCGGCTTCCTCGACCGGCACGGCGCCGCCGCGCACCTTGCCCGTGCGCAACCGGTCGATCGCGCGGTTGCGCGCGAACGCCGCCAGCCACGCGATCGGGCTCGCGCGGGACGGATCATAGCGGTCGGCCCGCTGCCAGAGATTGACATAGACGTCCTGCAAGGCGTCCTCGGCTTCCTTTCGGTCACCCAAGATACGCAGGCATATGCCGAACAGCTTCACCCGGGTGGCGCGATAGATCTCTTCCAGCGCCGCCTGATCGCCTGCCGCCAGCCGCGCCATCGCCTCGCGCAGCGCCTCGCGCGCTTCGTCGGTCGAGGGGCGGGGGCGGGCGGCCATCAGCACTCGGCTCCGCAGGGGTGGGCGCAAGGGTCCTCGCCGCTTTCGATCTGAAGCGTTGCGTGGTGGACCCCGAAGCGCGCTTCGAGACTGGCGGCGACCTCGCGCAGGAAGCTGTCGGCGGCAGGGCGCGCGGGCATGACCAAGTGCGCGGTCAGCGCGACTTCGGTGGTCGACATCGGCCAGACGTGGAGATCGTGGACCGCGGTAACGCCCTCGAAGCTGGCAAGGTGGCGCTTCACCTCGTCAAGCGCGATCCCTGCCGGTGCCGCGAGCAGCCCCATCGCCACGGAATCGCGCGCCAGGCCCCAGGTGCTCCACGCGATGAAGCCGAGGATCGCGATGCTCACCGCCGGATCGACCCACGCCCAGCCGGTGAGGAGGATCGCAAGCCCCGCCGCCGCCACGCCCAGCGACACCAGCGCATCGGCCGCCATGTGGAGATAGGCGCCGCGGATGTTGAGGTCGGCCTGACCCTTCATGAACAGGAAGGCGGTGAAGGCGTTGATCGCGATCCCAACGCCCGCCACCATCGCCATGGCGAGGCCTTCGGGCTGGGCGGGGTTCATGATCCGGTGCAGCGTCTCGAACAGGATCGCGCCGATCGCCACTGCCAGCAGCAAGGCGTTGGCGAGGGCGGCGAGGATCGTCGAGCTCTTGTAGCCGTAGGTGAAGCGTCCCGATGCGGGCTGCCTGGCGGCGATGCTGGCGATCCACGCGAGCGCGAGGGCGAGCACATCGGACAGGTTGTGGCCCGCATCGGCGATCAGCGCCATCGAGCCGTAGATCAGCCCGGCCGCCGCCTCGAGCAGCACGAAGCCGGTGTTGAGCACGATGCCGACCAGAAATGCGCGGCCGAAATCGGCAGGTGCGTGGGCGTGGCCACCATGCCCGTGCCCGTGGTGCCCATGGTCATGCCCGTGGTGTCCATGGCCATGATCGTGGTGGTTATGGGCGTGCGCGTGGGCCATCGTCAGGCGCTTGTAGCGGCAAGCTCGCCCCGCGTCACGCGCGACGATGATCCCGCTGTGATTGCACGCGAAAGCCGTCGCCTCAATGATAGACGCAGGCGTCGAGCCCGTCGCGGCGCACCACGCCGATGCGGCGCTCGATCCGGTTGCCGTGGCGCGCCAGCCAGCCGCCCGGCCCCTTTACCGAGCGCTTCTTGGGGCTGGGCAGCGCGGCGGCCATGCGGCTCGCCTCGTCGCGGCTGAGGCGCGCGGCGGAATGGCCGAAATAGCGCTGCGCTCCGGCCTCGGCGCCGTAGGTCCCGATCCCGGTCTCGGCGACATTGAGATAGACCTCCATGATCCGCCGCTTGCCCCACACCAGTTCGATCCAGAAGGTGAACCACGCCTCCATGCCCTTGCGGAAATAGCCGCCGCCCTGCCACAGGAAGACGTTCTTGGCGGTCTGCTGGCTGATCGAGGATCCGCCGCGGATCTTGCCGCCCTCCATGTTCGCGCGCATCGCCTGTTCGATCGCCTCGGTGTCGAAGCCCGAATGCGAGCAGAAGCGCTGGTCTTCCGAAGCGATCACCGCGGAGACCAGATTGCGGTCGATATTGTCCAGGCTCTCCCAGTCCTTGGTGATGCCGTTGCCGTCCATGATCATGGTCGCGGTGACAGGGACGGGCAGCCACTTGAAGGCCACCACCAGCACCAGTGTCAGCGCGATGAAGGCGGCGATGGCACGGGCGAGATAGCGCAGGGCGAGGGAGATCATCCCCAAGCTCTAGCGCCAAGCGGGGGACGTGGGAAGCATCCCGCTTGCGGGGCGGGGCTTCGCGCGGCTAGCGTGCCGCCAAACGTTCCAAGGGGAGATTGTCCGATGCGCCTGTGCCACCTCGCCGCGAGCGCGCTCGCGCTTGCCGCCGCTGCCCAGCCCGCTCTGGCCGAGGACGAAGCGACCAGGAAGGCGATCGAGGCGGAATATGACAGCTACCTTGCCCCGCTGTTCCTCGATTTCCACCAGAACCCCGAACTCGGCTTCCTCGAAAACCGCACCGCGGCCAAGATGGCGGCGGAGCTCAAGGCGGCCGGGCTCGAGGTGACGACCGGCGTGGGCGGCACCGGAGTGGTCGGCATCCTCAGGAACGGCAAGGGCCCGACGATCCTGATCCGCGCCGACATGGACGGGCTGCCGGTCGAGGAGAAATCGGGCCTCGCCTATGCATCGAAAGCGAAGCAGGTGGGCGAGGACGGCAAGGAATACAGCGTGATGCATGCCTGCGGGCATGACACCCACATCACCGCGATGATCGCCACCGCGCGGCGGCTGATGGCCACCCGGAGCCAGTGGAGCGGCACGCTGATGTTCGTCGTCCAGCCTGCCGAGGAAGGGGTGCGCGGGGCCAAGCGGATGATGGCGGACGGGCTCTACCAGCGCTTCGGCAAGCCCGACTATGCGCTCGCCTTCCATGTCGCCGCCGAACTCGAGACCGGCAAGGTCTCGGCTGCCGAGGGCATCCAGTATTCGAGCTCCGACACGCTCGACGTGCGCGTGCCCGGGATCGGCACCCACGGCGCCTCGCCGCACCTCGGCAAGGACCCGGTCTATATCGCCGCGCAGATCGTCACCGCGCTGCAATCCATTGATTCGCGAGAGATTTCTCCGCTCAAGCCGGTGGTGGTGACGGTCGGCTCGATCCACGCCGGCACGACCTACAACATCATCCCGGACGAGGCGAACCTCAAGCTCACCGTGCGCGCCAATGACGAGGAGACGCGCGCCAAGGTGATCGCGCTGGTTGAACGGATCGCGGTCAATATCGGCAAGGCGCACGGCCTGCCCGATAATATGCCGGTGACGGTCAAGCATTTCTCGGGCACGCCCACCACCATCAACGACCCCGCGCTCGCCCGCCGCCTCAACGCGACGATGAAGCGCGCACTGGGCGAGGGCGCGGTGGTGCCCTACGAACAGCAGAACATGGGCGCGGAGGACTTCACCTATTTCGTCGCGCCCGGGCTGGGCGTTCCGGGCTACTACTTCGCGGTCGGCGGGACGAGCCCTGAGCGGATCGCGGCGGCCAAGGCGGGCGGGCCGGCGATTGCCGGACACCACTCCCCGCTGTTCCAGGTTGCGCCCCGGGAGAGCATCACGCTGGGCGCGCGGGCGATGGTCGCGGCGGTGCAGGATCTGGCCGGGAAGAAGTAGGCCGGACAAGCAAAAGGGGCGCCGCGATCTGTTCGCGGCGCCCCTTTGCATATCCCGGCGGGGCGGTTGAGGCCTGAGCCTTACGCCATCCCCGGCAGCAGCCGTTCGCCCGCGATCCGCTGCATCGCCTTCTGGAGCTTCTCGAAGGCGCGCACTTCGATCTGGCGGATGCGTTCGCGGCTGACGTCGTATTCCTGGCTCAATTCTTCGAGCGTCTGCGGCTTCTCGGTCAGGCGGCGTTCGGTGAGGATGTGGCGCTCGCGCTCGTTGAGGCTTTCCATCGCCTCGCTGAGCATCGCCATGCGCAGCTGCGATTCCTCGGCCTCGGCGACGGTTTCGTCCTGCAAGGGGCGGTCATCTGCCAGCCAGTCCTGCCATTCGCCCGAGCCTTCCTCGGCCCCGCGCAAGCTGACGTTGAGCGAGGCATCGCCGCCCATCATCATGCGCCGGTTCATGTTGATCACTTCGGCCTCGGGCACGCCGAGGTCGGTGGCGATCTTGGTCACGTCTTCGGGGCTGAGGTCGCTGTCCTCGTAGGCTTCGAGCTGCTTCTTCATCCGGCGAAGGTTGAAGAACAGCTTCTTCTGGGCCGCGGTGGTGCCCATCTTCACGAGGCTCCACGAGCGCAGGATGAACTCCTGGATGCTCGCCTTGATCCACCACATCGCGTAGGTCGCGAGGCGGAAGCCGCGATCGGGTTCGAACTTCTTGACGCCCTGCATCAGGCCGACATTGCCTTCCGAAATCAGGTCGGAGACGGGCAGGCCATAGCCGCGGTAACCCATCGCGATCTTCGCGACGAGCCTGAGGTGGCTGGAGACGAGCTGGGCGGCGGCTTCGGGATCCTCGTGTTCCTGATAGCGCTTGGCGAGCATGTATTCCTGCTCGGCGGTCAGCACCGGGAACTTGCGGATTTCGGCGAGATAGCGGTTGAGGCTCTGCTCACCACTAAGGGCCGGGACCGAATTGGTCTTCACTTTGGACACTGGTTACCTAACCTTTCTGGCGTCGACCGCTGGGCAAGGACCCCTGATGGGCATCCGTCGCGCTTGGGCCACGGGTTACGGATATACGCGAAAATCTGCCCGATGTATGCGCGTTTCATCGATCACTACGGCTCAGTTCGTCGATCAGTTCCGCCATGTCTTGCGGCAGATTGCTCCGGAATTGCACCATTTCCCCGGTAACGGGGTGCTGGAAGCCGAGCTCTGCCGCGTGAAGGGCCTGACGGGCAAAGCCGAGTCGCTCCAGCAGCGGGCGAAGCTGTTTCGGGGTGCGGCCATAGGCAGGGTCTCCCAATAGCGGATGGCCGATTGACGCACAGTGAACGCGGACCTGGTGGGTGCGCCCGGTCTCCAGCCGGCATTCGATCACGGCGGCGCCATCGAGTCGCTCCATCATCTTGTAATGGGTCACGGCCGATTTCCCGCGCGAGGAATTGTTGGGGAGCACCGTCATTTTCTTTCGGTCCGCGTCCGAACGGCCGATGCGCGCGTCGACCGTGCCCTCGGAGGGGCTGGGGTGCCCGGCGCAGACCGCGATATAGCGGCGGTGGACAGAGTGCGCGGCGAACTGCGCGGCCAGCCCCTCGTGCGCGGCGTCGGACTTGGCGACCACCAGCAGCCCCGATGTGTCCTTGTCGATGCGGTGGACGATGCCGGGGCGCGCGACGCCGTTGATGCCTGAAAGCTGCCCCCGGCAATGGTGGAGCAGCGCGTTGACCAGCGTGCCGGTGATGTTCCCCACCGCCGGGTGGACGACCATCCCGGCCGGCTTGTCGACGACGACGAGGTGCCGGTCCTCGAAGGCGACGACCAGCGGGATGTCCTCCGGTTGCGCGGCGGCGGGCATGGCAGCCGAGACGATGATCCGGAACGGCGCGCCGCCCTGGACCTTCATCGAAGCCGAGGCGGCGGTCATCCCCGCGATATCGACGCGGCCTTCCTCGATCAGCCCCTGCACCCGCGCACGGCTGAGGCCGGTCGCCTCGGCGAGCGCCTTGTCGAGGCGGCCTGCGAGCGCGATCGTGCCGGTGATGATTTCGCTGTCGGACATGCTATGGCCATGCGCGATGCGCTGCGAAGTGACAAGCGAAGCCCTCGGGGCGATGCGCGCCCATGCCGCTGCCGCCTTCCCGTTGGAAGCCTGCGGGATGCTGCTGGGGGAGGGCGCGCGCATCACCCAAGCCCGCGCTGCCGCCAACGTCCATCCCTCGCCGCACACCCATTTCGAGATCGACCCGCAGGCGCTGATCGACGCCCACCGCGCCGCACGCGCCGGGGGCCCGGCTGTCATCGGCTACTATCACTCGCACCCGCAGGGCCCCGCCGAACCTTCCCCCACCGACCGCGCCTGCGCGAGCGGCGATGGCCGCATCTGGGCGATCATCGGCAAGGACGATGCAAGGTTCTGGCAGGACGGCAAACAAGGGTTTGTCGCACTTCCATTTACCATCGGCGATGGCTAGGACAGCAGGCATGATCTCCCAGACCGATCTTGCCGCGATGCTGTGCTCGCGCCTGTGCCACGACATGCTCTCGCCGGTCGGCGCGCTCGCCAACGGTCTGGAGCTGCTCGCGGACGAGAAGGACCCGCAGATGCGCGCGCAGGTCGTCGAACTGCTCGAACAGTCGGCCAGGATCAGCACCGACAAATTGAAGTTCTTCCGCCTCGCTTTCGGCGCGGCCGGCGGCTTCGGCGAGGCGATCCCGGTCGACGAGGCCAAGGCGGTGATCGATGCGCTGGCGGGCGATGCCAAGAAGGTCGAGGTTCACTGGGCGATTGCCGAGCCGAGCCTGCCCAAACCTGCGGTCAAGGTGCTGCTCAACCTCGCGCAGATCGCGCTCGATTCGCTGGTGCGCGGCGGCACGCTCGACATCGGGGCCGAGCGGCGCGAGGGCGCGATCGAGATCGTCGCCCGCGCGCGGGCCGAACGCATCGCCTTCGACGAGACCATCGGCCGCGCGCTTCAGGGCGATCTCGATGACGGCGAAATCACCAGCCGCACGGCCGCCGCGCACATGATCGCGGTGCTCGCCGAGGAGATGGAAGGCGGCCTCCAGTACAAGCTGGGGGATGGTGCGCAGGTCTTGGGCGCGGTGCTGCCCGAGCCCGAAGGCATGATCGGCTGAGAGCCAAGGGGGCGTGATGGAGGGGGAGGACGAGCTGGTTCACGAGGAACGCCTCTCGCCCAATTTCGACCAGCGCAGCCTGCCCATCACCATGGTGGTCCTGCACTACACCGAGATGAAGCCGGTCGGCACCGCGATCGAGCGGCTCACCGATCCCGCCGCCAAAGTCAGCGCGCATTATCTCGTCACCGAAGAGGGCGGTGTGATCCGCCTCGTGCCCGAGGACAAGCGCGCATGGCACGCGGGCGCAAGCTTCTGGCGCGGCATTCCCGACGTCAATTCGGCGAGCATCGGGATCGAGCTTGACCACCCCGGCCACGGCCTTGGCTATCGCGGCTTTGCCGATGCGCAGATCGACGCGCTGATCCCGCTGCTCGCGCGGATCGTGAAGCAGTATGACATCCCGCGCGCCAATGTCGTGGGTCACTCCGATGTCGCGCCGATGCGCAAGGTCGATCCGGGCGAGCTGTTTCCGTGGGACCGCCTTGCGCAATTCAAGCTGTGCCTGCCGCGCCCCGAATGCCTGGCGGCGGGCAACCCGTTCCACAACGAGGGCAGCTTCTTCCTCGCCCTGGAGCGCTTCGGCTACGACATCACCGATCAGGCCAAAGCGGTCGAGGCTTTCGAGCGCCGCTGGCGGCCCGAACGCATCACCGGCATCCCCGATGGCGAGGTGGCGGCGATCCTGTGGCAATTGCTGCTGGACCGCGATCAGGGGCGAACGCGGTAATTTTGCAATATGTCGGGTCTGTGCCTATAGGCCGCCCGGTCAGGGGGCCTGAGGCAGCCGCGTGTCTTTCGGGACGCGAGGAAAGTCCGGGCTCCACGAAACAAGGGTGGCGGGTAACGCCCGCCGGGCGCGCGCTTTCGGGCGCGGGTCAAGGGAAAGTGCCACAGAGAGCAAACCGCCGATGGCTTCTTCGTAAGCACAGGCAAGGGTGAAAGGGTGCGGCAAGAGCGCACCGGGGGGCCGGCAACGGCAACCGCATGGCAAACCCCACCCGGAGCAAGGCCGAATAGGGGTCTCGCGCCGCTCGCAAGAGGGGCAGGCGTGTTTCGCGCCGAGAGACCCGGGTTGGCTGCTAGAGCGCGGGAGCAATCCCCCGCCCAGATGAATGGCTGCCACCCCGGCGCTGGTCCGCAAGGATACCGTCCGGGGAGACAGAACCCGGCTTATGATGGCCCCCTGATGTTGTTTTTGTTGCCCTACCGCTTCGCTGCTTGAGGGCGAGGTTGTGTTGCGCTCGCCCCTCCGGGCGAGCGTCCTCGGTGCTGTTTCCGCCGTCGCGCGCCGGAGCACCTGCGGCTCGGCCGCGTCGCCTCGCGTTCGCTGTGCGACCGATCCAGCGCTCCCTTCGGACATCCTGTCATCCCCGCGCAGGTAGGGATCCGCGCTCGCTCCCCCCGCCAACGGGGTTGGTGCGCGCCCCGCCTTCGCGTAACCTCGGCGCCGGAAGGAAACGCCGCCAATGTTCACGCTCGCCGCCGCGCTCGCCTTGGCCGCGCCGGAGCCCGGGACGCGCCGGGAAGACCCGCCCGTCACCAACCTGTGCGCCATGCCGGGCGAGGATGCGGCTTCTGCCGGCGCCACGTGGACGATCATCGACGCGCGCGAGATGGACAACCCCTCGGACCTCGCCGACGCGCTCAGGTTGGTGCCCGCGGGCAAGCGCGCCGTGGTGCGCGGCGGCAGCTTCAAGGACGCCGACATGCGCAAGGTCGCGCCGCTGCTGACGGGGGCTTGTCTGGCCGAAACCGAACTGGAGGGCACCAACTGGGAGGGGACCGCCATCCCGAACCTGCGGCTGGTGCATATCGATCTTGTCGGCGCGAAGGCCGCTCGCGCCCGCTGGCCGGGGCTTTCGACCCACGGGGTCAACCCCCAGGGTTCCGACTTCACCGGTGCCGACCTTTCCGGAATGCGCTTCGTTTCTGCGCGTCAGGGCGCAGATTTCGAGGGCGTTTCCTTCCGCGCGGCGAACCTCAAGGATGCGACCTTCGCGTGTGTCGATGTCTACCCATCGTGGTGCATCAACGCGCCGGGCGACTTCTCCGGCGCGGACCTCACCGGTACCGATCTCAGCAGCCTCGGCGCGTGGGAGGAGAGGATCGCTGGCGCGCGGATCGACGGGACGATTGTCGCGCCGGAAGCGCTCGCCGCTCTCGTCGCCGCGCGGATCGAAGGCCCGGTGCGGCTGGCGGACACCTTCACCACCGTCCCCTTGGAGGACGATCTCGGCGATGACTTTCCGCCCTACGTCCCCACCCTTGTCACCATCAGCGCCGACGAAGCGCGCACGCTGATCGCCGCCACCCGCTCGCTGGCCGAGGCCGAGGACCGCCCGAGCTTCGATTGCGCCAAGGCCGCCGCCCCGATCGAAAAGACGCTCTGCGGCGAATACGAGAGCGCGCTGCGCAGCCTCGACCGTGCGCTTGCCGAAACATGGGCGGCGGCGCGGGCGGCGGGGAAGGGCGACCTTGCCGCACAGCGCCGCTGGCTCGCCTCCCGCAACAAATGCGGCGATGACCGAATCTGCCTCGCCGATCTCTATCAGGCGCGCATCGCGGTGCTGCGCGGCGCGCTCAGCCCCGGCCTCACGCTGAAGCCGGGCGAGGAGGTCACCTATTATTACGACAGCCTGCCGCTGCCCGATGCAATGCGGACGGGCGAACTTTACGAACGCATTCTGCCGGTGCTCATGTCGGCGAGTGAAGAGCAGATCACCCTCACCGGCAATCCCGACGGCAGCGTCGCGGCCGAGGGCTCCGCGATCGGGTCGAACGCCCACTTGTGCGACCTCACGGTGGAGAAGGCGCGCTTCGATCCCGCCACGGGCTGGTGGAGCGCGCGCGACCCGGAGACGGGCAAGACCGTACCCTTGTTCCGCATCGAAGGACGGCGGATCATCCCGCGCTACAGCGGAAACATGGGCGACACGCCTGACGAGGCGAAGAACTTCATCAGTTGCGGCGCGCGGGCCTATTTCGTTGACGCGACCGACCTGACGCCGCGCTGACCTGACCCCGCCCGAGAGCGCTGGCCCGGCCCGCCAACAGACGGGCCGCAAGGGCGAACGCCCGCCCGCAGGTGCCCGTAGCGAAGCGGAGGAACAGCACCGAGGACGTGCCCGCCTCCACGGGCAGGCAAACTATCAGCTTCTACCCACGCTCGTGTAAGCAAACCCCGCCGCGCGCATGTCCTCGGGCTTGTAGACGTTCCTGAGGTCGACCATCACCGGCGCGTTGGCGAGTTCCTTGACGCGGCGCAGATCGAGCGCGCGGAAGGCGTCCCATTCGGTCACGATCACCACCACATCGGCGCCGGTGATCGCCTCGTAGGCATTGTCGCACATGGTCACTTCGGGCAGCAGCGGGCGGGCCTGCTCCATGCCTTCGGGGTCATAGGCGGCGACCGCGACGCCGGCATCCATCAGCGTCTGGGCGACCGCGATCGCCGGGCTGTCGCGCATGTCGTCGGTGTTGGGCTTGAAGGTGAGGCCGAGCAGCGCCGCCTTCTTGCCGCGCGCCGCCTCCATGCCGCCCAGCGCATCGACCACCTTGCGGCCCATCGCGCGCTTGCGGCTGTCGTTGACCTTGACCACGGCCTCGACGATCCGCGTCGGGCTGTCATAGTCCTCGGCGGTCTTGAGCAGCGCGAGCGTGTCCTTGGGGAAGCAGCTGCCGCCATAGCCGGGGCCGGCGTGGAGGAACTTCGCGCCGATGCGGTTGTCCATGCCGATCCCGCGGCTCACGTCCTGCACGTTCGCGCCGACCTTCTCGCACAGATCGGCCATTTCGTTGATGAAGGTAATCTTGGTCGCAAGGAAGGCGTTGGCGGCATATTTGATCAGCTCGCTGGTGCGGCGCGAAGTGAACAGGATCGGCGATTCATTGAGGAACAGCGGGCGGTACACCTCGCGCATCACCTCGCGGCCGAAATCGTCCTCGGCGCCGATGACGATGCGGTCGGGGCGCTTGAAATCGCCGATCGCGGCGCCTTCGCGCAGGAATTCGGGGTTGGAGACAACCGACACCTCATGTGCGGTGCCGGTCTCGGCGATGATCCGCTCGACCTCGTCGCCGGTGCCGACGGGGACGGTCGACTTGGTGACGACCACCGCGTCATTGGCGAGCTTCTCGCCCACTTCGCGTGCGACTTCGTAGACGAAGGTGAGGTCGGCGTGGCCATCGCCGCGGCGGCTCGGCGTGCCGACCGCGATGAAGATCGCATCGGCCCCGGCGATCCCTTCGCCCAGCGAGGTGGTAAAGCTGAGGCGGCCGGCCTTCACATTGCTTTCGACCAATGCATCAAGGCCCGGCTCGTAAATCGGCATGATCCCGGCGTGGAGGCGGTCGATCTTGCCCTGGTCCTTGTCGATGCAGACCACATCATGGCCGAAATCGGCAAAGCACGCCCCCGACACGAGCCCGACATAGCCCGATCCCACCATCGCAATCTTCATGAAACTCGGCCCTCAAGAGAATTCGGCGCCTGCCGGCGCGCGGGATGCTGGTTGGCGACCTTTGTCCTCAATGCGCCCGGTCGCCGTGGAACACCTGCGCCGCCCCGTCTTCCCCGGTCCGGGCCTGCAGAATGCGCCGCTGGTCGCCCTCGAGCACGAGCGCTGTAAGCACACCCGAACGGAAAGCGCCAGTGTCAATTCCGATCCGGTTGCCGCAATCCATCACATGCTCGAAGATCGTGTGGCCGTGGACCACGACCTTCTCGAGCGGGCCTTCGTGGCGCAGGAAACGCTCGCGGATCCACAGCAGGTCGCCGCGGGTCTGCTCGCCGAGCGGGCGGGCCGGATCGATGCCGGCATGGACGAAGACATAGTCGCCCGCGCGGATCATCGTCTCGAAGCCGGCGATGTAGTCGCGGGTCTGCTGGCTGACCACCTGCGGCAGTGCCTCGAACAGCTCCTCGAGCGGGAGGTCGCCGAGCTGGCGCGGGGAAAAGCCGTAGCTCAGCAGCGTCTCGTAACCGCCATGTTTCATGAAATGGCGCAGCGCCTCGGGCTTGGTGAAGGCGGAGAGGAACATCTCCTCGTGATTGCCTGCCAGCACGCGGACATTGCGGGCCTGCTGCCAGGCGCGCGTGCGCTCGACCACGCCCGCACTGTCGGGGCCGCGGTCGACAAGGTCGCCGAGCACGATGATCCGGTGATCGACCTGCGGCGTGACGGCGATCTCCTCCTCGATCGCGCCGATCAGCGCCTCGTAGAGGTCAAGCCGACCGTGAATGTCGCCGATCGCATAGTAGCGCCGGCCATCGGGCACGGCGGCCAGCTTGGGCGGCGGCGGCGGTGTAAACAATTCGCGAAGACGCTGTAACATGGCCCGTGTGGTGTTCCGGTTGATGCGACCCGGCCAAAAGCCTCAAGGTCAGGCAGGAATGACCACGCCCCCCTTTGTTATCGGAGGGCGCGATAACCTGCTTAACGTGGCGGCGCAACAGACCCTCTGCGGCCCGCGACCAAAGGTGCGAATTTGTCGGCAGGCGGTAACCAGCCGATCACTAATCGAGCGTGAAACTGACTGTCGTGACCACTCGCACCTTCTTGTAGGGGCTGTCGGCCGATCCCCATCCGCCGGAATCGCCGTCGCGCGCCTCGATCTCGAAATAGCCCTGCGTCGCGTCCCTGATCTTGCCGACGCCCGAATTGGAATCCTTGGCGAATTGCTGGGCGGCCGAGCGCGCGTCCTTGGTCGCGGCGGCGACCATTTCGGGCTTGATGTCGTTCAATCTGGTGAAGGTGTAGGCCATCCCCGAGCCTTCCTCGAGAAACACCCCGCGCCCGACAAGGTCGAACTGGCGGGCGACCGCCTTCTGCGCGCGGGCGATGTCGGTGGTGCGCAGCGCGAGCCGCTGGCGCACGGTGTAGGTGGTGGTGCCGCTCATGTCGGTCGAGCTGTTGACGTTGGCGCCGGTCGGCTGGAGCGCCTCGGCGGGAAAGCCGAGCTCCTTGAAGAAGGCCTCGATGCTCTGCGTGTCGCGGCGCACCTTGTCCTGGGCTTCGGCAAGGCTGGTCGAGGAGGCCGAGTAGGAGATCGTCCAGGTGGCAAGATCGGCGGTCACATCGCGCTCGGCAAGGCCGCGCACGGTGACCGCGCGCTCGGCATCCTTGGCGCGCAGCAGGCCGTCACCCAGCAGATATCCGCCCGCGACAAGGCCCGTCGCCAGGATCGCCGCCGTGCCGAACCAGCGCAGGGCTTCGGGCTCTGTCAGAACACCTCTGGTCGTGTTTGCAGGTTGTATGTCGTCACCGCTCATCGCATTGTCCCCCGTAAGAGTTGGTACGACGAGTTGTGCATCATCGTCGATGAATGGAGTTTGAATGGCAGGGGAGGGGACACATTTCTCCACCTCCGCCTTTTATCGCCGCGCGGTCTAGTTTTCCGCACGCCCTCCGGCGTGCGGTCCGCGCGAGACGCGCAGCAAAGCTGCGCCCGCTGCGCCCGCCCGTTCGGGCTTGCGGTCGCTGTGCGACCGATTATCTCGCGATGCGAAAGGATTTTCTTATGGTGAAGTATCTCCACAGCATGATCCGCGTCGCCGACCCGGAAGCGACGGTCGCCTTCTTCAAGCTGATCGGGCTCGAGGAAGTGCGCCGCTTCGACAGCGAGGCCGGGCGCTTCACGCTGATTTTCCTCGCCGCCCCGGGGCAGGCGGGGCTGGCCGAGGTCGAACTGACCTACAACTGGCCGCCCGAGGACGGCACTGCCCCCGAGGAATATGCCGGCGGGCGCAATTTCGGGCACCTCGCCTACCGGGTCGAGAACATCTACGAGACCTGCCGCAAGCTCGCCGAGGCCGGGCACACCATCCACCGCCCCCCGCGCGATGGGCACATGGCCTTCGTCAAATCGCCCGACGGCATATCGGTGGAACTGCTGCAAGACGGCCATCTGCCGCCTGCCGAACCCTGGGCGAGCATGGCTAACACCGGCAGCTGGTAAGCTGACGATTTTGTACAAGTGGCGGATTTTAAATCGCTTTAAACCAACAAAATAGCTTCCCCCTGTTGCAATAGTTACCCTGTCAAGGTAGATTCACACCTTAATCGGGGAGGGGGTCGCCTTGTCCTTTGTTGAGCCTGGTCTGTGGCAGGGGCTCGCCCTGTTGCAGCACGAATTACTGCTGTTCGCGGGGGTGTTCTTCCTTGTCGGCGCGCTCGACGATCTTGCAGTCGATGCGGCGTGGCTGTGGCTCAAGCTTCGCGGGCGCGCGGCGACCCAGAGGCGCCAGCGGGCGATCCTCAGGCATCGCAATCTTGCCGGGCCCGTCGCGGTGCTGATCCCGGCCTGGCAGGAGGCGGCAGTGATCGGGCAGACGATCCGCCACCTGCTCGATACCTGGCCGCAAGGGGCCTTGCGCCTCTATGTCGGCTGCTACCGCAACGATCCCGCCACGATCGGCGCCGCGATCGCCGCCGCGCAAGGTGATCCGCGCTTCCGGCTGGTCATCCACGGGCGCGAGGGTCCGACCACCAAGGCCGATTGCCTCAACCGCCTGTTCGCCGCCCTGACCCTCGACGAGGAGCGCGCCCAGCAGCGCTTTGCCATGCTGGTGTTCCACGATGCCGAGGACATGGTCGATCCGGGCGCGCTCGGTCTGCTCGACGAGATCATCGACGGCGGCGCGGACTTCGTGCAGCTGCCGGTCGAGCCGCTGGTGCCGCGCCAGCGCGCGTGGCTCGCGCGGCACATCGGCGCGCATTACTGCGAGGAATTCGCCGAGGCGCACGGCAAGGCGCTGGTGGTGCGCGATGCGCTGGGCGCGGGGCTGCCGGGCGCGGGTGTGGGCTGCGCGGCATCGCGCCGCGCGCTCGACTGGCTGGTGCTGCGCCAGCGCGCCGAAAACGGGATCGCACCGGGCGGACCGGCGCTGCCCTTCGCCAGCGATTCCCTCACCGAGGATTACGAGCTCGGCCTTGCCATCGCCGCAGCCGGCGGGCGCTGCCGCTTCGTGCGCGCGCGCGGCGAGGATGGCCGGCTGATCGCCACCCGCGCCTTCTTCCCCCACCGCTTCGACACCGTGGTCCGCCAGAAGGCGCGCTGGGTGCTCGGGATCTCGCTGCTCGGCTGGGACCGGGTCGGCTGGGCAGGGGGCTCAGCGAATACTGGATGCGTTTCCGCGACCGGCGCGGACCGCTCACCGCGCTGGTGCTGATGGCCGGCTACACGCTGGTGATGCTGACCGGACTGATGGGCCTGATGATCGCTTTGGGCCTTGCCGAGCCGCCACAGATCACGCCGCTGCTGGCGGTGGTGCTGGGTGCCAATGGCGCGGCATTCGCGTGGCGGATCGCGATGCGCTTTGCCTTCACCGCGCGCGAATATGGCCTTGTCGAGGGCGTCTGGGCGGTGCTGCGCCTGCCACTTGCCAATGTCATCGCCATCATCGCCGGGCGCCGCGCGGTGTTCGCCTATGCCCGGACCCTGCGCGGCAGCGCGGCGGCGTGGGACAAGACCGATCACGACGCGCATCCCACAGCAGCGGAGCGGTTCGGCCCTGCAAGACCGTGACCGCTCCCGCCAGCCGCACCCGGACCGCACCGAAAGGTGGTCCGCTGGTGATGCTGGCGCTGCTGATCGGCGGGTGGTGCGGGGCGCGGGTGATGTGGTGGGAGGACCCGCTCGCGCCCGGTCCTGCCGCCGCCGCGCAGGCTCCGGCAATCCCCGTCCCGCCCTATCGCGCCCCCGCACTTGTCTGGGGCGCCGCGCCGATCGACGTGGCGCGTGCGCGGGTCGTGGCGGCGTGGGAGGAACAGATGATCGCCGAGGCGGCCGCCTATCCTCAAGGTGTGCCCGAGGGATCGCCCTACTTCGTGGCCCTCGCCATGCGCCCCGGCCTGTCCCGCTCCGTTCCCGTTGCCGCGCGCCCCTTGGCCGCCGCTGCCGCGGTGCTGCCCGCGCTTGCCGGCAGCCCGCAATGGCGCCTGACCCCCGGCACACCGGGCACGGTGCGCGTGGGGCGCGCGCCGGAGAGCCCGCCCGCCGGCCCCGCAGCCCCCTATCTGCCGCCCGCGCTGCCCGTGCCGGTGGCCGCACGGCCGGGGCGCTGGTCGCTCGACAGCTGGGCGTTCTGGCGCCAGGGCTCGTCTGCCGCACCGGTCAGCCAGGGCCGCGTGCCGGTCTATGGCGCGAGCCAGGCGGGCGCGGTGCTGCAATACCGGATTGCTCCGGCGAGCGGCCACGACCCGCGCCTCTACCTGCGCGCCTACCGCGCGCTGGTGACCCGCGGCGAGAACGAGGCCGCGCTCGGCGCCTCGCTGCGCCCGCTCGCCCGCGTGCCGGTGCGCCTTGCGGGCGAAGTGCGCTACACCGACGCCGCCTTCTTCAACAGCTTCCGTCCCGCCGCCTACGCCGTCACCGAAATCCCGCCGCTGGCCCTGCCGCTGGGCGCCGAGGCCGAGCTCTACGCGCAAGGCGGCTGGGTCGGCGGGCGGGGCAAGACGCCCTTCGCCGACGCGCAGGCGAGCATCACCCGCGAGCTGCCCTGGGCCGCGCGTTTCACCGACGACCGGCTGCGCCTGCGCCTGGGGGCGGGGGCATGGGGCGGGGCGCAGAAGGACGCGCAGCGCCTCGACCTCGGTCCGACGCTGCGCTTCGACACACGCATCGGCAAGGTCCCGGCGCGCATCGCCGTCGACTGGCGGATGCGGGTGGCAGGCGACGCCGCTCCGGGATCGGGCGTGGCGGTGACGGTGGCGGCGGGGTTCTGATCGCGGGTCCGGCGCAGCGGGGCGGGGCTGCATCCTCGCAAAATCCCCGAGGATAGGCGCGTCCCACGCCTTCCAAGCCCCCGCCGCCTCGGCTAGCGTCCGCTGCATGGACGTCTACCTGCCCATCGCGAATCTCTCGGTCAACGGGCTCTACATCGTCCTGCTGGGCGGGCTGACGGGCATCCTGTCGGGCCTGTTCGGGGTCGGCGGCGGGTTCCTGACGACGCCGCTGCTGATCTTCTACGGGATCCCCCCCACGGTCGCCGCCGCCTCGGCCGCCACGCAGGTCACCGGCGCGAGCGTGTCGGGCGTGCTCGCCCATTCGCGCCGCAAGGGCGTCGATTACCGGATGGGCGCGGTGCTGGTCGCAGGCGGGATGCTCGGCGCGCTGATCGGGGCGGGGCTGTTCAGCGTGATGCAGGCGCTCGGCCAGATCGATGTCGTCATCTCGATCCTCTACGTCCTGCTGCTGGGCTCGATCGGCTCGCTGATGATGCGCGAGGCGGTCGGCGCGCTGCGCCCCGGCCTGCTGGGCAAGAGCGGCCCGCAGGTGCGCAAGCGCCGCCACCACCCGCTGGTCGCATCGCTGCCCTATCGCTGGCGGTTCTACGCCTCGGGCCTCTACATCTCGCCGCTCGCCCCGCTGATCCTCGGCATGCTGGTCGGCATCCTGACCATGCTGATGGGGGTGGGCGGCGGCTTTCTGCTGGTGCCCGCGATGCTCTACATCCTGGGCATGAGCGGCAATGTCGTGGTCGGCACGTCGCTGTTCCAGATCCTGTTCGTGACGATGGTCACCACCATGACCCACGCGCTCACCACCAAGGCGGTCGACCTTGTGCTGGCCGCGCTGCTGCTGCTGGGATCGGTGCTCGGCGCGCAGTTCGGAACGCAGATTGCATCGCAGGCGCGGCCCGAGGTGCTGCGCCTGGCGCTCGCCGCGCTGGTGCTGCTGATCGCCTTGAGGATGCTCTACGGCCTCGGCGTCCAGCCCGACGAGATCTACACCGTGGTGCCGCTGTGAGAGCTGCCCCATGAGACTGGCGGCGCGGCTTGTCCTGCTGGCCGCCGCTTGGGGCGCGCTGACCGCCCAGCGCGAGCCGGTGCTGGTGCCCGCCGTCAGCCAGTCGCTGATCGAGGTCCGGCAGGGCTTCACCGGCGCGCGGCTGCTGCTCTACGGCGCGGTCGTCGATCCCGACAGCGGCGGGCGCGCGGGCGATTACGACATCGTCGTGGTGCTCAAGGGCCCGACCGCCCCGGTGCGGATCCGCGAGAAGGAGCGCATCCTCGGCATCTGGGCCAATGCGGGGTCTTCCGATTTCCGCTCGGTGCCATCATTCTTCGCGGTCGCTTCCTCGCGGCCGGTGGAAAAGATCGTCGATGAACGCACCGCCGCCATCTACGAGCTGGGAACGCAGTTCATCCAGCTCTCCCCCTCGGGCCAGATCGATCCGGAAGAACAATCGCGCTATGCCCGCGGTCTGGTCGAGCTGCGCCGCCGGCAGGGGCTCTACCAGGAGAACCCGGGCGGGGTGAGCATCGCCGAAAAGGTGCTCTACCAGGCGCGCATCGACCTGCCCTCCACCGTCACCACCGGCCGCTACACCGCCGAAACCTTCGCGATCAGCCGCGGGCGGGTGGTGGCGAGCGCGACCGCGCGGATCGAAGTGGTCAAGGCCGGGCTCGAAGGGCAGGTGGTGAGCGCCGCGCAGCGCTGGTCGTTCTTCTACGGCCTCGGCGCGATTTTCCTGTCGCTGGGGATGGGCTGGCTTGCCGGACGCCTGTTCGCCCGCACCTGACGGGCGCGCAAGGGGCGCCCCCGCAGGGCCCGTTGTTGACGCGATCTTAACTCCGATACGGCTAGTTCCTGCGGGTATTTTCTAGGCTGCGCGAGGAAAAGGCGCCGATGACGGATCACGCCAACCAGGATTTCGAACGCTTCACCGGTCCCAATCCGGCGGGGGCCGAGGAAGTCGCTGCCGCCTATGCGCGCGGGAGCCAAGACAATGCGCGCCTGCCGATCGGCGTGGTGCTCGAAATCTCCGGCTCGGGCTCGCAGATCGCGCTCGACTTGCAGCGCATCACCGAATGCATGGAGGATGCCGATCCCTCGGTCGCGCTGGCCGGGCAGGTCGGCAGCCAGGTCAAGATCCGGGTCGGGGATTCGTGGCTGCTCGCCAGCGTGCGCGACCAGCGCAAGGACCGCCGCACCGATAGCGGGATCATCGCCCATATCGACTTTGTTGGCGAAGGTTCGGAAGAACGGCTGACCGGCCACATCCACGGCTTCCGGCGCGGGGTGACCCGCTACCCGATCCCGGGCGCGATGATCTATCCCGCCACCACCCGCGACCTCGAACAGATCTACGCGAGCGACGGGCGCGCGGCCATCACCATCGGCAAGGTGTTCCCCACCAAGGACATCCGCGCCGGCCTTTATATCGACGCAATGCTCGGCAAGCACTTCGCGCTGTTGGGCTCGACCGGCACCGGCAAGTCGACCAGCGCCGCGCTGATCCTGCACCGCATCTGCGAGGCCGCGCCCAAGGGTCACATCGTGATGATCGACCCGCACGGCGAATATGCCGCCGCGTTCCGCACGACGGGGCAGATCCTCGACGTCTCGAACCTCCAGATGCCCTACTGGCTGATGAACTTCGAGGAGCACTGCGAGGTGCTGCTGTCCTCGAGCGGGAACGACCGCCAGACCGACAGCGACATTCTCGCCAAGGTGCTGCTCGCCGCGCGCACCAAGAACCGGTTGGCGCAGGTCATGGGCAAGATCACGGTGGATTCGCCGATCCCCTATCTCCTGAGCGATTTCAGTAATATCCTGCAAAACGAGATGGGCCGCCTCGACAAGGCGACCTCGAGCGCGCCCTATATGCGGATCAAGCAGAAGCTCGACGAGATCAAGGCCGATCCGCGCTACCAGTTCATGTTCTCCGGCATGCTGGTGGGCGATACGATGGTCGAATTCATCGCCAAGATCTTCCGCATGCCGGGCGGCGGCAAGCCGATTTCGATCATCGACGTCTCGGGCGTGCCGTCCGACATCACCTCGACCGTGGTCGCCGTGCTCAGCCGCCTCGTGTTCGACTTCGCGATCTGGGGCCGCGACGAGAAGACCCGTCCCGTGCTGCTGGTGTGCGAGGAAGCGCACCGCTACGTGCCCAACGAGAAGAACGCCGATGGGTCTTCGGTCGGCAAGATTTTGAGCCGCATCGCCAAGGAAGGCCGCAAATACGGCATCAGCTTGGGCCTTATTACCCAGCGCCCCTCGGACCTTGCCGAAGGCGTGCTCTCGCAGTGCGGCACGATCATCTCGATGCGCCTCAACAACGACCGCGACCAGGCCTTCGTCAAGGCCGCCATGCCCGAAGGCGCGCGCGGGTTCCTGGATTCGATCCCCGCACTCAGGAACCGCGAATGCATCATCTGCGGCGAGGGCGTGGCGATCCCGATCCGCGTGACCTTCGACAGCCTCGAGGAACACAAGCGCCCGGCCTCGGAAGACCCGAGCTTTGTCGACCTGTGGAACCGCGACGGCGGCGAGGAAGAACTGGTCGAGCGGGTGGTGATGCGGTGGAGAAGTCAGGGGTAGGCTTGTTTGTGTGCGGGGCCCGCCTCCGCGCGGAGGTTCTTGTTTTCCGCACGCCATCCGGCGCGCGAAATCCTCGCTCATGCGGGCTGAAGCCCGCGACGCTGCGGGCGCGCGTTCGCGCTTGCGGCCCGTCCTTCGGCGGACCGAACCGGCGCGACCCGATCAGCAAGCGTTGATTTCGGTCGCGTCAGCGACCGCGAGCGCACGCGCGCGAGCCGCAGGTGCCCGGAGCGCAGCGGAGGAACAGCACCGAGGACGAACCCGCGGAGGCGGGTTCGCAAACAAGCTACGTCCCCCGCGTATCCCCATACAGGTGAATATGCAGCCGGTCGCTCATCCGGAAGCCGTGCCTCAGGCATAGCTCGCTGAGCCACGCCTGCCGCGCGCGCAGGGCCGCGCTGTCGGTGCCTTCGGCCATCAGGAACACGCGTTCGGGGCGGAAGCGGTAGCGGGCTTGCAGCGCGAGCACCTCGTCGACGTCGGCGGGCGCGGCGATCACAAACTTGAGGAAGGCGCGCGGATCGGTCGCCCAGGCATCGAGCCGCTCGGGCAGCAGGGCGAGATCGGCCGGGTTGCCGCTATGCGCGAGCTTGGGGCTGACATTGTACTGATCGACCAGCACATCCAGCCGGGCGGGCGGGGCGACGGTGCCGTTGGACTCGATCTCGACGGTGATGTCCGGGAGGTGCGCGAGCATTTCAGCCAGCGCCGGGGCCTGCAACAAGGGCTCGCCCCCGGTGATGACGAGGCGCTTCTGGCCCAGCATCGCGATCCGCTCTGCCGTTTCGACAGGGGAGAGCGTCACCTGATTGGCCTTGCGGTCATAGGCGATCCCGTCGCGGTGGGGCCGGTTGTCGCCTTCAAAGCGCCAGGTATAGGCCGTGTCGCACCAGGTGCAGGCAAGGTTGCAGCGCGACAGGCGCACGAAGGCGACCGGCATTCCGGCGCTCGGCCCCTCGCCCTGGAGGCTGGCGAAGATTTCCGGCCCGCCGCGCTGGTCGGTGGCAAGGGTCAGGTTCATGGCGCGGCCTATGGCACGAATTGCCGCCTCGGGAAATTCCCCCGCGCAAGGGGGCTAGTTGATCCCGGCGCTGAAGGTGATCGCAAACCCCGCGCCGGGATCGAGGCTGGGTGCCGAGCCGGTCAGCGTCGATCCGCTGAACGCCGTGCCGTAGGGATCGCTCTCGTCGGTGCCGCTGGCATTGTCGTCCTCGATCGTGGTCGCGGCGGTGCAGGTGGTGCCGGTGCGGCTGGTCCCGGGGATGTAGAGGATGCCCGCCGGCAGGTTGTCGACGACGCTCACCTGCGTGGCGGGCAGGGTGCCGGGGTTGCTGACCGCGATGCAATAGCGGACCGTCGCGCCGGGGATCGCCTTGGGATTGGCGCCGCCCGTCCCGTCGGCGAGCACCACCGAGCTCTTGCTCACCACCACCGGCACCAGCCGGGTGTTGGTGAAGGTGCACACGATCGCGGTCTCGCCCGCGCCGATGGTGAGCCCGTCGACGAGCACCGTGTCGGCAGCGCCCGTGCAGGCGAGGGTCTGCTGGTAGGCCCCTGCATTGGTGGCAGGCAGGGTCTCGGAAAGGCTCACGGTCTCGCCGATCACCACCGGGGTCGGGGTGGGATCGGTGTCAATCTCGCCCGCCGCGCCCGCATCCGAGGCGAAGGTCTCGATCGCGGTGGTGCCGCGCGCCACCACGAGGTTGGCGTCGTCGCCGGGCAGCGCATTCAACCACTGCTTGCGCAGCGTCACGCGCGCATCGTTATCGGTGATGGTGTAGCTGCCGGTCGTCTGCGCCGCCGCGCCGCAGGTGGTGGTGTGCGCCGGGGTGTAGCTGGTGCCGGTGGCGATCGCGTAGGTGATCGTCTCGCTGCCCTCGAGTGCGGTATCATCGACCACCGCAATGCCCAGCGGGATGGCGGTGTTGTAATAGGTGCCCGCCGGAATGGTGACGGTGAACGACGCGCCCCCGCCCGGCGTGGTGTAATCGGTGCCGCGCACCGCAGTGCCGCCGGTGATGGTGATCGTCACCGGCAGGGCAGTGCGGGTCTGGCCGGTGACGAGCAGCGTCGGCACGGCGGTCCCCGCGATGCTCTCAGGCCCCGTTCCCGAGGCGGCGGAGAACTGCACGAAGGGGCGCAAGGTCAGCTGGATCGCATCGAGGAAGTTGCCATAGGAACCCGGGTCGCTGGTCGTGAACTGCACCCGCTGCAGCCCCGAGGCGCCGGTGTAGGTGGCGGTGCCGGTGTTGACGTTCCACACCCGGTTGGCGGTGGTCGAGGCCTGGGTGGCCAGCGTCTGGATCAGCGTGCCGGTGCTGCCTGCGACCTGGAAGCGCACCGTCTGGGTCGCCGCCCCGCCGGCGCGCGCGCGGTGCGCGAAGGTCCAGCCGAAAGGCTCGCCGTTGATGAGGCAGATGTTCTGGTAGAAGGTGCCGTTCACATTGGCGTTCATCTCGGCAAAGATGACGCCGTCATAGGCCGGGACACCTTCGTAATTGCTGTCCCACAGTTCGATCTCGTTGGTGGTGGTCGACCAGCCGGGCACGGCGGTGCCGGTGAAGATCTGCCAGTTGGGCGCGCCGGGCCCCTGCGGGTCGTTGGCCTCGAACGAGGGGTTCCGGAGCGAGCGCAGCTGCCCGATCGCCGGGGCTGGCAGCATCGCCGCAAGCGCGATCGCGGCGCCCGCGCATCTCAACCCGCTTGTGCGATGCCTCAATGACGTGGCCCGATCCAACAATCCGCTCCGGCTGGCGCGGGATGCTGCATGCGGAACGGCCAGATCATCCAGCCAGCCCTAGGGCAAAATGGCTAAGTCCCGGTTAACCAAGCCTTGCGAGCGCCGCCGTCAGCCGCGCGACCTCGCCGGTGTGATGGGCGAGATCGGCGCGGGCTTTCTCGACCGCTTGCGGAGCTGCCTTCTCGGCGAAGGCGGGGTTGCCAAGGCGGCCTTCGAGGCTCTTGGCTTCCTTGCTGCTGGTCGCCAGCGCCTTTTCGAGCCGGGCTTTCTCGGCCGCGATGTCGACGATGCCTTCGAGGGGGATCACGAAAACGTCCTCGCCCGCGGTCACCTGCATCGCGGGGCCTGCCGGAGCCTCGCCGATGGTCACGGGCGTGAGGCGCGCCAGGCGTTCGATCGCGGCGCTGGAGCGCTCGATGGTGCGCGCCGCGACGTCCGAGGGGCTCGCCAGCCACGCCGCCAGCTTCGCACCGGGCGCGATGCCGAGCTCGTTCTTCGCGCTGCGGGTGCTGGTGGTGAGGTCGATCACCCAGTCGATCGCGTCGGTCGCGTCCTTGCTCACCTCGGCTTCGGGCTTCGGCCACTGGGCAACGATCAGCTCGTAATCGCGCGCGCCCAGCTTGTGCCACAGCTCCTCGGTGATGAAGGGCATGAAGGGGTGGAGCATGACGAGGATCTGGTCCAATGCCCAGCCGGCCACCGCGCGGGTCTCGGACTGGGGGCTCCAGTCCCCCTCCCGCCC
>NZ_ANFX01000006.1 GCF_000331285.1 Porphyrobacter sp. AAP82 | reverse complement strand
AGAAATTGGCGGGCCGGTTCTGTTGGCGAAAGACTAGTCAGTGTTGCGGGCTTCGAGCAGCGACATGGGCGGATACTCCTAAGGGTGTTCTTGTATCAGATACGGGGACGCAGCGCGTCCGGATTCAGCGGTTCCAGTAGACGGCGATCACGATCAGGCAGAAGGGCGCGAGCATGGTCACCATCGCGACGTGGATCATCGCTGCGTTGAACGCATGGCCGGGCGTGTCGCGCTTCAATTCGCGCACCGCGCTGATGCCGAACCAGACGCTGACGGCAAGGCCGAGCGCGGCGGCGGCGACGGGCATGTTCATGGGCTTCTCTCCCCCCCCTGGGAACGTGGCCGGCGCGCGCTGGGGACTGCCCCCCGCGCGCGCCCTGCCGGTGATTACTGGCAGCTCAGGCATTCCTCGTAATCGGTCTGCTCGCCATTGGCGGAGAGTTCGATCTTGGGGGCCTGCGAGGTGTTGTCGGCCTCGACCCCGCCGGCAAAGCCTGCGCGCTGCACCGACTTGGAGCGCAGGTAATAGAGCGACTTGATGCCCTTCTCCCACGCCTGGTAGTGCAGCATCATCAGGTCCCACTTGTCGACATCGGCCGGGATGAACAGGTTCAGCGACTGGGCCTGGTCGATATAGGGCGTGCGGTCGGCGGCGAATTCGAGCAGCCAGCGCTGGTCGATCTCAAAGCTGGTCTTGTAGACCGCCTTTTCCTCGGGGCTGAGGAAGTCGAGGTGCTGGACGCTGCCGCCCCGCTCGAGGATCGAGTTCCAGACGTTGACCGAGTTCTTGGCCTTCTTCTCGAGCAGCTTTTCGAGGTACGGATTGCGCACGATGAAGCTGCCCGACAGGGTCTTGTGGGTGTAGATATTGGCCGGGATCGGCTCGATGCAGGCGCTCGTGCCGCCGCAGATGATCGAGATCGACGCGGTTGGCGCGATCGCCATCTTGCAGCTGAACCGCTCCATCGCGCCCATGTCGGCCGCATCGGGGCAAGGGCCCCGCTCCTGCGCCAGCAGCATCGAGGCCTCCGAGGCCTTGGAATGGATGTGCTTGAACATCTGGAGGTTCAGCGCCTTGGCCATCGCGCTTTCGAAGGCGACGCCCTTCTGCTGGAGGTAGGAGTGGAAGCCCATCACGCCCAGGCCCACCGAACGCTCGCGCGCGGCGGAATACTTGGCGCGGGCCATCTCGTCGGGCGCGCGGTCGATATAGTCCTGGAGCACGTTGTCGAGGAAGCGCATCACGTCCTCGATGAAAGCCCGATCGCCCTTCCACTCTTCCCACGTCTCGAGGTTGAGCGAGGAGAGGCAGCACACCGCCGTGCGGTCATTGCCGAGGTGGTCGATGCCGGTCGGCAGGGTGATTTCCGAGCACAGGTTCGAGGTCGAGACCTTGAGGCCCAGATCGCGGTGATGCTTGGGCATCATGCGGTTCACGGTGTCGTTGAAGACGATGTAGGGCTCGCCGGTGGCAAGGCGGGTCTCGACCAGCTTCTGGAACAGCGAACGCGCATCGACCTTGCCACGCACGGAGCCATCGCGCGGGGACTTCAGCTCGAACTCGGCGCCCTCGCGCACCGCGTGCATGAACGCGTCGGTGACGAGCACGCCGTGATGGAGGTTCAGCGCCTTGCGGTTGAAATCGCCCGAAGGCTTGCGGATCTCGAGGAACTCCTCGATCTCGGGGTGCGAGATGTCGAGATAGCAGGCGGCCGAGCCGCGCCGCAGCGAGCCTTGCGAGATCGCCAGCGTGAGGCTGTCCATCACCCGCACGAAGGGAATGATCCCGCTGGTCTTGCCGTTGAGGCCCACCGGTTCGCCGATGCCGCGGACGTTGCCCCAATAGGTGCCGATCCCGCCGCCCTTGCTCGCCAGCCAGACGTTTTCATTCCAGGTGCCGACGATCCCTTCGAGGCTGTCCTCGACCGAGTTCAGGTAGCACGAAATCGGCAGGCCCCGGTTGGTGCCGCCGTTCGAGAGCACCGGGGTTGCGGGCATGAACCACAGGTTCGAGATGTAGTCATAGAGGCGCTGGGCGTGGGCTTCGTCGTCCGCATAGGCATCCGCGACGCGGGCGAAGAGGTCCTGATAGACCTCGCCGGGCAGCAGGTAGCGGTCGGTCAGGGTGTCCTTGCCGAAATCGGTGAGGCGCGCGTCACGCGAGGGATCGGTCTTGATCGTGAAGCGGCGATCGTTAACCTTCTTGCTGTCGGCCCCGGAGGCCTTGGCGGCAGCATCCTTCATCGCGCTCGCCATCGCGCCCGCCAGCGCTTCGCCGGCCTTGGCGGCGATCAGGGCATCTGAGCCGGTATCGGTGGTCTTCATGGTCATCGCCTTTTCGCTTTCGGCAGGGTTTTCAGTCATTCCAGTCCCCGCGATCACGCCGGTCTGATCGTCATTGGTCACATCGCCCGGCACGTTGTCGCTCGCCTTGAAATCCATCTGAAGCCCCTTTTACCCCCCGAATCATCACCATGACACAAGTGGCCATGTTCTGATTCTGTTCTATACCGGCGGGTCCACAGACTTGCCAACAGTCCGCCCGCATTCGGGCGCGCTGGCAGGCCGGTCGATCCCGTTCCCCGCATCCCGAAAACCCCGCCCGCCCGGTGACTCCTCCCCCGTTCGCTCCGCTGGGGGAGCGGCAGACGGGTCACCATGGCTTGGGGGTCCGATTTGCGCCGAACCACTAGATGATGAATCAGCCGGGGAATCACGTCAACGTCCGATTAAGCACGTGGTGACCGTGACTCACTGGTTTCAGACCTGTTACAGACCTGCGACGCATGGACCAAGCTTGAGTCGCGGACCCCGCAAGCCCCAAATTGAATCTGTGAAGAAAAATTTGGTGATTGAATCATTCGAATCCAGCCGTGAATCTTTTGCACGTGGCAGGCTTCGATTGTTGCGCGGGAAGGGGTGGTAGCGGGACGCCCCCGAGCCGGATCAGGCCCCTGCGCAAGCAGCTTGCCATCGCCCGAAGCGGACGCGCGGGAAACTCACCCATGAGCGGCAATCAGCGAACGAACCTCATAAAACAAACTTGTAAGACATTTGACAATCTATAATCATACCATATGCTACCTACATGAAACTCGTCCCATCCCCCCACGGCGATTCGCCTGTTCTCACGCCGCTCGATGCACTCACCTTCAGGCTCGAGGATTTGCCGCGCCAGCTACGGCGGATCATCGATGATGCGCTGCAGGATGAGGGCCTCAGCCGGACCCAATGGCGGCTGCTTGGCTATGTTCTGCGACAGGAAGGACTGACCCAGACCGAGATTGCCCGCCTGCTTGAAGTCGAACGCGCGAGCGTAGGGGTTGCGATCGATGGGCTGGAGAAGCGCGGACTGATCGAACGCGCCCAGCATGCCACCGACCGGCGGGTTTGGCGGATCATCCCGACCCCTGCCGCCAAGGCCCTGCTCGGCGGCCTACGCGAGGTGATCGACGAGGTCTATGCTCAACTTTTCAATGGCTTCAGCGACAATGAGCTCGCCAAGCTCGGCCAGTTCTTCGAGCGCATGGCGCGCAACATCAAGGCGTGAAGGAGCACCGCTCGTGACCAATCAAACCCTCGAACGCCCCGAAACGCTCGACCCGAGCCTGCCCGGACGCTTCGCCGATGGCAGCGCCCACGCCATGTTTGCGAATCTGCGGCGCGAGGCGCCGGTGCATTGGTGCGCCGATAGCCAGTTCGGCCCGTTCTGGTCGGTCAGCCGCTATGACGACATCGTCGCCATCGAGGCCCAGCCCGCACTTTTCTCGTCCGAGGCGAAGCACGGCGGGGTCTCGATCATCGACATCAACCCGGCCGAGGCGAGCTATCTCGAGAGCTTCATCATGATGGACCCGCCGCGCCATGCCCAAAAGCGCCGCACCATCGCGCCGGCCTTCACGCCTTCGGAAATGACGCGGCTGACGGGATCGATCCGCACCCGCACCGCCGCCTGCCTCGATGCCCTGCCGCGCGGGGAGGTCTTTGACTGGGAGGAGCGGGTCTCGATCCCGCTCACCATCGATATGCTGGCGATCCTGTTCGACTTCCCGTGGGACGAACGCGAGAACCTGCGCATCTGGTCGGACGCGATCACCTCGCTCGACATGATCGCCAACCGCCCGCAGGAACGGGTCGGCCTGCTGTTCCAGATGGCGGGGCGGTTCCACCAGCTGTGGCAGGAACGGCTCGCCGCCGAGCCCGCGCCCGATCTCCTGTCGATGATGATCCATTCCCAGAGCTTCGGGGAAATGGACGCGGCCGAGTTCATGGGCAACATGGCGACGCTGATCGTCGGCGGGAACGACACCACCCGCAATTCGATGTCGGGCCTCGCCGAGGCGCTGACGCTGTGGCCCGGGCAATGGGATCGCTTGCGCGCCGATCCCTCGCTGATCGCCAATGCCGCGAGCGAGATCATCCGCTGGCAGAGCCCCGCGCTGCACATGCGTCGCACGGCGATAGAGGATGTGGAGTTCAAGGGGCACCGGATCCGCAAGGGCGACAAGCTGGTGCTGTGGTATGTCTCGGCCAACCGCGAGGAGAGGCTATTCCCGGACGGCGAATTGTTCCTGGTCGATCGCCCCAACGCGCGGCGGCATCTTTCGTTCGGCTACGGCATTCACCGCTGCGTCGGCGCGCGGCTCGCCGAGTTGCAATTGCAGGTGCTGATCGAGGAAATGCTCAGGCGGGACATCCGGCTCGAAGCCGCCGGACCTGTGGAACGTGCCGCCCATCCGTTCCTCGCCATCGTGAATGCCGTGCCGGTGCGGATCGGATAGGTGGAGGCGTGGAAGCCGGCCTTCCGCACCCGCCCGGCGAACCCCGAAAGCGGACGTCCTATGCCGCCCCATCCGCAATGCCTTGCGCGGTCTTGTAGTCGGGCTTGCCGTTGTTGAGGCGCAGCGGGCGATCGGTGAGGATGTAGAGCCGCGGGATCTTGTAGCCGGCCAGAGCGCTGCGGGCATGGGCATCGAGCGATTCGATCAGCGCGGCGCGCTCGCCCTCGGACTGCACCACCGCGACGACCTTGCGCCCGAAGCGCGGATCGGGCTGGCTGACGACGCGCACGTCCTTGACCTGCGGGTGGGCGAGCAGCGCCGCCTCGACCTCTTCGGGAAACACCTTCTCGCCGCCGGTGTTGATGCACATGTTGTCGCGGCCGATGAATTCGAGGGTGCCGTCGGCGCTCCAGCGCGCGCGGTCGCCGGTCATCAGCCAGCGCTTGCCGCCGATCACGGGGAAGGTCTGGGCGTTCTTTTCGTCCTCGCCGAGGTAGCCCAGCGGCAGCGGCCCGGTGCGCGCGACGATGCCGACGCCGCCCTCGCCGGGAGGGATTTCGGCGAGGTTCTCGTCAAACAGCTTGGTCTCGCGGCCCGGCAGGGGCTGGAACCTGCCCCCGCCGCTGCTGCCTTGCGCGGTGGTGATGACGATGCCGGTGCCCGAGCTTTCGGAGGAACCCAGCGCATCGACGATCATCAGCTGCGGCGCGTGGGCGATCAGCCGCTGCTTGAGGGCGGGCGAGAACACCGCGCCCGAGGAGGTGATGCTCCTCAGGCTCGCCAGCACCGCGGCACCATCCCCGCGCGCATCGAGCCGGTCGGCGAGCGGCACAGCGAAGGCGTCGCCGACGATGAACATGCCCCGCGCCCCCAGCCGCGCCGCCTCGTCCAGCGCCAGATCGGCGTCGAATTTGGGCGCAGGGAGCAGCGCGAGCGTGCCGCCTTTCAGGAGGTGGATCACCGCGCTGAACTGCCCCGCCCCGTGCATCAGCGGCGAAAGCAGCAGCAGCGGCGAGGTGCTCGCCGGATGATCGGGGCCGATCGCGGCGGCGCGCGCGACCTGCTCATCGAGCGATGCGGCGACGAAGGGCGGCTGCCCCGGACCTTGCTGCCACACGCCGATGCTGAACGCCGCCCACGCCTGGTCCATCGGCCACATCACCGCCTTGGGCATGCCGGTGGTGCCCCCGGTAGCGGTGAGGAACAGCGCCTGCGCGTCGGTGTGGATCGCATAATCCGCAGGCAGCGGAGTGTCGCACAGCGCCGCCCACGCGTCGGCGCCGACCTCCACCGTCAGCGCGCCCTCCGGCATCGCCGCGCGCGCCGCCTCCGCAAACTCGCTCTCGGTGAACAGCGCCTTGAGGCCAAAGCGGGTAAAGATGTCCGACAGCTCGCGCTGCCGGTAGTGGTAGTTCACATTGACCGGCACCACCCCGGCTTTCACGCAGCCGAAATAGGCGAGCATGTAATCGGGGGTGTTGCGCAACATCTGCCCGGCAATGTCGCCCGGCTTGAGGCCGCGGGCCTGCAAGCCGGCGGCGATCCGGTCGGTGAGCGTGTCAAACTCGCCCCAGCTCACCACCCGCGTTCCCTGCACCAACGCGGGCCGTCCGGGCGGGATCGCCCCTGCCAGCGCCTTCAGCACAACTCCGAAATTCGCGCCCGCAAATGCCATCCGCACCACTCTCCCTGTCTCTTTCGCTAGCCCCCCGCGCGTCCGCGTTCCCCTACGTAAATAATGAGGACAATCGGAAAAATTGCGGTAGTCTTCCGAATCAGAAAACAACGAGAGGAGCAAGGCTGGGGATGGCTACGAATGTTGTCGAACTGCGCACGCCGCAGGGACGCGAATCGCTCGAACGGCTGCTCGACCAGGTCACCATCACCTGCCCCGAAGACATCCACGATGCCGCGGTCAACCTCGCCCGCATCGCGCAGGAGCGGGGCATGCAGATCGCGGTGTGCGACGACATCTCCTCCAAGGAACCGATGGTCGATGCCGACGGCACGATCCTCAATGCCGATATCTTCCGCTGGCTGGATGACGGCGCGCGCTGGTGGGAGGATCACCGTCTCGCGCTCCATTCCCCCCTGCCGCGCGCCTGCCGCTACGAAAGCGAGCCCTTCTGGGTCAACGCCCACGGCTTCAATACCCGCTGGCGCAACCACTACCTTGCCGAGATCGACCTCAACGATTTCGAGAAGCGCGCGCTGTGCAAGGCGGCGATCGTGATCCCGGTGCACCTGCCCTTCGGCCAGATCAGCGCGTCGAGCTTCATTTCGATGGACCGCGACAAGGAAGACCTCTCGGCCGAATTCGCCGAATATGGCGCGCTGTTCGCGATGGTGACGCGGTGCTTTGTCGCCGGCTACGTCCAGGCCAACCGCACCAAGCGGCGCATCCCTTCGGACTGCGTGCTCTCCAAGCGCGAGGTCGAGTGCCTGCGCTGGGCGGCGATCGGCAAGACCGACAAGGAGATCAGCATGATCCTGAGCCGGTCGCACGCCACGATCCGCTACCACATCCACCGCGCGGGCGAGAAGCTCGACTCGGTGAACCGCGCGCAGACGATCTTCAAGGCGGGGCAGCTTGGTTACCTCGGCGCGAGCGATTGATTGCGGACGCGCCTCCGCGGGCGTTTTGATTTGCGACCCCGCCTCCGCGGGGTCGTCCTCGGTGCTGTTTCCTTCGCTGCGCTCCGGAGCACCTGCGGCTCGCGCGCGTGCGCTCGCGGCCCTGCGGGCCGGACCAGCGCTTCCATAAGCGGGGAGCGCAGGTTCGACGCCGCAGGCGTCGCAAGGCCGGACGGCCACCCACAGCGGGTGCAGCTTTGCTGCGCGTCTAGCGAGGACCGCGCGCCCGCAGGGGCGTGCGGAAATCAAAGACGGCGAAGCGGTTCCGACCCATCCCAGCCGATCCCGGCCGCCTTGACCATCCCGAACAGGTCCGGCCCGTCCTTGTCCTGCTGCAAGATCTCCACCAGCGTGCCCGGGCCGCCGCCTGCATCGACATAGATCGCCTGGCTGGTGCCGAAGGTGCCTTCGATCATCACCTCGGCCCCTTCCGCCTCGCACACGGCGCGGGCGTGGGCGATGTCGTCGACCAGAATGCAGACGTGGTGGAGGCCATTGCCGGTCGCGCCATATTCGCCGGTATAGACCGAAGGGTGATTGTCGCGCGGGCGGATCAGTTCGATCTGCATGTCCCCCCAATAGGCGAGCGCGAGGTCGAACACCGCCTCGGTCGGCTGGCCGCGATACTTCATGCCGTCCAAGTGGATGCCCTCGATGAGGAAGAACGGCCCCACCCCCATCACCTGCGTCCAGTGCTTCACCGCCGCGTCGAAATCTTCCGGCACATAGGCCAGCTGCATGATGTCACCCAGCGCGGCGATCTTCCCCGGCGCCTTTGTCTCTTGGGCCAATTTTCCTCTCCAATCCGATAGGGGTTCTCGGCCTCAAGCTGTGTGATATTCCGCGCCGGAGACACTGCACAAAGTGCGAGTGAGTTGGGATGGGGGCGCGCCCCCGAGAGGACCGGACACACCCGATGAACGAGATCAAGGACATTGCCCGCGGCGACCGTTGCCCGGGGATCAGCTATACCGACATGCTCGCCGGCGACACCCGCCGCGCGCCCGATTACCTCTTCGAGGAAACCACGATCGATATGGGCGACGATCCCCTGCCGGTCGCGCCCTATATCTCGGAAGAGTTCGCCCGCCTCGAACGCGAAAAGATGTGGCCCAACGTCTGGCTGTTCGCCGCGCGCGAGGACGAGATGCCGGACGCGGGCGACACGGTGGTGTTCGACATCGCCGGCAAGAGCTTCCTGCTGATCCGCCAGAAAGACGGCGGCGTGAAGGCCTTCTACAACGCCTGCCTCCACCGCGGCCGCAAGCTGCGCACCGAGAGCGGGGCCTCGGTCCAGCTGCGCTGCCCGTTCCACGGCTTCACCTGGAGGAACGACGGCTCCTTGAAGGAAATCCCCTGTTCGTGGGATTTCAAGCACTTGGAAGGCAAGGACATGGACCTGCCGCAGGCGCGCGTCGAGCTGTGGCAGGGCTTCGTCATGCTGACCGAGAACCATGCCCTGCCCGATTTCAAGACCTGGCTCGGCCCGGCAGCCAGCCATTACGAGCGCTACGACTTCGCAAACCGCTATACGGGCATGTGGGTGCAGAAGAAGATCCCCGCCAACTGGAAGGCCACCGCCGAGGCTTTCATGGAGGCCTGGCACTCGATCACCACCCACCCGCAGCTGCTCGCCTTCCTCGGCGATGCCAACACCCGCTATGACCTGATCGGCGACCACTTCAACCGCGCGATCACGCCTTCGGGCGTGCTCAGCCCGCATGTGAAGGGCAAGAATTCGGACTACGTTCTGGAGAAGATGAACGAGTTTTCCGGCGGGGCCGATGCCGCCACCAACCGCCGCTTCAACGCCTCCTCCGGCGAGGTCGAAGGCTATGACGCCGATGATCCGCTGGGCGCGCGCAAGATCCTCGCCGAGGCCGGGCGGCAGGGGTTCGCGGCGCAATATGGCTACGACTATTCGGACGCGTCCGACACCGAGATCCTCGACAATTTCACCTACAACATCTTCCCCAACTTCGCGCCGTGGATCGGCTTCCTGCCGACGCTGGTCTATCGCTGGCTGCCCGGCGACACCCCCGACTGGTGCATCATGGAAATCCGCCTGCTGTTCCCCACCCCCAAGGGCGAGCAGCGCCCGCGCGCGGTGGCACCGACCTATATCCCCGATGACGAGCCCTTCGCCTGGGCGAACGACATCATGGGGCCGCAGCTCGCCAATGTGTTCGATCAGGACATGGCAAACCTGCCTTACGTGCAGGAAGGCATGAAGGCGATGAAGGACGGGCTGATGGAGCTCGGCCACTACCAGGACAGCCGCGTGCGCCACTTCCAACGCACGCTGATGAAATATGTCAACGGGGAGCTGCCTGCGGTCAAGTAGCCGGGCATGGGCTTCTCCTTCGACCTTGCGGGGCGCACCGCGCTCGTCACCGGCGCGTCATCGGGCCTTGGCACCCGCTTCGGCCGGATCCTTGCGGCGAGCGGCGCGCGGGTCGCGCTCGGCGCGCGGCGCAAGGACCGGCTGGAGGCGCTCGCCGCCGCCATCGGGCCTGCCGCCGCCGCCGTCACCATGGACGTCGCGCGCGAGGCCGAGATCATCGCCGGCTTCGATGCGGCCGAAGCCGCGTTCGGCGCCCCGGTCGACACGGTGATCGCCAATGCCGGGGTCGACGGGGCGGGGATGGCCACGACCATCTCGGAAGAGGAGATCGAGCAGACCCTCGCGATCAACCTGAAGGGCGCGATCCTCACCGCCCGCGAAGGCGCGCGGCGGATGATCGCGCAAGGCGTCACCAACGGGCGGATCGTGCTGATCGCCTCGATCACGGCGTTTGAACCCTCCCCCGGCCTCGTCGCCTACGCCGCATCCAAGGCGGGGGTGGTGCAGGCGGGGCGCACGCTGGCGCGCGAGTGGGCGCGGGCCGGCATCAACGTCAACACCGTCTCCCCCGGCTATATCCGCACCGCGATCAACGATGCGTGGTTCGACACCGAAGGCGGCCAGAAGCAGATCGCGCGCTTCCCCAGGCGCCGGCTGATGGGCGAGGAGGGGCTGGATGCGATGATCCTGTTCCTGTGCTCGGACGCCTCCGCGTTCGTGACGGGCACCGATTTTGTCCTGGATGATGGTCAAACCTTGTGACCGCCCGCCGCCAAATCTCGCTCGCCGCCGGGATCATGCCCGAGGCCACGCCTTCCCAGCTGATCGAATGCGCCGCCGCGTCCGATTTCGACTTCGGGGGCATGTGGGTGGAGCGGGAAACATGGACCCCGGCGACCACCCGCACGATCCGCGCACAGGCGAGGGACGCCGGCGTCGCATTGCTCGATTGCGAGGTCGCCTGGATCATGCCCGGCCCGCCCGATCCGTGGCTGAGCGAGCTGGTCGACATCGCCGCCGGGCTGGGCGCGGCGAACCTCCTGTGCGTTTCTTCCGACCCCGACATGGCCGCCACCACCGCCAAGTTCCAGACGCTGGTGGACGCGGCCAAGGGCACCGGGGTCAGGGTCAACCTCGAATTCGGCATCTTCACCGAGGTGAAGACACTTTCCATGGCCCGCAGCGTTCTGGAGGCCGTCGAGGGCGAGGCCAAGGCGCTGCTGGTCGACACGCTCCACTGGGCGCGGTCCGGGGGAACGGCGGAAGACCTCGCAGCCATCCCGCGCGAATGGCTCTCCTACTGCCAGCCCTGCGACGCCCCCGCCGACGGCCCGGACGTGACCAATTTCGACGCCATCATCGACGATGCGATCAACCGCCGGATGCCCTTGGGGCAAGGCGGCCTCCCGCTCGCCGCGATGGTCGATGCCCTGCCCGCGCACCTGCCGATGGCGATCGAGGAACGCTCGGCCGCCCTGCGCGACACCTTCCCCGACCTTGTGGAACGCGCCCGCCAATGCGCCCGCACCTCGCGGGCGTGGCTGGAGCAGTCGCGGTAGCGCATTGCTCACGCTTCCGGATTGACGCGGCGCGGGGGACGAATTGACTTGAAATTTTAGAATATAAGATTAGATCAAAATTGCTTCACGTCGCTTGCGACGGAATTTGATCGGCGCCTTCGGGTGTTCTTGCGCCCGGCGACCTTGTCCGCGTGGCAGCGATGAAACCGCCCCCGGCAGCCGCATGTTCCTTTTCTTGCAGCACAGCCGCGCCCGGGATTGGCCCGGCTGCGTGCGACATATATTTGCGAAAGATTTCATGAATTTCATTTCGACCCGCGCCATCTTCGCGCGCGCCAAGACGATCCGCGCAGGCCTGCCGCAGGGCCGCCGCCCCGGACAGCCGCAACAACCCTATGCCTTCCTGTCCACGCGCGATCTGCGCGGGCTGGTGGCCGCAATGGTGGATTGAAGCGATGCCGGCACCACCGGGCCAAGGCCCCAGCACAGGGAATCCGCAGATGGACATCAACCACGAATACGCCGCGCACCAATCGGCACTGATGCAGGCCGGGCTCGCCGGTTGCGAGGATCAGCGCCGGCACCAGTTGATCAAGGCATCGCGCATCGCCGGCCGGATCAGCGCATTCCAGCGCGAACTGGGCGCGGCGGCGGCCTGCGCGTGGAGCGCAGCCCACCTCCTTGCCGTCCCGCAAAGCAGCACGCCATCCCATTGACCCCCAAGACCCGCGCTGCGCCCCGCGCCGCCCGGCAGGAGAATTCCCGATGAACGGATATCAAGCCCCCAGCTTCCAGGACCGCGCCGCAGCCTCGATGCAGGCCAAGCAAAAGGCGCTCGCGGCGATGAAGGCTGCGCCTCGCGCCGATGCGGCGACGCTTGCCGAGCGGGCGGAGCGCAGCGCCCGGCGCGAGGCGATCGCCAAGGCCAAGGCCGAGAGCGCGCGTCACGCACGGGACGAGAAGAAGCGCCTCGCCGAAGAACAGCGCAGCGCCGCCCGGGCCGAACAGGCCCGGCCGGCACCGGTTGCGAAAACCGAGGCGGAACTGAAGGCCGCGCGCGATGCGCGCTATGCGGCGCGCAAGAACCGCAAGTAGACGCTAGCCCCCGCGCGCGTGGCCGGCGATCTCGCTCGCGAGGCGCGGGACCAGCTTTACCGGCAGGTCGTGGCCCCAGCCCGGGATCGTCACCAGCCGCGCGCCGGGGATCGCGGCTGCGGTCGCCTCGCCGCCGGGGAGCTTGACCAGCGGGTCGGCCTCGCCGTGCAGGACGAGAGTGGGTGTCCGCACCGCACCGAGCCGCGATGTGCGGTCGCCGTCGTCGATGATCGCGGCGAGCTGGCGGGGGAGGCCTGCGGGGTAGACGCTGCGGCGCATGTTCCTGAGCACCCGCTCGCGCTGGTGCGCCTCGTCGAAGGGGAACTCCGCGCTGTCGGGCGTGCCGATGTTGCGGATGATGTTGAGGCCGTGGGCCACGAGGGTTTCCTCATCGGTGCCCTTCAAGGGTGCGGTCAGCGCGCCGATTGCGGCGGGTTCGGCCTGGGGCAGCCTGCCGCTGCCGGTGGTCGACATGATCGAGGTCATGCTCATCAGCCGCCCGGCATGGTGGATCGCCATCAGCTGGACGATCATCCCGCCCATCGAAGCGCCGACGACATGCGCCCGGTCGATCCCGAGCGCATCGAGCACCCCGATCCCGTCATCGGCCATGTCCTTCAAGGTATAGGGCACGCGTGCCGGAAAGCCGATCTTCTTCCTGAGCACCTGCACCGCCGGCGAGGGCGCGCGCTGGCCTTCCATCTTCTGGCTGAGGCCGATGTCGCGGTTGTCGTAGCGGATCACCCGGAAGCCTTCGGCGGCGAGCGCAGCGACCAGCTCGTCCGGCCACAGCGTCATCTGCGCGCCGAGGCCCATCACCAGCAGCATCGCCGGGGCCTGCGGGTCACCGTGCTCCTCGTAGAAGATTTCGATACCGGTATTGGGGGTGGTGAGCGTGGGCATGGGGCAGACGGGTCCTCTCAGGGTCTTTTGTTCTTTGGCCCTTGCATGGTCACTTCCACGGAGGTCCGGCAATATCGAAGCCGCGCAGCGACAATTGGTCAAGCACCCCGCCCTCTTCCGCCAACACCCTTAGCGGCACCACTGCAAGCGTGGTGCCCTTGGCCGCGCTCGCCTCGGCGATGCGATCGACCCAGATGGTCCTGAGTTCGCTGCCCAAAGTCTCGTCCGCCCAGGGCCAACACTGGCCGAGTGCGGCCTCGAGCGGGTTGTTCATCACGGCGGGAATCTTGAACCTGCGCCAGTTGGCGGCGCGCTCCTCGACGATCTGCGGTCCCGCCTCGACCGCATCCATCGCGGCGACGAGGCAGGGGATGTGGGCAGTGGGCGGCGCATCGAAGAGGTTGTCGATCACGTCCTCGCCCCTCAACGTCGCGGCGCGGGTGATGGCGATATCGGCCTTCTCGGCGGCGTCCTTCACCACGTCGGCAGGCTCGCGCGCGGTGTCGCGGTTGAAGCGCAGCTCCTCGCGCAGCATCCCGAAGGCGGTGAGGAGGAAGGATTTTCGCGCGTAGTCCTCCTCATGCGCGGTGCCCAGCGCTTGCAGCCGCGCCCACTGATCGGGGGAGAGGTAATCGGACGCGACGGTGTCGCCCGGCAGCTTGGTGAGCTTGCCCCCGGAGAACATCAGCCGGAAGATGTCGCCGGGCGAAACCTTGGGCCGCGCGCCGAGGATCACGCGGTCGGCCTGCCGGGTCGCCTCCTCGAGCCGCGCGGGCTCCCACGGGGTGGTTTTCGGAATGGCCCGGATCTCGCCGACGAGGATGACGGTGCCGGCGGGCGTCTCGACGATCCACATGGGCGCGCCCGAGCGCTGGGCGGTGACGACGATGGCGTTTTCGGACTCGGCGGGGGTGGGGTCTTGGGCGGTGAGGGGGGCGGCGACCAGCGCGAAAAGAGCAAGAGAATTCAACAGCTTCTTCATCGGATGCCCCTTCAATTCGGATTTGCTGAATTGGCTAGCGCGGCGGGGCTGAACGTTAGCCGAACTGCTGCCAGTTGGCTTCAATCAAGCAACGGAAAGCGAAGGCGATAATCTCCTATCTCTTCGGCGTCGATCAAACTCGCCTTCGGGCGGTCTTCAGCGATCACGTCTACGCAGTCCGACGGGGTAATGAACGCGTAGTGCGTCGCCTTCGGGCACCTTAGCCGCACGAACTCGATGTCGGTTGGATATTCGCTGCCCTCGATGATGCGTGCGAAGCTACTGTCGATGCCTTTCCACCTGTCGCTATGCGTTTCGGTGCTGAGATAAATGTCGTCCAGCTTGCGCACCACGATTGCTTTGTCGAACTGGATGAGAAGTAGCCGTTTGTCGGCGCCCCAGAGCTGCCAGAACAAATTGACGTGCTCGCCAGCCGTCTCGAGCAGGCAAAATTCACTTATCGTCACATTGCCGCCGGGCGTGACGCCTAGGCCAAGATCGTAGGGCATGTGCCGAATCTCAGTCTTCACGGCACCAGCACCGTATCCTTGGCCTCGTCCGCCAGCTCGGGATAATCGAGCGTGTAGTGCAGCCCCCGGCTCTCCTTGCGCCGGAGCGCCGATTGCACGATCAGCTCTGCCGCCTGCAACAGGTTGCGCAATTCAATAAGATCGGTCGTCACCCGGAACGCGCCGTAATAGTCCTCGACCTCGCGCTTGAGCAGTTCGATCCGGCTGGCGGCGCGTTCGAGGCGCTTGGTGGTGCGCACGATGCCGACGTAGTTCCACATGAAGCGGCGGATTTCGGTCCAGTTCTGCTTGATGACGACTTCCTCGTCGGAGTCCGTTACGCGGCTTTCGTCCCAGGGGAGGATCGCGGGCGGGGCCTCCAGCGTGTCCCAGCGCGCCAGAATGTCCTGCGCGGCGGCCTCGCCGAAGACGAAGCATTCGAGAAGGCTGTTCGACGCCAGCCGGTTCGCGCCGTGGAGGCCGCTTTCGGTGCATTCGCCCGCCGCCCACAGGCCGGGGATGTCGGTCCGCGCGTCGAGGCCGACCACCACCCCGCCGCAGGTGTAATGCTGCGCAGGCACGACCGGGATCGGCTCCTTCGTCATGTCGATGCCGAGGCCCATCAGCTTGTCGTGGATCGTCGGGAAGTGGCCGCGCACGAAATCGGGGCTCTCATGGCTGATGTCGAGATGGACGTAATCGAGGCCGAAGCGCTTGATCTCGGCGTCGATCGCGCGGGCGACCACATCGCGCGGCGCGAGCTCCATCCGCTCGGGATCGTAGAAGGTCATGAAGCGCTTGCCGGTGCGCGGGTTGATGAGCCGCCCGCCCTCGCCCCTGACCGCTTCGGTGATGAGAAAGTTCTTCGTCTCGAGATGGTAGAGGCAGGTCGGGTGGAACTGCATCATCTCCATGTTGGAGACGCGCGCCCCTGCCCGCCACGCCATCGCGATGCCATCGCCGGTCGCGCCGCGCGGGGCGGTGGAGAACTGGTAGACGCGCCCCGCCCCCCCGGTGGCAAGGATCGTGGCGCGCGCGACGTGCCGCTCGACCCGCCCGGTCGCCTCGTCGAGCGCATAGACCCCCCACACGCGCCCTGCCGCCGAGAACTGCTGGCGGTGGCGGTCGGTGATGAAATCGATGCAGGTTCTGCCGGGAAGCAGGGTGATGTTGGGATTGGCCTCGGCCGCGCGCAGCAGCGCTTCCTGCACCGCCCAGCCGGTGGCGTCGTCGACATGGACGATGCGGCGGTGCGAATGGCCGCCCTCGCGGGTCAGGTGGAGCGAATTGGCGTCGCGGTTGAAGGGCACGCCCAGTTCGCACAGGCGGTCGATCGAAGCCGGCGCACGTTCGATCACGAACTCCACCGTGTCGCGGTCATTGAGCCCTGCGCCTGCCACCATCGTGTCGCGCACGTGATTGTCGAAAGTGTCGCCCGCATCGAGCACCGCGGCGATCCCGCCCTGCGCCCAGGCGGTCGATCCGCCGGTGAGCGAGCCCTTGGCCAGCACCAGCACCCGGGCCTGTTCCGCCAGCGCGAGGGCCGCCGTCAGCCCCGCCGCGCCCGAGCCGATCACGAGCACGTCATGGGGCGCGCCGGGCGGTTGGTTGCGGGGCTCGTCGTTCACCATCGCCCCGCATTGCCGCGCAATTCCAGCCGGAGCAAGGCCCAAGGCCAAAGGCGTCCTGCCTGCGCCCGGACAACTTTTGCTAACTTTAGTTAGGACCTCCTACGTTTTTCCCCTAGGTTGCATTGTAACATGATGTTACACCGCTGGCGGCGCTTCACCCGTCGCAGAGTCGGGGTGCGCGTCGGGGACCTAAACATTTTGCGGGTCGTTTCTCCTCTCACCGGGGCGCGCTTTTCCATGTCCTTTTTCTCTTTCGTGGCGTGCATGATCGACCAGCATGATCCCGTCCGGCGCAATGTCGTGTGGAACGGCCGCGCCAATACCGGCGTATGCCGCCATTGCGGCACCGCGATCGAGCGGTACGGGCGGCGGCGCTGGCACAGGCACAAGCCGGACATGGCAACCGACGGCGATTGAGCGCCTCAGGCTGCGGCGGTCAGCTGGACGAAGACGTCCTCCAGATCGGCCTCGCGGGTGGTGACATCGGCGATCACCAGCCCCTGCGCCTGGAGGATGGCGAGCACCTGCCCGGCATTGAGGCGGTCCTTGTCATAGGTCACGGTGACATCGCGCGCGCCGTCCCATTCGACCTTCGCGAAAGCCTCGTGCAAGGGCGCGGCGGCGAGATCGTCGGCGGCGGTCACCGCGACGACCTTCTCGCGCGCCATGCCGACCAGCTCGCGGGTCGGCTTGTCGGCGATCACCTGCCCGTGGTTGATGATCGCGATCCGGTCGCACAGCTCTTCGGCCTCTTCAAGGTAATGGGTGGTGAGCACCACGGTCACGCCCTCGCGGTTCAGCTCGCTGACCAGCTCCCACAGCTGGCGGCGGAGGTCGACATCGACCCCCGCGGTGGGTTCGTCCAGCACCAGGATCGGCGGCGAGTGGACCATCGCCTTGGCGACCAGCAGCCGCCGCTTCATGCCCCCTGACAGCGTGCGGGCATAGGCATCGCGCTTGTCGGCGAGCCTGACCGCCTCCAGCAGCGCCTCGCTGCGCCTGAGGGCGGCGGGGATGCCGTAGAAGCCGGCCTGGTTCTCCAGCACCTCGTGAGGCGTGAAGAAGGGATCGAAGACGATCTCCTGCGGCACGATCCCGATCGATCGGCTGGCGTTGCGGCGGTGCTGGTCGATGTCGAAGCCCCAGATCTCGGCCGTGCCGGAGGTCTTGTTGATGAGGCCTGCAAGGATGTTGATCAGCGTCGACTTGCCCGCGCCATTGGGGCCGAGCAGCCCGAAGATCGAGCCTTGCGGCACGTCGAAGCTCACCCCGCCAAGCGCGAGCTTGCCTTCGGGGCTGGTGCCCCTGGCCCCCTTGGCGGGGGCATAGCGCTTGACGAGGTTGTCGATGCGGATCGCGGGCTCGGTGGACATGGGCTTGCCCTAGGGCCTGCGGGGGCGGCGGGGCAAGGCGAAAGCGCTTTCCTACACGCACGCCGCCTGTCAGCATGCCCCGCATGATCGCCGCACGCACCCCCATTTTTTCGACGCCGGAACCGCTGCCCGCGGGGGCCGAGAGGGTTTCGCGCTTGGACAGTGTCTCATGTGTCTCCTACAGGCGGCTTGCGGGGCGCGGGGGCGGGCTGTATCGGGGGGCATCATGAGCATTCCTCCTCCCGAAACCCTGCTGGTCGACACCCACCGCGTGAGCTGCGACGGGGCGAGCGGCATCCGCGGCGGCGCGGGCTATCGCCCGGCGGCGCTCGGCCATCCGCGCGTGTTCCTCGAAATCGACGAGCACGGATACGTCGATTGCGGCTATTGCGACCGGCGCTTCATCTTGCGGGGCGGCCCGGCTGACGGTGCGGCGCAGGCGGGGCTTTCCGACATCGCCTCGGGGGCCGATGCGGGCCACGGCTAGGGCTGCGGCGCTGGCGCTGGCGCTGGTGCTTCCGGGGGTGGCCGAAGCGGCAGGCCCGTGCCCGGTGATCGGCGCGCTGCTCGCGGAAAATCCCAAGCGGCTGAAGGGTATCGGTGCGCTCATCAATGGCGCGGGCACCTTCGACGTGACCCTGAACGGCGCTGCGGACGCCGTGCGCGGGGCCGAGAACTGCGACCTCTCCGGCCCGGCCGAAGAGCTCGATATCGCGTGCGACTACAGCTATGCAGCGGGGGAAGAGGCGCAGGCCCGGCGCGATCTGGAGGCGGTGATCGGGCGGCTGAAGGCCTGCCTGCCGTCCCCGCTCGAAGCCAAGGCGCCGGTGGTCTGGTCCGAACGGCAGATCACCGAGGCCGCCGCGCGCAATGGAGCCTCCTATGCCGAATACCTGCGCGACCGCGAGGTGCTGGCGGATTACGGGCAGGACTACGCAATCGGCCGCGAGGAAGAGTGGGCGCTGTCGGTCTCGGTCACGCTGGTGCGCTACCGGAGCAGCGGGAATTTGCGGCTGGCTGTCGATCTGGAGCGCGACTAGACCATGCCCCGGCGCTCAGCACCCGTTCAGGCGGGGCCGGGCAGGGACCGAGGCGAACACTTGAAGGAGATGGCCGCATGATTCGTATCTCCCGCCGCGCCCGCATGCTGACCGGCTGCCTTGCCGCCGCGCTGGCCACTGCCGCATCGCTCGCCTGGCCCGCGCAGGCCGCCATCGCCCGCGGCGCCATGGAGGCCGAAGCGCCCGACGAAGGCGCCGCCGCCAGCCCGAACAAGGGCGAACAGCGCCTCGCCAGGCTGCTCGAAGGCCGCGTCGCGGGCGAGCCGGTGCGCTGCATCCCGGCGTTCCGCAATCTTTCGATGCAGACGATCGACCGCACCGCCTATGTCTATGGCCGCGGCGACACGATCTATGTGCAGCGCACCCGCAACCCGAAGCAGATCGACAACAGCGACTATCTGCGGGTCATCCGCCGCGACAGCACGCAGCTGTGCCGCGAGGACCAGACCGTGCAGGTGGAACCTTTTTCGGGCATGCTGAGCGGCGCGGTCTTCTTCGAGGACTTCGTGCCCTATACCCGCGTCAAGCCCGCCGCCGGCGAGGGCTGACGCAGCTTCCGGCGGCAGCGGATCGGCCTTGCTGCACCGCGTCCCGCCGGCGCAGGCTTATCGAAGCGGCTCGGCCACCTCGCAACTCGGCGCGCCCACCACGCCAAGGTGCCGACACTGATTGCGCGCGGCGTCCTCGCGGTTGAGCCGCAGGTGCAATCCATCCCCGTCCGGCCCCGCGAGCACCTGCTCGGCACGGCGGTAAGCGCTGATTTCGGCGTGGAGTTCGCCCAGCGAATCCGTAACGGCAAGCGCACTGCGGCGCTGCGCCCGCGCGGCCTGCGGGCACGGCCCGGCCCCCGCCGCTCCTGCCGCCCCCGCCCCGGCCG
>NZ_ANFX01000005.1 GCF_000331285.1 Porphyrobacter sp. AAP82 | reverse complement strand
CCCCGCCGGCCTCGCATTCGATCACCCGCCAGCAGGCCGGGGTCTCGTGCCGCAGCCTGGTCGAAAGCGTGCCGGTCCCGATCATCCGCATCGCATGGCCGCCCATCTCGCGGCGCTGGTCGAAGGGCACGTGGACATGGCCCGAAATCACCGCATCGGCCCCTGCCGCAGCGATCTGCGCAAAGGCCGCATCGCCGCCGATGGTGGGATTGTGCGGCTTGGCCGCATCGCCGAGCAGCGGGTGGTGGGCGATGACGATCACCGTGCGCGGATCGCCGGCCGCCTTGAGCTCGGCGATCGCGTCCAGAGTATGGCGCAGCGCGGCGGGCTTCACCACGCCGTCGCTCCACGGAAAGCGGGTCTGCGCGCGCACCGTGGTGCGCAGCGGGACAAGCACCACATTTGCGCTCGCAAACCCGTCGGCCACCGCCGCGCGCAGCGCGTTGTAGCGGCGGAAGGGATCGGTAAACCGCTCCCACGGGTTGTAATAGGGCATGTCGTGATTGCCCGGCTCGAGCACCACCGGCACCCCGAGGCCTGCGAACCATTCGCGCGCGGCAGCATATTCGGAATGCTTGGCGCGCTGGGTGAGATCGCCGGTGCACACCACCGCATCGGGCTTCTCGCGCGCGACCGCCTCGGCCACGGCGGCAAGCGCGGCGCGGTCCTCCACGCCGAAGTGAACGTCGCTGATATGGAACAGACGGGTGGGCATGGCGGGCTCTATAGACGACCGGTGAGGATAAGCCATGCCGCTCCGGCATTGACCGCAGTGTAGACCGCATAGGCCCACACGAAGCCCGGCCAGCCCTTCACCGACAGCAGCAGCGCGAAGAACAGCACCGCGAACTCGCTCAGCATCGCGGCGCGGCGGCCGAGGGTCTGGCTCGCCGCGGGCAGGCGCACGAACAGCGGATGCCCGCGCGCGAAGACAGCGCCGAACAGCGCGAAATTGGCGATGCCCATGAGGAAGATGATCGCCGTCGCCGGACCCATGGCCGCAATATGGCGCTGCGCCCGTCGATTGGAAACCGCCATTTGTCGCCCGCGCGATGCCATTGATCATAGCAATGCTGCGCCGGTCGAGCGGCTGACGCGGGTTGATCGACATGGCCGTGCGTATCACCGGAGCGGGGCGTATCACTTGGTGCAGCAGGACACCTGGCCCCCCGGATCGGACCCCCGCCCGATCTCAGGTTCCTGCCGAGATGGAGGATACCCCTATGAAAACCCTTGCGAAGACTTTCACCCAGTCGCTCCTCGCCGCCGGCCTTTCGGCTGCGCTCGTCACCCCGGCCTTCGCCGGCAATCCCTTCGAGGACAACGCCCCGCGCCGCACCGCGCAGGTCCGCGTCGCCGATCTCGACCTCGGCACCGACGCCGGCCAGCGCACGCTCGATGCCCGCGTCGAAAGCGCGATCCGCCAGGTGTGCCGCTCGGTCAGCGCCAAGACCGGCACGCGGATCATGGATCAGACCGCGCAGGAGTGCAAAGCGCGCGCCCGTGCCGAAGCCAAGAGCCAGGTCGCAGCGCTGATGAGCAGCGACGCCCAGCGCGGCGGTTGATCCGCGCAGAATTTGCCCCGCGCTCCCCGGCGCGCGTGAGGCCACGGCCCGAACCCTTCCAGTCCCTGGGGTTCCGGCCGTTTTTTTGTATTCGGCCACCAAAGGTGGCACGCAAACAACGACTCTACCTTCCCGCCATCGCCTTGACGCGCGCGAGGTAGGTCCGGCCGATCCGCAGCGCCTCGCCATTGACGAGCTCCGCCGACCACACCCCGAGGCCATCGTGCCGGAGGCCGCGGATATGGTCGCGGCGCAGGATCGTCGAGCGGTGGATACGGATGAACTGTTCGGGATCGAGCCGCTCCTCCAGCCCGGCGATGGTCTGGAGCAGCAGGTAGGAGCGGGCATTGTCCGTGGCCCCGACATGCAGGCGCACATAGTCGCGCTCGGCATTGATCTGGTGGACTTCGCTCACCGCGATGCGCAGCAGTTCGGAACGGTGCGGGACCCACAGCTCGTCGAGATAGCGCCCCGCCTTCTGGCGGCCCAGATTCTGATCGATCTGCCCGCGGCGGGCGACGGCGCGCTCGATCGCGCGTTCGAGCCGGTCGGCCGAGACGGGCTTCAGGACATAATCGACCGCATCGAGGTCGAAGGCCTCGACCGCGAAATGATCATGCGCGGTCACGAAAATCACCACCGGCGCCTGCGGCTGATTGGCGAAGTGGCGCGCCACGCCAAGGCCGTCGAGTTCGGGCATGGTCATGTCGAGCAGCACCAGATCGGGCTCGAGCTTCTCGGCCAGCCGCAACGCGGCCGCGCCGTCGCTCGCGGTGCCGACCACGCGGACCGCGGGGATCTCGGCGCAGATCACCTGGACGCGTTCGACCGCGAGCGGTTCATCATCGACGATCAGGGTGCGCAGCGCGGCGTTTTCGGTGTCGGTGTCAGGCATGGCGGGGGCTCTGCTGGCTCATCGGGCGGGACAGGGGGATGCGGATCTCGGTGCAATAGCCGCCCGGGACGGGGGCCGAGGTGAAGCCGATATCGGGGCCGAAGCGCGCCTCGAGCCGGTCGCGGACATTGGCAAGGCCGATGCCGAACCCGTGGGTGGTGCCCTGCGGCACGCCGGGCCCGTCATCGCCGACGGTGATCACCAGCCGGTCGAATTCCTCGCGCGCGGCCAGGGTGATGGTGACCGGGCGCGAGACGGGCGAGACGGCGTATTTCACCGAATTCTCGACCAGCGGCTGCAGGATAATCCCCGGCACCCGGCATTCTTCCAGATCGAGCGGCAGGTCGAAGGCCGTCACCAGCCGCGTGGGAAAGCGCACCGCCTCGATATCGAGATAGAGCTTTTGCAGATCGAACTCGTCGCGCAGGCTGACATCCGCGGTCGGCTCGGTGGCGAGCGAGTGGCGGTAGAAGCGGCTGATCGTCTGGATCATCCGCTCGGCGCTGTCGGCCTTGCCGGTCATCACCAGCGCGGAGAGCGAATTGAGCGTATTGAACAGGAAATGCGGGTTCACCTGATAGCGCAAGGAGCGCAGTTCGGCGGCCTTGGCGGCAGAGCGGAACTGCTCCTCGCGCCGTTGCGAGGCGCGCGCCTGCACGCCGGCCAGCAGCGCGAAATAGGTCGAGGCCCAGGCCAGCAGCAGGAAGTAGCGGCCTAGCGCCACGTCGAGCAGCTTGCGCCAGAAATCGGAATAGGTCTCGGCCGGGGCGATCATCACCGCCTGCGAATCGACCACATCGCTATCCTCGGCGGGCGGCTGGCCGGCGGGGCTGACCCGGCGCACCGGCACATCGACCAGCAGGTTCCCGCTTTCGTCACGGCGCAGGTTGATGTTGTATTTCTTGGCATAGAGCTGCTCCTGGGCGAGCTCCATGTCCTTGAACATCCACTGGTTGATCTGGCCGATGGCGAGCGCGACGGGAATCGCGAGCGCAATTGCGGCGGAAATCTTGATCCACAAGGGCCGTGCATCGAACAGCCGCAGCAGCAGCCACAGCACGATCGTCAGCGCGATCCCGAGCGCGGTGATCACCACCCGCCGCCAGCCGAGCTCCAGCTGGAGGTTCAGATCGAGCACCAGGCTCGAGCGGAAGGTGGTGAGCACGAAATAGGTCGCCCACAGCACGACCATCGAGAACAGCACCGTGCGGAAAGACACGGTGGCGGCGGGTTCGGCGGGGGCGGTGTCGCTCAGCGGGTTTGTTGCCATGATGCCGAACAGCGATACCGCGCCTGCCCGGTTATGGAAACCGGGCAGGGCGCGTGTCGTCGGGCGGACTCGAGCCTTGGTCGAAAGATGAACAGCTGTTCAGATACGACCAACAACACTTAATCGCGCGGGCGAATCATGTCGGAAGGCACGACCCACTGGGCAAACTGCGCCTCGGTGAGCAGGCCGAGCGCCAATGCGGATTCCTTCAGCGTGGTCCCTTCCGCATGCGCCTTCTTGGCGATCTTGGCGGCGTTGTCGTAGCCGATGTGGGGGTTCAGTGCGGTCACCAGCATCAGGCTTTCATTGAGGAGCTGGGTGATGCGGGTGGTGTTGGCCTCGATGCCCACAACACAATTGTCGGTGAAGGCATGGGCGGCGTCGCCGATCAGCTTCATCGATTGCAGCACGTTGTAGATGATGACGGGCTTGAACACGTTGAGTTCAAGATGCCCGTGCGATCCGGCGACCGTCACCGCCACGTGATTGCCCATCACCTGCGCGCAGACCATCGTCATCGCCTCGCACTGGGTCGGGTTGACCTTGCCCGGCATGATCGAGGAGCCCGGCTCGTTGGCGGGCAGCGAGAGTTCGCCGAGGCCGGAACGCGGGCCCGAGCCCAAGAGGCGGATGTCGTTGGCGATCTTCATCAGGCTGACCGCCAGCACATTGAGCGCGCCCGAAATCTCGACCATCGCATCATGCGCGGCGAGCGCTTCGAACTTGTTGGGGGCGGTGACGAAAGCGTGGCCGGTTTCGGCAGCGACTTCGGCCGCGAAAGCCGTGTCGAAGCCGACCTTGGCGTTGATCCCGGTGCCCACGGCGGTGCCGCCCTGCGCCAGTTCGAGCACACGGGGGAGCGCCGCTTCCACACGCTTGATCCCGTAACCAACCTGCGCGGCGTAGCCGGAAAACTCCTGCCCCAGCGTCATCGGGGTCGCATCCTGCAAATGGGTGCGGCCGATCTTGACGATCTGGCTGAATTCCTGCGCCTTGGCGTCAAGCGCGCCGTGGAGCTTCTTCAGCGCCGGGATCAGGTGATCCAGCGCCTCGACCGCCGCGGCGATGTGCATCGCGGTAGGAAATGTGTCGTTCGACGACTGGCCCATGTTGCAGTGATCGTTGGGGTGGACGGGGGTCTTGCCGCCCTTCTGGCCGGTGAGAATCTCGTTCGCGCGGCTCGCGATCACCTCGTTGGCGTTCATGTTCGACTGGGTGCCGCTGCCGGTCTGCCACACCACCAGCGGGAACTGGTCGGCAAGAGTGCCGTCGATCACCTCGCGCGCGGCCTGGACGATCGCTTCGCCGATTCCGGCATCGAGTACGCCGAGCTTCATGTTCGCGCGCGCGGCGGAGAGCTTCTGCACGCCCAGAGCGCGCACCAGTGCCGGCGGCATGGTTTCGCCGCCGATCGGAAAGTTGACGATCGAGCGCTGCGTCTGCGCGCCCCAGTGCATGTTCGCCGGAACCGCCACTTCGCCCAGCGAATCGGTTTCGATCCGCACGTCCTGCCCGTTGCCCGTCATGTCACTCATCGAAGCCATCCCTCTCTAAGTCGAATTGCGCCACACTGCCTTACGCGCTTCCCTAAGCACCAGCGCGCGGCAAGGTCAAAGGCGTAAAATCGTCAGCCTCCGGCCGCGCCGAAAGCGGGCAAAAGCCTTGGAAGCACGCGCCGGCCCGTTTAAGGAGAGGGTTGACCGGCTGTATTGCGACCCTAATACAGTCACCCGAGAAATGATGAGCACCATGACGCAGACCCTTGCCGACACCCGAACCGCCCGCCGCGTGATGATCGACAGCCAGCTGCGCACCAGCGGCGTGAACGAGGAATATGTGCTCGCCCGGATGCTCGCCGTCCCGCGCGAGGATTTCCTTCCGGCCGAAAGGCGCGCGCAGGCCTATATCGACCGCGCGGTCGCGCTCGGCGATGCCGGCCACCTCGCCAGCCCGCTGTTCTACGGCAAGCTGCTGCTCGAAGCGGCGCCGGCGCCCGACGCGCGGGTGCTGGTGGTGAACGGGGGCACCGGCTACCTCACGGCGCTGATCGCTCCGCTCGCAGGGACCGTCACCGAAGTCACCGCCGCCGAGGCCGCCGCTTTGCAAGGCGCGGGCGAATATGACCTTGTCGTCATCGACGGCGCGATCGAGCAGCTGCCCGAAGGGCTCGCGGCGGTGCTGGCCGATGATGGCCGGATCGTCACCGGCCTGGTGCTGCGCCAGGTCACCCGGCTCGCGAGCGGGCGCAAGGTCGCCGGCAGCGTGGCGCTCCAGCCGCTCGAGGATCTCGGCATTCCCGTCCTCGCCGCCTTCGCCGCGCCCAGGCGCTGGACCTTCGCATGACGCGCCGCTCCCCTGCGCTGCGCCTCGCGGGAGCGGCGAGCCTGCTGGCGCTCGCCGCCGCCCCGGCTGAGGCCGATACCCTGCGCGAGGCGCTCGCCGCGGCCTACAATACCAACCCCACGCTCGAAGGCGCGCGCGACAGCCAGCGCGCCACCGACGAGAACGTGCCGATCGCGCGCGCATCGGGGCTGCCCTCGGTCGATATCACCGCGACCCATATCGAGTTCCTGCGCCAGTCGGCCAACTCCTTCACCGCGCCCGAACGCAATCTCGGGGTGACCGCGGCGCTGGTCGCGCCGATCTATTCGGGCGGCGCGGTGCGCAATGCGATCGCCGCGGCCAAGGACAGGGTCGAGGCCGGGCAGGCGGACCTGCGCAACACCGAAAGCACGCTGTTCTCGCAGGTCGTCGCCGCTTACATGGACGTGCTGCGGACCGAGGCGCTGGTGGCGCTGTCGACCAACAATGTCGCGGTGCTGCGCACCAATCTCGAGGCGACCAGCGACCGCTTCCAGATCGGCGATCTGACCATCACCGACGTCGCCCAGTCGCGCTCGCGCCTGGCGGTGGCCGAGGGCGATCTCCAGACCGCGCAATCGAACCTCATCGCCGCGCGCGAGACCTATATCCGGCTCGTCGGCCGGGCCCCGGGCGAGCTCGACGCTCCGCCCCCGCTGCCGGGCCTGCCCGATACGGTGGGAGAGGCGATCGTCACGGCGCTCGACAACAATCCCAACCTCGAAGCCGCCAGGCAGCGCGCCGAGGCCGCCGGGTTCGACACCAAGGCCGCTGGTGCCGGACGGCTGCCGACCGTCAGCCTGTTCGCCAACGGCCAGTACAGCGATTTCTACGGCACGCTGGGCGGTCCGGTGGCGGCGCAGTTCGCGCAGAGCGAGAAGACCGCCAACGCCGGGGTGCGGGTGACGATCCCGATCTTCCAGGGTGGCCTGCCCGCCGCCCGCCAGCGTCAGGCCAGCGCCCGCGAAAGCGCCGCGCTGACCGACGTGATCGAATCCGAACGCCAGATCATCGCCGAAACCCGCTCGACCTATGCCGCCTGGCAAGCCGCCAACGCTGTCATCAAGAGCTCGCAGGCCGCGGTCGAAGCGGCCGAACTCAGCCTTGAAGGCGTGCGCGCGGAGAACTCGATCGGCAACCGCCAGATCCTCGACGTGCTCAATGCCGAGCAGGAACTGGTGCAGTCCCGCGCCCAGCTGGTGACCGCGCGGCGCAACGCCTATGTCGCCGGGTTCAATCTGCTGGCGCTGATGGGCAAGGCCGAGGCCCGCGATCTCAACCTCGATGTCGGCGGGCCGCTTTACGATCCGCAGGTCAATGCCGACCGCGTCAGCAGCAAGCTGAACGATTGGGACCGCGATCCCGAACCGGCCCCGGATTCGACCAGAACCGTTGACATTCCCCCGGCCACGGCGACAATCGGCCCGCAATTGCTGCCCGGCGAGTGAACGCGGTCCCGATTCGGGACGCCAGAAGTGCAAATGGCGGGCAGGCATACGGGGCTAGGCATGGGTCAGGAAAACGGGGAAGCTTCGGTCGAGGAGATCCTCGAATCGATCAAGAAAGTGATTGCCCGCGACAACCGCGTCGGCGCGATGGAAGCGCGGCGGCGGCGGATGCTGGTTTCGGAAGACGATTCGGCCCAGCCCGCCCCGCTCGCCCGCACCCACAAGGTCCGCGATGCCGAGGAAGTGCTCGATCTGGACGAAATGGATGTGGCGCCCGAGGAACCGGCTCGCAAACCCGTCATGCCGATGGAACACGCCGACGAAACCCCGCTGATCGCCGATCAGGTGCTGGGTGCGATGCAAGAAAACCTCGCCGCGCTCGCCATGCTGGCCGAGCCCCCTGCGCGCCCGCAGATCGTGCGTTCGGGGGAGACGTCGCTGGAAGGCCTGACCCGCGAGCTGCTGCGCCCGATGCTCGCCGAATGGCTCGAGGCGAACCTGCCGGCGATGGTCGAAAACCTCGTGCAGGCGGAAATCGCCCGGATCGTCGGCAAGCGCCGCTGAGGGATCGCTCGGGGCTAGCGCGGGGGCGCCGGGAGGTCTAACGCCTTTCGGCCATGCGTCATCTCACAGCTTTCGGCGCGCTCGCCGCCGCCATCGCCTTTTCCACCCCGCTCGCCGCCGGGGAACCCCCCCGCGCCGCCGCCGCATCGGGCGTCCCCGGCGTTGCCGCGCCGCCGATGACCGCCGAGGATCTCGTCACCCTCCCGCGCCTCGGCGCTCCGGCGGTCAACCGCGAAGGCACGCTGGCGGTCTACAGCGTCACCGTGACCGATCCGGCGAGCCTCAAGCGCGCGCCCACCCATTACTTGATCGACCTCACCAAGCCCGGCGCGGTGCCGGTCGCGCTCGACCTCGGGCTCAAGGCCTCGGACCTTGCTTTCGGCCCCGACGGCGCGCTCTATTTCCTGAGCAGCGAGATCACCGACACCGCCGCGCCCGCCCTATCACGGGTGTGGCGGGTGACGTTGACGAAAGACAGCACGGCCCGGACCCCCGGGCTCGTCACCCCGCAGACCGCGCGCGACATCGCCGGCTTCAAACTCGCCCCCAATGGTAGCGCCATCGCGGTGTGGGGCGAAATTCCGCGCGATTGCCCGACCTTCGGTTGCGCCGACGCGGCGACGCCCTACACCCCCGGCCCCGGCACCGGACGGCTCTATGACGCCGCGGACGGCTTCGTGCGCCACTGGGACCGCTGGGCGACCCCGGGGCTCCACAACCGCATCTTCGTCTTCCCGCTCGAGAATGGCTTGGTGGCGGGCGGGGGCCATCCCGTCGACGGCACCGACCCCGCCACCGGCATCACCGCCGATACGCCCACCATGCCGTTCGGCGGCGCGGAGGAACTGGCCTTCGCCCCGGATGCAAAGACACTGTTCTTCACCGCCCGCCTATCGCATGCGGACGAGCCGGGTTCGACCAATCTCGACATCTACGCCTCGGACCTCACCGGGGCCGCGCCCAAGCTCCTGACCGCCGCCAACAAGGCCACCGACACCGCGCCGACGCCCTCGCCCGATGGCCGCTGGCTGGCCTGGCTCGCCATGGACCGGCCGACTTACGAGGCGGACAGGCAGGCGGTGCAGCTGCTCGATCTCAAGACCGGCACCCAGCGCAACCTCACGGCAAGCGTCGACCTCTCCTTCGCCAGCCTCGCCTGGGCGGCTGACGGCAAGAGCCTGATCGCCACCGCGCAAAAGGTGCTCGACACTCCCGCCTTCCGCATCGACATCGCCAGCGGCAAGGTCACCGAATTGAACCTCATGGCGGGCAACGAAGCGCATATCGCCAACCTCGTCCCCCTGCCCAAGGGCCGCGCGCTGTTCACCCGCGATTCGCTCGGCCAGCCTGCCGAACTGTTCCTGTCGGACGGCATGGGGCAGGCCCGTCCGCTCACCGATGTCGCCACCACCCGCATGGGCGCCATGGCCAGCATCGTCACGCGCCGCTTCAGCTTCACCGGGGCGAACGGCGACACGGTGTGGGGCCAGCTCACCCGCCTCGCCGACCAGACCGGGCCGATCCCCGCGATCCTCTACATCCACGGCGGTCCGCAGGGGAGCTTCAACGACAGCTGGTCGAACCGCTGGAACCCCCGCGTCCTCGCCAGCCAAGGCTATGCGGTGATCTCGGTCGATTTCCACGGCAGCACCGGTTACGGGCAGGCCTTCACCGACGCGATCAACAAGAACTGGGGCGGCTGGCCGCTCGAAGACCTGCAAAAGGGCTTTGCCGCCGGCATCGCGCTCGACACCCAGATCGCCGGTGACCTCGCCTGCGCGATGGGGGCGAGCTACGGCGGCTACATGGTCAACTGGATCGCCGGCAACTGGCCCGACCGCTTCCGCTGCATCGTCCAGCACGACGGCATCTTCGACAACCGCTCGATGTATTATTCGACCGAGGAACTGTGGTTCCCGCGCTGGGACCATGGCGGCAGCTACGAAGAAGCGCGCGAGGTCTACGAGAAGTGGAACCCGGCGAAGCATGTGAGCAAGTGGCAGACGCCGATGCTGGTGGTGACCGGCCAGAAGGATTACCGCGTTCCCTACTCGCAGGGGATCATGAGCTTCACCGCTCTCCAGGAACGCGGCATCCCCGCGCAATTGCTGGTCTTCCCCGATGAAAACCACTGGGTGCTGGGCGCGAAGAACTCTTTGCAATGGCACCAGACGGTGTTCGCGTGGCTGGATCGCTGGTTGAAGAAGACCGGCGAATGAGCCGCAAGGAGCGCGAATCCGCGCGCCATTCACTCGCCAAGCATTACGGCGATCCGGCAGATGGCACCGCGATCACCCGCCACATCATGATCTGCGCGCTGTCCGAAAAGCAGAAATGCTGCTCGCGCGAGGCGGGGGAGGAGGCGTGGGGCTTCCTCAAGTCGCGTTTGAAGGAACTGGGGCTGGTCGGCCCGCAGCGCGATGACGACAGCAAGCGTGGGCCGGGCGGCGGGGTGCAGCGCACCAAAGCGGATTGCTTGCAGATCTGCGCCGCCGGACCTGTCGCGGTCGTGTGGCCGGACGGGGTGTGGTATCACTCGTGTGCGCCTGAGGTGCTTGAGCGGATCATCCAGGAACACCTGATCGCGGGCAGGCCGGTGGAAGACTACCGGCTCAATCCTCCCGCCTCTCCAGCACAGGGGTAGGGGGTGGGGGCGCGGGCCGGAGGCTCGCGCCTGCGTCAGCCCTCTCAGTCCTCGTTCGGGCTCCACAGCTCGTCCCGGCTCGGCATGTGGTTGTCGACCGATTCGTCGTGGCCGGTGCCGTTGGAGAGGAACACCAGCCCCATCAAGGCCCCGCCGAGCAGCATCGTCAAGCTGATCCCCAGCGCCACCGCGATGTAGAAATGCACGGAAATCATGCCGTTATAGGCAAACAGCAGGCCCATCGCGATGCCCACGGTCAGCACCGTGGCGGCGAGCAGCCATTTCATGATCTGGCGGTAGCGCGCCCACGCGTGGGCGGCGTTCACGGGATCGTCGAGCGGGGACTTGCGGGTCATGCCCCCGCCATGGCCCGCCCCTTGCGGCATTGCAACGCGCGAAAGCTGCAAGGCCCCGCGCGCACGGTGCAATCGGATGCGACCGGACGATTCGCTTTTTCGCCCGATGCATGGCACTTTCCATCTCCGGAGAGAAAGGGAGAGTCCCATGACCATTGCCCGCATCATCGCCCAACGCGGCGCGTCGGACATCATCGCCTGCGATTGCACCACCCCCGTCAGCGAGGTGGTGCAGACCCTCGCCAGCAGACGCATCGGCGCACTGCCGGTGCTGCGCGAGGGGCGCGTCGTCGGCATCGTCTCGGAGCGCGACGTGATTTACCGCCTGGCCGACCGGGGGAAGGACTGCCTCGATGTCGCGGTCGAGGAGATCATGACCTCGCCCGCGATCACGGTCGAACCGGCGACCACGGTGGACGAGGCGCTCGCCATGATGACCCGCCGCCGCTTCCGCCACTTCCCGGTGGTCGAAAACGGCGCGCTGGTCGCCTTCATCTCGATCGGCGACCTCGTGAAGCACAAGATGGACGAGGTGCAGGGCGAGGCCGAGGCGCTGCGCAACTACATTCAGGCGGTGTGACGCCTTGAGGATCGCTCGGCCAAGCCCTAGATTGATGCCATGAGCGCCGCGCCCCTGATCCTCACTCCGTCCGCCGCCAGGCGGGTCGCCTTCATCGCGACCAAGCAGGCGCGCCCTGCAATCCTGCGCCTCGCGGTCGAGGGCGGGGGGTGTTCGGGCTTCCAGTACAAGTTCGAACTGGCCGACGGGGCGGACGCCGAGGATTCGGTGTCCGAGACCGATGGCGTCAAGCTGGTGGTCGATCCCGTCAGCCTCGATCTGATCGCAGGCAGCACGGTGGATTTCGTCGAATCGCTGGGCGGCGCGGCCTTCAAGGTCGAAAACCCGCAGGCCGCCGCCGGATGCGGCTGCGGGGCGAGCTTCGGGATTTGAGTTAGACCGCGCGCGCGGATTGCGGCACAAGCGCGCGCATGAAAATCGCCACCTTCAACATCAACGGGATCAAGGCGCGGCTGCCCCGCCTTCTCGAATGGCTCGAGGAAACCCGCCCCGCGGTCGCCTGCCTGCAAGAGATCAAGACGCAGGACGAGGGCTTTCCGGCGGGCGATTTCGAGGCGATCGGTTATTCCGCGATCTGGCACGGGCAGAAGAGTTTCAATGGCGTGGCGATCCTTGCCGATACCCGCGCCGGCTACGTCCTGACCGAAGTGCAGCGCGGCCTCGGCATTCCCGGCCCGAACGAAGGCGAGGGGGAACAGGCGCGATACCTCGAAGCCGACGTCAACGGCATCCGCATCGCCTGCCTCTACCTCCCCAACGGCAACCCGCATCCAGGGCCCAAGTTCACCTACAAGCTCGCCTGGATGGCTGCCTTACGCGAACGCATGGCGGCGATCTGGGCCGAGGAAGTGCCCGCGGTGGTGCTCGGCGATTTCAACGTCGTCCCGCATGATGACGATGTGTGGTCGGTCAAGGCGATGGCCGACGACGCGCTGATGCAGCCTGAAAGCCGCGCGGCCTATGCGCGCCTGCTCGCCGATGGCTGGACCGACGCGATCCGCACCCACAACCCGCGCGGGGGGGTGTGGACCTATTGGGATTACCAGGCCGGCGCCTGGCAGCGCGACCACGGGTTCCGGATCGACCACATCCTGCTCTCGCCGGAATGCGCCGACCGGATGGAAGCCTGCGGCGTCGACAAGGCGTTTCGCGGCCGCGAGAAGGCAAGCGACCACACGGGAGTCTGGGTGCGGCTGAAGCCGTAATCCTCGCCGCTGTTTCGCCCTTCGGGCGAGCGGCTGCGGGCGCCCGTTCGGGCTTGCGGCGCTTCGCGCCGAACCCCCCCCTCAAGGAGCGAAGTGGTAGGGCGACAAACACTCGCGCCCGCAGCGCCGCGCCCGAAGGGCGTGTGAGCGAGGATCACCTGTAGAAGACATGCGTGTCGATCCGGGCGAGCCGCGTCTTGGTGCGGGTCCAGCCGGGGGTCACGTAGCGCGCGTGGAAGAACACCGCGCGGCCCGCTTCGCTTTCCCACAGGCCCTTGTCGGCGATGTGGGCGACCGCGACGGCGCGGTGCCATGCGGCCGAGCCTTCGGGGATCGCCGGCATCCGCCGTCCGCGCATGAAGGAGAATTGCCCGGGCTGGGCGACGACGCCGCAATAGGAGCGCGGGAAGCGCCCGTCCTCGGTGCGGTTGACGATCACCTGCGCCACGGCGAGCTGCCCGGCAAGCGCCTCGCCGCGCGCCTCGAAATAGACCGCGCCGGCAAGGCAGCGCAGGTCTTGCGACATCGGCGTGGCGGTGTCGATCATGCCGACCAGTTCGCCGAGCGAGCCGGCTTCGGTCAGCGTCGGCGTGCCTGACTGAGGCGCGGGCGCGGGCAGGCTCTGCACCACGGGCTCGGAGGTGAATTGGATCTGTTCGGGGACCAGCTCGGGGGCTTCGACCGGGGTGGGAGCGGTGAGCTGTTCATGCGCGGCCTGGGCCAGCGCTGCGGCATCGGGGCCGCCGGGGAACATCGTGGTTGCGATTGCGAGGCCCGCAATCGCAGCAATCGTGGCAGTCTTGCGACTCATGGACATTCACCAATTCGGCGGTGAGCGCGCACAGGCGCAGGCGGGAACCGCGATCCAGATCGTTACCGATGTGGGGGGTTCGAAGAAGCCTGCCGGCCGCTCCCCGTCTGCGTGCCGGAGGATGCGACCGGATTGTCGCCCTGCCAGCCTGCGCTCAGGAGGTGGAGGCCCTTTAGCCCCGCCCGTCTTCCGGTCAAGTTAAGGCGGCCATACGCGCGACGAACCGTTCCCGATCCGCGATATCCACCTCGATTAGCCACATATCACTGTCCTGACGCCGCCTTCGGGCCAGATATTCTGAAAATTCCTGAGGATTCTCAGGGTCTTCTCGCTTCACCGCAAGAAATTTGCGCGATCCGTCGCGCTGGGGCATCCTTTCGAACAGAATACCCTCCCTCCCGCGACACAGGGTTACCACAAGGATCGTCCCGGCATCATGCTCCCCCTTGGCGAGCACCGTGGCGAACCCCCCCTCGCTTTCGGCAAGGCGCATGATGGCGCCGGCTTCGAGGTGCGCAGGCAGCCTCGCGTCCACCGCTAGAGCCCCGAGGGACCGCCCGCGGCATAGCCCGGCAGGCTCGAGAGCGCGATGCGGCTGCGCATGAAGGTGCCGGTGCCGCGGCCGATCTCCTCGCCCTCGGCATCGACCAGCCGCGCCTCGGCGACGAACACACGGCGGCGGCCGCTCACCCAGTGGCCTTCGGCGGTGACCTGCCCGGCGCGCACGGGCTTGGAGAAGAACAGGTTGAAGCTGGTGGTCAAAAGGAAGCGGTCGGTCACCAGCGAATTGCAGGCGTAGAAGGCCGCATCGTCGAGCATCTTGAAGTAGATCGTCCCGTGGGCCGCGCCGGCCGCGTGGTAATCCTCAGGGCTGACGGTGAAGGTCAGCTGCGAACGGCCCTCGCCCGGGATGTGCAGCGTGCTCGCGAACTTGGCGTTGACCGGCGCGGAGGCATAGAGCCGCTCCAATGCCCGGTAATGCTGCTCAGCACCGCTCGCGGCGAGGGTCTCGTCACTGGCCGGCATGGTGGATCAGGGGCGGATCAGGCCGCGTCGCGCAGGAACTGGTTGGTGAGCAGCGCATAGACCGCCTCGGTATCGGGCGCATCGGCGAGCATTTGCAGCATCGTCTCGTCCCGCGTCAGGCGCGAGATCGCGGCGAGCGCGTGGAGGTGGGTCGCGCCGGCGTTCTCGGGCGAGACCAGGCAGCACACCAGCGTCACGGGACGCGCATCGGCAGCGGCGAAATCGATCGGCGCCTCGAGGCGGATCAGCGCGAGGCTGGGGCGGCGCACGTCCTTGCTGCGGCAATGCGGGATCGCCACGCCGCGCCCGAAACCGGTGCTGCCCAGTGCCTCGCGCGCTTCGAGGTTTTCGAGCACCTCGTCCTCGTCAAGGCCATAGGCCGCGCTGAGCAGCTGCGCCGCACGGGCGAGAATCTTCGGCTTGGTATCAAGCCGGGCGAATGCGATCGCCTGCGGGGAAAGAGCGAGGTTGACGTCCATTACACGAATGATCCCGAAACTGTGCGCCTTGCTACGGCGAAGGTCCGGCCTGTCCACGTCCGCATGGCGGAGCGTGCCGGGCCGGGGCGGTGCCCCCTCCTGCGACCGCCTGGACCTTCGAAAGCAGGCCTTGCCGTAACGGCAAGGCGAGCATTGGCCCTATCTAGGCTCGACCCATCCGATCGAGCCATCGGCGCGCCTGTAGACCATATTATGGCGTCCGGTGCCAGCATTTTTGAAAAACAGCGCGCCGGTGTTCCGCAGGTCCATCAGCATCACCGCGTCGGCAACGCTTGCGGTGGGGATGTCGACGCGGGTTTCGGCGATCACCAGCGGGGCATCGGCGGTGACCTCTTCCTCCTCGTCTTCCTCGACGGCGAAGATGGTGTAGGCGGCCTCTTCCTCGCTGCGGGCATAGCTCGCCTGTTCGTGGCGCGAGGTGAGCCGGCGCTTGTAGCGCCGCAGCTGCGTCTCGATCTTGCCGACTGCATCATCGAGCGCGACATGGACATCATGCGCCGACCCTTGCGCCTTGAGGATCAGGCCCTGCATCACATGGGTGACGATATCGCAGGTAAAGGACCCCGCGGGCGCCTTGGCGAAGGTCACGTGGCTCGACAGCGCGCGCTCGAAATACTTGTCGACGATCGCGCCGAGCCGGTCCGAGGCGTGCTCCTGAAGCGCCGCGCCGGTTGCCATCTGGTGGCCGGAAATCCGAATGTCCATGCAGTGTGTTCCTCCGTCCAAGAGTGAGGATCCCAGGGGGGTTGCGGGCCAGCGATACCCGCGGCGCGCCGGGCTTCAACCAACCCAGATTGCGTCCTTGATCTGCGCGATGAATGCGCGGTGGCGTTCCAGCTCCTCCGGGCTGGCAACATGGGGGCGGGGTTCGCGCCGGGTCCGGTCCACAGACGGACGGTGCCACGGCGCATCGGGGGTGAACGCGGCGAGGGCGGGCGCATCGGGCGCGGCATCGGCCAGCCCGAGGCCGATCTGCCGCCCGCCGGTCAGTTCGACATAGACCTGCGCGAGCAGCTCGGCATCGAGCAGTGCGCCGTGCTTGACGCGGTGGCTCCGGTCGATCCCGTAGCGGGTGCACAGCGCATCCAAGCTGAGCTTGGCGCCGGGGTGTTTCTTGCGCGCGATGGCGACGGTATCGACCATCCGGTCGTAGCTGATCGGTGCCAGCCCTGCGCGTTCGAGCTCGTTATTGAGAAAGCCGAAATCGAAGCCGGCATCATGCGCGACAAGGTTGGAATCGCCGAGGAACGCGAGCAGTTCGTCCGCCGTTTCGGCAAACCGCGGCTTGGCCGAAAGAAAGGCGGCGGAAAGGCCGTGGACCCGCTCTGCCTCGGCCGGCATGTCGCGATCGGGGTTGAAATAGGCGTGGAAGGTGCGCCCCGTCTCGACCCGGCCGACCATTTCGACGCAGCCGATTTCCACCATGCGGTCCCCGGTCTTGGGATCGAGCCCGGTGGTTTCGGTATCGAAGATGACCTCACGCATTTGCAGGACTATCCTCCCAGTTTCCGAGTCTTGCAAGCACGCTTTGTCGTCAAAGTGAAGCAATCAGCGCGGCCACCTGGGCGCGGGTTTCGGCAAGGCTGGTGCCGGTGTCGATGACATGGTCGGCGCGGGCGCGTTTCTCGGTGTCGTGGAGTTGCAGGCCGAAGATGTGCTCGAACTTCTGCGGGGTCATCCCCGGGCGGGCGAGGACGCGGGCGCGCTGGACGGCCTCGGGGGCGGAGACCACGACCACCAGATCGACCGCCTCGTGCCCGCCGCGTTCGAACAGCAGCGGGATGTCGAAGACCACCGCGGGCTTGTCGGCATTGGCCTTGAGGAAGGCGGCGCGTTTTGCGGCCACCGCGGGGTGAACGATGGCTTCGAGCCGGGCGAGGGCGGGCTTGTCGGCGAAGACCTGATGGCCCAGCCGGTCGCGGTCGACGCCTGCGGGGCCGGTCGATCCGGGGAAGGCGGCTTCGATGGGCGCAAGGAGTTCGCCCCCCGGTCCCTGCATCGCGCGCACCTCGGCATCGGCGTCGAACACCGGGATCCCCGCCTCGGCGAACATGCCTGCGACGGTCGACTTGCCCATGCCGATGCTTCCGGTGAGGCCGATGATTTTTTGTGGTGAGGTCATTGGGTCAGGAGAGCTCGCAATTCGGCATCGTGTTCGCGCGGCGGGGCCTCGCCGAAAAATCGTTCGAAAGCGGTCGCCGCCTGGCCGATCAGCATCGACAGCCCGTCGATGGTGCGATGGCCGCCTGCCCTGGCGGTTTCGAGCAGCGGGGTGACGAGCGGGGCGGTGACGATGTCATAGGCGATGGCGCGCGGCGGGGCGTGGCTCCAGTCGAGGGGCAGGGGGGGCTGGCCCGCCATCCCGAGGCTGGAGGCGTTGACGATGAGATCGAGGCACCCCTCGCGGTCGTCGAAGGCGAAGTCGGTGGGATCAGAGAAATGTGCCAGATCGATGGCGTAGTGTTCGCCCCCGGGCGCGAGTTCATCGAGCAGCGCGCACGCCTTGGCCGGATCGCGGCCCGCGACGACCAGTGTGAAGCCGTGGCCCGCCAGCGCGCTGATGATCGCCCGCGCCGCGCCGCCGGTGCCGATGATGCGCGCCATGCGGAAATAATGCGCCTCGGCGAGATCCTTCGCCAGCGGTTCGAGGAAGCCTGCCGCATCGGTGTTGGTGCCTGCCAGAACGCCCTTGCCCGACGGCAGAACCGTGTTGACCGCGCCGATCGCGTCGGCGGGGGAATCGATGCGGTCCAGCAGCGGCATCACCGCCTGCTTGTGCGGCATGGTGACATTGCAGCCGCGCCAGAGCGGGTCTTCGCGGCGTTCGGCAAGGTAGTCGGTCAGGGCATCGGGCGTCACGTGGCAGGCGCGGTAAGCGGCCTCGATCCCGAGTTTTTCCAGCCAGAACCCGTGGATCTTGGGCGATTTGGACTGCGCAATCGGATCGCCGATCACCTCGGCATAGGGGGTTTCGGGGGGCCGGGTCATGCCAGCAGCACCCCTTCCTCGCGCAGCGCGCCGAGCAGCGGCAGCAGCGGCATCCCGAGCACCGTGAACTGGTCGCCCTCGATCTCGGTGAACAGCTGCACCCCCGGCCCCTCGATGCGGAACGCGCCGACGGTGTGGCCGATTGCGGGCCATTCGAGGTCGAGGTAATGTTCGATGAAATCCGCCGACAATTCGCGCACATGCAGCCGGGCGAGGGCGGCGTGGCTCCATTCGCACCCGCCATCCTTGACCAGCGCCGCGGCGGAGTGCAGCTCCATCACCGCGCCGGAGAAGAACCGCAGGTGCTCGGCAGCCTCATCGCGGCTCTTCGGCTTGTCGAAACGGCGGCCCTTGCAGACGACCAGCGAATCGCTCCCCAGCACCAGCGCGCCCGGATGAAGCGCGGCGACCGCCGCCGCCTTGGCCACCGCCAGAGCCTCGGCGACCTCGGAGGGAGCCGCACCCGCAAGGCCCGCCTCGACCGCGCGCTCGTCGATATCGGCGGGGATGCTGTGATAGGCGACGCCTGCGGCATCGAGCATCGCTCGGCGGGAGGCTGATTTGCTGGCGAGAATCAGAGTCATATCGGCTTGCCCGTCCCGCCCTCGCTCGCCGGCTTGCGGTCACGTTCCTGCACCAGCCGGATGATCGCCGCCGCGGTCTCCTCGATCGAGCGGCGGGTGACGTCGATCACCGGCCAGCCATTGTCGCCGAACATGCGCCGGGCGAATTGCAGCTCGGCCTTGACCCGGTCATTGTCGACATAGGCCGTCTCGGTCGCCTCGTTCAAGGAGAGGAGCCGGTTGCGGCGGATCTGGATCAGCCGTTCGGGGCTGGTCGTCAGCCCCACCACCAGCGGGTGCCGCAGCCGGTAGAGCGTGGCGGGCGGGGGGCTTTCGACCACCAGCGGAATATTGGCGACCTTGAAACCGCGATTGGCGAGATAGATGCTGGTCGGCGTCTTGGATGAACGCGACACGCCGACGAGCACGATATCGGCCTGCTCCCACTCCTCGTGGGCGAGGCCGTCATCGTGGGCGATCGTGTACTGGATCGCCTCGACGCGGCGGAAGTAGTTCTCGTCCATCATGTGCTGGCGGCCCGGGCGGCCATGGGCTTCCTGGCCCAATTGGCTTTCCAGCGCTGCGGTCACCTGGTCGAGCACCGGCACGGCGGGGAGGCCAAGGTGGCGGCAATGCTCCTCGAGCCGCTTCCTGGTCTCTGGGTTGACCAGCGTGTAGAGCACCAGGCCGGGATGCGCGGCGAGATCGGGGACGATCCGGTCCATATGCTGGAGCGAGCGGACCATCGGCCAGAAATGGCGGTTCACGCTCGGGTTGTCGAACTGCGCGAGCGCCGCCTTGGCGATCATTTCCAGCGTCTCGCCGGTCGAATCCGATACGAGGTGGAGATTGAGTCGGTTCATGCGCGCCCCGGTTCGACATTGGCCCTGTGAACAGATCGCCGCATAAACCACGGGAGGGACTGGCGGACAAGCAGGGGAGGGATTTTCATGCCCGCTCGCAGGCATTTCCTCTGGCGATTTGCGCACACGGGACAAGTTTTGTCGACAGGCTGTGAAGACTGAGGATAAAGCTGGCTTGACGTCCAATCCGTGCGGATTCGATGGGGGCATGAATCCGGTGGGCCATGTGGGGGCAAGGCGGCAGAGGCCGGTAATTCCCGCTATCCACAGGGCCAACAGACTCCATCCATCCTTTTTAAAATTGAATTGATTTGCTCTAAGGAACCCTATGCCAGGTCCGCTTCTCGATACGCTCAAAGGTGTCCGCCAGGATGTCGCCCCCGTGTGGCTCATGCGTCAGGCGGGGCGCTATCTGCCGGAATACAGGGAGTTGCGCGCAGAGAAGGGCGGCTTTCTCGAGCTCGTATATGACAGTGCGGCCGCCGCGGAAATCACCGTCCAGCCGATCCGGCGCTTCGGATTCGACGGGGCGATCCTGTTCTCCGACATCCTGATCGTGCCGCACGCGATGGGGCAGGGGCTGACCTTTGCCGCAGGCGAGGGTCCGCATCTTGCGCCGACGCTGCTGGAGGTGGAGCTGGACAGCTTCACCCCCGCCTTCGAGCGGTTCGAGCCGGTTTACGAGACCGTGCGCCTGACCCGCAGCATGATCGGGCGGGAAGTGACCATGCTCGGCTTTGCGGGGAGCCCCTGGACGGTGGCGACCTACATGATCGCGGGCGAGGGCTCCAAGGATCACGGCCCGGCGCGCCTGCTCGCCTATCGCGACCCTGCGCGGATGCAGGCGATCATCGACGCGATCGTCGAGGTCTCGGTCACGTATCTGCGCGGCCAGATCGATGCGGGGGCGGAAGCCGTGCAGCTGTTCGATTCGTGGGCGGGCAGCCTTGCCCCGGACCAGTTCGAGAAGTGGGTGATTGCGCCCAATGCCGCAATCACCGCCAAGCTCAAGCAATCGCACCCCGATACCCCGGTGATCGGCTTTCCCAAGGGCGCGGGTGCCAAGCTTCCCGCCTATGCCCGCGAGACCGGGGTGGACGCGGTCGGGCTCGACGAGACGCTCGATCCGGTCTGGGCGCACCAGTCGCTGCCCGAGGGGATGCCGGTGCAGGGCAATTTCGATCCGCTGCTGCTGGAGGCCGGAGGCCCGGCTTTGGCGGCGCGGGTGAAAACCATCATCGCCGCCTTCGAGGATCGTCCGCACGTCTTCAACCTCGGCCACGGGATCGGGCAGTTCACCCCGATTTCGCATGTCGAGGAATTGCTTGCAGCGCTAAGGGGCTGACGCGATGCAGGAACTGATCTTGTCGATCTACCTGTTCCTCAAGTCGGGGCACGTGATCTTCATGGTGTTCTGGATGGCGGGGCTGTTCATGCTGCCGCGCCAGTGCATCTACATGCTCGACCATGCGCCCGGTTCGCTAGGCGAAGCCAAGTGGGCCGAGCGGATGGGGAAGCTGCGCAAAATCATCCTCACCCCGTCGCTGGTCATCGTCTGGGTGCTGGGGCTCTCGATGGCCTATGGCGGCGGCTGGCTTTCCTCGGGCTGGCTCCACGCCAAGCTGACGCTGGTGGTGGCGCTGACCGGCTATCATGGCTGGCTGGTCGGCCAGACCAAGAAGATGGCGCGTGGGCAGAGGCCGCTCTCGGAGAAGACCCTGCGCATGATCGGCGAGGTGCCGGGCGTGCTGCTGATCCTGATCGTGCTGCTGGTCTACCTCAAGCCCTTCTGAGCCGGGAATCGCGGGCGCGCATTCGCCGATTGACCTCGGCGGCGCGCGCTTCTATTTCCCGATCACCTATCCGGTATCGGAGCGCCAACCCGCGCTCCCTTATGGTCTGCTTTCTCCAAGCCCAGCCCCCTCCATCAAGGGGCACCGCTCGCCAGGGGCGGTACTGACCCACCGGCCACTTCAAGACTTTCGGAACACCACAAAAATGCATTTGAAAGACCTCAAGCGAAAGACCCCGGCCGAACTGGTCGCGATGGCGGAGGAATTGGGCGTCGAGGGCGCCTCGACCATGCGCCGGCAGGATCTGCTCTTCTCGATCCTGCGCGAGCTTGCCGAGGACGAGGAATATGAAGAGAAGATCATGGGGATCGGCACCATCGAGGTGTTGCAGGACGGCTTCGGCTTCCTTCGCTCGCCCGAAGCCAACTACCTCGCCGGGCCGGACGACATCTATGTCTCGCCCAACCAGGTCCGCCGCTGGGGCCTGCGCACCGGCGACACGGTCGAAGGCGAGATCCGCGCGCCGCGTGATGGCGAGCGCTATTTCGCGCTGACCAGCCTTGCCAAGGTCAATTTCGACGATCCCGACGCGGTCCGCCTGCGCACCAATTTCGACAACCTCACCCCGCTCTACCCCGACCAGAAGCTGACGCTCGACACGCTCGATCCGACGGTGAAGGACAAGAGCGCACGGGTGATCGACATCATCGCGCCGCAGGGCAAGGGTCAGCGCGCGCTGATCGTCGCCCCGCCGCGCACCGGCAAGACCGTGCTGCTCCAGAACATCGCCAAGGCGATCACCGACAACCACCCCGAGGTGTTCCTGATCGTCCTCCTGGTCGACGAACGCCCCGAGGAAGTCACCGACATGCAGCGCAGCGTGAAGGGCGAGGTCATCTCCTCGACCTTCGACGAGCCCGCCAACCGCCACGTGCAGGTCGCCGAAATGGTGATCGAGAAGGCCAAGCGCCTTGTCGAACACAAGCATGACGTGGTGATCCTGCTCGATTCGATCACGCGCCTGGGCCGTGCCTACAACACCGTGGTGCCCTCTTCGGGCAAGGTGCTGACCGGCGGTGTCGACGCCAATGCATTGCAGCGGCCCAAGCGCTTCTTCGGCGCCGCGCGCAATATCGAGGAAGGCGGCTCGCTGTCGATCATCGCCACCGCGCTGATCGACACCGGCAGCCGCATGGACGAGGTGATCTTCGAAGAGTTCAAGGGCACCGGCAACTCCGAAATCGTGCTCGACCGCAAGGTTTCGGACAAGCGCATCTTCCCCGCATTGGATGTCGGCAAGTCCGGCACGCGCAAGGAAGAGCTGCTGGTCCAGAAGGACAATCTCTCCAAGATGTGGGTGCTGCGCCGCATCCTGATGCAGATGGGCACCGTAGACGCGATGGAATTCCTGCTCGACAAGATGAAGGATTCCAAGACCAACGAAGATTTCTTCGCAACGATGAACCAGTAAGCAAAGGGCCGAGGGGTCGGGCCGCCAACGGACGGACGGGAATACGTGCTTAGCCAGTATCTCTACATCAGCACCGCGCCGACCCTGCCGCGCGAGGAGGTGGACGCCATCCTCGCCGCGAGCGCGCGCAACAACCCTGCGCGCGGCATCACCGGGCTGCTCCTGTTCAACGGCCGCAACTTCCTGCAACTGCTCGAAGGCGAGGAGGCCGAGGTTGCCGCGCTGATGGACACGATCACCGCCGACCCGCGCCACGCCGGGGTCTCGGTGATCGACCGCCGCACCATCCCTGCGCGCGCCTGCCCCGACTGGGCGATGAAACGCGTGCTGATCGCCGAAAGCATCGAAGCCCGCCGCGAGATGCTCGAGCGCGATCTGCCCCGGGCGCTCGACCCCGAAGTGCGCAAGATGATCGTCAACTTCGCGGTCCTGAACTAGTGTAAAACCCCTAATCGCGGGCAAGCGGCTGGCAGAGCTGCATGCGGTATTCTCTCCCCCGGACCAACAGGGGGAGCGTGATGCGCCGCATCATCTATCGCAGCATCGCCACACCCGGGCTCGACAAGGCCGAGATGTTCCGGCTGGTCTATCACGCGCGGGTCGCCAACGAGGCGAAGGGGCTGACGGGGGTGTTGCTCCAGGCCGGGCAGCATCTGCTCCAGATCCTCGAAGGGCCGACCTGGAAGCTGTTTGCCACCTTCGAGACGATCCGCCGCGATATGCGTCACAGCGGGGTCGAGGTGCTGTTCGAGCGCTCGATTCCCGAGGCCACTTTCCCCCACTGGCCGATGCGCTATTTCGACGACCACCACATCGGCAAGGCGCTGACGCTGATGCACGAGGAGGCGGGCGAGCGGATGTGCCCGGCAATCGCGGAGGCGGTGCGCGATTTCTTCGTGCACGGGTTCGCCGCCCACCAAACGCTCAAGCCTTCGCCGCCTGAAGCTGCGCGCCCATCATTTCCCAAACCTTGTTGATCGCTTTCAAGGGGCGGACCATAACTTTGAAATCACTGATCTTTCCCTCCGCATTGAAGCGGATGATGTCGACCCCGTTGACGGTGATGCCCTCCATCTCGGTGACGAATTCGAGCATCATTTCGTCCCCATCCACCAGCTCGCGGACATAGTGGAAGCTGTCGTTCCCCAGCGTGTGGCTGGCGGCGACCAGATAGGCCATGACGATGGGCTTGCCGACCTGCGGCGTGTGCACCACGGGCGAGTGGAACACCGCGTCATCAGCCAGCAGCTCGGAAAGCAGCGCGGGATCGCCGCCGTGCTCCATATAGGCGTGCCATTTGGCGAGGCCTGCCTGTGCGTTCCCCATCATTCCCTCCCTCACATTGCGTCCGGATACCCTGGCCCGTCCCCGTTGAAACCGGCGCTGGCGAGGGCTTGCGGGTATTCATTGTGTACCGCGTGAACCGCCGCCGTGAAGGCCGGCGCGAAAGTCTTCACCCGAGGTGTTCCGCAAAGAACGCCGCCGTCCGCCCATCGGCAAGGTTCGCGGCTTCCTCGTTGCGGCGCTTGCCGTGTTCGGTGGCAAAACCGTGGTCGAGGCCTTCGTAATCGTGCAAGCTGACCCTGGGGTGATCGCCAAGCCCCGCGTGCATCGCCGCCTGTGTTTCACGTGGAACAAAGCCGTCATTGGTGGGGATATGGAGCATCAGCGGGTGGGCGATCGCGTGCTTCTCGCCGAGCAGCGCGTCGATGCCGACGCCGTAATAGCCGACGCTCGCGTCGATATCGGTGCGCGCCGCGGTCATGAACGCGAGCCGCCCGCCGAGGCAGTAGCCGACGCAGCCGACCTTGGCGACGCCGAGGGTGCGGCGGATGTGGTGGATGGTCGCCTCGATATCGCGGATCCCGGCGTCCTGGTCGAACTCGCCGAACAGGCCGAGGGCTCGGCCAAATTCCGGCTCGACATCGGGATCGAGCGTGATGCCCGGTTCGATCCGCCAGAACAGATCGGGCGCGACCGCAAGATAGCCCTCGGCCGCCAGCTTGTCGCACTTCTGGCGGATGCCGGGGTTCACCCCGAAGATTTCCTGGATGACGATGATCGCCGCCCGCGCGATGCCCTGGGGCTGCGCGACATAGGCGCCGAAGCTTGCGTCACCTTCAAGCGTGGGGATGGTGGCATTGAGGCTCATCGGGGTCTCTCCTTCGCAGCGCCGGTCTATCTCTTGCCTTGCAGCCCTGCCAAGCGCAAATGAAGCAGGGATGACGAGGGGAAGACAGCGCCTGTGAAGATCACCATCGAAATCGACTGCACCCCGGAAGAGGCGCGCAGCTTCATGGGCCTGCCCGATGTGAGCGCGGCCAACAACGTCTATGTCGAGAACCTCACCAAGGCGATGCAGGGTGTCTCGAGCCCGGACCAGCTCCAGCAATATGCCAGTGCGCTGGCGCCGATGGGGCAGATGGGGATGAAGCTCTTCCAGAATTTTGTCGAAGGCTCGATGAAGGCGGCGGCGGGTGCTGCGGGATCGAAAAAGTCCTCCGACTGACGCTGTGAGCGCTGCGGATACGATCTTTGCGCTGTCGAGCGGCGCGCCGCCGGCGGGCGTGGGGGTGATCCGCGTCTCGGGCCCGGCGGCGCGGGGGGCCTTGCTGGCGCTGGCGGGCAGGGCGCCCGAGCCCCGCCGTGCCTCGCTGGCACGGCTGCGCGCTGGCGACGGCGCACTGCTCGACGAGGCGCTGGTGCTGTGGTTCCCCGGGCCGAACACGGCGACCGGCGAGGACCTTGCCGAATTTCACTGTCACGGCGGCCGCGCGGTGGTGGCGGCGGTGGAGGGGGCGCTCGCTGCGCTTCGCGGGACCCGGCGCGCCGAGCCGGGTGAGTTCACCCGCCGCGCCTTTGCCAATGGCCGGATCGATCTCGCCGAGGCGGAGGGCCTTGCCGACCTCCTTTCCGCCGAGACCGAATTGCAGCGCGCCGCTGCCCTCGCCAATGCGGGCGGGGCGTTGTCGCGGCAGGTCGAGGGCTGGCGCGACCGGCTGCTCGGGCTATCGGCCGAAGTCGAAGGTGTGCTCGACTTCTCGGACGAGGAGGACAGCGCCGATCTGCCCGAATGTTTCACGTGGAACATTGCCGCGCTGGCCGATGAACTCGCCGATTGGCTTGCCCGCCCGCGTTCCGAGAGGCTGGGGGAGGGTTTCCGCGTGGTGCTCGCCGGACCGCCCAATGCGGGCAAATCGACCTTGTTCAACGCGCTGGTGGAAAGCGAGGCGGCCATCACCTCGCCCATCGCGGGGACGACGCGCGATGTGATCGAGCGCTCGGTCGCGATCGGCGGCGTGCCCTTCACCTTCGTCGACACGGCGGGGCTGCGGGAGGGCTCTCCGGACGCGATCGAAGCGATCGGAATCGAGCGGGCGCTGGATGCGCTGGCGCGCGCCGACGCGGTGCTGTGGCTGGGGCCGGAGGGCGAAGGGCCAGCGGGCGCGTGGGAGACCGCCGCCCAGGCCGACCGCGAAGGCCTCCCCGCGAAGCCGGGTGCGCGCTTCACGCTTTCGGCGGTGACGGGCGCGGGGGTAGGGGCCTTGAAGCAGGCGCTGGTCGAGGCTGCGCGCGGGGCTTTGCCCAAGCCGGGCGAGGCGACTCTCAACGCGCGCCAGCATGCGCGGCTTGCCGAAGCCGAGGAGGCGCTGCGTGCCGCGACGGTCCTGCCCGACCCCCTGCTGGTCGCCGAGGAACTGCGCCGCGCGCGCCTCGCCTTCGACCGCCTGATCGGCCGCGCGACCACCGAAGACATGCTCGACACCCTGTTCGGACGCTTCTGCGTCGGGAAGTGAGCCACCGGTCGAAAATGTTTCACGTGAAACATTGCCTGCAGGTTAGGCCGCAGCTTCTCACAAAAGCACACAAAGGCCCCAGGAGGACGGGCGATGCCGCGTCTCAGAACGACCCTCAATGTGTCTTTGTGTGCGCCCGAAGAGGCAGCGCACCAGGTGCCCGGCAATGTTCCACGTGAAACATTTTCGACCCGCTTCGCCAGCGAATCCACTTTGACGATTCGCCCGGCAGACCCTATCTGCCCGCCCATGCACAACTTCGATGTCCTCGTCATCGGCGGCGGTCACGCCGGGGTGGAGGCTGCCTGCGCGGCGGCGCGGATGGGTGCGCGCACGGCGCTGGTGAGTTTCGACCTCGGCGCGATTGGCGCGATGAGCTGCAATCCGGCGATCGGGGGCCTCGGCAAGGGGCATCTGGTGCGCGAGGTCGATGCGCTTGACGGTGTCATCGCCCGCGCGGCGGATGCGGGAGCGATCCACTACCGGATGCTCAACCGCTCCAAGGGCAGCGCCGTTTGGGGCCCGCGGGTGCAGGCCGACCGGGTGCGCTTCAAGGCGGCGGTGCAGGCGATGGTGCGCGCGCAGGCGAACCTCACGCTGGTCCAGGGCGAGGCCGCCGCGCTGGTGCTCGAAGGCGGGCGCGTGGCGGGGCTGGAGCTCGCCGACGGCACAATGTTTCACGTGAAACATTGCGTGCTGTGCACCGGCACCTTCCTTGGCGGCATCCTGTTTCGCGGCGAGGAGCGCTTTGAAGGCGGGCGGATCGGCGAGAATGCCGCGCACCGCCTCGCCCGGCAGCTGCGCGGGGCCGACCTGCCGATGGCCCGCCTCAAGACCGGCACGCCGCCGCGTCTGGATGGCCGCACCATCGACTGGGCGGTGCTCGAGGAACAGCCCTCGGACGGGGAAGGCTGGACGATGTCGCCGCTCACCCCGCGCCGTGTGAACCCGCAGGTGTTCTGCGCGATTACCCGCACCACCCAGGCCGGGCACGACGCGATCCGCGCCAACCTCCACCGCTCGCCGCTGTTTTCGGGGGCGATTGCGGCGGCGGGGCCGCGCTATTGCCCCTCGATCGAGGACAAGATCCACCGCTTCGGTGACCGCGAGGGGCACCAGGTGTTCCTCGAGCCCGAGGGGCTGGACAGCCATCTCGTTTACCCCAACGGCATCAGCACCTCGCTTCCGGTGGATGTGCAGGAAGAGGTGGTGCGGACCATGCCGGGGTGCGGGCGGGCGCGGATCGTGCAGCCGGGCTATGCGGTGGAATATGACCACATCGATCCGCGCGCGCTGACGCCGGACTTGCAGCTCCGCGCGATCCCCGGGCTCTATTGCGCAGGGCAGATCAACGGGACGACGGGCTACGAGGAAGCCGCCGCGCAGGGTTTGGTCGCGGGGCTGGAGGCGGCGGCTGCCGCGCTCGGCAAGGCGGCGCCCGGGCTCGATCGTGCCAATTCCTACATCGCGGTGATGGTTGACGATCTCACCTTGCAGGGCGTCTCGGAGCCCTACCGGATGCTCACCGCCCGCGCCGAATACCGCTTGCGCCTGCGCGCCAACAACGCCGCGACGCGCCTGACGGGGCTCGGGATCGAAGCGGGGTGCATCGGCGAGGAGCGTCGTCGCTGGTGGGAGCGGCGTGAAGAGGTGCGCGAAATGTTTCACGTGAAACATTCGGAGAAGGTCCACGCGCGCGCCCTCGCCGATCATGGCCTGCCTGTCCGCCGCGACCATGGGGAAAAGACCATCGCCGAGTGGCTGCGCTATGATGGCGTCACCCCCGAAGCGCTCGCCCCCTGGCTGGGCGAGGTGACGGCGCTCGACCCGCTGCTCGCCGGGGAGATGGCCGAGGACGCCGCCTATGCGCCCTATCTCGCGCGGCAGGACGCCGAGTTGCGCGATCTGCGCGCGAGTGAGGCGCTGCCGCTGCCGGCCGACTTTCCCTATGGCGAAGTGCCGGGCCTCTCCAACGAGATGGTCGAGCGCTTGTCCAAGGCCGCGCCGGGGACTCTTGCGGCGGCGGGACGGGTGCCGGGGGTGACGCCGGCGGCGCTCTCGGCGCTGCTGGTCCATGCGCGGCGCAGGTGTGCCGCATGATTGCGACGGAGGAGCAGGCCCGCGCCTATGTCGCCGGGCTGACCGACGCAGCGGGCATGGCGCGGCTGGAGGCCTTCGCGGCGCTGGTGCTGGCGGAGAACAGCCGCCAGAACCTCATCGCCAAGGCGACCGAGCCGCATATCTGGCAGCGCCACATCGCCGATTCGGCGCAGCTCGTGGATGTTTCACGTGGAAGCGAAGCTCTGCTCAAAGCAGAAACTTTTGGAGCGAACGCGGGCGGCCCGTGGCTCGATCTCGGGAGCGGGCCGGGCTTTCCGGGCCTCGTCATAGCCGCGCTTCACCCCAACATGCCGGTGGTGCTGGTCGAATCGCGTGCGCGGCGGGTGGAGTTCCTGAACAGGGCCATCGAAGCGCTCGATCTTCCCAAATGCCGAGTCGAAGGGCAGCGTCTGGAGAAGGTCACGCCCTTCGCCGCGCGCGCCATTTCGGCACGCGCCTTTGCGCCTCTCCCCAGACTTCTCGATCTATCCGCACCCTTCTCCACAAGGGCCACCCGATACGTGTTGCCCAAGGGACGGTCGGCAGCGCAGGAATTGGAGGCGCTCAAGCCTTCGATTCGCGCAATGTTTCACGTGAAACATTCGTTGACCGATCCCGAGGCGGGGATCATCGTGAAGGCCTGATGCGCGAAAGCTGTGCGGATTCACCATGAATCGGCGCGCGAAGAGGACAGGAACCACCATGCTGACCATCGCGATTGCCAATCAGAAGGGCGGAGTGGGCAAGACCACCACCGCCATCAACATCGCCACCGCCATGGCCGCGACCGGATGGCGCACGCTGCTGATCGACCTCGATCCGCAGGGCAATGCCTCGACCGGCCTCGGGGTGGACGCCGCCGCGCGCGAAATTTCGAGCTATGACCTGCTGGTCGACGAGTTGGCGCTGGGCGAGGCGATCGTGCCGACCGCGATCCCGCGGCTCGACATCGTGCCTGCCACGGTCGACCTGTCGGGCGCCGAGGTCGAGCTGGTTGCGGTCGAGGGGCGCACCCACCGGCTGCACCGCGCGCTCGCCGGCTATACCGGCCACGAGATCTGCTTCATCGATTGCCCGCCCTCGCTCGGCTTGCTGACGCTGAACGCCCTGTGCGCCGCCGATACGCTGCTGGTGCCGCTGCAATGCGAGTTCTTCGCCCTTGAAGGCCTCAGCCAGCTGCTCCAGACCGTCGACCAGGTGCAGCAGCGGTTCAACCCGCAGCTCGGCATCATCGGCGTTGCGCTGACCATGTATGACAAGCGCAACCGGCTGACCGACCAGGTCTCCGACGACGTGCGCGACTGCCTCGGCAAGCTGGTGTTCGAAACGGTGATCCCGCGCAACGTGCGCCTGTCCGAGGCGCCGAGCCACGGCCTGCCCGCGCTGATCTATGACCAGCACTGCACCGGCAGCCGCGCCTATATGGCGCTGGCGCGCGAGCTGATCGGGCGATTTCCCGCAGAAAGACAGGCGGCATGACCGAGAATATTGATCAAACTTCTGAAATCGCTGCACTTTCGCGCGCGAACGGAGCGGAAAGGCCGCGTCGCCTGGGCAAGGGGTTGGGCGCCTTGCTCGGCGAGACCCGCCGCGAGGAGCCGCTCGTCCGCCGCGAGGAGATCGCCTCGGCGCCTACCTCAGGCGCCGGCGCGCCTGCCGAGGCTCCGCTGCCGGGCGCCTCGCCCTTGCGGATGCTCCCGCTTGCCAGCATCAAGCCGCTCCCGGGCAACCCGCGCAAGGTCTTCGACGAGGCCGCGCTGGAAGAGCTCGCCGCCTCGATCGCCACGCGCGGGGTGATCCAGCCGATCATCGTCCGCCCGCATCCCGAAGGCGATGGCTACCAGCTGGTCGCCGGCGAGCGGCGCTGGCGCGCGGCGCAGAAGGCGCGGCTGCACGAGATCCCGGCGCTGGTCCGCGCCCTGTCGGACCGCGAGGTCATGGCGCTCGCGCTGATCGAGAACCTCCAGCGCGAGGACCTCAATCCGGTCGAGGAAGCGCGCGCCTATCACCGCCTCGCCGAAGAGGAGGGGATGATCCAGGTCGACATCGCCAAGATGGTCGAAAAGTCGCGCAGCCATGTCGCCAACATGATGCGGCTGGTGACGCTGCCTGACGATGTGCTCGACCTGATCCAGGAAGGCAAGCTGACCATGGGCCACGCGCGGCCGCTGATCGGCCGTGACGATGCCCGCGAGCTGGCGGCGATCGCGGTGGCCGAAGGGCTTTCGGTGCGCGATATCGAGAGCCTCACCAAGAAGCCCGCCCGGCGCCCCGAACCCGGCCCGGCCGAGCCGCCCTACCTCACCACCGAAAGCGCCGATATCGTCGCGGTGCAGCAGCATCTCGAGGAGTTCCTCGGGCTGTCGGTGAAGATCAAGCCCGAGAGCGACCCGCGCAAGGGCACGATCACGATCCGCTACACGACGCTCGACCAGCTCGATCTGCTCTGCCAGCGGCTGACCGGCGGAGAAATCTAGGATAAAGCCGCTTCAGGCACGAAAAAGCCCCGCAAGATCGCCTGGTCTTGCGGGGCCTTTCTGTCCGCCCCCCCTGTGAGGGGCCGGTGTTCCATGTGAAACTCAGCGCTGGCGGAGCATCTTCTTGGTCGGACGCGGGCCCGGCGCGGGGCGCGGGGCCGGATCGGTGATGATCCGGGTGCTGCCGGGGACGGTGTAGGTCTCCTCGCGGATCGTCTCGCGCACCACCACCTGCTGCTGCACCTCGGTGCGCACCGGCACCATCACCATCTGCTGGGCGTAGGCATAGGCATAGGACTGCGGATAGGCGTAGCCATAGTTGTCGCCATAGCCGCCGATCTGGCGGCTCGCGCCCGGGGTGCCGTAGTGCGACAGGTAGGCATCGAGCGCCGCGTCGCAATCGTAGCGGTCATCGTCGTCATCGTCGAACAGGCTGCCGATCAGGCCGCCGATCAGCCCCCCGCCGATCGCGCCGAGCAACCCGCCGATGATGAGGCCGGTGTTGTCGCGGTTCTGCCCGCGGGTGCGGCGGCGGCATTCGTCGAGCCACTGCCCGCGCTCGAACACCGCGGGGGCCGCGGCATAGCCGTAGCCGTAGCCTTGCGGGGCGTAGCCCTGGTGCGGCGGGGGCGGGGGCATCGCGCCCGGCGCATTGATGTAACGGGTGCGGGTGACCGTCTCGACCCCGTTCTCGATCGTCAGCGTCTCGGTCGGGCGGATCGCGGTGACGGGCGCGGCACTGGGCGCGGCGCGCATGTCGGCCGGCAGCTCGCGCAGCTCGTTCTGGCCCATCGGGGCGAGCGGCGGCAGATCGCTGTAATTCTGCGCCCGCGCGCCGGCGGGCACCGCCAGCAGCGCGAGAGCGGCGAGCGGAAGGGCACAATTGGTCTTGGACATGGGCGAATCCCCCTCAATCAGCAGGCAAGCTGATGGTTAGCAAAAGACTAACACCGTGAGGGGGATACGCCCAAGCGGGGCGTGCCACTTGTCCCGTTTCGGGAAGGATCAGATGCGGTCTGCAAGCAGCGCGGCAAGCGCCTCGATGCCTGCGGCGTCGGCCCGGGTGAAGCGGGCGGGGGCGGGACTGTCGAGGTCGATCACCGCGATCACCCGCCCGTCACGCAGCACCGGTACCACCAGCTCGCTCGCGCTGGCGGCGTCGCAGGCGATGTGGCCGGGGAAGGCGTGGACGTCCTCGACCAGCTGCGTCGCGCGGGCCTGCGCCGCCGCGCCGCATACGCCGCTGCCGAAGGGGATGCGGATGCAGGCCGGCCGCCCGGTGAAGGGCCCGAGCACCAGCTCCTCGGCTCCGCCGCCCTTGGCAGGCGCGACACGGTAGAACCCCGCCCAGTTCAGATCGGGCAGAAACTCCCACAGGAGCGCGGCGACATTGGCCATGTTGGCGACGCCGTCGGGCTCGCCATCGGTCAGGGCGCCCGCAGCGGCGAGGAGCTCGCGGTAGAGCGCGTCGGCGGCGAGCGGTTCGGCGGGCTTGAAATCGTACATCGCGGGTCCGGTCTTTCGTCAGGCTGTTCGTTTGCGCGCCGGGTGGAGCCGAAAACCGGTCCCCACTTTCCGGCCCGACGCTTTCGCTGGTTGCCGCAGAGGCGGCGCGGCTTTATCCGTGCCACATGGCATTCTTCCGCAAAATCGCAATCGCTCTTGCTGTCTTCGTCGTCGTCACTGCTGGTGGGCTGTGGTTCGTCAGCCGCGGCGATACCGCCGATCTTTCCGTCGAGGAGGTCGCGGGCAAGGATCCGGTGCTGCAAAAGGCCGATCCCCAGACCTTCCCCACCGTGCTCGTTGCGGAGCCTGTGGGCTGGGCCGCGAACGAGGCGCCCAAGCCGGCCGAAGGGCTCGAGGTCGCCCGCTTTGCCGAGGGGCTCGAACATCCGCGCACGCTCTATACCCTCCCCAATGGCGACGTCCTCGTCAGCCTGACCCGCGCTCCGCAGGTGGAGAATGCGGGCGGCGGGATCATGGACACGATCAAGGGCTGGATCGCCGACAGCCTGCTCACCAAGGCCGGGGCGACCGGCAAATCCCCCAACCGGATCGTGCTGCTGCGCGATGCCGATGGCAACGGCACGGCGGAAACCCGAAAGGTGATCGCTGCCGAAGGGCTCGATTCGCCCTCGGGCCTCGCGTGGGCGGACGGGACGCTTTATGTGGGCAACCACAATGCGGTGGTCGCCTTCCCCTATGCGCTGGGGGCCGATGCGGTGAGCGGGCCGGGCAGGAAGATCATGGACCTTGCCCCGGGCGGCGGGCACTGGATGCGCAACCTCAAGCTCTCGCCCGATGGCAAGCGGCTGTATGTCGCGGTCGGATCGGTCAGCAATATCGGCGAGAACGGCATGACGCTGGAAGAAGGCCGCGCGCTGATCTGGGAATATGATTTCGCGAGCCGGCGCCAGCGCCAGTTTGCAGCCGGTTTGCGCAACCCCAACGGGCTCGATTTCTCGCCCTGGAGCGGCGAGCTGTGGACCACGGTGAACGAGCGCGACATGCTCGGCAGCGATCTGGTGCCCGACTATCTCACCAACGTGCCGGTGGGCGCGCAATATGGCTGGCCCTGGGTCTATTACCGCACCAACCGCGACCGCCGCGTCGATGCGCCGATGCCGCGCTTCCTGATGGAATATGTGCGGAAGCCCGAATATGCGCTCGGCCCCCATGTGGCGGCGCTGGGCCTCGTGTTCTCGAAGGAGGGCGACCGGATGGGGCCGGGGTTCGCCAGCGGTGCCTTCATCGCGCGGCACGGTTCGTGGAACCGCAAGCCCGCTTCGGGCTATGACGTGGTGTTTGTCGACTTCGACGATCGCGGCAATCCGGTCGGCAAGCCGAAGCCGGTGCTGACCGGCTTCCTCACCGCCGAGGGCAAGACCCACGGGCGGCCGACCTGGGTGACGTGGGGCGGCGATGGCGCGCTGCTGGTGTCGGACGATACGGCGGGGATCATCTGGCGCGTGCGCTCGCCCACCGCCGCGCCTGCTCCGGGGATCGCGCGGCTGGTCGGCAAGCCGCTCCCGCCCAAGGAGCTGACCGATCCGCGCGCCGCCTTCGAGGCCGATTACCTGCGCCAGCAGGCCGGGCAGAAGATCAACTAGAGCCTCACCCCCGCCCGCCCGGCCAGTTCGGTGGCAAATTGCAGCGCGGTGCGGCCCGACCGGTTGCCGCGCGTGAGAGCGAAGGCCATCGCCTCTTCCGCGTCGAAGGCGAGGCCGAGCGGGGCGGTGTAGCCTTCCAGAATGGCGAGATAGGTGTCCTTGTCCGCCGGGTGGAACCCGAGACTGAGGCCGAAACGGTCGGCAAGGGCGAGGGCATCGTCGCGCTCGTCGCGCTCGTGGACCGCGCCGGAGGTGTCCAGCCGCTCGACGATCCCGCGGCGGTTGGCGGTGACGACCAGGCGCAGATGCGCCGGGCGCGGGGCGATGCCGCCTTCGAGCAGGCTGCGCAGCGCGAGCATCTCCGCCCGCCCGTCGGCACCGAAGCCGAGATCGTCGATGAACAGCAGGAAGGCGCGGGGCACTTCGCCAAGCGCTGTGACCAGCGCGGGGAAGGTCGGGAGCGTGCCCGGGGCGAGCTGCACCAGCGCCAGCGCGCCCGGGGCCTCGCGCTGCACATCGGCGACACAGGCCCGCACCAGCGCCGACTTGCCCATGCCCCGCGCGCCCCACAGCAGCGCGTCATGCGCCGCCGCGCGCGCCGCGAGCCGCGCGCAATTGTTGCGCAAGCCAACTTTCTGCGCCTCGATCCCGTGGAGCCCGTCGAGCGGCAGGGCATCGAGCACCGGCACCGCCCGCGCGGCCACCCCCTCCCAGACATAAGCGGGGTGGGCCAGCCAGTCAGTCGGCGGCAGCGGCGCAGGCGCGAGGCGCTCCAAAGCGGCGGCGATCCGCTCCAGCGCGTCGCCCCCCCGGGCCTCGGACATCAGGCGACCAGCGCTTCGGCGGGGAGGGCATAGAGCAGGTCCGCCCCCGCCACCGCCCCTGCCTTCAATCCCGCGGCCTCGGGCACGATCCGTTCAAGGAAGAAGCGCACCGTCACCGGCTTGGTTGCTGCCAGTTCGGGAGCTACCCCCGCGGCGACGGCCTGAGCCTGCCTCGACAGCTGCCACCCGGCGACGCAGACCGCGGCCATGGTGCAGAACGGGACGCTGCCTGCCAGCCTGTCATCGAGGCTCGCATCGTCGCGCATCCACCGCGCGACGCTCGCGCAGTCCATGGCGAGCGCGGCGAGGGCATAGTCTGCGGCCGCCTCGCGCGCGATCTGATCGAACAGCGCGACCAGCGCCTCGCCGCCGCCGAGCCCCAGCTTGCGGGTGACGAGGTCGGCGGCCTGGATGCCGTTGGTCCCTTCATAGATCGGCGCGATCCGCGAATCGCGCCAGTGCTGGGCAGCGCCGGTCTCCTCGACGAAGCCCATCCCGCCATGGATCTGGATGCCGAGGCCTGAGACCTCGACACCGACATCGGTGCCCCACGCCTTGAGCATCGGGACCAGCAGTTCCGCACGGGTCCCGGCCGCCGCGTCGCCGAGATTGCCCCGATCGACCTGCCCCGCGCAGTAATAGAGCAGCGCGCGAACGCCCTCTGTCAGGGCCTTCATGCGAAGGATCATGCGCCGCACGTCGGGATGTTCGATGATCGCCACCGGGGTCTTGTCGGGCGATCCGGCGCGCGCCGATTGCACCCGGCCGGCCGCATAGGCGAGCGCCTGCTGGGTCGCGCGCTCGGCGATCTGCGCGCCCTGGTTGCCGACATTGATGCGCGCATTGTTCATCATCGTGAACATCGCCGCGAGCCCCTTGTTGGGCGCGCCGACCAGCTCGCCGATGCATGTCCCATTGTCGCCGTAGGACATGACGCAGGTGGGCGAGGCGTTGATGCCGAGCTTGTGTTCGAGGCTGACGCAGCGCAGGTCGTTCTTCGGGCCGAGGCTGCCGTCGGCGTTCACATGATACTTGGGCACCACGAACAGGCTGATCCCGCGCGAGCCTTCCGGCGCGCCGGGCAGCCTCGCCAGCACCAGATGGATGATGTTTTTGGCGAGATCATGCTCGCCCCACGTAATATAGATCTTCTGGCCGGTGACCCTGTATTTGCCCGCGTGCTCCCCGTCCTCGATCGGCTCGGCGGTGGAGCGCAGCGCGCCGACATCGCTTCCCGCGGCGGGCTCGGTGAGGTTCATGGTGCCCGACCACTCGCCGCTCACCAGCCTGGGCAGATACATCGCCTGCTGGGCGGTGGAGCCGTGGTGCTCCAGCGCCTCGATCGCCCCGACGCTCAGCATCGGGAGGAGGGAGAAGGCCATATTGGCCGCGCCGAGGTTTTCAAGGACGTTGCAGGCGAGGGTAAAGGGCAGGCCCTGACCGCCGTGCGCGGCAGGGCTGGCGATGGCGTTCCAGCCCTGTTCGACATAGGCGTGGTAGGCAGCCTCGAAGCCTTGCGGAAGGCGCACCACGCCGTTTTCGAGCTTCGCGCCCTCCAGATCGCCCTTGCGGTTCAAGGGCGCGAATTCTCCGGCCGCGAACTGGCCGACGCCTTCCACGATGGCTTCGACAAGGTCCGGCTCGGCATGGGCGAAGCGTTCGCTCGTGGCCAATTCGCCGATCCCGGCATTGACGCGGATGGCGAGCAGCTGGTCGGCGGTCGGCGGGGTGAAGGGGGTCACTGGGGGGTCGTCCTCAAGGTGGGAAATTGCGCCCGGCCTTGGCAGGGCGGGCAAACGAATATAGCGCCAGGCCATGAGCGGCAAGAAGGTTACACAAGTGCGGCTGGCGGATGCCGAAGGGATCGCGGCGGCGGCGCGGATCCTCGAATCGGGCGGGCTGGTGGCGGTGCCGACCGAAACGGTCTACGGCCTCGCCGCGCGCGCTGACAGCGCCGAGGCGGTGGCGCGGATCTACGCCGCCAAGGGCCGTCCGGACTTCAACCCGCTGATCGTGCATGTCGCGGGGCTCGCGCAGGCCGAGCGCTATGCCGAGTTCTCCGCCGAGGCCCGCGCGCTTGCCGCAGCCCACTGGCCGGGACCGCTGACGCTGGTGTTGCCGCGCCGCGCCGACGCGGGGCTGGCAGCGGCGGTGACCGCGGGGCTCCCCACCATCGCGCTGCGCGCACCCGCGCATCCGGTGATGCAGGCGCTGCTGGAGCGGTGCGGCTTCCCGCTCGCCGCGCCCTCGGCCAACCGCAGCGGGTTCATCAGCCCGACCACGCCTGCGCATGTGCTCGCCTCGCTGGGCGGGCGGATCGGGATGGTGCTTGACGGCGGGGCGACCCAGGCGGGGGTGGAATCGACCATCGTCGCGGTGCGCGCCGACGGGAGCGTCGAGGAATTGCGGCCGGGGCCGATCGCTGTGGGCACGCCGGGCGGGGCGAAGGGGATCGAAGCGCATATCGAGGCTCCGGGCCAGCTCGCCAGCCACTATGCGCCGGGCAAGCCGGTGCGGCTGAACGCGCTGGCGGCGGAGGCGGGCGAGTTCCTGATCGGGTTCGGCCAAGTAGCGGGCGATGTGACGCTGTCCGCCAGCGGCGATCTGACCGAGGCGGCCGCGCGCCTCTATGCGGCCCTGCACGAGGCCGCCCGCGCGGCTGCGCCACGCATCGCGGTCGCGCCCGTGCCCGAGGAAGGCGTGGGCCGCGCGATCAACGACCGGCTGCGAAGGGCGGCGGCTTAGAGGCCGGACAGGCCCACCCCCACCCCCCCCCGCAAGCGGGAGGGGAGTAGAGTGGCGCGATCAGTCGCCCTCCCCACCTGCGGGGGGGCAGGGTGGAACCTCAATCGTCCTCGGGATCGACCGGAATGCCCCGTGCCAGCACCTTCATCTCGGCGCGGATCGCCTTTGCGCTTTCGCAGGCGTCGTCGTCGCCGTCATCGCAGCGGTCCATGGCCTTGCCGTATTCGCGTTCGAGCTCGCCCATGCGTGCCTCGCGGCGGCGGATTTCGCGGCCTCGCGCCTCGTCGGCTTCGGACTGGCTGGTGGTGGCGAGGTCGACGCCCTTGCTCACCACCCGCACCGGCGCGGTGACCACACTGGCGACGGTCCGGGCGACGCAGCCCTGAAGGCCGAGCGCGGCAAGCCCGAGGGCGAGGAGGAGGGGGAACCTTGACATCATCCCGCTATCCTCGCCCAAGCCTTGCGATCTGGCAAATGCTATTCTGCGGGCTTGGCCGGAGAAGCAGGTTGGGCCGGAGAAGCAGGTTGGGCCGGCGCCGCGCTGCCGCTGCCGGGCGAACAGGTCAGTGTGCCCGAGCCGAAGGCGTTGACGGTGCACTTGGCGCTGCCCGACACCTTGATGTCGCCCGCGCCGCCGATGGTCGCCTCGACGGTCCCGTCCGAGGCGAAGGCAACGTCGCCGCTGCCGCCGATCGTGACGTCCGCCTTGTCGGCCTTGAGGCCGGGCATGGCGATCTCGCCCGCCCCGCCGATCAGCACCTCAAGCTCCTTCGCGGTGCCGCTGCCGCGCACCGTGCCGCTGCCGCCGATATTGATGTCGAGCGACTGGCCGTTGAATGTCTCGAACTCCACCGTGCCGCTGCCGCCGATATTGATCGCCGCCTCGCTGGCAAGGCCCTGCGCCTTGACCGTGCCCGCGCCGCCGATGATGATTTCCTTCGGCGGGGGCATGGTGATGCGGATGGTGGCGGCGGTGTTGCCGTTCCAGCCCTCGACGCGGGTGATGCCGATCACTTCCTTGTCGCGCACGAAACGCAGGGAATCGGTGTCCTGCCCCTCGACCTTGATCGCGAAGGTGTTGCCCTCGGTGACGATCACATTGTCGCCCGAGGCGAGGAAGACCTTGGGGGGCGCCTCGCCGGCGAGCGTGATCTCTGAGAGGGGCACGCCTTTCTGGCCGTTGATCTCGACATCGGCGCCGTCGCAGGCGGCAAGGGCCGCGGTTCCGGCGAGCAGCACCGCGAGGCGTGGGTGGATCATGAGCGTGTCTCTCCCGTTGGCGTATTGCTGATGTAATACACCTTGGGACGGGGTGCAAGGGGCGTCGCGAGGGCCCACCCCCGGCCCCTCCCGCAAGCGGGAGGGGTGTATCAGCGCTGACCATCCCCCTCCCGCCTGCGGGAGGGGAGCGAGACTTGGTCGCGCAGCGGCCTAGTCGCAGCGGAGTGGGCCTGAGCCGACGCCCAAACGAAAAGGGCCGCCCCCAAGGACGGCCCTTTCAACCTCGCAGCGAGAGACGCTTACGCTTCTTCGGCGGTGTCGTAATATTGCGGGGCGTGTTCGCGCAGCACGTCGAGGATCTTGCCGAGCGCGGTGGGTTCATCGGTCTCTTCCATCGCCGCCAACTCGCGGGCGAGGCGGCTGGAGGCCGCTTCGAAGATCTGGCGTTCCGAATAGGACTGCTCGGGCTGGTCTTCGGGGCGGAACAGGTCGCGGGTCACTTCGGCGATCGACACCAGGTCGCCCGAGTTGATCTTGGCTTCATATTCCTGCGCGCGGCGCGACCACATGGTGCGCTTCACCTTGGGCTTGCCCTTGAGGGTTTCCATCGCCTGCTTGAGGGTCTTGTCCGAGGAAAGCTTGCGCATCCCGATCGCTTCGACCTTGTTGACCGGCACGCGCAGGGTCATGCGCTCCTTCTCGAAACGCAACACGTAGAGTTCGAGCTGCATCCCCGCGATTTCCTCGCGCTGGAGCTCGACCACCCGGCCCACGCCGTGCTTGGGGTAGACAACATAATCGCCGACGGTGAATGCGTTCGCGGTGCTCGCCATGCACGTTCCTTTCAATCGGCCGACCTGGCAACGGGAGAGAGAACGAAAGACCCGGCGACGCGACCCTCCTCCTCACGGGGCGAGCGCCGGGTGGACACGTCCGTTCGGGGGTTGCTGGTGTCGGGCCTTCCTGGTTTCTGGGCGCCTGCGCGGGCGGGGCCCGGCGCGGTCAGCGGATTATATAGCACGCCTGCAACAAAATTGCGAGTCGGCGTTTGTATGGAAGCGTCATCTGTCCCGTAGCAGGGCGGGCGGGGTGCGGGCGCCTGCCCCGATCAGTCCCCGTCACCCGGCGCGTCGGTGAAGTACTTCTCGAACTTGCCCTTTTCGCCCTTGAAGGCGTCGGCATCCTCGGGCGGGGCCTTCTGGCTGGTGATGTTGGGCCACACGGCGGAGAACTTGGTGTTCAGTTCCAGCCATTTCTCCAGCCCGTCCTCGGTATCGGGGAGAATCGCCTCGGCCGGGCATTCCGGCTCGCACACGCCGCAGTCGATGCACTCGCTGGGATTGATCACCAGCATGTTCTCGCCCTCGTAGAAACAGTCGACCGGGCACACTTCAACGCAGTCGGTGTACTTGCACTTGATGCAGTCTTCGGTGACGACGTAGGTCATTGCGGCTCTTTCACGACAAGTCTTCGGGATCGCCGGACAGGACGCCCGGCGCAGGCGCTGACGCGCCTATTGTGTTTTGCCCTCTAGGGTCAAGCCCCGTGCCGTCAACCTCGCGATAATGGGTAGCGGCCTCGGCGGGCGAGCCGCGGCGCCGGGGGAGGGCGATAAGCTCGACCACACGCACGCCGCCCCCGGTCGCAAGGGTCAGCACATCGCCCGCCTTCACGCCCTGGGCACCGCGCAGGACATGCTGGCGGTTGCAACGCACCGCCCGGGTGGCGATCAGCGCGTCGGCTGCCGAACGGGTGCGGGCGAAGCGCAGGTAGACGAGCAGCCGGTCGATCCGGATCGACTGCGCACCGTTCATCCCTTGAGCAGGTCCGCCAGCTTGTCGAAGGCCCCGCCGGCGCGGGCCGGGCCGGTGTCGGGCTTGGGCAGGGGCGGACGGTTTTCGCGCGGCGGCCTGCCCCCCGCCTTGCCCGCGCCGGGCTTGCCGCCGTCACGCCGGTCACGCCGCTCGCCCTTGGGGCGATCATCGCGTTTTTCGCCATGCGGCTTGCCCTCGGCGGGCCGCCCGTCCTTGCGAGCGTCCTTGCGATGCGGCGGGCGCTCGGCCTTTCTGGCGTCACGTTCCTCGGGCCGGCGCGGGCGCCAGTACCAGCGGTCGGGGGCGGCGGGGCCGTGAGCGCCTTCGGGCAGGGCGCGCGCCTTGTCGCAGCGGAAGCCGGCGCTGCCGAGCAGGCGGCGGGCGTTCTCGGCCTCGAGCCCGACCGACACGGCCAGCGACAATTCGAGCCGGAACGGGCGATTGCGCTCCTTGGGATGCGCCGCGACCACCTTGGCGCGGGCATCGAAGGCCGCGCGAAAGATCTTCTCGGCCAGATCGACGCGGATCGCCTGGGTCCCGGCATAGCGGTAGCCGGCGGGCAGCCGCCCCTTGGCCCAGCTCCCTTCGGCGAGCACCGGCTGCATCGCTTCCTGCACGGCGCGGGTGTCGAGCCCCAGCGCGTGGAGCAGGCGGCGCGGCGCCGGCTTCAGGAGCGGCGCATCGAAGATATCGAGCGCGCCGAAGGTGATCCCGAGCTTCCTGAGATAGGGCCGCATCTCCTTGGGCAGGTTTTCCAGCCCCGCCTCCTCGCGGGCCATGACCCCGCGCGCCTCGATCAGGGCGATGACCAGCGCGCGCGCCTGCGAGCCTGCGGCGGGATCGCGCGCGGCCTCGGCGAGCTTGCGCAAGGGGGCGAGCGGTTCGAGCTGCACTTCCAGCCACGCGGCAAGTCCTGCCTCCAGCTTCGCCTTCGCGGTGTCCGGCAGCAGCGCGACATCGCGGGTGAGGGTCAGGCGCGGGGTGCCGAAATTGCCCGAACCGGGATGGCCGGAGAAGGCGATCTCGGCCAGCGCGCGTCCTTGCCAGCGGATCGCGCCGCCGGCGATCTCCAGCTCGGCAATGCCATCCGCGAGCAGCCACTCGGCGCGGCTCGCGAGCAGCGCGGGCAGCGCCTTCTCGCCCGCCGCGAGTAGCATCCGCCGGTCGGCCACGCCCGCCGAAGGATCGACATGGAAGCGGAAGCCTTCGAGGCGGCCGATGCTCTCGCCCTCCACCGTCAGATGGCCATCGGGTTCGAGGGTGACGGGCAGCGCAGAGGCATCCTGTCCCAGCGATTTCATCAAGAGTGTCGTCCTTCGGTTCACGAAACGCTCGGTCAGCCGCGCGTGCAGCGCATCCGAGAGCTTCGCCTCGACCGCGCGCGCACGTGCGGCCATTTCGTCGCGCGCCAGCACCCAGTCGGGCCGCTGGCAGATGTAGGCCCAGCTGCGAATCGCAGCGATGCGCCCTTGCAGCGTGTCGATGTCGCCCTGCATCCGGTCAAGCTCGGCGATGCGTGCGGCGACGAAATCCGCCCCGAGATAGCCGCCTTTGAGGTCGTCCCACAGCCGGGCGACGAAGCGTGCGTGCTGTTCGACGCCCAGCGAACGGAAATCGGGGAGCGAGCAGGCCTCCCAGAAGCGCCGCACCGCCCCCGCCCCGCGCACGGTGTCGGCGATGGAATCGCCCGCGAGGCGTTTCAGCACGGCAAGGTCGATGGCCTCGGGCGCCGCCTTCAGCACCGCCTTGTCGGGCCGCGCTTCCAGATCGGCGATCAGCGCGCCCAGCGAATCGAAGCGCGGATCGGCCTCGCGCCAGAACAGGTGGGTGAGGGGGGCGAACTTGTGTTCCTCGATCGCGTAGACCTCCTCGTCGGTGAACTCGAGGGGGTCGCCGTCGCCCTTGCCCGTTCCCGCGAGTGTCCCGAAGGTCCCGTCGCGCTGGTGCCGCCCGGCGCGCCCGGCGATCTGCGCCATTTCCGAGGGGGTGAGGCGGCGCTTCCTCCGCCCGTCGAACTTGGAGAGGCTGGCGAAGGCGACGTGATCGAGATCGAGGTTCAATCCCATCCCGATCGCGTCGGTTGCGACGATGTAATCGACCTCGCCCGCCTGGAACATCGCGACCTGCTTGTTGCGGGTCTCGGGCGAAAGCGCGCCCATCACCACCGCCGCGCCGCCCCTGAACCGCCGCAAGGCCTCGGCCATGGCGTAGACCTGTTCCACGCTGAAAGCGACCACGGCCGAACGCTTGGGCAGGCGCGAGAGCTTGCACACGCCTGCATGGCTGAGCGTCGAGAAGCGCGGCCGGCCGGTCACCTCCGCGCCGGGGATCAGCGCCTTGACCATCGGTTCCAATGTGGCGCTGCCGAGGATCATCGTCTCCTCGCGCCCGCGCATGTGCATCAGGCGGTCGGTGAAGATGTGCCCGCGTTCCGGGTCCGCGCCCAGTTGCGCCTCGTCGAGAGCGACGAAGGCATGGCTTCCCGCGGTGCGCGGCATGGCCTCGGCGGTGCACAGGAAATAGCGGGCGTCCGGCGGCTCGATGCGCTCCTCGCCGGTGATGAGCGCGACCCGCCTGTCGCCCTTGATCGCGCGCACCCGGTCATAGACCTCGCGCGCCAGCAGGCGCAGCGGGAAGCCCATCATCCCCGAGGAATGCCCGCACATCCGCTCGATCGCGAGGTGCGTCTTGCCGGTGTTGGTCGGACCCAGCACGGCGCGCACATGCCCGGGATCGCCGGGGCGGGGGGGTTGGGACTGGGGCACAGCCTGGCGGTCATCGCAGGCTTGCTGCGGGCGGGCAAGGCCATGCGCGGGCTCCGCGCGGCGATACGCACAACACCTTATCGCACGCGGCCCTCACCTCGTCGCTGGTTAACGGCGACTTCACTTTGTTCTGGCAGAAAACTGGGCCAAGGGTGCCGCGTGGTGATCGCGGCAGGCTCGCGCCGCACATCTCAGGCCGGTAAGGCGCCGCTTCGGGGCAGAATGTTGGATCATGCGCGCAAACTGACCGATCCGGCAGAAGGCCCGGAGACTGACGGCGAGCCCTCCGGCGAGGGCGAGGGCGAGGCCCGTGCACCAGCGCCCGTGCCTGCACAAGGCTTCGATGCCGAGGCCGCCCGCGATCTGCTCCCCTATCTGCGCAATGCCGAAAAGCTCGCGCCGCCCTCGCGGGCCAAGCGCGCGCGGCGGCGGCTGGCGGCGCGGCTCGGTACCTATGCGCAGCGCTACGAGGCGTGGCGGCTTGACGCCTCGCAATGGTTCGACCGGCTCGATATCGCCCCCGACCTTGCCGAGGACATTGGCAGCCGCCGCTGGCTGCGCGGGCTGGGGACGATGGTTGCGCTGGGCGCGGTTGCGCTCGCCTGCTGGCCCGATCTGACGCCGCTCGAAGCCCGCCCGGCGATGCCGCGCGGCGCGGCGGTCGATGCCGAGATGCGCAGCCAGATGATCCTCCCGCTCGCCCTGGGGGCCGACTCTGGCCGCCGCATGGGGCCGACGCAGGCGGTGATCCCCCTCAAGAGCGCGCCCGAGCGGCCGCAGATCCAGATGGTCGTCACCCTTGCGCCGGGTGACAGCTTCGCCTCGATGCTGCGCCGCGCAGGCGTGGCGGGCGAGGATATCGACCGCGCCGCCGCGCTGGTCGGGCAGGCGGTGGCGGTCGGCGATATCCAGCCGGGCACGCAGATGGACCTGATCCTCGGCCGCCGCACCGCGCCCGGCCAGCCCCGCCCGCTCGACAGCCTCGCCTTCCGTGCGCGCTTCGATCTCGAACTGGCGCTGACCCGGCCGGGGGTGGGCCAGAGCAATCCCGACGGCACCCCGGTGGTCCCCTCCGGCCCACTGGCGCTGCAACGCAACGTCATCCGCGTCGACGAGACCCCGCTGCGGGTGCGCGGGCAGGTCGGCAGCAGCCTCTACCGCTCGATGCGCCAGGCCGGCGTCCCGGCGAGCGCGGTGCAGGATTACCTCAAGGCCTTGGACGCGCAGATCGACATGGACCGCGAGGTCCGCCCCTCCGACGAATTCGACATCATCATCGCCTATCGCCGCGCCGCCACCGGCGAACGCCAGGCCGGGCAGCTGCTCTATGCCGGGATCGACCGCGCCGGCGCCCCTCGCACCCAGCTGATGCGCTGGGGGAACGACGCGCGTTTCTACGAGGCCTCGGGGGTGGGCGAACAGCGCCGCGGGCTGCTGGCGCCGGTGCCGGGCGCGGTCACCTCGAACTTCGGGATGCGCCGCCACCCGATCCTCGGCTACAACCGCATGCACGCCGGGATCGACTTCAAGGCCAGCTACGGCCAGGCGATCGTCGCGGTCAGCGACGGGCGGGTCGCCTCGGCGGGCCGCGCGGGGGGCTGCGGGATCGCGGTGCGTCTGGAACACGGCGGCGGCCTGTCGACCCGCTATTGCCACATGAGCCGCATGGCGGTGGCGCCCGGCATGCAGGTGCGGCGCGGGCAGGTGATCGGCTATGTCGGCTCGACCGGGCTGTCGACCGGCGCACACCTCCATTACGAGATGTATCGCGGCGGGCGGGTGGTCAATCCCTCGAGCGTTCAGTTCGTCAACCGCGCGCTGCTTTCGGGCACCGATCTGATCGATTTCCGCCGCCGGCTGATCACCTTGAAGCAGGTCGAGGTCGGCGCCGCGCTCAAGGCGCTCGCCCCGGCGGAGGGCGAGGTCAAGGCTCCGGTGCGCGAGATCGAGAAGGTCGCCGCGCCCACGCCTCCGGCCCGCAAGCCCTGAGCCGTGTAACGAGCGCTTGTCGTCAGCCGAGGATTGGGCGTAAGTCTTGCGGCCATGACCGGACACTTCCCCAACACCCGCCTGCGCCGTACCCGCGCCGCGCCCTGGAGCCGCGCGCTGCACCGTGAGAACCTCGTCACGCCGGCCGACCTGATCTGGCCGCTGTTCGTGACTTCGGGCGAAGGCGTCGAGGAGCCGATCGCCACGCTGCCGGGCGTCTCGCGCTGGTCGGTCGACGGCATCGTCGCCCGCGCGAAGGAGGCCGTCGCGCTTGGCATTCCGGTGGTCGCGCTGTTCCCCAACACGCCAAGGGAGCTGCGCAGCGATGACGGGGGCGAGGCGCACAACCCCGACAACCTGATGTGCCGGGCGATCCGCGCCATCAAGGATGCCTGCGGGGATTCCATCGGCGTGCTGACCGACGTGGCGCTCGATCCCTACACCTCCCACGGGCAGGACGGGCTGGTCGATGACGCGGGCTATGTCGTCAATGACGACACCGTGGCGGCGCTGGTCGATCAGGCGGTCAATCAGGCCAACGCCGGGGCGGACATCATCGCGCCCAGCGACATGATGGACGGCCGCATCGGCGCGATCCGCCGCGCGCTGGAGATGAACGGCCACGCCAATGTCCAGATCATGAGCTATGCCGCCAAATATGCGAGCGCCTTCTACGGCCCGTTCCGCGACGCGGTGGGATCGGGGGGGCTCCTGAAGGGCGACAAGAAGACCTACCAGATGGACCCCGCCAACGGCGAGGAGGCGCTGCGCGAAGTCGCCATGGACCTTGCCGAGGGGGCCGACAGCGTGATGGTGAAGCCGGGCCTTGCCTATCTCGATATCGCCGCGCGGGTGAAGGCCGAATTCGGCGTGCCGGTGTTCGCCTATCAGGTGTCCGGCGAATACGCGATGATCGAGGCCGCAGCGGCAGCCGGCGCGGGGGACCGCGACGCGCTGGTGCTGGAGACGCTGCTCGCCTTCAAGCGCGCCGGGTGCAGCGGGGTGCTCACCTATCACGCCGCCCACGCCGCCCGCCTGCTGAATGGTTGAGGCGGAGACGCTTCAGACGCCGCGCCTGATCCTGCGCCCTCCGGCGGCAGACGACCTGCCGTGGCTGCTCGCCGCCATCAACACCGCGGGCGTCATGCGCCACCTGGCAGGGGTGCGCTCTCCGGAGGAGGTCGAAGCGGGCCTCGCCGCCGATATCGCCGCCTTTGCCGCGCCTGACGGGCACCGGCGCTGGACGGTGTGGCTGCGTGATGATTTGACGCGGGCAGGCCGCGTCGGTCTGTTCCACGTCCGCTCCCCCGCCGCCCCGCCCGCCCTCAGGGGCGAGCGCGAGATCGGCTGGACCTTTGCGCAAGATCACTGGGGCAAGGGCTATGCGACCGAGGCGGCCGGGCGGGCCCTCGGCTTCGCCTTCGGGGAATTGGGCTTGCCCCGCATCTTCGCGCAGACCAGCCAGTCCAACGCCGGATCGACCCGGATGATGCAGCGCCTCGGCTTCACCTTCCGGCCCGGACTTGGCTATGACGATCCCGACTATCCGCCAGAGGATAACCCCACCACCGTATGGTCGCTCGAGGCCCCTCATGCCTGAGTTCCGCCACGACACCGTCCGCCTCATTCTGCGCGACTGGCGCCCGGGCGACTGGCCGGTGTTCTTTGCCGCCACCAACACGCCGCCGGTGATGCGCTGGCTCGGCGGGGTGATGGACGAGAGCGGGCAGGCGGCGCTCCGGGCGCGGATCGAGAGCGACCTTGCCGGTCACGGCCACACCTTCTGGGTGGTGGAACGCCGCGCGGACGGCGCGCTGCTCGGCTTCTGCGGCCTCAAGCGCTCGAACCAGCCGGGCGGACTACAGGGGTTGATGGAGGTCGGCTGGCGGCTGCGCGAGGATGCCTGGGGCAAGGGCTATGCACGCGAGGCCGCCGCGGCGGCGCTCGATCTCGCCTTCACCCGCTTCGGCGCCGGGGAGGTGATCGCGCTGACGGTGGAGCGCAACACCGCCAGCTGGGGGCTGATGCTGCGGCTGGGGATGGAGCGGCGCGCCGATCTGGATTTCGACAGCCCCGAATTCGACCCCGCAAACCCGCGCATCATCGCCTATGCCATCGCCCGCGATACGTGGGAGGCCCCCGCGTGACGGCGCCCGTGCTCGCCACCCCCCGCCTGATCCTGCGCCAGATCGGCGAGGACGATCTCGATGCGCACATGACCCTGCTCAACACCCCGGCGGTGATGCGGTATCTGGGCGGGGTGCAGCCGCGCGAGGTGATTGCGGCCAAGCACGAAGCCTCGCGCGCGAGCTTTGCCGCGCACGGCTTCGGCTTCATGCTGATGACCGAGCGCGAGAGCGGCGCAATCGTCGGCCATTGCGGGCTGCGCCATGTCGCCCACCCGCTCGCGCCCAATGCGGGCCGGGACCACGAGATCGGCTGGCTGGTGCGCGAAGACCGCTGGCGGCGGGGCTACGCCCACGAGGCGATGCGCGCGGTGATCGCGTGGGGCTTTGCCACCCACCGCGCGCCGCTGATCGTCGCGCTCACCATCGAAAACAACCTCGGCAGCTGGCGCTTGATGGAGAAACTGGGCATGAGCCGCGCGCCCGCGCTTGATTTCAACGATCCGGCAATGTCACCCGCGTATAACCCGACGATCCAATACGGATTGACGCGCGCGCAATGGGCACGCGGGGGCAATGGGGACCGAGCTTTTGACTGACGACCTTTCCGGCGCGCCTGCCGCGTCTCCGCGCCGCTGGCTGTTCGCGGTGACGATCCTGACCGGCAGCTTCCTCCTGTTCCTCGTCCAGCCGCTGGTCGCGCGCCTTGCGCTGCCGCGGCTCGGGGGTGCGCCGAATGTCTGGAACAGCGCGATGCTGGTCTATCAGGCGCTGCTGCTGGGCGGCTATGCCTATGCCCACGCGCTCTCGCGCCCCGCGGTCGGGCGGCAGGCGCTGGTGCACCTCGCGCTGCTGGTCGCCGCCGCCTTCACGCTGCCCATCGCGCTGCCCGCGCTGGCCCCGCCGGAAGCCGGGCAGGAGGCGCTGTGGGTGCCCTGGCTGTTCCTGCTGACGATCGGTCCGGTGTTCTTCGTCGTCTCGGCGCAGGCCCCGCTGATGCAGCAATGGTTCGCCGCGCACCCCAAGGCGGGCGATCCCTATCCGCTCTATGCCGCCTCCAACCTCGGGAGCTTTGCGGGCCTGCTCGCCTATCCCCTGCTGGTCGAGCCGCTGCTGCCGCTGGTCGAGCAAAGCCGCTACTGGGCCTTCGGCTACGGCGCGCTGGTGCTGCTGGTGGCGCTGGTCGCGCTGGCCCGCCGTACCGCGCCGGCCCCCGCCGCAATCGCGGCTGCTGCCGAGACCGCGGCCGGACCCGCCCCCGATGCCAGGCGCATCGCGCTGTGGCTGGCGCTTTCGGCGGTGCCTTCGGGGCTGATGCTCTCGACCACCACGCACCTCACCACCGATATCTTCGCGATGCCGCTCTTGTGGGTGATCCCGCTCGGGCTCTACCTCCTGTCCTTCTCGATCGCCTTTGCCGAGAAGCGCGGGGCTGCGCGGATCATGACCCTGGCCGCCCCGGTGGTGATCGCGGCCGCCGGCGCGCTGGCGATGCTCGGCTCCTCGCGCCCGAGCCTGCTTGCGGTCGCGGCGAGCCTGACGCTGCTGTTCGTGGTCGCGGTGGCGCTCCACGCCCGGCTCTACGAGGACCGGCCCGAGCCTGCGCGCCTCACCCAGTTCTACCTCGTGATGTCGGCGGGCGGCGTGCTGGGCGGGCTGTTCACCGCGCTGATCGCCCCGCTGGTGTTCGACTGGACGTGGGAGCACCCGATCCTGATCCTCGCCGCCGCCGCGCTGCTGCCGCTCGGCATCTGGTCGGGCCTGCTCGCCAGGCTGTTCCCGAGCGAGCAGGGCGCGCGCCTCGGGATCATCGCGCTGCTCTTTGCACTGTTCATCGGTGCGCTGCGGCTGTTCGACCGTTCGATGCTGAACGACGAATGGGGCGCCATCGACCTCGCGATCTTCGCCGCGCTGATCCTTGCCGCGGTGCTGCTCGCCGCGCGGCGCTGGGCGTTTGTTGCCGCCTGCGCCGCGCTGATCGCGGCGCTCGGCGCGATGGTGCAGGCGCAGACCAGCCTCGCCGGGCTGCGCAGCCGCAGCTATTTCGGGATCTACACCGTGCGCGACGGGACCGACGGCCTCAGGCAGCTGATCCACGGCACCACGCTCCACGGGGTGCAGCGGCTCGATGACGATGGCCGCCTCGAGCCGACCACCTATTACGGGCGCGAGGCGGGCGTCGGCCTGGCGCTGGCGAAAGCGCCGGCGTTGTTCGGCGAAAAGGCGCGGATCGGCGTCGTCGGGCTCGGGGTCGGCACGCTCGCCTGCTACAAGCGGCCGGGCCAGACCTGGACCTTCTTCGAGATCGACCCGGCGGTGCTCGCCTATTCGACCCGCGGGCAGTTCACCTTCATGAACAGCTGCGCTCCGCAAGCGCCCACGATCATCGGCGATGCGCGCCTGCAACTCGAAAAGCTTCCGGCGGCGAGTTTCGACATTCTGGTGGTCGACGCCTTCTCCTCCGATGCGATCCCGCTCCACCTGATGACGCGCGAGGCGCAGGAGGGCTATTTCCGCACACTCGCCCCCGATGGCCTGCTGCTGATGCACATCTCCAACCGCTTCATCCGGCTGGAGCCGGTGCTCTCGGCGCTGGCGAAGGAGGGCAAGCTTTCCTCCGCGGTGCGGATCGACATCCCCACCGGGCAGGGCCAGACCGGATCGACCTGGGTGGCGATGTCGCGCGATCCGGCGCTGCTGAGGGCGCTGACGGCGGACGGCAAGTGGCGCCCGCTCGCGTCGCCCGCCGCCGAGGTGTGGCGCGACGACTATGCCTCGATCCTGCCGCATCTGATCTGGACCAATTTCCACTGAGGGGAGTCCCCATGAATAGACCCGGCGTCAACATCATCCCGATCCACGGCAAGACGCCGCGCATCCACGAGAGCGCCTTCATCGCTCCCGGCTGCACGATCATCGGCGATGTCGGGATCGGGGAGGGCTCCTCGGTCTGGTACAATTGCGTGCTGCGCGCCGACGTGTTCACGATCCGCATCGGCAAGCGGACGAACGTGCAGGACGGGAGCATCCTTCACTGCGACCCGCCGCGCCCGGGCGATCCCGAGGGCTCGCCGCTGGTGATCGGCGATGATGTGCTGATCGGCCACATGGCGATGGTGCACGGCTGCACGATCCATGACCGCGGCTTTGTCGGCCTCGGCGCGATCGTGATGAACAAGGCGGTGATCGGCAGCGACGCGATGCTCGCGGCAGGCGCGATGCTGACCGAGGGCAAGGTGATCGAGCCGCGCGAGCTGTGGGGCGGGCGCCCGGCGAGGAAGATGCGCGATCTCGACGAGGCGGCGATCATGGGGATGCGGATCGGGACGGCGCATTATGCCGAGAACGCCAAGGCTCACGCGGCGGCGGTGGCGGCGGCACTGGCCTGATGGCGCGCGCTCCGGCGGTGCTGCCGGATGCCGGGGCCTTGCGGGCGCGGATCGGCGCCGATGGCCGGCTGGCGGTGAAGGTCACCCCCGCCGCGCGCGAGGAAAGCGTGACGCTCGCCCCCGATGCCGTGCTGGTCAAGGTGCGCGCCCCTGCCGACAAGGGTGCGGCCAACGCGGCGGTGCTTCAGGTGGTGGCGCGGGCGCTCGGGCTGGCGCCCTCGCGGGTGAGCGTGTTGCGCGGCGCGACTTCGCGGGAGAAGCTGCTGGCGGTGGACCTCTAGCCTTCGACCGCGAAGGCGAGGCCCCACAGCGCCAGAGCAGCGAAAGCGGCCAGGGCGGCGGACCACAGCGGCGCGACCAGACACAGCGCGCCGCCCGCCGCAGCGCCCAGCGCCAGCGCGCTCCACAAGCGGCCATAGCCGCGGGTGGATTCGGCCGGCTCGCCCGCCAGTCTGGCCGCGAGCCCCTGCCCGAAGCGCACCAGCGCCCCGGTCATGTAGGTGACGCCCACGGTCACCTCGCCATCATCGCCCACGAAGACATTGTTGGCGAGGCCCATCGCCATTGCGGCCAGAGCGAGGAAGGGCACCGCAAGCCCCGCCGCCAGCAGTCCTGCGCCCGCCGTCAGCAGCACCGCGACCAACCCGAGCAGCACCCGCTTGTGCCGCCCCCGCACCCGCCGCCCGACCAGCGCGCCCCCGGTCACGCCGGCCAGGAACCCCGCGATCAGCTCCAGCGGGGCGAGCGCCAGCGCAGGGGATTGCGCCAGTTCGACCCCCATCCGCGTGGTGTTGCCCGACATGAAGGAGGTGAAATAGCCCCCCGCCACAACGAACCCCGTCGCATCGACCAGCCCCGCCAGCCCCGCAAGACCGAGCGCGAGGCGTTGGCGGGCGGGGTCATAGCGGTGCATTGTCGGGGCGGTCTCCTCAGGCGGCGGGCGCGGGCTGCTTCATGTAGCGCATCATGTAGCCGACATAATCGATCTTGCCGAGCGGCACGCCCTCGGCGCGCAGGATCGCATAGGCGGCCATCAGGTGGAAGTAGAACTGCGGCGTGGTCCAGTCGCGGCAATATTCGTGCGCCTGCATCGCGAAGGCCATGCCGTTGGGGAGGGTGAAATCCACCGTATCGCCGCTCGCCGGCCAGGTGGCGGGATCGGTGTTCGCCACCAGCTCACGCACGGCGGCGATGCGCGCATGGGTCTCGGCGAAGGTGGTGATGTCACTGTTGTCGGCGGCGATCCCGGCATTGCCGAGCCGGTTCAGCGCGGTCACCACCTGATCGATCGTGAAGCGGATCTGGGTTTCGAGCGGGAACATATCCGCGGCGAGCCGGGCTTGCAGCAGCGCCTCGCCGTTCGCGTGGCCTTCCGCCTTGGTGACGAGGTGATCGAGCGTGCCGAGCATGTTGGCATAGGTGGCAAGCGCGGCGGTGGCATAGGACATGGGCATTTCTCCGTTGCTATTTGCAACTTGATGGGCGCCGCAGGGCCGTGCGTCAATCCTTGATCAGCGCCCCCATTTCGGCCCCTGGGGCGGCAAGGGCGACCGCCCGCCCGCAGGCACCCGGAGCCGGACACAGTCCGGCGGAAGACCCGCGCCGAGGATCAGCTAATCCTTGATGAGCGCACGAAGACTCGCGATCCGGTCCGCCTCGTGCGCGGGCTTGTCCCAGCGGATGCGGTGGATGCGGGGGAAGCGCATCGCAAGACCGGACTTGTGGCGCTTCGAGGCGTGGACCGAATCGAAGGCGACCTCGAACACGAGGCTGCGCGCCACTTCGCGCACCGGGCCGAACTTGTTCAGCGTGTTCTGCCGCACGAAACGGTCGAGCTTCTTCAGCTCCTCGTCGGTGAAGCCCGAATAGGCCTTGCCGACGGGGAGCAGCTCGGCCCCGGCATCGGGATCGCCGTCCCAGCAGCCGAAGGTGTAATCGCTGTAGAAGCTCGAGCGCTTGCCGCTCCCGCGCTGGGCATACATCACCACGCAATCGACCAGCAGCGGATCGCGCTTCCACTTGTACCACAGCGCGACCTTGCGGCCCGCGATGTAGGGGCTGTCGCGGTGCTTGAGCATCAGGCCCTCGATCGCCTCGTCGCGCGCGCTATCGCGGATGCGGGCGAGGGCTTCGAAATTCTCGGCCTCGACCAGTTGCGACAGGTCGAAATGGCTGGCCGGCAGGAGCGGCATCACGGCTTCGAGAGTTGCGCGGCGCGACTTCCACGGGGCCTCGCGCCAGTCCTCGCCTTCCAGCAGCAGCACGTCATAGAGCCGCACGAAGGCGGGATAATCGCGCAGCATCGCCTTGGAGACGGTCTTCCTCCCGAGCCGCTGCTGGAGCGCGTTGAAGCTGGCCGCGCCGCCCGCCTCGCCCCCCTGCGCGCTGCCGCGCACCAGCAATTCGCCATCGAGCACGGCATCCATCGGCAAAACATCGAGCAGTTCGGGGAAGGTCGCCGAGATATCGTCGCCCGAGCGCGAATAGACCCGCGTCTCCCCGCGCCCTTCGTGATTGGTGGCCCTGACCAATTGCACCCGGATCCCGTCCCACTTCCACTCGGCGGCGTAATCCGCCAGATCGACCACTCCGTCCTCGAGCGGGTGGGCGAGCATGAAGGGGCGGAAGCGCGGGGTATGGGCAAGGTCGGGGGCAGGGCCGCCGCCTGCCGCCCAGGCGAAGAGCTCGGCATAGGGCGGGGCGAGCGCGTGCCAATATTCCTCGACCTCCTCGACCGCGACCCCGAAGGCCTGCGCGAAAGCGGTCTTGGCGAGGCGGGCCGACACGCCCACGCGCATCCCTCCGGTGGCGAGCTTGATCAGCGCATAGCGGCCCCGCGCGTCGAGCCGGTCGAACAGCGCGGGCAACTCGCGCGGGGCGCTGGTGCGGGTCAGGGCGGAGAGACGCTCGACCACCGCGACCAGCGAAAGCGGCGGCTGCGGCTGCGCGTCCTGCGGTTCCGGCCACAAGAGGCTCGCGGTCTCGGCCGTATCGCCGACGAAATCGCGGCTCAGCGCCCACAGCACCGGATCGACCCGCTCCATCATCAGGCCCCGGATCGTCGCGGACTTCACCGCCGGAAAATCGAGCCCGTCGGTCAGCGCGGCGAGCGCCCAGCCGCGGTCGGGATCGGGGGCTTGCCGCAGATAGGCCGCGATCAGCGCCAGCTTGCGGTTGCGGCTGGTGGTGTAGACCAGCGCATCGAGCAGGGCGGCGAATTCCTCCATCAGGCCCCGCCCCCTGAACGCCCCACCCGTTCATTGCGCGGCCACATAAATCCGCTAGAGCGCGTTGCTGACATTCGTGTCAGCCCATTTGCCATCAAGGAAACCGCTTCATGAAGTTTGCGCCTCTCGCCGCCCTCGGCCTTGCTCTTGCCGCCGTGACCGCCCCTGCCGCCGTGCTGGCGCAAGACACCGCGACCCCCGCGCCGGCCCCGGCCTTCACCATCGACATCCCGATCGAATCCCTGATGGCCGACGAGCGCGCCAAGGCGGTGGTGACCGCGAATTTCGGCGGGCAGGACATCACCCAGCACCCGGCCTATGACCAGTTCAAGGCGCTCAGCCTCAAGGCGCTCGCCCCCTTCTCGCAGGGCCTCATCACCGACGAGATGCTGACCAAGATCGCCGCCGATCTGGCCGCGATCAAGTAAGTCATCCTCCCCGGAACGGGGAGGGGGAGCATGCGCAGCATGGTGGAGGGGCGAGCGGCGTTCGCCCCTCCACCCCGACCTTGCGGGTCGCGGTCTCCCTCCCCCGGTGGGGGAGGATTTGCCCACCCCCTCAATCATCCTCGTCCTCGTATCCCACCAGCGCCAGCGCGCGGGCGCGGCGCTGGTTCAGCTCGCACCAGCGCAGCAGCGCTTCCTCGCGGCCATGGGTGATCCAGGTCTCGGCCGGGTTGACCTCGCCGATGGTGCGGGTCAGTTCGCCCCAGTCGGCATGGTCGGAGATGACCAGCGGCAGTTCGACCCCGCGTTGGCGGGCGCGCTGGCGGACGCGCATCCAGCCTGACGCCATCGCGGTGACGGGTTCGGGCAGGCGGCGGCTCCAGCGGTCATTGAGCGCCGAGGGCGGGGCGACCACGATCTGCCCGCGCATCGCGTCTTTCGATGGCGCATCGCTGACCAGACGCAGATCGCCCAGCACGACGCCGTGTTCTTCATACAGCCGGCACATCGCCTCCATCGCGCCGTGGAGCCAGATCGTCTCGGTGTGCCCCGCCGCCCGCAGTTCCGCGATCACCCGCTGCGCCTTGCCCAGCGCATAGGCGCCGACGAGGATGCAGGAATCGGGATTTTCGACACGCGCGTCGAGCAGCTTGGCGATCTCCTCGCCGATGGGGGGATGGGTGAACAGGGGCAGGCCGAAGGTCGCCTCGGTGATGAAGATGTCGCAGGGGGTGACGGCGAAGGCTTCGCAGGTCGGATCGGGGGCGCGCTTGTAGTCGCCGGTGATGATGACGCGCTCGCCCGCGTGCTCGAGCAGGATCTGCGCAGAGCCGAGCACGTGGCCTGCAGGCAGCCAGGTCGCCGTCACGCCGCCGCCGATGTCGAGGCTCTCGCCATATTCGGCCGGCGAGGCCCCTTCGCGGGTCTGGTAGCGCAATTCCATGATCGCGAGCGTCGCGGGGGTGGCGATGGTGATGCCGTGCCCGCCGCGGGCGTGGTCCGCGTGGCCATGGGTGACCAGCGCGCGGGGCACGGGCCGCGAGGGATCGACCCAGGCGTCGGCGGGGACGATGTGGATGCCCCACGGCTCGGGCCGGATCCAGGAGAAGGGCGGGGCGGTCATGGGAGGGATACGGGAATGGGGTGATTTGAGTTCCGAGACATTCCCACCCCCGGCCCCTCCCGCAAGCGGGAGGGGAGTATCAGCGCCAACCAGTCCCCCTCCCGCTTGCGGGAGGGGTTGGGGGTGGGCAAGTGGCTCAGCCGTTGGGCAGCGGCGCGAGCGTGCCCCAGCAGCTTTCGTCGCTGACGAACTTGACCGGCTTGCCGTCGGGGCCCTGCACCACCTCGGGCGGGGCGCAGGTGAGCGCGATGCCGCTGTTGAAGAACATCAGCACGAAGCCCGATTCCGCGCGCGGGTAGCGCGCCGGATCGCTCGTGCCCCCGGTGCAATCGGGCGCGCCGTTGGTGGCGAGCGAGGTGGTGTAGAGCCAGCGCTCGCCATCGTCCTCGGCCGTGCGCCAGCTTTTGGTGACGCGCTCCGCCCCGCTTTCGACCAGCGCGGTGCCGTCGGCGTTGAAGCGCCACACTTCCGAGCAGACCGGCTGGCCCTTGCTGTCGCGCTCGCGGGTGGCGAAGCGCCAGCTGCCGACCTCGGCAAGGTGTGCGGCCATGCCTTCGGGCGCGAGCTCGGCGGGCTGGGCGAATGCGGGAGCGGCGGCGGTGCCCACAAGCACCCCCGCCGCCGCCAGTAACGTCAGTCCGGAGCGCATCAGCCTTCGTCAGTCTCGGTCTCGGGCTTCTTGGCCGCAGCGCCCTTCTTCTTGACCGAGACCTTCTTGGCCGGCTTCACCTTGGGCGGGGCCGGGGTCATCTCGAAGGCGGGCTTGCCGTCCTTGATGCTGACATGGACCTCGCCGCCTTCGGAGAGCTTGCCGAACAGCAGTTCCTCGGCGAGCGGCTGCTTGATCTTTTCCTGGATCAGGCGGGCCATCGGGCGGGCGCCGTAGAGCTTGTCATAGCCCCTGTCGGCGAGCCACGCGCGGGCGTCGCTGTCGAACTGGATGTGGACGTTCTGTTCGGCCAGCTGCAATTCGAGCTGGAGGATGAACTTGTCGACCACGCGCGCAACGATGCTCTTGCCGAGATAGGCGAAGGGCACGATCGCATCGAGGCGGTTGCGGAATTCGGGGGTGAACATCTTCTTCACCGCCTCGTCGCCCGCATCTTCCTTCGATACGTCGCCAAAGCCGATGCCCTGCCGCGCCATATCGGCCGCGCCCGCATTGGTGGTCATGATCAGGACCACATTGCGGAAATCGACCGTCTTGCCGTGGTGATCGGTGAGGCGGCCGTTATCCATCACCTGCAAGAGGATGTTGTAGAGGTCCGGGTGGGCCTTCTCGATCTCGTCCAGCAGCAGCACGCAATGCGGGTTCTGGTCGACCGCGTCGGTGAGGAGGCCGCCCTGGTCATAGCCGACATAGCCCGGAGGCGCGCCGATCAGGCGGGAGACCGAGTGGCGCTCCATATATTCCGACATGTCGAAGCGCTTCAGCTCGATCCCCATGATGGTGGCGAGCTGGCGCGCGACTTCGGTCTTGCCGACGCCGGTGGGGCCGGAGAACAGGAAGCTCCCGATCGGCTTGTCGGGATCGCGAAGCCCTGCACGGCTGAGCTTCATGGCGGTGGCGAGGCGCACGATCGCATCGTCCTGCCCGAACACCACGTGCTTCAGATCGCGTTCGAGGTTCTCGAGCGCCTTCTTGTCGTCCTTGCTCACCGACTTGGGGGGGATGCGCGCCATCGTCGCGATCACCTGTTCGATCTCGCGCGCGGTGATGGTCTTCTTGCGGCGGCTGGGCGGCACCAGCATCTGCATCGCGCCGACCTCGTCGATCACGTCGATCGCCTTGTCGGGGAGCTTGCGGTCATTGATGTAGCGCGCCGACAGCTCGACCGCGGTCTTGATCGCGTCGGGGGTGTACTTGACCTTGTGGTGATCCTCGAAGGCGGTCCTGAGGCCCTTCAGGATCTTGATCGTGTCTTCGATCGTGGGTTCGTTCACGTCGATCTTCTGGAACCGGCGCAGCAGGGCGCGGTCCTTTTCGAAGTGGTTGCGGAACTCCTTGTAGGTGGTCGAGCCGATGCAGCGGATCGCGCCCGACGACAGGGCAGGCTTCAACAGGTTCGAGGCGTCCATCGCCCCCCCGCTGGTCGCGCCCGCGCCGATCACGGTGTGGATCTCGTCGATGAACAGCGCCGCATGGGGCATGCCCTCGAGCTCGGAGACGACCTGCTTCAGCCGCTCCTCGAAGTCGCCGCGGTAGCGCGTGCCGGCGAGCAGCGCGCCCATGTCGAGCGAGTAGATCACCGCCTCGGCGAGCACTTCGGGCACGTCGCCCTCGACGATCTTGCGCGCGAGACCCTCGGCGATCGCGGTCTTGCCGACGCCGGGATCGCCCACGTAGAGCGGGTTGTTCTTCGAGCGGCGGCACAGGATCTGGATCGTCCGGTCAACCTCGGGCCCGCGCCCGATCAGCGGATCGATCTTGCCACTTTCCGCCTTGGCGTTGAGATTGACGGTGAACTGGTCGAGCGCGGTTTCCTTCTTGTTGCCGCCTTCCTGCTTGGTCTGCGCGGCTTCTTCGGCCTTGTCGGTGCCCTGCGGGGTCTTGCTTTCGATCTGCCGGCCGCCCTTGCCGATGCCGTGGCTGATGTAGCTGACCGCATCCAGGCGGCTCATGTCCTGCTGCTGGAGGAAGTAGACCGCGTAGGAATCGCGCTCGGAAAACAGCGCGACCAGCACGTTGGCGCCGGTGACGGTGTCCTTGCCCGAGGACTGGACATGCAGGATCGCGCGCTGGATCACCCGCTGGAACCCGGCGGTGGGCTGCGGATCGGCGCCGTCCTCGGTCTTGAGGCTCTGGTATTCCTGGTCGAGATACTGCTTCACGACCTCGCCCAGTTCGGCAAAGTCGACCCCGCAGGCGGCCATCACGGCGGCCGCGTCCTCATCGTCGATCAGCGCCAGCAGCAGGTGTTCGAGCGTGGCATATTCGTGCCGCCGTTCGGACGCGTTGCCGAGCGCGTTGTGCAGCGTGCGTTCGAGGTTCTGGGCGAAGCTGGGCATGGGAGAGGCCTTTCAGCGGGTGGATGCCCGTGGCGAGGGGGCGGAGAGAGCCGGTCGAGCGCAATATGGGTGGGGGAGAGGGAATTGCGAATCCCTAAGGCGAGTTACGAGGGAAATGCGAAGGGGGATCATCCACCCCCCTTCCCGAACAGCGCGTCGGCGGCGGCGCGGTGCGCGGCGGCCTTGGCCCGGTGGGCTGAAACCCGCGCGATTTCCGCCTCCAACACCGCGATCCGCTCGTCCAGCTCGGCCTGCGAGTAGGGGCCGAGGTCCTCGGACGCGAGCCTCGAGGCGGCATCTCCGACAGGCCTTGGGCGATCGGGTTCTTCCATTGCCGTGCAGCATCCGCCCCAAGCGGCTTGCTGTCAATCGGCGAGACGGTTATTCGCCGAAGCTACATTGGTTAATACGCCACTTCGGGGACGACAAAATGGGGGTTAGCGAGGGATCGGGCCTTCCGGAAACCATGCGATCGATTGGCTTTGACGCGCCGGGCGGGCCCGAGGTGCTGCGCATCCAGACCGCGCCGGTCCCGCGCCTGCGGCCCGATGATGTGCTGATCCGGGTCGCCTATGCCGGGGTCAACCGCCCCGATTGCCTCCAGCGCGCCGGGCTCTACCCCCCGCCGCCGGGCGCCTCGCCGCTACTCGGGCTCGAAGTCTCGGGCGAGATCGTCGCGGTCGGCTCCGAGGTCCCGCGCGAGATGATCGGGCAGCGTGTCGCCGCGCTCACCCCGGGCGGGGGCTATGCCGAATATTGCGCGGCGCACTGGCAGCACTGCCTGCTGGTGCCGGACGGCATGCTGCTCGCCGAGGCGGCGGCGGTTCCCGAAACGCTGTTCACCGTGTGGCACAACCTGTTCGAACGCGGCCTTGCGCGCGACGGGGAGACCGTGCTGGTCCACGGCGGCACCTCGGGCATCGGCACGATGGCGATCAGCCTCGCCAAGGCGTTCGACATGCAGGTCATCGTCACTTGCGGCGACGATGCCAAATGCGCCGCCGCCACCCGCATCGGCGCCGATCTTGCCATCAACTACCGCCAGCAGGACTATGCCGAAGCGGTGATGGCGCACACCGGGGGCAAGGGCGTCGACATCGTGCTCGACATGGTCTCGGGCGATTATGTCGCGAAAAACCTCAAATGCCTCGCCGAGGATGGCCGCCACGTCACCATCGCCGTGCTGGGCGGCGCGCGGGCCGAGATCAACATGGCGCAGGTGATGATGCGCCGCCTGACGCTGACCGGATCGACCCTGCGCCCGCGCTCTGACGCCTTCAAGGCCGCGCTCGCCGACGAGATCGCCGAGAACGCCTGGCCGCTCTTCGCCGAAGGCGAGATCGCGCCGGTGATGGACATGAGCTTCCCCCTCGCCGAAGCCGCCGCCGCCCACGCGCGGATGGAAGCGCGCGAGCATATCGGCAAGATCGTGCTGGAAGTGGCGGGTGGCTGATACCCTCACCCTTCACGAAGACCCCCGCAGCGGGAATTGCTACAAGATCGTGCTGACCGCCGCGCTGCTCGGCCTGCCGCTGGCGCGGCGGGCCTATGACATCACCAGGGGCGAGACGCGCACCCCCGCATTCCTGTCGCAGGTGAATGCCAACGGGCGAATCCCCGTCCTGCAGATCGGCGCGGGCGAGGGCGCGCTGTATTTGCCGGAGAGCAACGCGGCCTGCTGGTACCTCGCGCAGGGGACGTCGCTGATCCCGGCGGAGCGCTTTGCCCAGGCCGATTGCCTGCGCTGGATGTGCTTCGAGCAATATAGCCACGAGCCCAACATCGCGACCTTGCGCTTCTGGTTGGCGATCATCGGCGAGGCGAACCTGTCGCCCGAACAGCTGGCCGCCATCCCCGGCAAGACCGCAGGCGGCGAGGCGGCGCTGGCTGTGATGGACAAACATCTGGAACCGCGCACGTTTTTCTGCGGCGCGGCGCCGAGCCTCGCTGATATCACGCTGTTCGCCTACACCCATGTGGCAGGCGAGGGCGGGTTTGCGCTTGCGGATTATCCGGCCGTCGCCGCGTGGATCGAACGGGTCCGGGCGCTGCCGGGCTTCGTCCCGATGGACTGACGGGGCCGATCGACGGACAGCCCGCGCGGGCCCTTGATTTGTCGTGCAATAGTCATATTCTGGTCAGCAATGGGCCTGCATGGGTCACGATTGACTCGTCCACCTTTCGGAAAATGACGCGAAACCGTCATTTGTCTGTGAGTCGGCTGTAACAATTGGCTGCCATGGGGATCGGACGGGAAATGACACTCAAGGGTTACCCATGACCAGTGCCGAACTCTCCGACCTGATCAGCGACAATATTGCCAGCTTCCCCACGGCCGCTCCGCGCATCCCCGAACCCGAGGGCAACTCGCGGCGTTCCTATCGGACGATCTGGATCAGCGACGTGCACCTCGGCACCAAGGGCTGCAACGCCGACATGCTGATCGACTTCCTCGATCATACCGACAGCCAGACCATGTATCTGGTCGGCGACATCATCGACGGCTGGCGCCTCAAGAAGAAGTTTTACTGGCCTTCCGCGCACAACGACATCGTGTGGCGCATCATGAAGCGCGCCCGCCGCGGCACCCGGGTGGTCTACATCCCGGGCAACCACGACGAGATGTTCCGCCAGTTCACCGGCCTCAACTTCGGCGGGATCGAAATCCGCCGCGCCGCCTTCCACGACACCGCCGACGGTCGCCGCCTGATGGTGCTCCACGGCGACGAGTTCGACGCGGTGATGCTCTCGCACCGCTGGCTCGCCTTCGTGGGCGACCATGCCTACCACTTCATGATGAAGTGCAACGTCGCGGTGAACACCGTGCGGCGCTGGATGGGCAAGCCCTACTGGTCGCTCAGCAAGGCGGCCAAGCACAAGGTCAAGAACGCGGTCGAGTTCATCGGCAAGTACGAGGAAGTCGTCGCCCGCGCCGCCGGCGAGCGCGGCGTCGATGGCGTGGTGTGCGGCCACATCCACACCGCCGAATTCCGCATGTTCGATCACAACGGCAAGGCGATCGAATACTGGAACGATGGCGACTGGGTGGAAGGCTGCAACGCGCTGGTCGAACATCATGACGGCCGCATGGAAATCCTCCACTGGCCCGAAGAGATGAAGCGCCGCGCCGAGGGTGCGGGCGATCCGGCCGACGGCGGGGCGCCCGTCGCGGGCCCGGCGCGCGAGGCGGCGTGAACCGGCTGGCGACGATCCCGACCGACAGTGCCTCTCCCGCCCCGGCATCGATCGCGCCCGCGGGGCTTGTGCCCGCATCGATCGCGCCCGCGGGGCTTGTCCCCGCATCGATCGCGATCGTCACCGATGCCTGGCACCCGCAGACCAACGGGGTGGTGCGCACACTCTCGACGACCTGCGACGTGCTGCGCGCCTGGGGGCATGAGGTCACGGTCATCAGCCCCGAGGGCTATCCCTCGGTTCCCGCGCCGACCTATCCCGAAATCCGCCTCGCGCTGACCGCGCCGGGGTCAGTCGGGCGGCAGCTCGCGAAGATCGCGCCCGAAGCGGTGCATATCGCGACCGAGGGGCCCCTGGGCTTTGCCGCAAGGCGTTACTGCCTGCGCCGCAAGGTGCCCTTCACCACCGCCTACCACACCCAGTTCCCCGATTACCTCGCGCGCCGCACCGGCCTGCCGGCGAGCGTCTTCTGGCCCTATATCCGCTGGTTCCACCGCCCCGCGCAGCGCATCATGGTCGCCACCGAGACGATCCGCGCGCAATTGCGGCAGCAGGGCCTGACCCAGCTCACCCACTGGAGCCGGGGGGTCGATCTTTCGTGCTTCTCCCCCGAGGCCCCGCCGCCGCCCGAATATGCCGGTCTTGAAGGACCGATCCTGCTCTATGTCGGGCGCATCGCGGTCGAGAAGAATATCGAGGCCTTCCTCGCCTGCCCCTATCCCGGCACCAAGGTGGTGGTCGGCGACGGCCCGGCCCGCGCGGCGCTCGAGGCGAAATTTCCCCAAGCGCGCTTCCTCGGCAAGAAGAGCGGCGTGGAACTCGCCGGCTGCTATGCCGGGGCGGATGTGTTCGTCTTCCCGAGCCGCACCGACACCTTCGGTCTCGTGATGATCGAGGCGCTCGCCTGCGGCACGCCGGTCGCCGCCTTTCCGGTGCCCGGCCCGCTCGACATCGTCACCAGCGAGGTCGGGGCGATGCACGAGGACCTGACCCGCGCGATCGACGCCGCACGCTATTGCGACCGCAAGCTGTGCGCGAGCTATGGCGCAAGCTTCAGCTGGGACGCGGCGACGCGGCAGTTCCTGACCGGACTGGTGGCGCTCGAAGAGGACGAGGCTGTCAGCCTTCAAACGCCGGACGTATTCTGAATCCATTTCTTGCCGTTTGGCACGGTTTCGCTTATCTGCGCTGGCAAGGCGGCCGCTCCGAAAGGGGCGGCCCTTTCATTTTCAACGGAGATTCCCCCATGGCGACCAAGGATCAGCCCAAGCCGCTGATGCCGCATGCCACCGCGACCTGGCTGGTGGACAACACCGCGCTCTCCTTCGAGCAGATCGCCGAGTTCTGCGGCCTCCACATCCTCGAAGTGCAGGCGATGGCCGATGACCTTGCGGGCAGCAAGTATACCGGCCGCGATCCGGTCCACTCGGGCGAATTGACGCAAGGCGAGATCGAGAAAGGCCAGGCCGATCCCGCCTACTCGCTCAAGATGCACAAGGCGCCCGTCGAGGTGACCCGCACCAAGGGCCCGCGCTACACCCCGGTCTCGAAGCGTCAGGACAAGCCCGACGGCATCGCCTGGATCCTGCGCAACCACCCCGAGGTGTCGGATGCGCAGATCTCCAAGCTGATCGGCACCACCCGCAACACCATCGGCGCGATCCGCGACCGCTCGCACTGGAACATCCAGAACATCCAGCCCAAGGATCCGGTGACGCTCGGGCTTTGTTCCCAGCGTGAACTGGACGCGATGGTTGCCAAGGCCGCCAAACGCGCCGGGATCACCGAAGACGCGGACGGCGCCGCCGCACCGGTGCGCAACGACCGCGAAAAGCTGATCGAGGAACTGCGCGCCGAGCGCGATGCGACCCACAAGGCCGCAGCCCAGGCCGCGCAGGAAGCCGAGGCCGAAGCCTGGCTCGCCCGCAAACGCGAAGCCGAGGCTGCCGAAGAGAAGATCGACCCCGAGAGCGGGTTTATCTGAGAAGCCCTTGTGTGTGTGCCCGCCTCCGCGGGCACATCCTCGGCGCTGTTTCAAGCCCTGCGGGCTTGAGCGCCTGCGGCTCGCGCGCGTGCGCTCGCGGCCCGTCCTTTGGCGGGCCGAAATTGCTCTGTCCCACTCACGTTTGACTTGGTCCCCGTGTCGGGCACGGCCTGACGGGATTTCGCTCTCTGGCGCAGGCCCCCCGGGCAGTTTCGCTTGTGCGCCAGTATTATTGACATGACTGTCAGTAGCGTCGCAACCGCCTATCATCACCCGCTCCCGCTCGAGACGACCTTCGCGCCCGCGAGCCTGCCCGCACTGCTCGAACGCACGCTGGCGATGAACCCGCAGGCGCCGTTCCTGCATTTCCTCGGGCGGACCTACAGCTACGCCCAGATCCACAAGCAGGCCAAGGCCTTTGCCCTCGGGCTCCAGACCATCGGCATCCAGAAGGGCGACCGCGTCGGTCTGTTCCTGCCCAATGTCCCGATCTACGCCGCCGCCTATTACGGGGCGATGATGGCGGGCGCGGTGGTGGTGAACTTCTCGCCGCTCTATTCGGTCGAGGAGCTGAGCTGGCAAGTCGGCGACAGCGGCACCCGGGTGCTGGTGACGGTCGATGTGCCCGAACTCTACAAGACCGCGAGCAAGGTGCTGGGCGCCTCGGCGCTCGAGACGCTGGTGGTGGGCAGCCTTGCCGACCAGCTGCCGTGGTACAAGGGGCTGGCACTCCGGCTCCTCAAGCGCAGCCAGATCGCCGCGGTGGCTTACGGTCCGACCATCAAGAGCTGGACCGAAATGACCCCGGCGGGCAATCCGGTGCCGGTCGAGGTTACCCCCGCCGATCTTGCCCTGCTGCAATATACCGGCTGCACCACCGGGCGGCCCAAGGGCGCGATGCTGGGGCATGACCAGCTTTCGGTGAACGCCCAGCAGGTCGCCGCGCTCAACCCCTTCGGCAATCCGGCGGGCGAGGTGTTCATGGGCGCGCTGCCGTTCTTCCACGTCTTCGCCAACACCGCGCTGCTCAATCACGCGATGGTGACGGGCGCCGCGATCGCGATGGTGCCGCGGTTCGAGACCCGCCAAGTGCTCGCAACGATCCAGCGCTACCGCTGCACCGGCTTTCCCGGCGTGCCGACGATGTTCCAGGCGATCCTCGATCACCCCGATCTGGCGAAGACCGATCTCGGCAGTCTGAAAGTCTGCATCTCCAGCGGCGCGCCGATGCCCGGACCGGTCCATGAAAAATTCGAGGCGGTCACCGGCGTGCGCATCTGTGAGGGCTACGGCCTCACCGAAAGTTCGGGCGTGGTCTCGGCCAATCCCTATGACGGCATCCGCAAGCGCGGGACGATCGGCCAGCTGGTGCCGGGGACGCAGGTGGTGCTGCTCGACAAGGAGGACGCCGCGCGGCTTGCCCCGGAAGGCGAGCCCGGGGAGCTGGCAGTCCACGGTCCGCAGGTGATGCGCGGCTACTGGAACCGCCCCGAAACCGATGCCGAAACCTTCGTCACCATCGATGCCAAGCGCTACCTGCGCACCGGCGATGTCGCGCGGATCGATGCCGAGGGCTTCCTCGAGATCGTCGACCGCATCAAGGACATGATCGCGGTGGGCGGCTTCAAGGTCTTCCCGAGCGTGGTCGAGGACGTGATCCTCGAACACCCCGCCGTGAAGGAGGCGCTGGTGATCGGCGTTCCCGAGGACTATCGCGGCGAGGTGCCGCGCGCCTATGTGACGCTGAACGAAGGCGCCGGCGCCACCGGCGAGGAACTCGCACACTGGCTCAACGCCCGCATCGGCAAGCACGAGCGGGTCGACATGGTGGTGGTGCGCGAAAGCCTGCCCAAGACGATGATCGGCAAGCTGGATCGCAAGACCCTGAGGGCCGAGGTGCTCTGACTCCGGTCCCCTCTTCCGCTTGCGGGAGGGGGCGAGCCAGGCTTATTCCGCCGCTTCGGCGCCCATTTCGAGCACGGGCTTGGCGGCTGCCGCGACCGGAGCTGCCGGGGCGGCGCGGCCGTTGGGGGCAAAGCGCCCGTCGACCTCGGCGCCCTGTTCGATGGTCAGCGCGTCATAATGCACATCGCCCTCGATCCGCGCGGTCTTGAGGATCACCAGCTCCTTGGCGGTGATCGACCCGGTCACCTTGCCCGCGAGCCGCGCGCTATCGGCCACCACCGCGCCGTTGATCGTGCTCTTCTCGCCCTGCACGAGGCTGGCGCAGGTGATATCGCCGAGCACCGTGCCGTCGATATGCAGATCGGCCGAAGCGCTAAGGTTGCCGGTGATGGTCACATCCGCACCGATCACCGAAAAGGTCGAGCCAGAGGCCATCATGCTGCTCCTGTTAACGGGCCGCGGCGCTGCGGCGGGTGGCAGGGGAACCGGATCCGGCTGCGCGGACTTCCTTGAGAACATCGGGGGCTGCCTCCAGAAACGGGCGCGGATTGATCGCGCGGTCATTGATGCGGACTTCGAAATGCAAGTGCGGACCGGTCGAGCGTCCGGTCGAGCCGAGCCCGCCGATCGTCGTGCCCGCCGCGACCGCCTGACCGACCCGCACATCGATCCGCGACAAGTGGGCGTAGCGGGTCAACATTCCGTTAGCGTGGGTGATCTCGATCGCATTGCCATAGCCCGATTTGCGTCCGGCAAAGGTCACGCGGCCATCGGCGGCGGCGAAGATCGGCGAGCCGATCGGGCCCTTGAAGTCGATCCCGGCATGCATTGCCCCGCGCCCGTTGAACGGATCGCGACGGAAACCGAAGCCCGAGGTGATCGACTGGATGCTGGCGGGCACGACCTGCGGGATGCCGTCCAGCGCGCGCTCGAACACCGTCATGCGGGCGAGCGACAGGCCGAGCCGTTCGAAACGCGGGTCGAGATCGGCGGCGGACAGCGCCTCGAAGGGGCCGCCCATCGCCGCCTGCGCCTGGCGGGCCATGGTCTGGGGATCGAGGTTGAGCTTGCGCATTGCCGCCTCGGCGCGGCGCGCGCGGGCATCGGCAAAGCGGGTGAGGCGCTCGACATAGGCGAGCTGGCGGGCTTCGAGTTCGGCAAGGCCGCGGGCCTCGGGGATCAGCGCGCTGACCTTCTTGACCGTCTCGCCGGCCTCGCGGGTCGAATCCGTGATCGTGCCGCTTGCCGCGCCTTCCTTGACCATGTCTTCGGGCAGCATCCGGGCCATCTCGTCGAGGAAGTCCTGCCGCTCCTTGAGATCATCGACCACCTTGTCGAGATTGCCGCCATATTCCTTGAGCCGCTCGCCCGCCTTGGCGACCCGGGCTTTCTCTTCGACGAAGGAGGCAAGATCGGCCTCGGCGCGGTACTGGCCCCAGGCCATCACGCCCAGTGCGACCAGCCACAGCAAGGCCAGCACGACCACGCCGCCGGCAACGCGCATCTGGAGCTGCGAGGAGACCTTGATGAAGCGCACCTGCCCGTCGGCGCGCATGAAGAACTCGCGGTCGGGGAACCAATGCCGCAGCCGGTCGCCCCACGCATGTGCGGTATCTCTGAGTGACAAGATTGCGGCCCCGGTTTTTTTGTTGTGCCCCGGGCGGTGGAGCTATCAGGGAGGCCCTCTATGGTCGAATCCTAAGTTGCTCTCTTAGGTGAGCCGATGCGGAATCGCGGCGAATCGATCAACGTTTGCAAAAGCGCTGCAAGACGCGCCCTGCGGCAGGTGCGAATCCCCCGTTCCCCTGCGGCGAATCGCTGCCCTGCGGGGCGGATCGGGGTGCGGGCCTGACACGCGCGCCGCGCGGTGCTAGGGCGGGCGGATGACCGCCATGACCGCCGCCCTCACGCCCGCCGAGGCTGCCGATCCCGCCGCGCTGGTGACGGCGCTCGCCCTGGCTGCGCGCACTGCCCAGCGCCGGCTCGCGGCCATGCCGAGCGCGGCCCGCGCCGCCGCGCTCGATCGCGCCG
>NZ_ANFX01000004.1 GCF_000331285.1 Porphyrobacter sp. AAP82 | reverse complement strand
GATGGTGTAGCGGACTGCCTGGTTTTCCAGGTGGTGAGATCGGGATGTTGGTGGTGGAGACGGTTGTTCGGATACGGCGGGAGCACGCGAGCGGGAAGGCGATCAAGGCGATTGCGCGGGATCTGCGGCTGTCGCGCAAGGTGGTGCGCAAAGCGATCCGGGCGCCGGAAGGCGCATTCGATTATCGCCGCACGGTTCAACCGCTGCCCCGGCTTGGGCCGTTCCAGGAGCGGCTCGACGTGCTGCTTACGCAGAACGAGGCCCGGCACCGGCGTGACCGGCTGCGCATGACCCGGATCCATGATCTGCTGTGCCGTGAGGGGTTCGAGGGATCCTACGACGCGGTCCGGCGCTACGCCCGGCGCTGGACGGAAGCGCGGCGCAAGGATGCGGGTGATGGCGCGCCTGCCTTCATCCCGCTCATGTTCAAGCCTGGCGAGGCTTACCAGTTCGACTGGAGCCACGAGGATGTGGAGATCGCGGGCAAGCCGATGCGGGTGAAGGTGGCGCAGATGCGGCTGTGCGCGTCGCGGGCGGTCTACGTCAGGGCCTATCCGCGCGAGACGCAGGAGATGGTGTTCGACGCGCATGCGCGCGGCTTTGCCTTCTTCGGCGGTGTTCCTCTGCGCGGCATCTACGATAACATGAAGACCGCGGTCACCACCGTGTTCGTCGGCAAGGAGCGGGTGTTCAACCGCCGCTTTCTGGTCATGGCTGATCATTACATGGTCGAGCCCACGGCCTGCTCGCCGGCTG
>NZ_ANFX01000003.1 GCF_000331285.1 Porphyrobacter sp. AAP82 | reverse complement strand
GCGCAACAGATCGGTCAGGATCTCGTGGGTCGTGCGCTTGCGTTGCAGCCCGGTGGTGACCGCCTCGTCGAAGGCTCCTGCCATGCCCTTGAGCCCGAGCGAACGCATCGCCTCGATCATCTCATGCCGCTGCATGGAGGCCTCGCACCGTATCGTAGCGCGCGCAGTCCGCGATCGGCGGGTGGCTGAGCTTGAGATCGGCGACCACATCCAGGGGGCGCTCGGATGGCGGGTCCCGGTATCGGGCCAGGATGTTGAGGATGACCTCGTCGCTGACAGCACCCCTATTAAGCGCCTCCCGGATCGCGGCCTCGACCGCTTCCAAGCCATCGGTCATTACCGATGCCAGCACGCGCACGAAGCGGCGGTCGGCGTCATCACCGCCGCCCAGCTTGCGCCGCAACCGCGTCAGTGCCGGTGGCAGGTCCCAGCCCTGGAAGGGTGCACCGTTCCGCAGGGCGCCGGGCTTGTTGGCCAGAACGGGCAGGTAATGCCAGGGATTATAGATCGTCCGGTCGCGGCCGAAGTGCCGAGCATGCTCTGCGATGACCTCGTCGCCGAGGCGCACGACGATGCGATCGGCATAGGCGCGGACCTGAACGGCCCGCCGCGCCGCTTTGGCCATGACCGAGTAGCGGTTGCGGTCGAAGCTGATCAGGCAGGTGCCGGTCACAGCATGCGCGGTCTCATGGAAGCCG
>NZ_ANFX01000002.1 GCF_000331285.1 Porphyrobacter sp. AAP82 | reverse complement strand
TGTCAATCGGCGTTCAATCGGGCCCCCCTATCGGCACGCAAAAGGGACCCCCTTGTTGAGATGGTGGGTGGTTGATGCTGGGCGCGTGTTTCGCGCTGCTGGCGGCGTAGGGAGGGCGTAGCCCGACCGGAGGCGTCAGCAGCGCGAAGGCGGTTTTCTGACTTGGTCAGCTGCGATTTTTGAAGCGCCAGCTGTCGTTGCCGGTCTCGACGATATCGCAATGGTGCGTGATGCGATCGAGCAGCGCGGTGGTCATCTTGGGGTCGCCGAAGACGGTGGGCCACTCGCCGAAGGCGAGGTTGGTGGTGATGATGACCGAGGTCTGCTCGTAGAGCTTGCTGATCAGATGGAACAAGAGCTGCCCACCGGATCGGGCGAACGGCAGATAGCCCAGCTCGTCGAGCACCACGAGGTCGAGCCTGCCGAGCTGAGCAGCGATGGCGCCAGCCTTGCCGATGCGAGCTTCTTCCTCGAGCCGGGTAACGAGATCGACCGTGTTGAAGTAGCGCCCGCGGGCACCGGCACGCACGACGCTGGCGGTGATCGCAGTGGCCAGATGGGTCTTGCCCGTCCCTGTGCCGCCGATGAGCACGATGTTGCGGCGACCGGGCAGGAACGAACCTGCGTGAAGGGAGCGCACCAGCTCTTCGTTGATCGGGGTCCCCTCGAACGTGAAGGCGTCGAGGTCCTTGATTACCGGCAGCTTGGCTGCGGTCATGCGGTAACGGATCGAGGCGGCATGACGATGCGCGGCTTCGGCGCGCAACAGATCGGTCAGGATCTCGTGGGTCGTGCGCTTGCGTTGCAGCCCGGTGGTGACCGCCTC
>NZ_ANFX01000001.1 GCF_000331285.1 Porphyrobacter sp. AAP82 | reverse complement strand
CGGTTGTAATCCTCGACCCAGGCAGCGATCTCGACCCGTGCATGGGCCATGCTGAGGAACAGGGTCTCGTTGAGCAGCTCGTCGCGCATGCGGCCGTTAAAGCTCTCGACGTAGCCGTTCTGCATCGGCTTGCCCGGAGCGATGTAATGCCACTCGACGCTGATCTGGCCGCACCAAGCGAGCACGGCATTGCTGGTGAGCTCGGTGCCATTGTCGCTGACGATCATCCCCGGCTTGCCGCGCTCGTCGATCAGCCGGGTCAGCTCGCGCACGACACGGTGCCCTGAGATCGAGGTGTCCGGCACCGCCGCCAGGCACTCTCTGGTCACGTCGTCGACCACGTTGAGCACCCGGAACCGTCTGCCAGAAGCCATCTGGTCATGGACGAAGTCCAGGCTCCAGCGCTGGTTCGGCAGGGCAAGCACCGGAGCCGGTGCTCTGGTGCCGACAGCACGCTTGCGGCTGCGGCGTCGCCTTCCCGC